>NZ_CP020046.1:1320410-1980615 GCF_002028405.1 Thiomonas intermedia
CGCTGCGTGAGCTTCAGCCGCGTGCGGTCGCCCTGGGTGTAGACGCGCAGCCTGCCCTCGCGTCGGGGGCAGAGCAGGCCCGCTTCTTCATAGAAACGGATGGCACGGGTGGTCAGGTCGAACTCGCGCGCGAGCTCACCGATGGTGAAGGTGGCAGCGGCGGGGGCAGCAGCAGCGTTTTTCATGCGTGCCTATACTCGGCTCCAGTTGACGTTAACGTCAAGTGTAATGTGTTGTCGCGTCCCCTTTCCCACCCAGCCACCGCCCACCATGACCGCCCAAGCCTGCGCCGATGCTCTGCACTACCCCTTTGGCGACGCGAAGCCCGAACCGGGAGAGAGCCTCGAATTGGCACCCGGCCTGCGCTGGCTGCGCATGGGCCTGCCTTTCGCGCTCAACCACATCAACCTCTGGCTTCTGGAAGACTGTATCGACGGCGTCCACGGCTGGACCGTGGTGGACTGCGGCATCGACGCCGCGCCGACCCGTGCCGCCTGGGAACAGGTGTTTGCCACACAGTTGGACGGGCGCCCCATCCTGCGGGTCGTGGTCACGCACATGCACCCCGACCATGTGGGGCTGGCCCACTGGCTCACCGCACGCTGGAACTGTCTGCTGTGGATGAGCGCGACCGACTACGCGGTGTCGTGCATGGCGGCGCGGGGCTGCATGACCATCGGTGGCGAACCCATGGCAGCGCATTTCGCCGCGCATGGCCTGGCCGATGCCGACACGCTGGCGGCCATTCGCAAGCGCACCGATTACTACACCGGCCTGGTGCCCGCGATGCCGCCACGCTTCGTACGTCTGCAAGACGGCGACGTGCTGCGCATCGGCGCGCGCCACTGGCGTTGCGTTGCAGGCTTCGGCCATGCGCCGGAACACATCAGCCTTCACTGCGAGGCCGACGAGCTGTTCATCGCAGGCGACATGCTGCTGCCGCGCATCTCCACCAACATCAGCGTGAACGACAACGAGCCCCTGGCCAACCCGCTGCAGCAGTTTCTCGACAGCCTCGCGCGCTTTGCCGCTCTGCTGCCCGACACCACCCTGATCTTCCCGTCGCACGGCCTGCCCTTCCGCGGCGCCCAGGCCCGCATCGCGCAGCTCCAGCAACATCACCGCGAACGTCTGGCCGAGGTGGTCTTCGCCTGCGCCACGCCGCAGACCGCGGCCGATCTGCTGCCCGTGCTGTTCAAACGCCCTCTGGACGTCCACCAGATGACCTTTGCCATGGGAGAGTCCATCGCCCATCTGCACAAGCTGTGGTTCGACGGCCAGCTACGCCGCCTTGTCAACGACGGTGTATACCGCTTCGTGCGCTGAGGCAACGGGCGGCACGACAGACGGCCCTCCGATCAAACCCGCCCGCGCCGCCATGTCTGAGCCCCTATCCACCGCCGCCAAAAATGACGCCCCCCAGGGCGCCGCGCTGATCCTGCTGGGCGGCGGGGCACGCACGGCCTACCAGGCCGGGGTGCTCGCCG
Organism: Thiomonas intermedia; assembly: GCF_002028405.1. Classification (NCBI taxonomy): domain Bacteria; kingdom Pseudomonadati; phylum Pseudomonadota; class Betaproteobacteria; order Burkholderiales; genus Thiomonas; species Thiomonas intermedia. The sequence goes on from NZ_CP020046.1 coordinate 1,321,898, forward strand.
GTGTGGCCGACATCCTTCGGGAAGCGCGTTGGCCCGCGCAGCGCAATCCGTTTCCGGTCGTCTGCGGCACCTCGGCCGGCGCCATCAATGCAGCCTACTTCGCCAGCCGCTGCACCGACTGGCCCCAGGCCCTGTACGACATGCAAGACCTGTGGAGCAGCCTGCAAGTCCACGACGTGTTCGAGGTCGGCAGCCTGCAACTGCTGCGAGGCGGGGCGCGGTGGCTCGCGTTGATGGCCCTGGGGTGGTTAATCAAACAGCATCCGCGCGCGCTGCTCGACAACACGCCGCTATCCCAGACCCTGACGCGCCTGCTGCATTTCGAGGCGGTGGACGAGGCCATAAAGTCCGGCGCGCTGCGTGCGCTCTCTGTGGCCACGTCGAGTTACACCAGTGGACGTCACATCACCTTTTTCCAGGCCCGACCGGAGGTGCAGCCCTGGAGGCGCCCCGGGCTGTGGGGCATCGCCCAGCCCATCGGCGTGGCGCATCTTCTGGCCTCCAGCGCCCTGCCCTTCGTTTTTCCCGCGGTTCCTCTGGCGGGCGAGGTCGGCCCGGAATATTTTGGCGACGGCGCCATGCGGCAACTCGCGCCGCTGGCCCCCGCCATCCACCTTGGTGCGGAGCGGGTGCTGGCGATTGGCGTGGCCGAACCGCAGGCCCAGATCGGGGCCCGGCATGACCGCTTGCCCCCGTATCCCAGCGTGGCGGAGATTGCCGCGCACGCCATGTCCACGGTGTTTCTCGACACCTTGCGCGCCGATGCGCAGCAGGCCGAGCGCATCAACCGCATGCTGTCGGATCTGCCGCCCGCCCTGCGCGGCAGACTGCCCTACCGGACACTACCCACGCTCACCCTGCTGCCCTCCACCTCGATCAATGCCATCGCCGCCCAGCATTGGCGCAGCATGCCCCAGGGCGCGCGACGCCTGTTGCAGGCCGTTGGGGTCGGCGTGGGCCGGGGGGCTGCACTGGCCAGCTATCTGTTGTTCACCTCCGACTATCTCACCGCCCTGGTCGAACTCGGACGGGCCGATGCGGCCGCGCAGCGCGAGGCCATCGCCGCCTTCTTCAAGCCAGCCGAACCCGGGCCGCTTTGCGCATAATGCGGGCCTATGCTCAATGTCTTCACCCTCAAGAATGGCCGCCTGGTGCAGCAGGAGGTCGACGATCCGCAAGCCCTGGCCGGACTTCAGCCCGTCTGGGTCGATCTCGAGTCGGCTGATCCGCGCGAGCTGGGCTGGATCGAGGCACGCTTCGGCCTGACCATCCCCGCCGATGTGCTCGACCAGGACCTGGAGGAATCCGCCCGGTTCTACGAGGAGGAAGACGAGAACCAGCTTCACCTGCGTTCGGACTTTCTGATCAGCGATGAAGAGCGGCCGCGCAACGAGCGCGTGGCCTTCATCATTCACGGCAGCGTGCTGTTCTCCATTCACACGCACGATCTCACCGTGTTCCGCCTGCTGCGGCTGCGCGCGCGGCGCATGCCCGGGCTGATCGAAAACGCCACCGACGTGCTGCTCGCGCTCTACCTCACCGACGCCGAATATTCGGCCGACGTGCTCGAAGGCGTTTACGACGCGCTCGAAGCCATCAGCGCCGACATCATCCGCCCCGGCGCCAGCGATCAGGATGCGTCGCGTGCGCTCACCGTGATTGCCCAGCAGGAAGACCTCAACGGCCGCATCCGCCGCAATGTGATGGATACGCGCCGGGCCCTGAGTTTTCTGCTGCGCAGCCGCCATCTCAGCGCCGAGCAGTCGCAGGAGGCCCGGCAGATTCTGCGCGATCTCGATTCGCTCGACGGCCACACCGCCTTCCTGTTCGACAAGATCAACTTCCTGATGGATGCCACGGTCGGCTTCATCAACATCAACCAGAACAAGGTGATCAAGATCTTCTCGGTCGCCTCGGTCGCCATGCTGCCGCCCACGCTCATCGCCAGCATCTACGGCATGAACTTCAAGGCCATGCCCGAGCTGGACTGGAGCCTGGGCTACCCCTTCGCCCTGGCGCTGATGGTGGTCTCGGTCATCGCGCCGTTCTGGTTCTTCCGCAAGAAGGGCTGGCTGGAGTAAAGGGTAAAGGGCGCGGCGCTTCAGGCCGCCGCGGCCCGCTTGAGTCGCCGCACCACGCCGCCGAGCACGGGCACCGTGGCGTAGAAATCACAGGCGTCCCAGTAGTCGCGATGGTCGACAACGAGGCCCAGCGCGTCGAGTTTGAAGCGCGTGGCTCCCTCGATCACCTGCAAAGGCGCGCCCTTTCGCAGGGCAAAGTGGAAATCCCAGACCATCCAGCCCACGGCGCCCTGCATCGTCACGTCCTTCACAACGAAGCGCGGCGCGTGCAGCTTGGCGTACATATGCGCAAACTGCGCAGTGATGGCGGCCAGCCCCTGCACGCGGTTGAAGGGATCTTGAAAAGTGGCCTGCGGGGCGTAGACCTGCGCCAGCACATCGAGCTGGTCGGCGCGCAGTTGCTCAAACACGCGGGCGATGCGATGCAAGGGCGAGAAGGCGCCGTCGGTTTCCATGACGCGCATCTTATTGATCCGGTGCGTTGACGTCTGAAACGGCACCCCACCCCAACCCTCCCCACAAGTGGAGAGGGAGCCAACACGGCCCCCCACGACGTGGGGGAGGTTGGGAGGGCTTACGCAGATCGCGCACAGCGCAGTTTTCTCCTCCCCCACAGCGTGGGGGAGGTTGGGAGGGGGATGCGCCTGCATGGCGGGGCCCATGACCCGTTCATCCTTCTCCAGGCCGGATCAACAGGGTCTGTTAACGCCATTTCTGCATCGCACCGGGGGTCTGGGCGGAGGCCATGGGAGGCGCAGGTCGCATGACACGGCGCTTAAGTCAGAGGCGCGGCAACAGCACCGACGCCCAGATGAGCACGCACAGCAGCAAAGTGAGCAGGACGGCGGCGCTGCCCAGGTCTTTGGCGGTCTTGCTCAGCGGATTGCGCTCCAGCGAGACGCGATCGACCGTGTATTCGATGGCGGTGTTGAGCAACTCGACGATGAGCACCAGCAACCCGCAGCCCGCGAGCACCGCGCGCTCGGCCCAGGTGCGTCCGAGCCACAGCGCCAGCGGCAGCATGATGACGGCCAGCGTGAGCTCCTGGCGGAAGGCCGACTCGGTCTGCCAGGCCGCACACAGGCCGCTGAGGGAGTTGATGCCCGCGTGAACCACCCGGGAGAGCCCGGTACGGGTCTTGTAGGGATGAGGCGGCGCCTCTGGAGGGGACGCCGGTGCGCGATCACGCTGCTGAGCGCCCCCAGGGTCGGCTTGCCGGCCCGGCGTCTCGTTGAAAGCCATCGGATCAACGCGCCGCTGGCGTCGACACGCCTTCGCGTACGGCGCGACGCAGATGGTCGAGGAACTGTCGGGACGCGGCCTCCCAGGTGAACTTGCGCGCATGCGCCTGCGCCACGCTGCGTGGGATCTGCAGGGCTCGCAGGCAGGCGGCCTTGAGATCGGTGTCGAGCGCGCCGGCCGGACTGTCGCCGATGACGTCGAGCGGGCCGGTGACCGGGTACGCTGCCACCGGACAGCCGCAGGCCAGGGCCTCGATCAGCACCAGTCCGAAGGTGTCAGTCCGGCTCGGGAAAACGAACACATCGGCGCCGGAATAGACCTTGGCGAGCTCGTTCTGAGTAAGCACGCCGAGAAAGCGCACATCGGGATACTGTCGGCGTATGCGTTCGAGTTCCGGCCCTTCGCCGACCACCCATTTGGTGCCCGGCAGGTCGAGCCGCAGAAAGGCGTCGATGTTCTTCTCCACCGCCACGCGGCCGACGTAGAGAAAAATCGGCGGCGTACCGTCGAGCCGCGCGCCTTCGCGCGGATAGAACACGCCCGCATCCACCCCGCGCGACCACAGCTTCACGTGACGGAATCCTCGCTCCTGCAAATCGCGCTGCACCACCTGGGTGGGGACGAGCACGGCGCGGCCGGCGTTGTGAAAGCGTCGGAGATAGGCATAGGTCCACCCCAGTGGAATGCGCAAGCGTGCGTGCACGTATTCAGGAAAGCGGGTGTGGTAGGCCGTGGTCAGCGGAATGTCCAGGCGCCGCGCGATGCGGCGGGCGGCCTGACCCAGCGGCCCTTCGGTGGCCACATGCACCACGTCGGGCATGAAGCGGGTGACGCGCTGCATGATCTGCGCACGGGGCCGCAGGCTGAGCCGGATTTCAGGATAGGTCGGGCAGGGAATGGTGCGGAAGGCGTTGGGCTCCACGACCTCCACCACCTGACCCAGGTCGCGCAGCTGGTCTATCGTGGTCTTGAGGGTACGCACCACGCCATTGACCTGCGGCGCCCAGGCGTCGGTGACGATCAGAATGCGCAGCGGCGGCGTGCCCGCGGCCGCGGGCCAGGGCTTCTCGGCCGCGGCCGCCACCTGCGGAGCAACGGTGGAGGCGATCATGCGCGTGCTCCGCGGGTGGCGGCCAATGGCGCCACGGCTTGCGGCGGCAGTTCCGCCAGGAGCTGAAGCCCGGCATTCCAGTGCAGCAGCTTGAGGCGGCCATCGGCATCTTCGGCCAGTGCGGTGAGGCTTTCGACCCAATCGCCGCAGTTGGCATAGATCTGCCCCTCGTCGAGGCGAAGCTCGGCGCGATGAATGTGGCCGCACACCACGCCGTCACACTGCTGGCGCCGCGCCTCGTCGCTGAGCAGCGTCTCGAAGCTCGAAATGGTGTTCACCGCCGCCTTGACCTTGTGCTTGAGATACTGCGACAGCGACCAGTACGGCAGGCCCAGCCTGAGCCGGGCATGGTTGAGCCAGCGATTGAGCTTGAGCGTGAACATGTAGGCGGCATCGCCCAGATGCGCCAGCCACTTGGCATAGAGCACCACGCTGTCGAACAGGTCGCCGTGCACGATGAGCAGCGTGCGGCCGTCGGCGGTGACGTGACGCACCTGGTTGAGCACCTCGATGCCACCGAAATGCAGCCCGTCGTAAGGCCGCGCGAACTCGTCGTGGTTGCCCGGCACGAACACCACCCGCGTGCCCTTGCGCGCCTTGCGCAGCAGCTTCTGCACCACGTCGTTGTGCGACTGCGGCCAGTAGATGCCTTTTTTCTTGAGCTGCCAACCGTCGATGATGTCGCCCACCAGATAGATGGTGTCGGCGCCGCAATGGCGCAGAAACTCCAGCAGCTGCGGCGCCTTGCAGTCGCGCGTGCCCAGATGAATGTCCGACAGCCACAGCGTGCGCCACGACACGGCTGGCTCGGCATCGCCTGCGCCGTCGGGGAACTCGGCCGACGCGGTGGCGCGCATCGCCGCGGGTGGTGCGTCATCCTTGGAGAGCACGACACTGCTGCGCATCATTCGGGACAGGGTTGGGATCGCCATGCCGCGCATTGCATCGGCCCAATGTGTCAGGCGCGTGAATGTCACGAAAAAACCTGCGCCGCCTCGCCGATATGGGCGCTTGTCTAGCGCCTGGCGACAGGGTCAAATGAGGGCCCGATTCCCTCCGACATCTGCCGCCATGAGCCAGGAACGCGAACTCAAATTCCGACTCGACCCCACCCTGCACGACGCCGTGCGCCACCACCCGGTCCTGCTGACCCTGGCAGAGGGCCCCGAGGTCCACTCCATGCAGACCTGGTATTTCGACACACCCGCACAGGCGCTGCGTCAAGCGGGTCTGGCGCTGCGGGTCAGGCATCTGGCCGACGGCCAGCGCATCCTCACGCTCAAGAGCAGCCCGGCGCAGGGCCTGCAACTCGCGCGTGGCGAATGGGAGTTTCCGATCGACGCCGATGTGCCCGAAATCAGCGCGCTGCAGCGCCTCGGCCACACACCGCTGGCCACGCTGGATGAGCCGCAGGTTCTGGCAAGCCAGTTGCGCGCCGTGCTGGGAACGCGCGTGCGGCGCACGATGTGGCTGGTGACGTGGCAAGGCACCCGGCTCGAAGTCTGCCTCGACGAGGGGCAGGCCTTGGGCGGCAACCACACGGGCGCGCCCAGCCTGCCCATCAGCGAACTGGAGATCGAACTCGTCGAAGGTCAATGGGCCCATGCCTTCGATCTCGCCTGGACGCTGGCGCAAGACCTGCCGCTGCTGATCTCACCGGTCAGCAAACTCCAGCTCGCCGCCTGCGCCGCAGGCGCCGCCACGCTGCAGCTGCCCGCGCTTGCGCGCGAATTCGCTCCGCACCCGCAGGGCGGCCAGGCGGTGGCCGACGCGCTTCAACTGGCGACGGCCTTCATCGCCATCGGCGCCGATCTGCTGCACCAGAGCGCCAGCGCCGAGACGGTGCATCAGATGCGTCTTCAGCTACGCCGCCTGCGGGTCCTTCTGCGCCTCCTGCAGACCATGGGGCCCAAGTCGCAGCGCGCGGCCTGCCGCTGGCTGCGCGATGAGTGGCGGTGGGCTGGTCAGCTTCTGGGGGCGGTGCGCGACGTGGACGTCTGCCTCGAACAGGCCCGAGCTCACAGCGAAGACGAGAGCCCGAGCGTCTCCGCGGCTTGCGAGAGTCTGGCACGCAGACGGGAGGCGCGTCTGGCCGCCCTTCTGGCGTATTTGCGCAGCGCGCGATGGGGCCGTGTGCTGCTGGCCCAGGCGCGGTGGGCGGAGTGCTGGAGCAGCGGCAGGATCGTCGACCATGATCTCTCGACCGATCAGCTGGCCCGCCGTCTGCTGCACTTTCACCGCGAAGATCTGTCCTTGCATCCCCAGCGGTGGACCGAGCTCCTGGCCATATGGGAAAGCCTCGCCGCCACGCCAGCCGAGGCGCCCTGGGCTGCCCTGCACACCCTGCGCCTGCGCGCCAAGCAATTGCGCTACACGCTGGAGTGGCTGGGCCCCTGGGTCGCCGCCGTGCTTGGAGACGAAGGCAAGACCTGGCTCAAGCTCGTGGGCGTGCTGCAGACCGATCTGGGCGCGGCGCTCGACACGCTGCGGCTGGCGCGCTGGCTCGATGATGCAGCGCTCGACGCCGCGCCATCGTGCCCCCCAGCGCAACGCCCCAGCGTGGACCTGGCCTTCGACCTGGCCCGCACCGGCCTGAAGCGCGCCCTGAGCGCCGCCCGTCAATAGCCCGCTGCGCGTCGGCCGCGCGTGCGGCGGCCCGCATCACGGCCGGAGGCAGTTGGCGGCGTGGCTCGCCCTCGCCCGCGTGAGCGGGCGACGCGCGGGCGCCTTGACGTTCACCCCGCAGTCCCCAAACAGGCTTGAGCGGAGGCCTTCCGTGGTGCTGCTTCATGCCTTTTCAAAGGGACTCGCAACACGCCCGCAGACCCACTCAATTGACAATCATTATTATTTGCAAATAGACTGCTCTCTCGTTACTAACACGCTTTTTTGCGCCCGACTTTTCGAGATTGCTGTCCTCCCATGTGGATTCCCCTACTCATCATGCTGCGCGAAGGCATCGAAGCCGCGCTGGTTGTCGGCATCATTGCCGGCTATCTCAGGCGCACCGGCCGCAGTGCCTGGATGGGCGCCGTCTGGGTCGGCGTGATGCTGGCGGCGGCGCTGTCGCTGTTCGTCGGCGCCGCGCTGCAATTCGCCGGGGCCGAGTTTCCCCAGCGCCAGCAGGAATTGCTTGAGGGCATCATCGGCCTGCTGGCCGTCGGCATCCTGACGTCCATGGTGTTCTGGATGCGGCGGGTGGCGCGATCGGTGAAGCAGGAATTGCATGCCTCCATCGATGCGGCGCTGTCGGGCACCCACAAGAACCAGGCCTATGCCCTCATCGGCATGGTGTTTCTGGCGGTGGCGCGCGAGGGCCTGGAGACGGTGTTCTTCCTGCTGGCCGTGTTCCAGCAAAGCCCCAGCCCGCTCGCGCCGCTGGGCGCACTGCTCGGCCTCATCATGGCCATCGCCGTGGGATGGGGGATTTACGTCGGCAGCATTCGTCTGAACCTCGCTCGCTTCTTCTCCACGACCAGCCTGTTGCTGCTGGTGGTCGCCGCAGGCATTCTGGCCGGCGCAGTGCGCTCGCTGCACGAGGCGGGGCTCTGGAACAACCTGCAGGCGGTGGTCTTCGACTGGAGCGAACGCCTGCCCGATGACGGCCCGGTCGGCTCCGTCCTGGCGGGCTTCTTCGGCTACCAGGACACGCCGACCGTCAGCACCTTGGGGGCCTGGGCGCTGTATCTCGTCGTTGCGCTGACCTTGTTCTTCCGCCCGTCCGGCAAGCCGTCCCCCGCCTCCCTCAACCACGATCCGGCCAAAGCCCCATCCAACGCATGAACACCCCACCGCCCGCCCCTCATCGATTTTGGATGCGCGCGGCGCTCGTCGCATCGGCGCTGGTGCTGATCGCTGCCGGAGCCGCGTTCTATTACGCCTCGCAACTGGCGCACGACAAAGCTCCGAATCAGGGCGATGAGATCATCGTCACCATCCACGCGCGGCATTGCGAACCCAACGCGCTGACCGTGCCTGCGGGCACGACCCAGTTCCGCATCGTCAACCAGTCCGATCGCGCGGTGGAGTGGGAGATTCTCGACGGCGTGATGGTGGTCGAAGAGCGTGAAAACATCGCACCCGGTCTGAGTACGCGGCTGACCACGCGGCTGGAGCCGGGCGATTACGCTATCACCTGCGGGCTGCTGAGCAACCCGCGCGGCACGCTCAAGGTCACGCCCACCACCGAATCGTCGGCCACCGCCAAGGCCGCACCGACCACCGCGGCCTTCATCGGCCCTCTGGCCGAGCAGCGTTTTGACCTCACGATGCGCAGCGACGATCTGCTGGAGGCGGCGTCCGCCCTGCGGCTGGCCATCGAAGCCGGTCAGCTCGACGCCGCACGCGCGGCCTATCTCAAGGCGCGGATCGACTATCAGCACATCGCCGCCACGGCCCAGCGCTATGGCGATCTCGACAACGCCATCAACGCGCGCGCCGACTACTTCGCCCAGCGCGAAAAAGACCCGGCGTTCGGCGGCTTTCACCGCATCGAGTACGGCCTCTTCGCCGAAAACAGCACGGCCGGACTGCTGCCTGTCGCCACCAAGCTGAACGCCGATCTGACCGCCCTGCGCACCGCCATGCTGGCGCGGCCGCTGCCGCCGCAGCAGCTTGCGCTCAACGCCGAACGGCTGATGCGCTCGCTGGCGCAAACCCGCAGCCAGGGCGAAGAGGAACGCTACAGCCACGCCGATCTGGCTGGGTTCGCCGCCAATCTCGACAGCGTGAACAAGACCCTCGCGCTCCTGCAGCCGCTGCTGGTCAAGGCCGATCCCAAGCTGCTGGCACAGCTCCAGACCGAGACCGCCAACCTCGCCTCCACGCTGGGCGGTCTGCACGGCACCGAGGGCTATCGACCCTATGACCAGGTCGATGCCAGCACGCGACAACGGATTGCGCAGCAGGCAAACCTGCTTGCGCAATCGCTGGGCGCGGTCAATGGCGCGCTCGGTCTTTCCACCACCTGAACGGCTTTTGCGACTCATCATGGCTTCCAAAGACATTCCACCGCCGAGCTGTCCGCAACGCCGACGGCTGCTGCAAGGCTTCGGCGCCACCGCGGGCGCGGCGGTTGCCGGGCTGTGCCCGGGCCTGGCCCGTGCGGCCGACGCTTCTGCGGCGACCCACGCACCGCAGAGCGACACCGTGCTGCAGCTCCAGCCGTTCCACGGCCTGCATCAGCCAGGCATCGTCACCCCTCGGCCCGCCGCGGGCATGGTGGCTTCGTTCGACATCATCGCCACCCACCGCGCCGATCTGGAACGGCTGCTGCGCACACTGACCGAGCGTGTGCGCTTTCTCATGAGCGGCGGCCCGGTTCCTGAGATCAACCCCAAGTTGCCCCCTTTGGATTCGGGCATTCTGGGCCCCGTCGTCACCCCCGACAACCTCACCATCACCCTGGCCGTGGGCGACAGTCTGTTCGACGACCGCTACGGCCTCGCCAAACTCCGGCCGCGTCGACTGCAGCGCATGACCGCATTCCCGAACGACGCGCTGGAAAAGGACCGCTGCCACGGCGATCTCACGCTGCAGTTCTGCGCCAACACGCCCGACACCAACATCCACGCCCTGCGCGACATCGTCAAGAACACCTCGGACCTGATGGTCTTGAACTGGAAGCAGGAAGGCACCGTCCCCGTCATCCAGACGCAGCCCGGCCAGCCCGAGCCCAGCGCGCGCAATTTTCTCGGCTTTCTCGATGGTTCGGCCAATCCGGCGGCCCACGACGAGCGGCTGATGAACCACGTCGTCTGGATCCGGCCGGACGACGGTGAACCGGCCTGGGCCACCCACGGCAGCTATCAAGTGGTGCGGCTGATCCGCAACTTCGTCGAACGCTGGGACCGCACGCCGCTGCAGGAGCAGGAGGCCATCTTCGGTCGGCGCAAGCACAACGGCGCTCCCCTGTCTGGCGGCGCCGACGAGTTCACCGCGCCCGATTACAGCGGCGACGCCGAGGGCAAGATCACCCCCCTCGACGCCCATATCCGCCTGGCCAATCCGCGCACCGAGGACTCGGAAAAAAACCTCATCCTGCGCCGCCCCTTCAACTATTCCAACGGCGTGATGAAGAACGGCCAGCTCGACATGGGCCTGCTGATGGTCATCTATCAGGCCGATCTCGAACAGGGCTTCATCACCGTGCAGCGCCGCCTCGACGGCGAACCGCTGGAGGAATACATCAAACCCACGGGCGGCGGCTATTTCTTCGCCCTGCCCGGGGTAGTCGACGCGCAGGACTTCTACGGCCGCTCGCTGCTGCTGGCCAGCGCCTGAATCCCTTTCACACCCACCCCTCTCAATGGAGTCTCCCATGAAACGTTTCGCCATGGCCTGTCTGCTGGGCGCCAGCCTGCTCGGCAGTCCGCTTGCCGCGCAGGCCGCCACCCCGGCCTCGCTCGATCTGGTCACCCCGATCACCGATTACAAAATCTACGTCACCAAAAACATCAACGAGCTGGTCACCCAGACCCGCGCCTTCACCACGGCGGTCAAGAAAGGCGATGTGGCCACGGCGAAAAAGCTGTTCGGTCCGACCCGCGTGCACTACGAGCGCATCGAACCGATCGCTGAGCTCTTCAGCGATCTGGACGCCTCGATGGATTCGCGAGAGGACGATCATGAAAAAGGCGTGAACGCCCCCGATTTCACCGGCTTTCACCGCATCGAATACGGGCTGTGGATCAAAAACAGCACGACAGGCCTCACACCGTTTGCGGACAAGCTGATGGCCGACGTGCTCGACCTGCAAAAGCGCATCAACGGCATGACCTTCCCGCCCGACAAGGTGGTGGGCGGCTCTGCGGCGCTGATGGAAGAAGTGGCCGCCACCAAGATCAGCGGCGAGGAAGACCGCTACAGCCACACCGATCTGTACGACTTCCAGGCGAATGTGGACGGCTCGAAAAAGATCTTCGATCTGTTCCGTCCGCAACTGCCCAAGGGCAACGAGGCCTATGTGGCCAAGGTCGAGAAAAACTTCGGCACGGTCAACACCATCCTCGACAAGTACAAGACCCAGGACGGCGGCTACGTGACCTATGACAAGGTCACGGAAAAGGATCGAAAGATCCTCTCGGGCGCGGTCAACACCCTGGCCGAAGACCTCTCGATGCTGCGCGGCAAGCTCGGCCTGAGCTGAGATTAGCCCGTCTTGCGCAGATTCGCCGGGGCGATGCGCAGGGCCTCGCGGTACTTCGCCACGGTGCGCCGTGCGACCTGCACGCCTTGCTGCGTGAGGCGCTCGGCGAGTTCGCTGTCCGACAGGGGCTTGGCGCTGTTTTCCTCTGCAACGAGGCGCCGGATGAGTTCGCGCACCGCCGTGGACGAGGTGTTGCCCCCGGCCTCGGTGCTCAGGCCGGAGCCGAAGAAATACTTCAGCTCCACGGTGCCAAAGGGCGTGAGCATGAACTTCTGGGTGGTCACGCGCGAGATGGTCGATTCGTGCAGCCCGAGTTCGTCGGCGATTTCACGCAGCACCATCGGCCGCATGGCCACCGGGCCGAAGTCGAAGAACCGCTGCTGGCGCTCGACAATGGTCTGCGAGACGCGCTGAATGGTCTCGAAACGCTGCTGTACGTTCTTCACGAACCAGCGCGCCTCCTGAAGCTGGCCCTGCATGGCGCCACCGCTGTCGCGCGCTCGGCGCATGGCATCGGCATAGATCTGGTTCACCCGCAGCTTGGGCATGACCTCGGGATTGAGCTGCGCCGTCCAGCCTTGCGGGGTCTTGCGGGCGATCACATCGGGCGTCACCGCTTGCGCGGCATCGCGGCGGAAAGCGCCACCCGGATGCGGGTCGAGCTGGGCGATGCGTTGCTGCGCCTGGCGTAACGCGTTTTCATCGGCCTCGAGCTGGCGTTCGAGCTTGCGCCAGTCGCGCCTGGCCAGCATGTCCAGATGGCCGCCGCGGCAAATCTGCAGGGCCAGCTCTCGCACGGCGCAACGCGGCTGACGCAGCAACTGCAAACAAAGGCAATCGGCCAGATCGTGCCCGGCCACCCCGGCCGGATCGAAGCTCTGGATCAGTCGCATGGCCGTGGTGAGCGCGTCGGACAGGTCTTCGATCTGTTCGGCATCTGCCGCGGGGGCGAGGGCCAGCGCCAGCTCCAGGGGCGTGTCGGGCAGATAGCCATCGTCGTCGAGGGAATCGATGATGGCCTCCGCGGCCGCGCGGTCGGTGGCGCTCAAGGCCAGCCCGGCAAGCTGCGCCCGCAAATGATCGCGCAAATCGATCTGCTCAGAAGCAACGTCCAGGGCGCTGAATTCGTCGTCGTCCCCGCTGCCTCCGGCGCTCTGGCCTGAGCTGACCCAGGAGTCAGCGTCGGCATCGATATCGGCGCCGTGATCGGTCTCGCCGCTGCTGGCCGTCCAGTCCTGCGTTTCGAGCTGCAGTTCGGCAGTGGGCTCAGCCGCGGTCTCATGCCCCTCGGTGGCCACCTGGGGCACGTCGGGCGTCAACGCCGCCTGCGGCTCGGACGTCGTCGCAGCGGCCGACGGATCCTCCGTTTCTTCGGGTTCGAGAAACGGATTGGATTCGAGCAGACCTTCGATCTCTTGCGTGAGTTCGAGCGTGGAGAGTTGCAGCAGGCGAATGGACTGCTGCAACTGCGGCGTGAGCGCGAGATGCTGGGACAGGCGCAGATTCAGCGACGGTTTCATCGCGGCTTACATGCGGAAGTTTTCACCGAGGTACACCTTGCGCACCGCGGGGTTGTCAATGATGGATTGCGGATCGCCCTGGGCCAACACCTGGCCTTCGCTGATGATGCAGGCACGGTCACAGATCCCTAGCGTCTCGCGCACGTTGTGGTCGGTGATGAGCACACCGATGCCCTGCTCTTTCAGGAAATGGACGATGCGCTGAATCTCGATCACCGCGATCGGATCGATCCCGGCGAACGGTTCGTCGAGCAGGATGAACCGCGGCTGCGTGGCCAGTGCACGCGCGATTTCCACGCGCCGACGTTCGCCTCCCGACAGCGCGGGCGCGGGGCTGTCGCGCAGGTGTTCGACATGCAGTTCGCGCAGGAGGTGATCTTCGCGTTGGCGGATTTCGGCACGGCTCAGGCGACGCCCCTGGGCGTCACGCTGCAGTTCCAGCACGGCCCGGACGTTCTCGGCGACGGTCATGCGCCGGAAGATGGAAGCCTCTTGCGGCAGGTAGGACAGCCCCATGCGCGCCCGCCGATGCATGGGCGAATCGCTCACATCCTGGCCGTCGATGTGGATGCGCCCCGCATCGGGTCGCACCAGCCCAACAATCATGTAGAACGACGTGGTCTTGCCTGCGCCGTTCGGGCCCAGCAGACCGACGACCTCGCCGCAGCGCACGCTGAAACTCACATCGCGGACCACCTGCCTGCCGGCATAGCGCTTCTGCAGATGCTGCACGTCGAGTTGCGGCCCGGAAGCCGAACGCATGGCCAAGGGACTTTCGCCATGCTGAGACGCAACCGGTTCCAGTCCACCCCGCAGCACGGTTTGCTGCGGCCGCTGCGGCTGCGCGCTCAAGGCTGAGCCCCAAGCGTGGGCGCCACTTTGAGTGCCGGTGTCGACTTCGGCCTCGCTGGTGCGGACGATGCCGCGGGCTGGGGCGTCAACATCACCCGCACACGCCCGCCCGGATTGGTCGCCGTGGCGCCTTGTGCGCCCCCTTCCACCGTGAAGACGTCGGTGATCTGGTTGTAGGCAATCACATTGCCCTGGCTGCGGTCGATCAATCGACCATCGATCAGCCGACTGAGAATGGCCTGGCCACGCAGGGTGACGACATCAGTCTTGCCGTCGTATTCGATGCGCTGTGCTGCGCCGTCCAGGGTCTGGGCGGGCTGGCCTGGAGCGACGTCGATTTGACGCTGAAAGGTTGCCAGCTCTCCCGGCGCGGCCAATGCCGTGGCATATTGATAGCCATCCGGAGCCTGGCGCACGTCCACGGTGGCGGCACGCAAAACGAGGGAGCCCTTGGTCACGACCACATGGCCGGTGAACACGCTGGTCTGGTGCACATCGTCGTAACGCATGGCATCGGCCTCGATGTGGATGGGCTGATTTCGATCGGTCTGTGCGGCCTGCGCGAACGGCGCCAGATGCAGCGCGAACAACAGGACAGACAACAGGGAACGGGCCACTCGTTTCATCGGCATGGGTTTTGCTTTGGTCGGCTCATTCTAGGGCAAGGCCGCGCGTTCGCGCACAGATCCTGCATGGCGAAAAACAAGCTGCCCGCTCAATGCGGGCAGCTTGTTCCGGAACAAAAGCAAAGCGCTTATTTCTTCGCCGCCTGAACTTTCTTGATCAGAAAATCCACAACCTCCAGCACCTTCTGGTTGTTGTTCGCTTCAGGCATCGCCGCCGAGGTGGTGTAGGTCCCCTGCACCGCCATCGTCGGCACACCCTGAATCTGGTAATCGGTCACCATCTGCGTGGCCTGTTTGACCTGGGCGTTGACGCCAAACGAGTTGTAGGCATCCATGAAAGCCTTTTTCGCAATGCCTTGCTGGGCCAGCCAGTTGGCCATCTGTTCGGGCGTGCCCAAGGGAATGCGCTGCTTGTGAATGGCATTGAAGATCTTGGCCTGCATGTCGTCGTTGAGCTTGCCCAGGGCCATCAACGCGTAATAGAGATGCTGCTGCGGCACGAACTGGGGCGAAAACGCCACCGGCACGCGCTGCAGCACCACGCCGGCCGGCAGCTTCTTCGTCCAGGCCTCCAGCATGGGATCGAAATCGGCGCAGTGCGGGCAGTCGTACCAGAAGAATTCGGTCACCACGACCTTGTCCGACGGACTCACCGGCTGTGACACGGCAAGGCGGTTGTAGGCAAAGCCCTCGTTGAACGGTTGGGGCTTGGCCGGCGTCTGCGCTTGCGCGCCTGCGGCGAGAAAGCCCATGGAAAAGGCCAGAAACACCACGGAAAGCCAGCGTTGAAACATGAGTCGTCCTTTGGTAGGGAGTCAGAGAGTCGTTTTATGAACTGGTGCGAACCAGCGCGGTTTGAACGCCGTTGTCGCCCAGAAGTTTCTGCGTCTGCTCGGCTTGTTGCACCGAGGTGAACGGCCCTACCCGAACGCGATACAAGGTCCGGCCGTTGACAACGCGCTCATCCACATGAGCCTCTTGCCCGATCAGGGCGACCTTGGCGCGCTGGCGCTCGGCGTCGTCGCGCGTGCTGTAGGCCCCGACCTGAAGCACATACTGCACGGGGCCCTGTGCGGCAGGCTTGGCCGCGGTTGTCGGCGCGGGGGTGCCGCCGGCCGCAGGAGCCGCCTCGGGCTGGGAAGCCCCGGCACCCGGCTGCCCGAGCTTGGCGAGCGCCTGAGGCGAGAGCGGCTTGCTTGCCACGGTCACGGGCATGGAGCCGCTGCCTGCCGGCGGCGACTGTGTCGCCCCGCTCAAACCCTGATTGGGATTCCAGTTGCCAGCCCCCGAGGCAGCGCTGGAAGGCCGCTCCTGGAACCGGTTCATGAAGGGCAGCGGGGCCTTGGTGATGTAGAGGGCGACGCCCAGTGCAATGGCCAGGCCGATGACCAGACCGGCGATCAGGCCGATCACGGTGCCCCCGTATTGGCGGCGAAATGAAGTGGGTGTGGGCATGGAGAGCTGGATGAAACGTTGAGGGTGGAATCTGGCGGGCGCTCGGGTGTGCGCTCGAGAGGGACACTCACATACGCAGCGGCGCGCTCACGCCCAGCACACCCAGCGCATTGTGCATCACCTGGCGCACGGCGCGCAGCAGCCGCAGGCGCGCATGCCGCAAGGGCAGCTCATCGACCAGCACCCGCTCGGCGTTGTAAAAGGCATGGAAGTCGGCCGCAAGGTCGCGCAAATAGAAGGCGACATGGTGCGGCGCCAGTTCCTGGCCCGCCGCGGCCAAGACCTGGGGATAGCGCGCGAGCGTGAGTTGCAAGGCGCGTTCGCGTGGTGCGGTGAGCAGGGCGAGGTCGGCTTGGTCCAGCAGCGCGGGCTGCGCAGCGTCCAAGGGCGCGCGGGCCGTCCATTGCTCGAAGACCGAGTTCACCCGGGCATGGGCGTATTGCACGTAGTAAACCGGGTTTTCGTCGTTTTGCGCCAGGGCGAGATCGACGTCGAACACGAATTCGGTGTCGGCCTTGCGCGAAACAAGGAAGAAGCGCACCGCATCGCGGCCCCGCTGCAGCGCCTGGCTGCGCTCGTCCGTGGTCATGTCCTCGCGCGCACCGCCCGACCATTCGATCAAATCGCGCACGGTCACATAACTGCCGGCGCGTTTGGAAATTTTTACCTCCTGCCCCCCGCGCATGACGGTGACCATCTTGTGCAGCACATAGTCGGGATAGCCCGAAGGAATGCCCAGATCGAGCGCCTGCAGTCCGGCGCGTACCCGGGCAATGGTGCCATGATGGTCCGAGCCCTGGATATTCACCGCGCGGTGAAAGCCGCGCTCCCACTTGGCGAGGTGATAGGCCACGTCGGGCACGAAATAGGTGTAGTTGCCGTCGGACTTGCGCATCACCCGGTCTTTATCGTCGCCGAAATCGGTGGTGCGCAGCCATAACGCGCCGTCTTGTTCGAACGTATGCCCCGAAGCCTGGAGGCGGCGCTTCACGTCTTCCACACGGCCGTCGGTGTAGAGGCTGGATTCGAGGTAATAGCAGTCGAACCGGATGCCGAAGGTCTTGAGATCGAGATCTTGCTCGCGGCGCAGATAGGCCACGGCGAAGCGGCGCAGGTTGTCCAGGTCGCCTACCTCGCCGCTGGCGGTGATCGGGCGTCCTTCGTCGTCCGGCACCGACTGGCGACCGAGAAAATCCTCCGCGATTTCGGCGATGTAATCGCCGTTGTAGGCCGACTCGGGCCATTCGGCATCGCCGGGCTTGTACCCCCGCGCCCGGGCCTGCACCGAAAGCGCCAGGGTCTGAATCTGCACCCCGGCGTCGTTGTAATAAAACTCGCGCTGCACCGCCCAGCCCTGGGTGGACAGCACGGCGGCGATGGCATCGCCCAAGGCGCCCTGACGTCCGTGCCCCACATGCAGAGGCCCGGTCGGATTGGCCGAGACAAACTCCACCAACATCGGCCGCGAGCCGCCCGCCTGCGAGTGGCCGAATGTCGTGGCGCCTCGTTCGACCTCGGCAATGACCTGCTGCAGCACAGCCGCCTGAAGGTGGAAATTGATGAACCCGGGACCCGCTATCTCGATGCGCGCCACACCGGCGGCCAGGTCAGCCTCCGAGGCCAGCCCATCCGCGATCTGCTGAGCCACCTCGCGCGGGTTGCGCTTCAAGGGCTTGGCAAGCTGCATGGCCAGATTGCTCGCCAGTTCGCCATGGTCGTCGCTGCGGGGACGGCTCAATTCGATGGAGCCTGAAAACTCGGGCTGCAAGATGCAGGCCGCGCGATGAAGGGCCGAGGTCAACCGCGCTGTGAATTCGATCATTATGGGAATGTTGTGAAGACGCAAAGTCGGCATTTTAGGAGGCAGTTGCCCTGCTTCGCGCCTCCACGACCCTATGGTGTAATGGTTTGCCGACTGCAAGCTGGCTTGCTACGGCAGATCGTGCGGTTCCCCCCGACCGGCATCCGGTCACAACACAACTTGGAGGAATGATGAAAAAACTGATCGCCACACTGGGTCTGGCCCTGGGCATGCTGGCACTGCCCGTACTGTCGCAAGCGCAGACCACGCCGCAGCAAAGCCGCATGGCTCAGTGCAACAAGGAAGCGACCGGCAAGACGGGTGATGCTCGCAAAACCTTCATGAAGGAATGCCTGGCGGCCAAGCCCGCCGCCACCGAAGCCGCCAAACCTGCCGCCAAGGAAGCCGCCAAGCCCGAGAAAAAGGCAGAACACAAAGCCATGGCCGAGGGCAAGAAACTGACCCCGCAGCAGGAAAAGATGTCGTTCTGCAGCAAGGACGCCAAGACCAAGGGTCTGAAGGGCGAAGAGCGCAAGAAGTTCATGAGCGATTGCCTGCGCAAGAAATAATCCGTAGCGTCTTTGCCCTGACGGGCTGGCCGCCATGCAGCGCTTCGGCGGCCGCACTGAACGCACCCTCGGGTGCGTTTTTCTTTCCCGCACGCAGCAGGCACGCATCGAACCAGGTTACTGCTGCACCACCGAATAGCCATTCAGGCCCAGGCCACGCAATTGCTGCACGAGCGTGGCATCGGGCATCGCGGCGGGCAGAGGGCCGACCTGGACACGATAGAAGGTTTGTCCACGGATATAGCCAGGCACCACGATCACGTCTGCGATCCCTGCCGCCTGCAGCCGCGCCTGTTCGGCCTCGGCGTTGGCTTGCAACGTGAAGGCGCCGGTCTGCACATAGTTCTGCTGGGCTGGCGGTGCCGCCCCAGCAGGAGGGGGGGCCGAGGCGGGCGTGGCGCCTGCTGGCGATGAGGCCCCCAGCAAGGAAAGCGCAGGTTGCGGCATCGTCTCCTGGCTGCTCGCCGGGCCGGGGGGCGCCGCGGCCCGGCTGACCGATGCGGCAGGGGCGGACGAGGACGCCATGGGCGGCAGCACCTGCTCCTCGATCGGCGCGGGAGGGGCGTCCTGAGGCGACTCGGGGACCCCCATGGAGGAGGATGCTGCGGGGATTGATGGTGTCACGGGTTGCGTCGCAAACTGCTGCGGCGCCGCCGCGGTCGATGCCCGCGAAGACATGTCCGCCTGTGAGGGGGTCATGACAGGATGGTCTTGCGGCGGCGATGCCGCCGCAGGGGCCTGGGCATACTGCAGCGGTGCGTTCGCTCCCTCGGGCAGTGCCACGATACGCACGCGTGCCGTACCCGTCCGGGTGACACCCAGCGCCTGAGCCGCCCCCATCGACAGATCCAGCAAGCGGCCACTGACGAAGGGGCCGCGATCGTTGACCAGAACCAGCGCGCTCAGGCCATTGTCCAGATTCGTCACCTGAACGCAGGTTGGCAGCGGCAGAACACGGCTCGCCGCGGAAAAATCCCGTGGATTGAAGCGGGTGCCCATCGACGTGGTCGTGCCCGACTCCCAGCCATACCAGGACGCCGTACCGACCTCGTCATAGCCGTCGGCGTTGCGCAGGGGCGTGTAGCTGCGGCCCCGAACGGTATAGGTTCGGTTGTACGCCGCTCGCAAATTGGGCGTGGGTGCGTGGCAGCCCGCCTGCGCGTTCACCGGCGCCCCGCTCAAACTCGCGCGCGGTGGCGCGCTGGCACATCCCCCGAGGACCATGCCCGACAGAACTGTGAGCCCCAGGGCGAGGCGACGCTGTCCTGGTCCTGCCACAAGTGAGCCCATGCGTTTTTCGCACGCATCCTGCCATTTGCTCATCCGCATACTCCGCTGGGATACCGTAGCCGCATGCTAGCGGCGTGCGTCCTGCAAACAAAACAGCCCGCAACGGCGGGCTGTTTTGAAACGACGAAGCGATGGGCTCAGTGCGAGCGCCCACGCAATCGACGAATGGCCGCGAGCTGCGCCGCCAGCATGGCGAGTTCGCCCTCGACCACCGCAACATCCTGCGCCTCCTTGGCATGGGCTCGTGCTTCCTGCGCGGCCTTCAGCGCTTCGTTGGCCTTGGCCTCGTCGAGGTCCTTGCCGCGAATGGCCGTGTCGGCCAGCACGGTGACGCGCTTGGGCTGCACTTCGAGAATGCCGCCCGCAACGAAAACAAACTCTTCCTTGCTGCCGGTGGCGTTGGCCTCTGCCAATTCGATGCGCACCGAGCCGGGCTTGATGCGGGTGATCAACGGGGTGTGGCCGGGCAGAATGCCCAGTTCACCCGATTCGCCCGGTAGGGCGACAAAACGCGCCTCGCCGGAGAAGATGGACTCCTCGGCACTGACGACGTCGACATGGATGGTGTTCATGGCTTCAATCCGGAACGTGATGCGTTTTCAGGCTCCGGCCGGCGGTCTTGTGTAAAGATCGTCAGCCGGATTGGATCGCTTCAAGCTCGCTGGCTTAGTTGAGCTTCTTGGCCTTTTCGAAGGCTTCGTCGATGGTGCCGACCATGTAGAACGCCTGTTCGGGCAGGGCATCGCACTCGCCGCCCACGATCATCTTGAAACCACGGATGGTTTCCTTCAGCGGCACATACTTGCCCGGCGAACCGGTGAACACTTCGGCCACATGGAAGGGCTGCGACAGGAAGCGCTGGATCTTGCGGGCACGGGCCACGGCCAGTTTGTCCTCCGGCGACAGTTCGTCCATGCCGAGAATGGCGATGATGTCGCGCAGTTCCTTGTAGCGCTGCAGAATGCCCTGCACCGCTCGCGTGGTGGAGTAGTGCTCTTCGCCGATGACGTTGGGGTCGATCTGGCGGCTGGTGGAATCCAGCGGGTCTACGGCCGGGTAGATGCCCAGCGAGGCGATGTCGCGGCTCAGCACCACGGTCGCGTCCAGGTGGTTGAAGGTGGTCGCGGGCGACGGGTCGGTCAAGTCGTCCGCCGGTACGTACACGGCCTGGATCGAGGTGATGGAGCCGGTCTTGGTGGAGGTGATGCGCTCCTGCAGCTTGCCCATTTCATCGGCCAGCGTCGGCTGATAGCCCACGGCAGACGGCATACGCCCCAGCAGCGCGGATACTTCGGTACCGGCCAGGGTGTAACGGTAGATGTTGTCCACGAAGAACAGGATGTCGCGGCCTTCGTCGCGGAAACGCTCGGCCATGGTCAGGCCGGTCAGCGCCACGCGCAGGCGGTTGCCCGGGGGTTCGTTCATCTGACCGAACACCATGCCCACCTTGTCGAGGACGTTGGAGTCCTTCATTTCGTGATAGAAGTCGTTGCCTTCGCGGGTGCGCTCACCCACGCCGGCGAACACCGACAGACCGCTGTGCTGCTTGGCGATGTTGTTGATGAGCTCCATCATGTTCACGGTCTTGCCCACACCGGCGCCGCCGAACAGGCCGACCTTGCCGCCCTTGGCGAACGGGCAGACCAGATCGATCACCTTGATGCCTGTCTCGAGCAGGTCGACCGAGGGGGACAGATCGTCGAACTTGGGCGCAGCCTGGTGAATCGAGCGGCGCTCGTCGGTGGCGATCGGACCGGCTTCGTCAATGGGGCGTCCCAGCACGTCCATGATGCGGCCCAGCACGGCGGGACCGACCGGGACCTGGATGGAATGGCCGGTGTTGTTGACCCGCATGCCGCGGCGCAGGCCGTCGCCCGAACCCATGGCGATGGTACGAACCACACCGTCACCAATCTGCTGCTGCACCTCGAAGGTCAGGCCATTTTCGGCCAGACTGCTGTCGTTGTTGTCGGCCAGAACCAGGGCGTCATACACCTTGGGAATGGCGTCGCGGGGGAACTCGATATCGATCACAGCGCCGATGCACTGAACGATTTTGCCTTGCGCTTGAGCCGTCGTCATATTGCTCTCCAATGGTTTGAATTCGGTTGGCCGGGTAGAGGGTCAGAACTTGACCTCATCAGACCGCGGCGGCTCCGCTCACGATTTCCGAAAGTTCTTTGGTAATGGCCGCCTGTCGGCTCTTGTTGTAGACGAGCTGCAACTCACCGATCACGCTCTTGGCGTTGTCGGAAGCCGACTTCATCGCCACCATCCGCGCCGATTGTTCGCAAGCCATGTTTTCAGCCACGGCTTGGTAGATCAGTGCCTCGATGTAGCGCACGAGCAGCGCATCGATCACAGGTTTGGCGTCGGGCTCGTAGATGTAGTCCCAGCTGTGGGTCTTGGCATCACCGGCCTTGGCGTCCAGGGCGTGAGCTGGCAGCGGCACCAGGGGCTCGATCTCCGGCGCCTGCTTCATGGTATTGACGAAGCGGCTGAAGGCCAGATACACCGCATCGAGCTTGCCTTCCTGGTAGGCGTCCAACATGACCTTGACAGGCCCGATGAGCTTCTCGAGGTGAGGTTTGTCTCCGAGCTGCACCACTTGCGAGGTGATGTTCATGCCCAGGCGCTGCAGAATTTGCATGCCCTTGTTGCCGATGGCGCAGCATTCGATCTGCACTCCTTCGGCCTGCCATTCCTTGATCTTGCCCAGCGCCATGCGGATGATGTTGGTGTTCAACCCGCCGCAAAGCCCTTTGTCGGTCGTCACGAGAATCAGGCCGACGCGCTTGATCGGCTCGCGCTTGATCAGAAAAGGATGGGTGTACTCAGGGTTGGCCTGACGCAGATGGCCCGCAATGACGCGCACGGTATCGCCATAGGGGCGTGCCGCGCGCATGCGCTCCTGGGCCTTGCGCATCTTGGATGCGGCCACCATTTCCATCGCCTTGGTGATCTTGCGTGTGTTCTGCACACTCTTGATCTTGACGCGAATTTCTTTCATTCCAGCCATTGATTTACTCCTCGGTCAGACCGGCAGGCCGCGGGCCTTCCGGTCCTGTCCATCATGGAATGAATTAGTACGCACCGTTCTTCTTGAACTCGGCGATCGCGTCCTTGAGCTTGGCTTCGTCGTCCTTGGAAAGATCCTTGGCCGATTCGATGCTTTGCACCAGGGCAGCATGCTTGGTCTGCAGATGATCGTGCAGCCCTTTCTCGAAAGGCAGCACCTGCTTGACTTCGAGATCGTCGAGATAGCCGTTGTTCACTGCGTAGAGCGAAGCCGCCATCTGCCAGACCTGGGCCGGCTGATACTGGGGCTGCTTCAGCAGTTCGACCACGCGACGACCGCGTTCGAGCTGCTTGCGGGTCGCTTCGTCCAGATCGGAGGCGAACTGCGCGAACGCTGCCAGTTCACGGTACTGGGCCAGGTCGGTGCGAATGCCGCCGGAGAGCTTCTTGATGATCTTGGTCTGTGCCGCACCACCCACCCGCGACACCGACACGCCCGCGTTGATCGCAGGACGCACACCGGCGTTGAACAGATCGGTTTCGAGGAAGATCTGGCCGTCGGTAATCGAGATCACATTGGTCGGCACGAAGGCAGACACGTCGCCCGCCTGCGTTTCGATGATGGGCAGCGCGGTCAGCGAGCCGGTCTTGCCCGTCACAGCGCCGTTGGTGAACTTCTCGACATATTCGGCGCTGACACGGGCGGCGCGCTCGAGCAGACGGCTGTGCAGGTAGAACACGTCGCCAGGATAGGCTTCACGGCCCGGGGGACGGCGCAGCAGCAGCGAGATCTGGCGATACGCCCAAGCCTGCTTGGTCAGATCGTCATAGATCACCAGCGCGTCCTGGCCGCGGTCGCGGAAGTACTCGCCCATGGTGCAACCGGCATAAGGCGCCAGATACTGCATGGCGGCGGAATCCGACGCGGAGGCAGCGACAACGATGGTGTATTCCATCGCACCGAACTCCTGCAGCTTGCGCACCACGTTGGCGATGGTCGAAGCCTTCTGGCCGATCGCCACGTAGATACAGATCAGGTCCTTGCCCTTCTGGCTGATGATCGAGTCGACGGCCACGGCGGTCTTGCCGGTCTGGCGGTCGCCAATGATCAACTCACGCTGGCCACGGCCGACGGGCACCATGGCGTCGATCGCCTTGATACCGGTCTGCACCGGTTGCGACACGGATTGGCGCCAGATCACGCCTGGGGCGATCTTTTCGATCGGATCGAGTTGCTTGGTTTCCACCGGGCCCTTGCCATCGATGGGCACACCCAGCGTGTTGACCACACGGCCGATCAGCTCGGGGCCGACGGGCACGGAAAGAATCTCACCGGTGCACTTGACGGTGTCGCCTTCGGAGATGTGCTCGTAGGGGCCCAGAATCACCACACCGACCGAATCGCGCTCAAGGTTGAGTGCCAGGCCAAAGGTGTTGTTCGGGAATTCGAGCATTTCGCCCTGCATCACGTCGGACAGCCCATGCACCCGCGCAATACCGTCGGTCAGGGACACGACCGTGCCCTCGTTGCGGATATTGGCGCTGGCGCCCAGACCTTCGATGCGGCTCTTGATGAGTTCGGAAATTTCTGCGGGATTGAGTTGCATGGGAGCCTCTAAAACTTTAAGCGGTGAGAGCGACTTTCATCTGCTCCAGCCGGGCGCGGACCGAGGTGTCGAGCACTTCGTCGCCAACGGCGACACGCACTCCCCCGATGAGCGACGGATCGATTTCCACGGTGGCGTGCAGCTTGCGGCCATATTTGCGCTCGAGCGCCCGGAGCAGGCCATCGAGCGCCTCGCCCTCCAGCGGAAACGCGCTGGATACCACAGCCTCGACCTTCCCTTCGGCTTCGTCCTTCAGCGCACGGAACTGCTCCGCGATCTGGCCGGACGCCGCGAAACGCTGGTTCTCGGCCAGCATCTCGACCAGGTTTTTCAGCGCTGGGGGCACGGAGCCGGGCAAGGCACCCAGGACCAGATCGGCCAACTGGCGCGCCGAGACCTTGGGGCTACCGATCACGTCGCGCAGGGCAGGGTCTGCGGCAATCTGCGCAATCTGATCCAGCGTGTCGGCGGCCTGGGCGGCGGGAAGACCGGAGTCTCGTACTGCGGCGAAAGCAGCTTCGGCGTAGGGCCGGGCAATGGTGGCGAGTTCTGCCATGGCGCGCTCCGATTACAGCTCGGCCTTGAGCCGGTTCAGCAGATCGGCATGCACCTGCGGATTGATCTCGCGATGCAGAATGGCTTCGGCACCCTTGACCGCCAGTGCCGCCACCTGGTCGCGCAACTGCTCGCGAGCCTTGACAGCCTGCTGATCAGCCTCCGATTTGGCCTGCGCCACGATGTTCGCAGCGACCTCCTCGGCCTTCTTGCGGGCCTCCTCGATCACGGCTTGCGCACGGCGCTCGGCGTCGGCAAGTCGACCGGCGCTCTCGTGATGCGAGCGAGCCAGCTCTTCCTCGACCTTGCGGTTGGCCGAAGCGAGTTCGGTCTTGGCACGATCGGCGGCTGCCAGGCCGTCGGCGATTTTTGTTGCGCGCTCATCGAGGGCCTTGGTGATGGGTGGCCACACGAATTTCTTCGTGAACCACGCCAACAGCAAGAAAACGATGATCTGCGCAATGAGTGTTGCGTCCAGATGCATGGCGCTAACCTTTGCTTCAGATGGGTGAACAGATCGTTGCTGGAATCAAGCGTGGATTACTTCAGCACGAACGGGTTGGCGAAGGTGAACATCATGGCCAGACCGACACCGATCAGGAAGGCCGCGTCGATCAGACCGGCCAGCAGGAACATCTTGGTTTGCAGTTCGTTCATCAGCTCGGGCTGACGTGCGGCGGACTCGAGGTATTTGCTACCCATGATGCCGATGCCGATACAGGCGCCATTGGCACCCAGACCAATGATCAGACCAGCGGCCAGTGCGACATATCCGAGAACGTGTTCCATGCTTGCTCCTAGTGAGTTGAAGAGTTAAAGAGGTAAAGAGAAAAGAAACGAAAGCGATCCAAAAGGATTAGTGATGATCATGCGCCTGGCCGATATACACCAGGGTCAGCATCATGAAAATGAAGCCCTGCAGCACGATGACCAGCAAACTGAAGATCGACCAGGCCAGGCCGGCGGCGATATTACCGACAAACAAGGCCCAACCCGTCAGACTGCTCAAGCCAGCCGCACCCATCAGGGCGATGATCATGAACAGAATTTCTTCGGCGTAAAGGTTGCCGAACAACCGCATGCCGTGCGACAGCGTCTTGGCCAGGTACTCCAGCACCTGCATGGCGAAGTTCAGCGGCCAGAGCAGAAAATGATTGCCGAACGGCGCGGTGAAGAGCTCATGCACCCAGCCGCCAATGCCCTTGATCTTGATGCCGTAATAAAGGCTCAACAACAGAATGGTGATCGACATCCCCAGGGCGACCGACAAGTCGGCCGTGGGTACGACGCGCATATACATGTGTTCGGGGTCGTGCCCGGCGGCAGCTCCGGCCGTTTGCCAGAGGCGCGGCAGCAGGTCCACCGGGAGCAGATCCATGAGGTTCATCATCACGATCCAGACAAACGAGATGAAGGCCAGCGGGGCCACG
Organism: Thiomonas intermedia; assembly: GCF_002028405.1. Classification (NCBI taxonomy): domain Bacteria; kingdom Pseudomonadati; phylum Pseudomonadota; class Betaproteobacteria; order Burkholderiales; genus Thiomonas; species Thiomonas intermedia. The sequence goes on from NZ_CP020046.1 coordinate 1,348,202, forward strand.
AACTCACGGGACTTGGCATTGCGCACGATGCCGCGAGCCTGTTCGTCGACGAACTCAACCAGGAATTCCACCGCGGCCTGCATGCGCCCGGGCCGACCGGTGGTCATATTCTTGGCGACGCGCCACAACACGTAGCAGGCAATCACCCCCAGAAGCACGGAGAAAATGATGGAGTCGATATCGACGATACCGAAGTCAATCACCCCGGCACGCGGACCGCTGGTCCAATGCGTCAGGTGGTGAACGATGTACTCGCCTGCGGTGATGGTGTGTTGGTCTGCGGACATGGTCGACTAATGAAGGAGGGTCGCTTGCGCGACGCGACTTGAATGGATCAGGCGGCGCAACTCGTTTTTTTGCCACGCAGAAGCAAGGCGACCCAGTACACCTGCAAGGTCACAACGACTGCGATCAGCATCGCCGCCCAACTCAGCGGCTGGACAATGCGAGGCGCAAAAAACAGAAGCACAATGGTCAAACCGATTTTCAACAACTCACCCAACGCAAAACCGTAAACGGCCACGCCAGGCTTCAATTTGGACAGCCAGAACTGAATGGACAGCGCAAACAGCGCCGAGGGCACCGCGATGATGGCCGCACCGTACAGCGCCGACAACACCACCGAGCCCCGACCCGAAGAGACGAACCAGGCCCCCAGCGCCACAACCACACCCACCACAGCCTGCAGCGCCACGACGCGCCACACGGAAACCTGCGGCTTGCGCAGCAACAGACCCTGCACCTCTGCGCGTGTGAGCGGCGGAGCGGACGGCGTTTCTTGCTCGTCTTTCCAGGGATCGGTGGATGGCACGGTTTGGTTCAAAGCGAAAACACTCGGATCAACAAAGTGGGGGTGGGACTATGCCCGGGGGTCGGCAGCCTCGTAGGCCTTGCCTCGCCTTGCCTCAAACCCCTGCGGGTTGTTGCGGCGGGTAACAATTGGCTTACAGGTCAAACGGCGAAAGTATAGGGGAAAGTCGATACTGCACCAGCTTTTTTCGTGCCGGAGCACCTAAGATTGTGTCGGGTCAACGTTCCGTCCTTCCTCCTGGCACGCGAATGCACGGGGGCCGCATTTCGTGCATTCCCGGCGTCGGGCCGCAACCCTCGCACTCCCATGATTGTCTTTCTGGTTTTCTTACATCTTGTCGCCGCCTTCATCTGGATGGGGGGCATGGCGTTCATTCTTTTCGCTATGCGGCCCGCGGCCTTGGCCACGCTGCAGGCACCGACGCGCCCCCAGTTCATCCTGGCAACCCTGGAGCGATTTTTTCCTCTCGTCTGGCTCAGCATCGGCGTGATCCTGGTCACCGGCTTGATCATCATGCTTCAGGTGGGCTTTGCACAGGCGCCCATCGGCTGGCACGCGATGTTCGGCATCGGGCTGGTGATGATGCTGGTTTTTGCGCACCTGTTTTTCGCGCCTTACCGACGCGCCAGACGAGCGGCAGCCGTGCAGGACTGGCCCGCCACGGCGCGGGGACTGGAGCAGATTCACCCCTTGGTGATTCTCAATTTCACGCTGGGCTGGCTCGCCATTGCGGCGGCACTGTTCTGGCGCTGACGCCCAACCGGGACCGGGCGACCCTCAGTCGGTGAAGGACGGTGCCGCCATCAGTCGGCTCAGCTCATCCCACGCCGCATCCGGGGTGATTTGGCGCAGGCAATGGAGATGCCCGAGCGGGCAAGTGCGCTGAAAGCACGGGCTGCAGTCGAGATGCAGCCACAAGGCAGCGCTGCGATGGGCCGCTGGCGGCGTATGCCGCGGATCGGTCGAGCCATACAGCCCGAGGGTCGGCCGCCCCAAGGCCGCCGCAACGTGCATCAGGCCGGAATCATTGCTTACCGCGCCACTGCAATCGGCCAACAGGGCGATGGCCTCTTCCAGGCGTGTTGCGCCACAAAGGTTCACGCTGCCTGCCGCGCCCGCAGCAATCTGCGCGCCGATGGCGCCGTCGCGCGATGCTCCGAGTATTGCAACGCCATAGCCCCCCTGCTGCGCCCGTCCTGCCAGTGCGGCGTAATGGTCAACCGGCCATTGTTTGGCCGGACCATACTCGGCGCCCGGGCAGAGGGCGATCCAGCGTTGCGGCAACCCAAACCGCTGGCGCGCTGCCTCAGCCTGCTGAGACGCTATGGACAGCACTGGCTCGGGCAACACCTGCGCTGCGGAGATCTGAGCCAATGCAGCGTAATGCTCTCGCATGTCCGCCCGCAATGCCTGCGCGGGCTGCGGCATGCGGCAGGACACAGGCGAAAGCGCCATGGGTTCGGCTGCCTTGATGGCTCGCTGATCGGTGATATCGACACGGTCCGTCAGCAATACGCCGCGCGCCTCGCCGAGGTATCCGATGCGCCGGGGAATACGCGCCAGCCACGGCACCAGGCGCGACTTGATGTTGTTGCCGAGCACGTAGGCACGCTCGAAACCTCGGCCTCGCAGTTGCGCAGCAAGCTGTCGACGAAGATTGAAATCGAGTCGGCCATGCGCAAAGGGCGCCTCAATGACCTCGTCCACGCTCGGCATGGCCCGAAGCACCGGCGCCACGCTGGGCAGCCCCAGCGCCGTGATGGTCGCGCCGCCTCTGGCCAGCAAGGCCACCAAAGGCTGGGCCATGACCGCGTCGCCGATCCACTGGGGCGCGATCAGCAGCACACGGGTCATGCCGTATGCGCGCTCAATGGCCGCGCACCACTTCGCCTTCCGCCAGCCGGTAGCGGGTGCCGCAGTAGGGGCAGGCCGCTTCGCCGTGCGTGATGTCGATGAACACCCGCGGATGGCTGCTCCAGATCGGCATGTTCGGATTGGGACAATGGGCCGGAAGATCCTTGGCCTTGAGTTCGACCACGGGCATGTCGGGCTTGGGAATGGCGCTCATGTGCAAACCTCAGTCAAGTGGTGGGGACGTCGTGGTCAGACCATCGAAAGCCAGTTGGCGTACTTCGGATTGCGTCCACCGACGATGTCGAAGAAGGCATTCTGGATGCGCTCGGTGATCGGGCCGCGATGCCCGGGGCCGAGGGTGATGCCGTCAAGCTCGCGAATGGGCGTGACCTCGGCCGCGGTGCCGGTGAAGAAGGCTTCGTCGGCGATGTAGACCTCGTCGCGCGTGATGCGCTTTTCCTTGATGGTCAGACCCAGATCCTCGCAGATCGCGAATACGGTCTTGCGAGTGATGCCGTTGAGCGCGCCCGAAGACAGGTCCGGGGTGTAGAGCACGCCGTCGCGCACGACGAAGATGTTCTCGCCCGCGCCCTCGCTCACGAAGCCCTGCGGGTCGAGCAGCAGCGCCTCGTCGTAGCCGTCGTTGGTGACTTCCATGTTCGCCAGAATGGAATTGGTGTAATTGCTCACCGCCTTAGCGTTGCACATGGTGATGTTCACGTGGTGGCGGGTGTAGCTGCTGGTCTTGACGCGAATGCCGCGCTTGAGACCGTCTTCGCCGAGATAGGCGCCCCACGGCCACGCCGCGATCATCAGATGAATGGTGTTACCCCGCGGCGAGACGCCGAGCTTCTTGTCGCCGATCCAGGTCAGCGGACGGATGTAGCAGGAATCGAAGCCGTTGGCCTTGACCACGTCGATCTGCGCCTGCATGGCCTGCTCGACGGTGAAAGGAATCTCCATGCGCAAGATCTTGGCGCTATTGAACAGACGCTCGGTGTGATCGCGCAAACGGAAGATGGCCGTGCCCTTGTCGGTCTTGTAAGCCCGCACGCCCTCGAAGGCGCCGCAGCCGTAGTGCAGGGTGTGAGTCAGCACGTGGATCTTGGCATCGCGCCATTCGACGAGCTGACCGTCCATCCAGATTTTGCCGTCGCGATCCGACATGGAAGCAGGCATGACCATGATGTGTTGTCTCCGGGAGGTAAAAGGGTGATTCTAGAAACTCCGCAGCAGACGTGCGCTGCGCGGAGTCTGCTGCCTTACAGCGCCGTCAATGCCGCGTCGTAGTTGGGTTCGTGGGCGATTTCGTGCACAAGCTCCGTGTGCAGCACGGTGTTGTCCTTGTCGAGCACCACTACCGCGCGGGCGCAAAGCCCGGCAAGCGGACCCGCGGCGATGCCCACGCCATAGGACTGGGCAAAGCTGCGGTCGCGCATTTCCGAAAGATTGACCACCTTGTCCAGGCCTTCTGCGCCGCAGAAGCGGGCCTGGGCGAACGGGAGGTCAGCGGAAATGCACAGCACCACGGTATCGGCCTTTTCACTGGCCCGCGCATTGAAGGCTCGCACCGACTGCGCACAGGTGGGGGTGTCGATGGACGGGAAGATGTTGAGCACCTTGCGCTTGCCCGCGAAGTCTGCCAGGGTGCGATCGGTCAGGTCTTTGTCGGTCAGGCGGAAATCCGGGGCTTTGCTGCCTTTGGCAGGCAGTTCGCCGCTGGTGGGAACGGGGTTGCCATGCAGATGCGTGGTGGCCATGCGAGTCTCCTTCGGGATGTAGTCAGCGGATGACGAAGGCTTGCATGGTAGAGGCGCGGCCACTTTTTTTCAGGCACCGTCCGCCCTGACGGGTCGGCTCAATCCTTGCGCGTGACTTCGGCGTGAACCTGCCCCGAGGGCACATGGCGCGCGGCGGATTGCACATGACCGGCCTGATCGTCGAAGAAGAAGTCGGGCTGGAATTCGCGCAGGAATGGTCCTTTGTCCAATCCACCGAGAAACATGGCTTCATCGACGGCGATGTTCCAGTGCATCAGGGTACGGACGGCGCGCTCGTGCGCCGGGGCACTGCGCGCCGTAACCAAGGCCGTACGCAGGCGCATGGGTGTGGAGCCATCGGCGCTGGCCCGCTGCAGGCGGTGCAGGGCTTCGAGCAGGGGCTTGAAGGGTCCGGGCGGCAGTGGCAAAGCGGCCTTGCGGGCCTCGTGTTGCTGGAACGCGGGCAGCCCCTCGGCCTGGAACACCCGTTCGGCCTCGTCGGAAAACAGCACCGCATCACCGTCGAAGGCAATGCGCACTTCTTCAGGGTGCGCCTCGGACGCACGGGCCGAGTCGGGATAGACCTGCGCTGCAGGATAGCCTGCGTGCAAGGCGGCGCGTACATCGTCCGTATCGGCCGACAGGAACAGATTCGCCTGCAGCGCCTGAAGGTATTGATAGGGCGCCCGCCCGCGGGTGAACACGCCGCGCTCGATGGCCGTGCCGTGGTGCTTGGCGGAATGGAACACCCGCAGCCCGGACACCGGATCGTTGCGCGACAGCAGCACCACTTCCACCCGGTCGCGCTGCGCGTCGCTGGTGTTGAACGCCAGCAGTTTGAGCACCAGCTGAAACGCCACGCCGGGAGATGCGGGACGCTCCAGCCGGTCGAGCTGCAGCTGCATGTAGGCAGCATCGTCGGCCTGCTCGAAGACGCGGTTCTCCTCCTCGAAATCGAACAGGGCCCGGGAGGAAATCGCCACGACCAGACGGTCGTTCAGATCGGCTGGCATGGGTTTATTTCACGAGATTGTTCATCTGGATGATGGGCATCATCACCGCCAGCACGATGAGCAGCACCATACCGCCCATCACCAGGATGAGCAGCGGCTCAAGAATGGTGGTCAGGGTCATGGCGCGCCGCTGCACTTCCTGGGCGTGCTGCACGGCGGCGCGGTCAAGCATCTGCGGCAGCGTGCCGGTTTGCTCGCCCAAACGGATGAAGGTGATGAGCACGGGCGGGAAACGCTTGTGCAGCGCCAGCGACTGCGCCAGCGAGGCGCCCTCGCGCACCAGGGCGATGGCCTCTTCGGCGTCGGCCTTGAGCAGGCTGTTGCTCAGCGTGTCGGCAGCGGCCTGCAACGCACGTAGGATAGGCACGCCCGCAGCACCGAGAATGCCCAGGGTGCTGGCGAAGCGGGCCGTATTCAGGCCTCGCACCAGACGCCCGAACAGAGGGCTGCGCAGCATCAGGCCGTCGAACGCCAGGCGCGGGCCGGGCAGTTTCATGGCCTGCGCGAAAACGATCCCGCCGATGACCAGCACGATCAGGATCAGCCACCCCCAGGCCCGCATGAAATCGGACACCGCGATCAGGCCGACGGTCAGCAAAGGCAGCTTCTGGTGCGCTCCCTGAAACACGCCGACGACCTGTGGCACGACATAGGTGAGCAGCAGCACCACCACCGTGACGGCCACCAGCACCACGATGGCCGGATAGGCAAAGGCCTGCACCATCTTGCCTCGCAAGGCCTGCCGGTCTTCGAGATAGTCGGCCAGGCGCTCCATCACCAAGCCCAGGTCGCCACTGTCTTCTCCGGCACTCACCAGCGCCCGGTAGATCGGCGTGAATTCGCGCGGATACTGCGCCAGCGCCGCGCCCAGACTGTGCCCCGCCGACACTTCGCTCTTCAGGTTGGACAGCAGGTTGCCGACCTCGGCGCGATCGGCATCTTCCGCCAACGCGGACAAGGCCTTCTCCACCGGCAGGCCCGAAACGAGCAAGCCGGCAAGCTGGCGGGTGAACAGGGTGCGCTCCTGATTGTTGAAGACCTTGCGGGCGAACCGGCGCACACCGGCCTGGGCGGCCTCCTCAAAAATGCCATCGACCTGCAGCGGGATGAGGCCGCGGCTGCGCAACAGGGTGCGCGCGCCACGCGCACTGTCGGATTCGAGTACGCCGGATTGCTCGGCGCCAGTGGCGTCAAGGGCGGTGAAGCGGTAGGCGGGCATGGTGGTGCGGAAACCCCATCGTCGGGAAACTCAGTCGCTCAGTCGCGCGTGACGCGCAGCAACTCGGTCAGGCTGGTGATGCCGCTGTCAATGTAGCGCTGCCCGTCCTGACGCATATTGCGCATCCCGCCCGCCTGTGCAAGCCGCCTCAATTCGGCCTCGGAGGCACGAGCGTGAACGGCCGCGCGCAAGCGGTCGTCAACCTCGAACAGCTCGAACACGCCGGTGCGGCCGGTGTAGCCGGTGTGGTTGCAGACCGGACACCCCACGGGCGCGAAGCCCTGCCCATCCGGTGCGGGCCCCTTGCAGGCGGGGCACAGCTGACGCACCAGACGCTGCGCCAGCGTGCCCAGCAGCGACGAGGCCAACAGAAAGGGTTCGACGCCCATGTCGGTCAGGCGCGTGACGGCGGAAACGGAGTCGTTGGTATGCAGGGTGGCGAGCACCAGGTGACCGGTGAGCGAGGCCTGGATGGCGATCTGCGCGGTTTCGAAGTCGCGGATCTCGCCGATCATGACCACGTCGGGATCTTGCCGCAGGATGGCGCGCAGGGCGCGGGCAAAGCTGAGATCGATGCGGGCGTTGACTTGCGTCTGGCCGATGCCGGGCAGGTCGTACTCGATCGGATCTTCCACCGTCATGATGCTGGTGGTGCTGGCATCGAGCCGGCTCAGCGCGGAGTAGAGCGTGGTGGTCTTGCCGCTGCCGGTCGGTCCGGTGACCAGAAGGATGCCGTGCGGCGCACGAATGAGCGCATCGAAATGATCGAGCATGTCGGGCGCCATGCCCACGGCGCGCAGATTCAGCCGCGCGGCCGATTTGTCGAGCAGGCGCAGCACGGCGCGTTCGCCATGCGCGCAAGGCAGGGTGGACACGCGCACATCGAGGGTGCGGCCACCGATGCGCAGGGCGATGCGGCCGTCCTGGGGCAGGCGCTTCTCGGCGATGTCAAGCTGGGAAAGAATCTTGATGCGCGAAATCAGCGCGCCATGCAAGGCCTTGTTGGGCCGGACCACTTCGCGCAGCGTGCCATCCACCCGAAACCGCACAACCGACGAGGTTTCGTAAGGCTCGATGTGGATATCGGATGCCCCCTCGCGCGCCGCCTGGGTGAACAGGACGTTGAGCATGCGGATGATGGGGGCGTCGTCCGCGGCTTCGAGCAGATCCTCCACGGCCGGGATGTCCTGCATGAGCCGGCCGAGATCGACGTCGCCCTCGACCTCGCTGATGACCGCGGCCGCGCTGCCATCGCGGGCGGCGTAGGCGGCGCCAATGCGGGCCTGCAGGTCTTCGGCGCTGGTGCGGTGCACCGCGCGCAGCACATGCTGGCGCTGGACCTCGGCCAGCGCGGCGGGCCGGGTGTCCTCGCACATCCACAGCTCGACGCCCTGGCCATCGTCTTCGGCCAGCACCGCCTGGTCGCGGCAGAAGGTATAGGGCAGGGGATGACGCGCGGACATGGGACTCAGTGCTGCGGCGTAAGGGTGACGCGCAGATGTGTACCCCGCACCTCGGTGACGTAGCGCGTGGTCTGGCTCAGGTTCAGGATCACCCGGGTCTTGCCCTGACCGTCCATCACACTGGCGGACTGCAAGGGCCCGAGATCAAACGACTGGGTCTTGCTGCTGAGCTGGGACTGCGCCCCCTGGAAATCGAGGATCAGCCGGATGGGGTCGCTCAGGGTGAACGCCGTCGGCGGCGCGGCCAGAGGCTGGGAGAAGCCGATCTCGACCTCGGTTGCACCGGCTTGAGCCTGGGCCTGCAGGCTTTGCAGGGCATTGGCAGCGGTCGGGCCGCCGCGGCTCATGGCCTTGGTCGAAGCCGACGACTGTGTCGAAGCGCTGCCTGGTGCCGACGCGCCTGCGGGCGCCCCGCCGCCATCGTCTCGGAGCGAGGGCATCACCGGGCCTGGCATGTCGGGCATGCCCAGTTGCGCGGGCAATTGCGCATTGCCCTGCAGACCACGCATGGTGTCATAGCGCTGCTGGCTCAGGATGTTGCCCTGGTTCTCGGTGCGCACCACGATGGGCCGCAGGAACACCATCAGATCGGTCTTGGTCGCGGTACGCGAATTCGAGCGGAACAGCGCGCCAATGCCGGGGATGTCACCCAGGCCCGGAATCTTGCTGTTGTTCTCGCTCACGTTGTCCTGCATCAGCCCGCCGAGCACGATGGTCTGGCCGTCGTTGACCAGTACGGCGGTCTGGATGGAGCGCTTGTTGGTGATGATGCCCGCACTGTTGGACTGGCTGGAAATGCTCGACACTTCCTGATAGACATCCATCTTGATCGCGCCGCCCGCGGTGATTTGCGGCCGCACCTTCAAGGTCAGGCCCACGTCCTTGCGCTCGATGGTCTGGAACGGCGTGACCGTGGCGGTGGAACCGGTCTGCGCGTACTGCCCGGTGATGAAGGGCACGTTCTGGCCGACGACGATCTTGGCCTCTTCGTTGTCCAGGGTCATCAGATTGGGGGCGGAGAGAATGTTGGCGCCGTCGTGCGTCTGCAGAAAGTTGGCCAGCAGGCCGAGCGTGACCACCCCGGCGAAGTTGTGCAGCACACCAATGTTCAGACCGGTGGGGACGGTCAGCGTGCCGCTGGTGATGGCGGACGCGGCGGTGCTTCCGCCGCTGGACAGGCCGGCCTGCAGATTGATGATGTTGCTGCCGCCCGTGCCGAAGTTGGTGCCGCCGACGATGGCGTTGTTGTTGCCGCTGCTGGCGGCGATCGACTGCCACTGAATGCCCAGTTGTGCCGCCTTGTTGGCATCGACCTCGGCAATCAGCGCCTCCACATAGACCTGCGCCCGGCGCACGTCGAGCCGCTCGATCACCCGCCGCAACTGCATATAGACCGGCTGCGGGGCGTTGATGATCAAGGCGTTGAGGGCGTTGTCGGCATACACCGTGCCGCCCTGCGGCAGATTCACCGTGGCGTCACTGGCCGTGGACGTGAAATCCGGCGTCTGGCCCAGCCCCGGGCTGGTGGTGCTGGACGAGCCGGAGGTGGACGAGGCGGAGGGATTGTTGCCGTTGCTCAGACTCTGCGAATCGCCGAGGCTCTTGCTCTGCGACCGCCCTTCCGCTGCACTGCCCGAACCTTGCGCCGCCAGCACGCCGCGCAGGGTGCGCGCCAGGTCGGCGGCGTTGGCATTGCGCAGGTACACCACGTGGATGTTGTCCTGATCGTTCTGCGGACGATCGAGACGGCGGATCATCTGTTCGATCTGCGCGAGTTGCGCGCCGTTGGTGGCCCGCACGATCAAGGAATTGCTCGCGTTCTCCGGCAGGATGACCGCGCGCATCGCCCCACTGCTGCTGGCGACTGCGGCCTGGGCCCCGGCCGCACCCGGTGTGGCGGCGTTGACGGTCTGCATGTCGATGAGCTTTTGCAGCGTGGGCGCCAGATCGCTGGCCACGGCATAGGTCAGCGGCACCACGGTGACCTCGGTGCCGGTAGGCACGTCGAGCGCGGCGATGATGCGCGCAATGCGCTTGAGGTTGTCGGCGTAGTCGGTCACCACCAGCGCGTTGCCCGAAGGGCTGACGTTGATGGTGTTGTTGGGCGAAATCAGCGGCCGCAGCACCGGCAGCAGACTGTTGGCCGAGGCATTGCGCAGCTGGAAAATCTGCGTCACCACCTGATCGCCGCGCCCCGGAATGTGGGACGGCGCCAGTCCGACGCCCACGGGGCCGCTTTGCAGCTTGGCGTCCGCCTCGGGCACGACCTGGAACACGCCGTCATGTTCCACCACGGCGAAGCCCGCCAGGCGCAGCTGCGTGAGCAGCGCCTGGAAGACCTTCTGCGGCGGCACCGGCTTTTCGAATTGCAGGGTGACCTGACCCTTCACCCGCGGGTCGACGATGAAATTGCGCCCCGTCGCCGCAGCCACGGCCTGCACCGCGCTGGCGATGTCGGCGTTCACCAGATTGATGGTGAGATCGCCGTTGGCGCTGCGCGTGGCATCGCCTGCCGTGCCCGAGGGCGGCGGTGCCTGGGCCATCACCGGCTGCAGCATCAAAAGCGGAACGAGCAGCAGCACCAGCAGACGGCGGCTCCAGCGGCTGTCTTGGGTTCTGTGTTTCACGTGTGGATGCATCGCAGCGTTCCTTGATTCTTGTGATCTTCTACGGCTGTCGGGACGCAGACGCCCTCAGAGCGCAATCTGGACATGGTCGCCGTCGCGCCGTCCGAGCAGCGAGAGCAGATTGGCCATCGCCGCCTCGTTGCCCGGCGTCGCCCGGCCGGTACCGAGAAACTGCAGCGCCTGGCCGTTCCAGACCCCCTTGCCCTCCAACAGCAAAGGCCCTTTGTCGCTGCGCAACGCCACTTGCGCGTCGGCCCCCTGGCCGACGATGTTGAGGGTGTAGCTGCCGATGGGCGCCACCACGCTCAATCGGGAGGCCACATCCGGCAGATCGATCTGCACCTGTCCGCCGAGCCGCATCCGCCCTGCCACCGATTCTAGGTGCAGGCCCCGCAAGGTAAATTGCGCCTGTCCCTGCAGCGCAACGGTGTTCCAGGGCGTGCCCAGGCCCTCGAGCACCGAAAGCGGCAGCGCGCCCTGCCACGCCTCGTCCGGCCCACCGCCTGCGGGGCGCAAGGCCAAGGTGCTCTGCGAGAGGCCGAATCGGGCGTCCACCTGCAGCGCTTGCGGCGAAACCGTGGGCCAGTCGATCTGTGCCTGCAAGGCGCCGCGCCAGAGCGAGCCCAGACGCACGGTCCAGTGCAGCATGCCGGGCAGCACGGTCGCGCCGCGGCTGCCCGCGCCTCCCTCGAGCACCAGCAGCGCCGAACCGTTGTGCCAGGTGCCCTGCGCCTGCGCCAGCAGCACGCGCTGGCCGCTGGCCCGCCAGACCGCCGCACTCAGCCAGCTCGCCGGAGCCTGCCACAGCAGCCCCCACAGCACGCCCAGAAAAGCGGCCAGCCATAGCCAGCGTCGATTGAACGGACGCCGCCGCTTGACCGGCTTGCGCGACGACGACCGGCCACGAGCCGATGCGCCGGAGCGACGTTTGCCGGCGGACGACCCTTCGCGAGCCGAGGAGGAGGTGATTGCGCCTGCCATTCATCCGCCACCCGATCCTTGCCGCGACAGATGCACCGTCCCGCCCAGCGTGCCGCCCGCGCCGCGCTTGAGGTCGGCGGCGTCGATCTGCGCCGACCAGTCGCGCCGCGCCGTCTGCGCCAGCGCCGCCAGCGTGGCCGGACGCAGCGACGTGAGCTGCAGCGTCACCTCACCCGGCAGCACCTGGGCCTGAACCGTGGCGCCCGGATCGACGCGCTTGAACCACGCCGCAATGGCTGCCTGCAGATCGCCGTTGAACGCGGGCACCGACGGCGCATTGCGCAGGGCGGCGATGCTCTGCCCTTCTTGCTGCAGCGTCTGCAATTGCTGTTGCAGGCTGACGATGCGTTGCGGTGCCGTCTGCAGCGTGCGCCAGGCGGGACGGACGGCCAGCAACCACAGCAGCGCTGCCACGACCACCACCGTGGCCGATCCGATCAGCACCCGCTCACGCCCCGACATCTGCGCCCAGCGCTGACGGCCGTAGGTGACGGCCTGCGGCAGACCGCGGTACCAGAGCGCCGACAGCGAAGCCACGCGACTGTCCGGCGCACTCACTGGACGACCCTCCGCGCTGCGCGCTGCGGGATGAGCGCTTGGGAGCGGCCCGGCGCGCCCCGCTGAACGACCCTCCGCGCTGCGCGCTGCGGGATGAGCGCTTGGGAACGGCCCGGCGCGCTCATGGCGCCGCCCCCGTCACGCTCAACACATCGCCCTGCGCCACGCAGGACAGCCCGGCGGGCGCGCAGCGGGCCGCCGCCTGGGCGGCCGCGTCGCCCGGCAGGCTGAGCTGCAACTGGCCCGGGCTGAATGTCAAGGCCGTGGGAACGACCCCCGGCGGCACGACGGCGGTGGCGCGGCCCATGAGCACGTCGAGGTCGCCGTCTCCCGGGCGGCCGGTGCGCAGGCGCGCGTCGTTGAGCGCACGCTGCACTTGCAGCTTCGCATCGAGGATGGCGGGCACGCCGGGCAGCGCTTCGGCAGCCGTGACATCGAGTTTTTGCCGCAAGGCTTGCTCCTGCCGCGAGAGTTTGAATGCCGCCGCGTTCATGCCCACCAATTGCAACGCGGCCAGCAGTCCCGCCAGGGCGCCGGCGCGCCGCCAGGCCGGCGTGGCGAGTTGCTCCCTCACCCCCGCCCAGCCGCGCGACAGCGCATGCTTGGGCGCGAGGTCGAACTGCCGCAGGTTCCACGGCGACTGTGCGGCACGCGCCATCCAGCCTGCGTCGTTGAGGGTGGCCGGGGTGAGTTCGGGCGGCAGGTCGAGCCAGCCCAGTTGCGGCTGGGCCTGGTCCTGAACCCAGAGATGCTCGGGCGTGACGGGCAGAGGCAAGGCCTGGGGCGCGGCGGCATCGGCCGCCAGAATGAGGGGCAGCCAGGCGGCTTCGCCCTGCAGATCGCGCCACAGCAGTCGCGGCCCCTGCTCGGAGGTCTGCAGCAGAGCGTCACCCGGGGCCAGCAGAGCCGCTTCGGGGACGATCTGCTCGGGCTCCTGCCCGGCCTGCGTCAGATCGGCAATCACCTGCTGCATGGCGGTCTTCTGCACCGCGCATGCGAGCGACACGGCACCGTCCTCGCTGAGCGGGCCGACGGCCAAATGGAGCTGTCCGGCGTCCTGCAGCAACCGGTCTTCGAGGGCGCCGCTCAGGGCGGCCTGCAAGCGGGTTGGGGGCATGGCCGGAAGGGTGACCGCCATGACCGAGGCGTCAAGCACGTCGACCACGGCGATCACCCGCGCCCCGCGCGGCAGCAAGGCAACCTGTTCGCGGCCGACGGATTGCAGCTTGCCGTTGGCGCTCAGCAGCACGTACTCCAGCTCCGGCAACGGGTGCGCGGAAGCCAGAGGCGGCAGTCGAAGGACCAGGGTTTGCATGGTGGCGGCGATTGTAGAGAGGCTTTGTTGCAGTGAAGGTACTGGAAAAACACCAAGTTGCAACACATTCTTGAAACGGGTTCGTCCTGGGAGGCCATCGGGCTCGTCAGTTTGCGCTCTGTCCACTGTCCGGTGCAGCCGCCAACCAGGGGGGCACACGCTGGATGCGCACCACCTGCGAGAACACGCCGGCGCGCTGAATCAGCGCGCGCTCGGCATATTCCAGCTTGTCGATGCGTACCCGGGCGATGGCTTCAAAGTAACCGGTCGCCACGCTGACCAGTTGTGGATTGACGGTCGTGCCCTGCGGCAGCGCCGAGGTGATGTCGGCCAGATTGCGGAAGTAGGCGCGCTTGCGGGCCTCGACGAGCGCCTGCGCGGCGTCGGCATCCACCCCGAGCACGGCGGCCAGAACCATGGGGCTGGCCGTGTTGGCATTGACCGGGGTGGCCTGCGGCAGCAGGGTGACCACGGGGGCGAGCCTGGGCAGGGCCTCGGCCACGGTGGTGCCCAGACGGGCCAGATCCTGCAGTTGCTGCAAGGGAAGTGGCGAATTTGCAACATTGCTCTGACTTGCCGCCCCGACGGGGTTGCTGGCCGCGACCCCGTTGGCGATGTCCGCCGCTACGCCAGCCGGCAGTTGCAGCGCGGCGCACAGGCGCTGGAAGGCCAGCAGGGCCTGCGGATCGACGGTTCCCGCCGGCGCGAGGTCGCGCAGATTGAAGCGGCTTTGCGCGTCTTCGATGCGCCCTTCGAGCCAGGCGTCGGGCAGGCCGGCGCTGTCCTGGCCGCGCGCGGCCAGAAACGTCGACAGCCGCGCTTCGGCCAGCGGAACCGACCAGGGTTCGCCGAGGTAGTCGGCCGTGGAGGTGTTGGCGTCCTCGCGCAGAATCAGCCGTGCCCAGTCGATCGAGCCACGCAAAATCCACCGCGCCTGGGTTTGTTCACGCGCTGTCTGTTCGCGCGCAATGGCGCTCCACTGGCCCCAGAACATCCCCGAGACCATCACGGCGGCCAGGGCGGCGATCAGCATGGCGGTGATGAGGGCCGCGCCCCGCTGACGCCCGTTGCGCAGCGCCACCGATTGCCGGCGAGCGGGCGGCGCGTTCATTCGTGGTCGTCCAGCAGAAAGTCGCGCTGCAGTTCGCCGGTGAGCGGCGGTTCGCTCAACTGCAGCCGCAGCCGCACCGCGGCCGGGGTGACGGTGTTGGAGGCCAGGGTGATGATGGTGGTCGCGGCCGCGCTGGCCGGGGCGATCGGGGTGTTGCCCGTGGCGTTGGCGTTGGCGGCCGTGCCCGGGTTGACCCAGGCGCCAGACTGCTGCAGCAGGCCAATGCCGGCATAGCGGTAGAACTGGATCTGCATGTCCGCCACCCCGGGCAGGATGGTCAGCAGCGGCGCGGCAGGGTTCTGCAGCGCCGACTGCAGCACAGCCCGGTTGTCGGTGGGCGTGCTGGCGCTGCGTTTGAGCGCCCCGCCCTGCACCGTCCAACGCACCACCTGCAGATCACCGGCCTGGGGCGGCAGCCCGATCTGCGCGCCCATATCGGCGCGCAGATCGCCCCCTAGAGGCTGAGCGGGACGCCGCACGATGAACAGATTGCCGCCGATCACGCTCACCGCGGGCAACCCTGCGCCTTGCGCCACGGCATGGCGCAGGTCGTCGCCGAGCTGCTGCAGACCGTCGGCCAGACGCGAACTTGCGGTGAAGGCGCTGCTGGCCTCGTCACGGCTGCGCGCCACCGCATCGAGTCCGCGCCAGCCCAGCGCCGCCACGACGGCGAGAATGGTGACGGCCACCAAGAGTTCGATCAGCGTGAACCCGGCACGGCGGCGCCGCGCGGCGTGGGCAGAGTCGGACGGCGAGCGCATCTACAGATTTCCGATGATGGTGACCACCTGCCAGGCGCTCCAGCCGCTGGCATCGAGCACGTTGACCTGAACCCGCCTGAAGTTCGGATTGGGCGTGGGCATGACATCGACCGCCACGGTGAACGGCACATTCGCCTGGGTGCAGGATTGCGTGCTCTGGCCCACCGAGAGAAACGTCTTGCTCAGGCGCTGATCGACCAGGAAATCCTGCGCGCACTGCTCGGCCAGCACCGTAAGCCGGTAACGCTGCGCGTTGTCGCTCACACTGCCCGCCGCCCGCATGGCGGCGAGCAGCGCAATGGCCACCACCGCCAGCGCCACCAGAACTTCGAGCAGGGTGAACCCACGGGAGGTTGCCCCCACGCTTGCCGCTGACGCGGCGGCGCTGCCCCCGAGGGGGCTGGCCCAGCCTTGGGGCGGCCCGGCGGCCGGGCCGTTGCCCCCACACTTGCCGCTGGCGCGGCGGCGCTGCCCCCCGAGGGGGCTGGCCCAGCCTTGGGGCGGCCCGGCGGCCGGGCCGTTGCCCCCACACCTGCCGCTGGCGCAGCGGCGCTGCCCCCCGAGGGGGCCATCGCCACCCCGGCCCTCCCCATAGGCGGGGAGGGCGTGATCACTCCTCCCCCACCTCGTGGGGGAGGTTGGGAGGGGGAGAAACCCGTCTTCGGGCGGCCCGGCGACGGGGCCGACGCCCTCAATGAGCGCGCTGGAACGCGAAGGGGCCCGCGCGTCATGATCGGCTGCGGCTGACGACGAAGGGCGCGAAGCCGTCGGACTGAATGCGGTCGCGCTCGGCGCCATCGGACAGCACGATCTCGATCGGGCCGCCCACCGGCTCGGAGCCGAACAGCAGCCAGCTCGGCGGCGTACCCAGACTGCGCACCCCGCCCTCGCGCAGATGCACCGTCACCATTCCTGCGGAATAGGCCGCCTCGCGCGGCTGGCCGCCCAGCGCACTGCGCCAATCCTGAGGCGCGACGTCATGCTCGCCGCCCAGCCATGGCCACAGGCGCGGACGCAGCAAATCGGAATCCACCGGCTCCCAGCCCTGCGGCCCGATCTGCACGAAGGCATAGCCCGTCGGCCCGCTGGCCCAGGCCAGGGGCACGCCGGTCTCCGCCGCATGTTGACGGGCCGCGTCGAACAGGGCCGAGAGTCGCTGCGCTTCGCGCTGCATCTGCGCATTCTCGGAGGGTGGCAGGGCAAACGCCGCCAGCGCGGTGACCATCCCGACGATGATCAGCGCCACCAGCATCTCCAGCAAAGTGAATCCCCTGGAAGGCCCCCACCGCGCTTGTCGCCAACGCGGCGGCGCCAGCCCGAAGACGCCGTTGCTGGACTTACTGCCAGCTTCCGATGTCGGCATTGGCCCCCTCTCCGCCGGGTTTGCCGTCTGCGCCATAGCTGAACACGTCCACCGGGCCCTTCACGCCCGGATTGAGGTACTCATACGCGTTGCCCCAAGGATCGGTCGGGAGTTTTTCGAGGTAGGGCTTCCAGTTGTTCGGGATCGGGGGGGTGGTCGGCTTGACCACCAGCGCCTGCAAACCCTGCTGCTGGCTGGGATAGATGCCGTTGTCGAGCTTGTACAGCTTGAGCGCCTGCATCAGGGTGGCGATATCCGTCTTGGCGGCGGTCTGACGCGCCTCGTCGGTGCGGCCCATGATGTTGGGCACGATGAGCGCGGCCAGCACCCCCATGATGACCAGGACCACCATGAGCTCGATCAAGGTGAACCCCCTGGCCTTGCGCAGGGCAGCGTGCCCGGGGGGCGCGGCAAGAACCATCAAACCATCCTTCATCGACTTCACCTTTCGAGACACGCCGGGCCATGTCCGGCCATTTTCATCCCCTCGGGGGATGCCGCCGCCATGGGGCCGCCCGGGAACGCGCGCTGAGCGGATAATAAAGGCCTCATGTTGCGAACCTCGATCCCATTCCCCGCCATGAACAGTGCCTCTGCGCACCGCAGTCGGCAGGTGGCCCTGATGCTCGGCGTCCTGCTGGCGTTCGCCTGCGCGGCGCTTGCCGTCACCTGGGTGTTGCGACTGGTGGCGTCGCCGCAGACGGTTCCGGCCGGTGCGCAGCTCATCGGCGCGCTCTCGCCCGAACAGGCCGCGCGGCAGGCGGCAAGGCTGTTCGGCGCCGAACCGGTGGGCGCGGCCAGTGCCGCCCCGTCCGCGCCGAGCAGGTTTCGTCTGTACGGCGTGATTGCCGGAGGTGACAGCGGCTCGGCGCTGATCGGCGTCGATGGCAAACCGCCTCGCGCCGTCCGCGTGGGCGACCCCGTCGCACCTGGCATCGTGCTGCACGCCACCGGCTACAAAATCGTCTGGCTCGATTACAACGGCACACGCCAGGAGCTGAAGATGGATCCGCAGCACGCCTTCTCCTCCAATAGGGGCTTCAATCCGCCAAGCTTCGCGCAGCGCCCCCAGCCGTTCCCGCAGCCCCCCCTGGCGGCACCGGGCATAGCGCCGGCCCAGGTGACGCCAGCCACAACGGACAACGAGCGGTAAGGCCTTGCCGCACACGCTGCCCCATGCGTCGCAAGGCGGGCTTCTGCGCGGCTTGGGTTCTGACAACGACAGCTCCTTACAGGACGCAAATCAACCCGCTGTACCCCATGCGGGCGCGCTTTTTATAATGCGGCCATTGTCTGGCGCCATTTGAGCCTCATCTTGGGCAGAGAAACCTGCCCATTGCGGCGCCTTCCGATTTCACGGGATTTCCATCATGCCGATCTACGCCTACAAATGTGATGCCTGCGGCCACACCATGGACGCGCTGCAAAAAATGTCAGACGCGCCGCTGACCGACTGCCCGCATTGCGGCAAACCGGCGCTGCACAAACAGGTCACTGCCGCCGGATTCCAGCTCAAGGGTTCGGGCTGGTATGCCACTGACTTCAAGGGCGGCGGCGGCGCCAGCGCCACGGCGGCTCCTGCTGCGGCCGCGGCCTCTTCCTCTTCTTCAGACAGTGCGGCGCCCGCCGCGTGCGGAGCTTCGTGCGCCTGCCATTGATGGTTCGCAGGGCCGGACGGCCCTCCGCCAGGGCGCTCGGCTCGCTGAAGCGGCCCTGCCCTTTCCCTGACCTCCAAGCCTTCCGCACTCCGGAAGGCTGTTTCGTTCCATGAGCCTGAAAAGCATTTTCATCGCGGGCATGCTGGTCTGGCTGCCGCTGACCATCACCATCTGGGTGCTGTGGCAGTTGCTGGCCGTGTTCGATGGCATCTTCCGGGCCATGGTCAGCGCGCTGAGCACGGTGGCGCCCAGCCTGGCCCCGGCGCTGGACAAGCTGGTGAACATTCCCGGCGTGGGTGTGGTGTTGGTGCTGGCGGCCATTTTTCTCACCGGCCTGGCCGTGGCCAATATGGTCGGGCAGTGGTGGCTGGCCCGCTGGGACGGGCTGATGGCCCGCATTCCGCTGGTCAAGACGATCTACAGCAGCGTCAAGCAGGTGTCGGACACACTGTTTTCGAGCAGCGGCAACGCCTTCCGCAAAGCCCTGCTGGTGCAGTACCCGCACCAGGGCGCATGGACGATCGCGTTCATGACGGGCACGCCCGGCGGCGAAGTGGCCGAGCACCTGCAGGGCGATCATGTCAGCGTCTATGTGCCGACCACCCCCAACCCGACTTCCGGCTTTTTTCTGATGTTGCCGCGCAGCGAGGTGATCGAGCTGCAGATGAGCGTGGACACTGCGCTCAAATACATCATTTCCATGGGCGTGGTCGTGCCTGGCGGCCCCAGCAATCCGCAGGTGCACTGAGCGCCGACGTCCCCATCCTTCCTCTCCTGCCCCCTGCGCGCCGAAGCCGCAGGACCGTTTTCCGAAAGTACCTCTCCAACATGAGTCTGCGTAGCCAATATTGCGGTCAGGTGACCGAAGCCCAAATGGGGCAAACCGTGTCGTTGTGCGGCTGGGTGCATCGCCGCCGCGATCACGGCGGAGTCATCTTCATCGACCTGCGCGACCGCGAAGGCCTGGTGCAGGTCGTGTGCGACCCCGACCGCGCCGCCATGTTCGCCGCGGCCGAAGGTCTGCGCAACGAGTTCTGCGTGCAGGTGCAGGGCCTGGTGCGGCCACGGCCTGCTGGCACCGAAAACGAGGGCATGACCTCGGGCAAGATCGAGGTGCTGTGCCATGACATCACCGTGCTCAATGCCTCGGTCACGCCGCCGTTCCAGCTCGACGACGACAACCTGTCCGAGACCACGCGGCTGACCCATCGCGTGCTCGACCTGCGCCGTCCGCAGATGCAGCACAACCTCAAGCTGCGCTACCGGGTTGCGATGGCGGTGCGCCGCTTCCTCGACGCCCAGGGCTTCATCGACATCGAAACGCCCATGCTCACCAAGAGCACGCCCGAAGGCGCGCGCGATTACCTGGTTCCCAGCCGTGTGCACGATGGCGAGTTCTTCGCCCTGCCGCAGTCGCCCCAGTTGTTCAAGCAGATGCTCATGGTCTCGGGTTTCGACCGTTATTACCAGATCACCAAGTGCTTCCGCGACGAAGACCTGCGCGCCGACCGCCAGCCCGAGTTCACCCAGATCGACTGCGAGACCTCCTTCCTGAATGAGCAGGAGATCCGCGACCTGTTCGAGACCATGATCCGCGGCGTGTTCAAGGACGTGCTCGGCGTGGAGCTGGCCAACCCCTACCCGGTCATGCCCTATGGCGAGGCCATGGCCCGATTCGGCTCCGACAAGCCGGACCTGCGCGTCAAGATGGAGTTCACCGAACTCACCGACGTGATGGGCGACGTGGACTTCAAGGTGTTCTCCGGCCCGGCCACCACCCCCGGCGGCCGCGTGGTCGCGCTGCGCGTGCCCGGCGGCGGCGAGATGAGCCGCAGCGAAATCGACGCCTACACCGACTTCGTCAAGATTTACGGCGCCAAGGGCCTGGCCTGGATCAAGGTCAACGACGTGAGCAAAGGCCGCGACGGTCTGCAGTCGCCCATCGTCAAGAACCTGCACGACGCCGCGATAGCCGCCATCCTTGCGCGCAGCGGCGCGCAGAACGGCGACCTGCTGTTCTTCGGCGCCGACAAGTCCAAGATCGTGGCCGACGCCATCGGCGCCCTGCGGGTCAAGATCGGCCACAGTGATTTCGGCAAGAGCCACGGCCTGTTCGAGAACGTCTGGAAACCGCTCTGGGTCGTCGACTTCCCCATGTTCGAGTTCGACGAGGACAACCAGCGCTGGGCCGCCGTGCACCACCCCTTCACCGCACCGAAGGACGGCCATGAAGAACTGATGGACAGCGCCCCCGAGAAGTGCATCGCCAAGGCCTACGACATGGTGCTCAACGGCTGGGAGATCGGCGGCGGCTCGGTGCGCATCCACCGCGCCGAAGTGCAGAGCAAGGTGTTCTCGGCCTTGAAGATCGCCCCCGACGAGGCCCGCGCCAAATTCGGCTTCCTGCTCGACGCCCTGCAGTACGGCGCCCCGCCGCACGGCGGCATCGCCTTCGGCCTGGACCGCATCGTCACCATGATGACGGGCGCCCAGAGCATCCGCGACGTCATCGCCTTCCCCAAGACCCAGCGCGCCCAGTGCCTGCTGACCAACGCGCCCAGCCCGGTCGATGAGAAGCAGTTGAAGGAGTTGCACATCCGCCTGCGCAATCCGCAGCCGGGGATGTGACGCCGAGGCTCAGCTCAATAGCGATAGCAGGGGCTGAGCGCGGCTTGGGTGGACCTGGCGGAATCGGCCAGAGAGATCTGCCCCTGCAGGCTGCCATCGATGCGCAGGTAGGACGCGTCGGCCAGCCGCGCGAGTTTGTCGGTCGTGGCGGTACGGCCGCGATGCGCCAGCCACAAGGGCAGATCGGAACCCGCCACGTTGGCAATCCACAGCTTCGGGTCATTGGCGTTCTGCCACATCGGCACGTTGACCGTCCATCCGCGGAAACCGAAGGTCAGCGTCAAGGGTCCGGATGGCAACGGAGTCTGGGTCAGCATGGCCAGCAGCGGCGTCCCTTGCTCGCAGAACATCAGCAACTTGGCAATCGACGAATTGATCGGTGTGGCCACCGCCATCAGCGGGCGACCCGGGGATTGGCGCGTCGTCCAGGCCGGAGCATTGGCACCAGGCAGATCGGCTTTGGCAATGGCGTAGTCGCTACCACTCCATTGCCAGACCGGGCTGTCATCGAATTGCAGATCGTGCATGCCATGGTGCTGGCTGGGGAGGACGGTGAGGTTGCCCTGAAAGTTGGGGAGCCCGATGGATTGACTGGAGTAGCCGGACGGTGTGGCGAGCACGATCACGCCGGAACATCCTGTGCTGCCGCAGAAGTCGCTGACTTGATACCAGACGATCAGATCCGGACGTCCATCACCGTTGAGATCGGCTTGCCCGAGGGTGTAGGCCATTTTGTGCGGACCGACCTCCGCGAAATCGCTTGCGGCTGCCCGGCGAATGGCGGCAGACTGGGCCGGGGTAGGCTTGGCACCAAAAGCTACGGATAAGCTTGACGCCCTTGTCGCGAAGGGTGTCAGGCAGAAGGCCGCCGCCAGTAACAGACGTAGCCATGAGGTCTTCATATCGCGGAGCAACCAATTTGCGGGATGTCGGTGTTCAGGATGCGGGCACATCCACTCGTGCCAGAGTCGTGCCATCCCTGGCGCGTAGTTCGTAGTGTTCGACGGCGGAAAGCACCGCGCCGCCATCCGCGCCGGGTTGCACACCGGTGATGCGCACCAGCACCTCCAGGGTGGCGCCGCCGTTCACCCGGTCGCGGATGGCCTGCGCAGCATCGGGCGGCACCGACCAGTGCTGAGCGGCCTCGCCGTTGGTGAACTGCAGGTTCACGGTCTGCCTGCGCGCCTGGAACGTCACTTGCGAGCTGGGCGACAGGGCGCCTACGGTGAATTCCTTGTAAGTCGGGTCGTAGTCGCTGAGGTTGGCGCTACCGAGTGTGAACCGGATGCGGCCGATGTCGCGCACGGCGGCGAGGCCAGCGGCGATCTCAGCCCGCACCGCCAGCCGCTGCGCGGCCTTGTCGGCGGGCCGGGCTTCGCTCACGCGCCTGTCATCCTCCACCCACTGATCGATCGGCGGTGGAATGCCTGCGAGTGTGTTGTACAGGTACACCATGGTCATCTTGTCGGGGTTAGTCAGCGTGCGGGTGCGCCCAGCCAGCGGAGCAACCGCCTGGGCGGGCTGTGGAGCAGGCGCGGGCAGGGCCACGGCGGCCGCACCAGGCCCCGGCTCGGTCGAGACCGCCGTGGTCTCGGCGCGACCGCAACCCCCGATTGATGCGGCAAGCGAAATGCCACCGACGAGCGTCACCAGGGCCGTCACGACACGCATGATTGATCCCTCACAGCGAAGGCGCCTTGGCGTCCTTCGAGGCTTTCTGCACCTCTTGCGCCTGTCGCTGCTGATCGCCTTGTCGCAAACCCTGCTCTGTGGCGGCGATCATCTTGTAGCCCCCGGACTGGTCCATCACGCCAACCTGAAGGCGGTCGACCAGAGCATGGTTGTCGCGTACGGCGATGATGTTCGCGGCCACGGCGATGCCGCAGTCGGGTGACAGATTGGCTCCCTGATCCGGATCTGCAACGCCCGTACAACGGTCGTAAAGAGGCGAGGTTTCTGGAATGCGGCGGCCCAGTGGGTCGTAAGCCCACACCAACGTCGTGAAAACCGACCGGTAGCCCGACTGCGTGGACATGGTGCGTGTGGGATCGCCGTATTTCTTGATCAGCGCCGCCTTTACCGTATCGACTGTGGGGGTCTGATCCGAGGCGAAACGCTCTTCTCGCGCTACGCTCAGGACATGCTCCTGGCCGGGAAGGCCCATGGTGCCGACAAACCATTTCACCTGCCCGGGTTTGAGATCTTCGCGCACCGCGTTCATGCCGCGCGCCGTGGCCTCGGCTTCCATTTCCTTGATGATCTCCTTGCCGGTCTTGAAGACCTTGGGTTCCGCAAAACGAGCGATGAATCCCTGGCGGACTTTTTGACCGTAAGTGTTGATGTTGAATCCTCGACCGTTTTCGGCCGTGACGACAAGCAGATCGTTGCTGCACATCACCAGATTGGCAGCCTCTTCGTAAGTCAACCCTGGGCGCACTCCGATCACATCATCCGTTGGCACATTGGCACCGGGTGCCGCAGTTGTGAGTTTGGCCGGACATTGCAGATCGCCACGCGCTTCCTTGGCCACCTGCTCGGCAGTGGCGTTCTGGTCGGACTGCACCGCAGTGGTCTGCCCTGCACCCGTTGCGGTTACGGGCTTGTCTGGCTTGCTGCAGGCAGCGAGCACCAGGGCCATAGCGAGGATTGGAAGGGTTTGTCGACAAAGCACGGGCATGGCAGTCTCCGAAGGGTGGAATGGCAGGAATCCGCGGCTCATTGCTTGCAAAGTTTTCCGTACATCGCGCCGCCATTGAGGCAGTCACCGTCGAGCTTGAAGACTTGACCGACACCTTGCGGGAACATCACCTTCACCTTGCCATCTTCCACGGTGTAGGAACCCTCCATCGCTGCCATGCCGCCCATGAGCTCAATGTCCACCTTGCCGCCTGACTTGAAGGTGAACTGTGCTCCGTCCGATTCTTTCCCGTAGGTCCCGGAGAGATGGCTTCCGCAACTGCCCAGCAAAGCGGCAAGGCTTAGTCCACTGAGCAGAAAGGCGACTCTGCGGATCGGTCTGGAATGCGTTGTCATGATGAAACCCTCCATGAGACGTGGTGCGCCGGATTGACCCAAAGACATGTCGGCATCATCAGTTCTGCTGCTTGCAATACACGCCGTGCATATTGCTTTCTCCGGTGCCGACCAGGCAACCGTCGTCGCGCATGTTCAGGTTGTGCGGCCACTGGTTGATCTGCAGCCTCACCTGGTTGTCAACGATCTTGTAGCCGTGCGGACTCAACGGCTTGCCGCTGAACGACGCCACAACGGTACCGTCCGGCGAGAAGGTGAGCCGGTCGTAGGTGTAGCTCTGTTCGCCATTGGGCAGGTATGTGCCGTCCAGGGTTTTGTTGCCGCAGCCAGACAGCATGCCGACTATGAGCGCTGCCGCGACGCACAGCCAGATCATGGGGATACGTTGATACATGGCTTCTCCATATGGCCGGCACACGACGAAGCGCATTCGCGCCCTGCTGTCCGGCCGCAGTGTTCACATTGACGAATCACTTGCCCAGCCCCTTGAGCAGATTGACGATTTGACCAACGGCCTGCGCGGCGTTCGCCGCCCCCTCGCCACCACTACCACCACTACCAAGACCGCCAAGACCGCCAAGACCGCCAAGACCCGAAGTGGCATGGAGGTTGGGGAAGTTCATCGTGTACTGATGCTGGGTTTGCACCTGCCTGTTGCCCAAAAGGACTAGCTGGGCCAGGGTGATGTCAAAGCTGAACACTGTGCCTGGATGGGCGTGGCGGGTGTTGTATTGGAGGACGCTGTCGTAGCTTGCCTCTCGCGCCTCACCAGGAGCGAGCTGAAAGCTGGTGTCCACCGCGCCGCCATGGAGCATGCCAATGCCATGCACATACCTGGCCTCGGTCCCTCCCTTTTTGCCCCAGCCATAGCTCAACCCCTGGTCGTCGGTAAGTTCAGCCGATTCGTAGGGATAGGCGAGGATCAAGGGCTCTGCGCCGGTGTTCTGAATGCGCAGCGTGGTCCGCACCGTGTGGTAGGCGGTGACGCCACCTGAGTCGGTCACGTTGACGCCGACCACCTGCACTCGGATCGGCCCCTGCACTTGGCAATTCGCTTGCCCCCCGCAGGCATCGGCCGCGTTGGCTGGCGCTGCGGTAACTGGCGCAATGCCAGGCGGTACTGCGCCCGCCCCAAGACCCGCAGTCGCGCCCAAGCCTGTAAAGGTCATTGCCATCGTGCGCGTCGAGCGCACCTTGCCATCGGACAGCACCGCCAATTGCACCAGGGTGAGATCCTGCTCGAAGACCTGGCCCGGTGCGCTGTTTCGCACGTTGTACTGCAGCACGCTGGTGAAGTTTGCATCGCGCGATTCCCCAGGAGCCAGCTGAAACTGCGGGTCCGCGCTGTCACGCGTTACACGTCCGATGCCTTCTGCTTTGCTCGACCACTTGTAGTTCAGGCCGCGGTCGTCGCTGACGCGGCTGGATCGGTCCTGATAGCCAAGAGTGATCGGCGTCTGGCCCAGGTTGGTAAAGCGAATCGTGGTACGCACCCCGTGGTAGGCCGTCACGCCGCCCGAATCGGTCACATTCACTTGCACGACCTGACTCATCAGCGAGCCATCTACCCGGCAGTGCGTGGCGCCCGCACAGGGATCGGAGGCCCAGGCCGTGCCGATGGCTCCAAGCCCTGCAAAGACCATCAGCGCGACAAAGGCTGGGCGTGGCGTCCAGTGTGCCGTGGCGCGCTCGTACTCGATCCGGGCAAGATGAGATGGGTGAAATAGGGGGAGCATGGCCGTCCTCTTTGTCGACACATCGTTATGTTTGTTGGACTGTAGGCAGCCTGAGAGGACGTCACACCTCCCATTTGGGAGCAATCCTGCCCCATGATCCGGGGGATCTCGCTAACGACGGGCGTCGACAAGTAGCAGGGTCACCAAATCCGTCTGACGATGGGTGCCTGTCTTCAAAAAGATCATCTTCAGGTAGCCGCGTGCCGTGCCGTAGCTGATGCCACAGCGGTCGGCTGCCTCTCGCAGCGTCGACCCGCCGCACAGCGCTGATGCCAGACGCGCCTGGGAACGGGTGAGGCCGAAACGTCGCGCGAGTTCCTCGAGACGGTGGTGACTGGCGGCTTCCGTTCCCGTAATGAGCAGCACGACATGCCGAGGTCCTGGCGACCCCGTGAAGTTCGGGCGAACTAAGGGGAATGCCTGCACATGCAACGCTGCCCCACCCTCTGGGCCCAGGATGCAACGAGTGACGGCGGTGGTCTTCGCATTGACGACGTCATGCACGATGCGGGCGAGCTTGTCGTCATCCTGCGGCATGCTCGCACTGAGGCGACTGGCGGACAGAAACAGAATCTCACCCATGCGAAGCATCGTTTCCAGACCTGGGCTCGCGTAAATCAGACACCGCCGTCCATCGACGACAGCCAACGGAGAATGCAGCAGTTCCAGGGCATCGATCGCCGCAGCGGCGGTCACGTCAGCTTCGGCCAGTCGCTCGTGCATGCGCAGGGCAAAACCAAAATGACGCGCGAGCAGGTCCAGCGCTACTGCATCAGGATCATTGAAAGCGCGCTGGTCGGTGGCCCGGAACAAGCTGACGTTCGCCGAGCGCATGCCGCTGGCTGACACCGTCGTTCCCAGAGTATGGCGAAAGCCCTGTGGCCGCATCCACTCGTTGAAATAGGCACTATGTGTGAAAGGCAGCTCATCCTTGCCTAATAGCGCTGACAGATTTTCGCTGGTGCGTACCGTACCGGGCTTGTTGAGCACGAGGGCATGGGCGGTAAACGGATTGTCGTCACGAAAAAACATCTCGGGCAATGATTCGACCCAGCGTTCTTCGACACCCTGCATGTACAGGCTGGTTACCGTGCCCAGTGCGGGATCGAGCACATAAAACGATTCCATCACGCTACCAAACTGCTCCCGCAGCAACGACGCAACGTGACTCCAGGCCACTGGTGACAGCGCCGCGCAGTAAATGGCCTCGATTAGGTCTTGCAGGACATGGGGCGGAGGGATCATGGCTAAAACTCCCTGCGGAAACCAACGAACAGCCAGCTGTAGTGCGTGCGCACTCGAAAGCACATGATGAAACAGATTGGCATGCCTTGTCCCTTCTTGTTTCGTCTTGTTTCACTCGGACAGAAGGCGCGGAGGAACAAAACATCACGCAAAGTGCGTCATCCGATACTTCGTGGCCTCTAACATCAGCCCCAGGACCCTAGCCTGGAAAATTTCATGCCCCGCATCGACGACCCCACTCACGATCACGAAGCCGGTGTGCTCGACGGCACGCTCGACACCACTCGCATCGACGATACCCGCATCAAGGCGGTGCGGGCCTTGGTATCGCCTGCGCTGCTGCTCGGAGAGTTGCCGGTCACCGAGGCGGTGGAGGCCGTAGTGGAGCGCAGCCGCACGGCCATCGCCGAGGTGCTGCAAGGGCAGGACGACCGTCTGGTCGTGGTGGTCGGGCCATGCTCGATCCACGATCACGATCAGGCGATGGACTACGCCCGACGCCTCAAGGCCGAGGCGGGTGCGCTGGATGACGCGCTCGTCGTGGTGATGCGCGTGTACTTCGAGAAGCCGCGCACCACCGTGGGCTGGAAAGGCTACATCAACGACCCCCGGCTGGATGGCAGCTTCCGCATCAACGAGGGTCTGCAGCGCGCGCGGCAGTTGCTGCTCGACATCAATGCCCTGGGGCTGCCCGCGGGCACCGAGTTTCTCGATCTGCTGTCGCCGCAGTATTTCAGCGACCTGATCGCCTGGGGCGCGATCGGCGCGCGCACGACGGAAAGCCAGAGCCACCGCCAGCTCGCGTCGGGTCTGAGTTGCCCGGTGGGATTCAAGAACGGCACCGACGGCGGGGTGCAGGTGGCGGCCGATGCCATGGTGTCGGCGGCCAGCGGCCATGCTTTCATGGGCATGACCAAGATGGGCGTGGCGGCGATTTTCGAGACCCGCGGCAATGCCGATTGCCACGTCATCCTGCGCGGTGGCAAGGCGCCGAATTTCGACGCCGCTTCAGTGGACGCGGCCTGTGCCGTGCTCGCCAAGGCGGGTCAGCGCGAACAGGTGATGATCGACTGTTCGCACGCCAATTCGGCCAAGCAGCCGCGCAAGCAGATGGAGGTGGCCGCCAGCATCGCGCAGCGCATCGCCGCGGGCGAGCGGCGCATCGTCGGCGTGATGGTCGAAAGCCATCTGTGCGAGGGTCGGCAGGATCTCAAGCCCGGCCAGACGCCCGCGCCCGGTGTGTCCATCACCGACGCCTGCCTGAGCTGGGACGATACGGTCCCCTTGCTGCGCGGGCTGGCCGATGCGGTGCGGGCGCGCCGGTCAGGCGGAGCACCTCAGCCCCGTGCTGCGGCGTAGGCGCGCCAGAAGGCTTCGTCCTGAGTCTGCGTGAAGTTGATGCGCATGCGGGTGGAGGGTTGCTGCTGAGGATCGAACAGGTGGCCGGGAGCGAGTAGATAACCGGCATCGAGCAGGCGCTGCGCCAGCGTGGCTGTGTCCACGCCGGTATCCACCCAGCCCAGCAGTCCGCGCGGCGGGGTGACGAAACGGCAGCCCGCTTTCTCGGCCCACCGCACCGCACGCGCGCGCGCCGCATCCAGACGATCGCGCACCTGCTGCGTGGTGCGCCGCAGCTGTCCCTGCCCGAGCACATGGGCCAGAGCCCGTTCGCTGAGCGTGGGGGTGGTGAGCACGGCCAGCAACTTCTGGTCGATCAGGCGGTCGATGATGCCCGGTGCCGCGGCCACGAAACCCACCCGCCAGCCGGGCGCAAGGATCTTGGAAAATCCGCTGAGATAAATGGTGTGCTCCAACTGGTCGAGCACGCTCATGCGCGGACTGCTGGTCTCGGCCAGGGCGGCATAGACATCGTCCTCGACCACCTGAAAACCGTAACGCTGCGCGAGCTGCAGCACGCGGTGCGCACTGGCCGCGCTGAGACTCTGCCCCGTGGGGTTGTGCAGCACGCTCACGCAGATGAACAGGCGCGGCGCGTGGGCGCGGGCCAATTGATCGAGGATGTCCAGATCGGGGCCGTCGGCACCTCGGGGGACGGGCAGCAGTTTGAGCCCATGGTGTGCCATCTGTGCAAACTGCATCGCCCAGCCGGGGCTCTCGACCAGCACCGCGTCGCCGGGGCGCGTGAGCGCGCGAAGCACCAGATCCAGGGCCTGCGATGCACCGTTCGTGGTCAGAATCTGTTGCGGCGGGGCCTGTAGGGACAAACCGGCCAATTGCCGCGACAAGGCCTCGCGCAAAGCCAGGTCACCCTGCGGATGCCCGTAGTGCAGCGAAGCCTGCTCCAACTCGTTCGCGCGGGCGATGCGCCGCAGAGCCGACCCCAACGCCGGGCTTTCCAGCCATGGCGCGGGCAGCACGCCTGAGCCGGGCGCGCCACGCAGCGCCACCGCGGCGCCTGCCCCCATCTGATGAAACATGCCGCGCACCAGAGCGGTGGCGTGCGTGGGCGGCATCATGGGCGCCGCAACCTCGGTCTGCGCAGCGCCACGCCTGGCTATTGAAGGCGCTAGCGCCTCCTCGGTCGCACGCACGAAATACCCTCGCTGAGCGCGCGCCTCCACCAGCCCGAGAGCCTGCAGCCGGTCGTAGGCCGCCACCACGGTTTGCGTGCTCAGCCCATAGCGCCTCGCACAGTCGCGCACCGAGGGCAGGCGGCTGCCAGGGGGCAGCAAACGGTTGCGGATGCGGGCGGCAAACTGCGCCGCAAGCTGCTCCGCCAGGGTGGCCGCGGCATGGCGTTGCAGCGTGGCCGCCTCGCTTGATGCGAAAACTGTATCGGTCAAATTCGCCATACAGGCCTTCTTTTGTACTGATTGAGTGTATTGGTACTGTATTGCATTGAACTCTAAGCTGCAAAGCATGTCCACACCATCCGCCTCCGCCACCACGCGATCGCGCGCCCGGACCTCCGCGCACGGCAAGGCGCTGGCCCTGGGTCTGCTCGGCGTGGGGCTGTTTGCGCTTTCGCTGCCGATGACGCGCCTGGCCGTCGGTTCGACCCAGGCGCCGCAACTGTCGCCCGAGTTCGTGGCGCTGGGGCGCGCTGCAGTGGCGGGCGTGCTCGCAGCCCTCTGGCTGGTATGGCAACGCGCGCCCTTGCCCGGTCGCCGCGACTGGGCTCTGCTGGCCGCGATGGCAGGCGGTGTGGTGTTCGGCTTCCCCTTGCTGACCTCCATCGCCCTGCGTGAGGTCGATGCGGTGCACGCCTCGCTCATTCTGGCCCTGCTGCCCTTGTTCACCGCGGCGCTAGGCGCGCTGCTGGCAGGTCAGCGTCCGTCTGCCGGGTTCTGGCTCTGCGCCCTTCTGGGCGCCGCCCTGGTGATGACCTACGCCCTGCTGCACGGTTCAGGGCCTCTGGTCCTGAAGCTGCGCCTGGCCGATGGTCTGCTGGCGGCGGCCATGCTGTCGGCCGCGGTGGGCTATGCCCTGGGCGGCCATCTCACGCGGTCGCGCCCCGCCGGGCAGGTGATCGGTTGGGCGCTGGTGCTCAGCCTGCCCCTCACCGTGCCTGCAGCGTGGTGGCTGCGCCCCGTTGCCCCGGTGCAGCTCTCGGCCTGGAGCGGTTTCGCTTATGTGGCCGTGGTGTCGATGTGGCTGGGTTTCCTGGCCTGGTACCGGGCCCTCGCCCTGGGCGGCACCGTGCGCATCTCGCAGCTGCAACTGCTACAACCTTTCTTGTCGATGCTGGCCGCGGCGGCCTTGCTGCATGAAGTGCTCGATCTCACCACCTTGTTGTTCGCTGGCGCCGTGCTGGCCGTCGTTTTTGTCGCGCGGCGCATGCCAGTGCATGAGGCGCCGCACCCTGTTCCTGGCTCCCGGAGTTGACCCATGGCCATCACCTTGTCGCAGCGCAGCGCGCACTACACCGTTTCCCCGATTCGCGAATTGCTCAAGCTCACCGAGCAGCCCTGCATGATCTCGCTGGCCGGCGGTCTGCCCGCGCCGGAGAGCTTTCCGGTGCAGGCCTTGCGTGCGGCCTGCGTCGACGTGCTCGACACGCAGGCCCAGGGGGCGCTGCAATATGGCCCGAGCGAAGGCATTGCACCTCTGCGCGAGTGGGTGGCCGTGCAATTGCGTGCACAGGGCATCCCGGCCCAGCTTGACGAGGTGCTCATCACCAGCGGGTCGCAGCAGGGGCTCGATCTGGTGGGGCGCGTCTTGATCGATCCGGCCAGCACCGTGCTGGTGGAACGCCCGACTTATCTCGGCGCGCTGCAGGCCTTCGCGCCTTACGGGCCACGCTTTGCCGATCTCGACGACGATGCCGAGGGCGCGCTGCCGACGCTGGACGCCCCGGCGCATCGCGGCGCGCGCATGGTCTATCTGCAGCCCAACTTCCGCAATCCCACGGGGCAGACCATGACCGCCGCACGCCGCGCGCACTGGGCGCAGGCCTTGCGGGGCCGCCCCATCGCCCTGGTGGAAGACAACCCCTACGGCGATCTGTGGTTCGATCAGCCGCCGCCGGCCCCGCTGGCCGCACGGCTGCCCGGCCAGAGCATTCTGCTGGGCACCTTCTCCAAGATGCTGTCACCCGGACTGCGCCTCGGCTACATCCACGCCCCGCCTGAGGTGATCGCCAAGCTGACGCTGGCCCGTCAGGCCGCCGACCTGCAGACCTCGAGTCTGACGCAGCGCCTGGTGCTCAAGGTACTGGAAGGTGGCGTGCTGGAGGCTCAGTTGCCCCGCATCCGCGCGCTCTACCAAGGCCAACGCGACGCCATGCTCGCCGCCCTGTCCCGCCACATGCCCGATGCCGTGCGCTGGGAAACACCGCGGGGCGGCATGTTCATCTGGCTGTCGCTGCCGGAAGGCGCCGACGCCACCGCGCTGCTGCCGCTGGCCCTGGCGCGCAAAGTGGCCTATGTGCCGGGTGCGGCGTTCTATGCAGCGGGCACGGCCCCGCGCAACACCCTGCGACTGTCTTACGCCACGGCCACGCCCGAACAGATCGACACCGCCATCGCGCATCTTGGCGCCGTCTTTTCGCAGACCCAGACCCGCCCGCACCATGACCCATCCGTTCTTGCAGCTTGATGTCTTCGCCCCCGCGCCGCTGCGCGGCAATCCCCTGGCCGTGGTGGACCAGGCCGACGATCTGGATACGGCCACCATGCAATCCATCGCCTGCTGGCTCGGGCTGTCGGAAACCACGTTTCTGCTCAAACCCAGCGCGCCTGAGGCCGACTACGGCGTGCGCATCTTCACACCAGGAGGAGAGCTGCCCTTCGCCGGCCACCCCACCTTGGGCAGTTGCGCCGCGTGGCTGCAACTGGGCGGCCGGCCCAGACGCGATGGCGTGGTGATCCAGCAATGCGGCGTCGGTCTGGTGGAGGTACGCGTCGTGGCGCCTGAGGCATCCGGCGCGCAGCAACTCGCCTTTGCCGCGCCGCCAATGCGCGAGCTCCCCATCGAACCCGGTTTGCTGGACAACGTGGCCCAGGCCCTAGGCCTGGGGCTCGACGACATTCAACGCAGCGCCTGGCTGGACAACGGGCCGCGCTGGTTCTGCCTCTGGCTGCGCAGCGCCGCGCGCGTGCTCGCAGTGGAGCCCGACCATGCCGCGCTCAAGCGCCTGGGCGTGAATGTCGGCATGGCAGGCCCGCACACTCCGGGAGGGGACGCCGCAATCGAAGCACGCGGCTTCGTCTCAGCGCTGAGCGTGCCCGAAGACCCCGTGACCGGCAGCCTCAACGCCAGCCTGGCGCAATGGCTGATCGGCCAGGGCGTCCTGCCCGCGCAGTATGTCGCCGCTCAGGGCGCGAAGCTGGGACGCGCCGGACGCGTGCACATTCAGCGCGATCCGGCCGGGAAGGTCTGGGTTGGCGGCGAGGTGCAATCACTCATCGCGGGCACGCTGGACCTCTGAAAAAAACAAACCCGCCGACGGCGGGTTTGCGCGCGGGTGCAAGGCTGTCAGAGCTCTTCGCGGAACGCGTCGTGGCAGGACTTGCAGGTCTTGGCGGTTTCGCCGAACACCACCTTGATCTCGTCGAGCTTACCGGTCTTCGCGGCCGCCACCAGCTTGGGCGTGAGTTGCTGCAGCTTGTCGGCATCGGCCTTGAACTTGTCAATCTCTTTCCAGATTTCAGGCTTTGCATGCGAGTCGGGCAGCTCGGTGCCCGGACCGAAGGCCTGCCAGGGCAGATGCGACATGAACGCCACGACTTCGGCGTTCTGCAGTGCGGCCTTGGCGTCGAACGGCGCCTTGCCCTGCACCATGGCGCCGATGCGGCCGAAACTCGCCGCCATCACGGTGAACGCCGACTGACGGTACTTCACCGCGTCTTGCGGCTTGGCAAACTGCGCGTGCGCCGGCACGCTGGCCAAAAGACCGCAGGCAAACACGGCGGCAAAGATTTTTCGGGGATGCAATGAGGCTGGGTTCATGAAACAGACTCCTGGCTGAGTGGAACGAAAGACGGGACGATGCCAATCGGCCGATTCAGTGTAAGCAAAAGTGACCTCATCTGCTGCCGCAGCTCAAGATCCAGCCTCGCCGGCGATGCCACAAAACCGGGCCCCAAACGCAAAAAAAAAGCGCAGTGCACGTCGGAAGCGCCTGCGCTCGGCTTAATATGCGCCTGTTTGAGTTTGATCCTCCTGCACGGTGGCGCCGATCGGGGCGCAGTCATGCCCAACCAGCAGGTTCGGATTGGCTCAATCATTCCGCGGGCCGGAACCTCCGGCCCGCCATCCATGACAACGGTGAATCTGCACGGCGCGCAGCAACCCCTCGGGCCAGCTGACGCGCCAGTGGATAACAAGCTCAACCTCTCGGAGTGCAATCAATATGGCCACTGCAAAACCCGCGGCAAAAAAAGCGACCGCCGCCAAAACCACCCGTCAACCCAGCGCGGCGTTCATGAAACCGCTCACCCCTTCGGCCCATCTGGCTGCCGTCGTGGGCACCACCCCGCTGCCGCGCACCGAAGTGGTGAAGAAGCTGTGGGAATACATCAAAAAGCACAATCTGCAGGACGCCGCGAACAAGCGCATGATCAACGCCGACGCCAAGCTCAAGCCGATCTTCGGCAAGGATCAGGTCAGCATGTTCGAGATGACCAAGCTGGTCGGCGCTCACCTGAAGTAAGACCCGACCGCACGGCGGAAGGCCTGGCCTACCCCTGTTTCGGCTCGTTGAACCAAGCCCGGCGATGCCGGGCTTTTTGATGCCTTGACCCCTCATGAATGCTTTGCGATCCCGCGCCCGGTCTCTGGGACTGATGCTCACCCTGGCGCTCTTCGGCCTGAGCGGCGTCCTGCCCGCGCAGGCACAAACGGTCTTGCCGCCTGTCGATGCCGCGACCAGCGCTGTCTCCAGCGGCTTTTCACCGTCCGGCGGCGCGCTCGCGCTGGTGCTGCGCACCATTGCGCAGGCCCACTCGCGCATCCAGATGGCGGCCTATCTGTTCACCTCGTCGGACGTTGCACGGGCCCTGGTGCAGGCGAAAAGGCGCGGCGTGGACGTTCAGGTGCTGGTGGACTGGAAGGGCAACTTCAAGGAGGAAGCCCGCTACGCGCAACACGCCCTGGGCATCTTGTTGAACGCGGGCATCGCGGTGCGCTCGATCGACGTCTATCCGATCTTCCACGACAAATACATGGTGATCGACGGCCGCACCGTGCAGACCGGCAGCTTCAACTACACCTACTCGGCGGCGCATCGCAACGCCGAGAATGTGCTGGTGGTCTGGAACGCCCCCGACCTGGCCGCCCACTACCAGTCCGACTGGCAGCGCAACTGGGCTCTGGGTCGGCCGGTGCAGTTGCCTTATTGATGCCGCGGCTTCACCCCCATGGCGGCGCTGAATGACCTGAATTGCCGTGCTGTCGGCAGGGTGGCGCGCGTCATGGACGATGCGGCCTAAAATCCGTCCGTCGCAGAACCCTCGAATGTCCTTTGTAGGCTCCCCATGAAATCCCTGCCCAAATCGCTGCTCGTCGTCATCGTTCTGGCCATCTTGGCTGTTGGCGGCTACCTGGGCTGGTCGGCGATGGACCAGAAACCCGCGGCGCCGAATGCCAGCTTCAGCCTGCTCGACGGCAAGACCGTCGATCTCTCGTCGTACCGCGGCAAGGTGGTTCTGGTGAATTTCTGGGCGACGAGCTGCACCACCTGCGTGGGTGAAATGCCCGATATGGTCAAGACCTACGACGCGCTCAATCCCAAGGGCTTCGACCTCGTGGCCGTGGCGATGAGCTACGACAATCCGAGCTTTGTGCGGCATTTCGCGCAACAGCGCCAGCTTCCCTTCACCGTGGCCTACGACGCCAGCGGGCAGACGGCCAAGGCCTTCAAGGATGTGCGCCTGACGCCGACGAGCTTTCTCATCGACAAGTCGGGCCACATCGTCAAGCAGTATGTCGGCAGCCCCAACTTTGCCGAACTCCACCAGCTCATCGACCGCCTGCTGGCCCAGCAGGCCTGACGCTCAGCTGGCCGTCTGCATGGTCGCCCGCTGGGTGAAGTGCAGCTTCAGATAGTCCAGCCACAGGCGCAGCCGCAAGGGCTGATGCTTGCGCTGGGTGAACACCGCGAAGATGCCATTGGGCGGCGCGGCAAAGTCTTCGAGGATGGCGACGAGCTTGCCGTCCTGCAGACTCATCCCGACTTCCCATAACGAACGCCAGGCGATGCCCCGGCCTTCGAGACACCATTGGTGCAGCACGGCGCCATCGGTGCAGTCCATGCGCCCGGTCACCCGCACATGCATGGTCTCGCCGTCGGCCTGGAACATCCAGCCGCGCGGCTGGCTGCTCACCGACGAATACGCCAGACACTGGTGGCGCGCAAGATCGGCGGGCGCGGCCGGGGTGCCGTGTCGCTGCAGATAGCCCGGCGCCGCCACGCAGACGCGCCGATTGTCCGCAAGACGCAGGCTGACCAGCGAGGAATCGGCCAGATCGCCCACACGCACCGCGCAGTCGTAGCCTTCGTTGACCAGATCGACCAGACGATCGGTCAGGTCGAGCGAGAGACTCACCTCGGGATGTTGATCGAGAAAACCGGGGATCAGCGGCGCGATATGGCGACGGCCGAAGCCCGCCGGCGCCGTGATGCGCAGATGACCGCTGGCCTTGACCCCGCCCGCGCTCACGCTGGCCTCGGCGTTCTGCAATTCAGCCAGCAGGCGCTGGCAGTCTTCGAGAAAGGCGCTGCCCTCGTCGGTCAGGCTGATGCGCCGCGTGGTGCGCAGCAGCAGTTTGACGCCCAGACGGGCTTCCAGCGCATCAATGCGGCGGCCGATGATGGCCGGCGCAACCCCTTCGACCTGCGCGGCGGCCGTCAAACTCCCGCGCGTCGCCACCGCGACAAAAGTCTCCAGCTGTTTGAGTTTGTCCATAGCCGCAGCGTATTGCCCCGGAAAAAGTCATGAACCTTGATTGTGCGACAGACCGCCGGGCGCCCCCTCATGCGCGATGCTGCATTGCCGCATTCCATCCCTGACGACATCCTGACATCGCCAAAACGAAGAGGGTTAACGCCATGCTGTCAAACGATTGCGGTGCAGCATAAACTCTGGGCATCTCAAAAAGATGGGCGTTTGCCGACGCGCCGCGCAATCCGTGGCGACGCGGCAGACGCAAGCCCTCGTCCACATTTACGGAGATCGCCCCCATGAATTCCCTCAACGCCCCGCAGGGCGTCACCCTGACCGCATCCCTCCAGCCCGGATTCGACCGCATCCTCACGCCCGAGGCGCTGGCCTTCGTCGCCAAACTGCACCACGCCTTCGAGCCCCGCCGCCAGGCGCTGCTGGCGGCGCGCAAGGCCCGCACCGCCCGGCTCGATGCCGGCGAGCGGCCCGACTTTCTCGCCGAGACCCAGACCGTGCGCGACGGCAGCTGGACCATCGCCCCCCTGCCCAAGGCCCTGGAGCGCCGCCGCGTGGAGATTACCGGCCCGGTCGATCGCAAGATGATCATCAACGCGTTCAACTCCGGCGCCGACAGCTATATGGCCGACTTCGAGGACGCCAACACGCCGAACTGGGACAACCAGATCGAGGGGCAGATCAATCTCTTCGACGCCATCCGCCGCACCATCCGGCTGGAGCAGAACGGCAAGACCTACGCCCTGGGCGACACCATCGCCACCCTGCAGGTGCGCCCTCGGGGCTGGCACCTCGATGAGAAGCACATGCTGGTGGACGGTCAGCGCGTGAGCGGCAGCCTGTTCGATTTCGGTCTGTTCTTCTTCCACAACGCGCGCGAGCAGGTCGCCCGCGGCGCCGGGCCCTTCTTCTATCTGCCCAAGATGGAGAGTCACCTGGAAGCGCGGCTGTGGAACGATGTGTTCGTGCTGGCGCAGGACACCCTCGGCCTGCCGCAGGGCACCATCCGCGCCACGGTGCTGATCGAGACCATTCTGGCCGCCTTCGAGATGGACGAGATCCTCTACGAACTGCGCGAACACAGCGCCGGGCTGAACGCCGGCCGCTGGGACTACATCTTCAGCGCCATCAAGAAATTCAAGGTGGACCGCAGCTTCTGTCTGGCCGACCGCTCGCAGATCACCATGACGGTGCCCTTCATGCGCGCCTACGCCCTGCTGCTGCTCAAGACCTGCCACAGGCGCCAGGCGCCAGCCATCGGCGGCATGAGCGCGCTCATCCCCATCAAGAACGATCCCGAGAAAAACGCCAAGGCCATGGAGGGCATCCGCATGGACAAGCGCCGTGACGCTACCGACGGCTACGACGGCGGCTGGGTGGCGCACCCGGGACTGGTGCAGGTGGCGATGGAGGAATTCGTCGCCGTGCTGGGCGACAAACCCAACCAGATCGCCAAGACCCGCGACGACATCACCGTCGCGGGCAGCGACCTGCTGGATTTCCGCCCCGAGGCGCCCATCACCGAGGCCGGGTTGCGCAACAACATCAACGTCGGCATCCACTACCTCGGCGCCTGGCTGTCGGGCAGCGGCGCGGTGCCCATCCACAACCTGATGGAAGACGCGGCCACCGCCGAAATCTCCCGCAGCCAGGTGTGGCAATGGATCCAGTCGCCCAAAGGCGTGCTCGACGACGGCCGCAAGGTCACTTCCGACATGGTCCGTGCCCTCATCCCCGAGGAACTTGCCAAGGTGAAAGCCAGCGGAGCCGAAGGCCAGTTCGACAAAGCCGCGCAGATTTTCGAGACCATGGCCACCGGCGCGGACTTCACCGACTTCCTCACCCTGCCCCTGTACGAAGCCCTGGCCTGAGTGGGCTGAACCGGGAAGGCGCTTCGGCACCACAAAGCCGCCTTGGGCGGCTTTGTCGTTAGGAAGGCTGAATTGCGACAGTGTGCGGGCAAAACCCCACAGTTCCCGACCCACCCCCTGCGGGAAAGCGTGTCGGGTCGGCCAGGCCATGCAAAATGAGCCGCGTACAGGCCTTCCTGCGCATTGCCGTCCGAAACGCCCATGCCTTTCAGCCTCACTACCGTCCAATGGCTGCTGCTCGCCGTAGCCGTGCAGCAGAGCATTTTTGCCGCAGCCTGGCTGGCCATCGAGCGGCTGGCGGGGCAAGCAGGAAGGAGCGCCCGCTTTTGGGCCTTGTTTTGCGGCATCGGAGCCGCCTCGGTCACGCTGCTGGCGCTGCGCGGCGTTCTGCCCGATCTGCTGGGCCACTCGATCGCCGATTTCCTGCTGGTGCTTTCCGCAGCGGCCGGGCGCCACGCGGCCGCCCTGTTTTTCGAACGCCCGACGCATGCCGTGGAACAGACGCTCACCCTCGCCCTGGCCGCGATCAGCCTGCTGGTCTACGGATCAGACGCCGAGCTGGATCACTGGCGCGTCGCCGTGGTCTGCCTGTTCACCGCCTGGATCGCCGCGCGGGCCGTCTGGGGCGTGCATGCGCCCATGACGGCGGAATTCGGCGCGCCCCTCACCTGGGGGCTGCATATGCCGACCCTGCTGCTGTGCGCCGGACTGATCTGGCGCGGCCTCGCGGTCTTCTTGGGCCATGCAGCCGCGCCGGAGTATCGCAGCCCGGATCCCGTCAACGAATCCCTCGTGCTGGCCATGCTGGTGATCATGTCGTTTCTCAGCCTCGTGTACGGCGGCATGCTGATGGCGCGCCTGGTGCGCCGCCTGCGCGATCTCGCGCTGCGCGACAACCTCACGGGCCTGCTCAACCGGCGTGCCGCGCAGCAGTTGCTGGAACGCGAATGGGCGTCCTACCGCCAGAAGGATCTGCCGTTCTGCGTCCTGATGATCGACGTCGATCACTTCAAGCGCATCAATGACGAACACGGCCACGCCGTCGGCGATCAGGTGCTCAAGGCCCTGGCCACGCGGCTGCAGGACGGCACGCGGCCCAGCGACCATGTGGCCCGCATGGGCGGCGAGGAGTTTCTGGTTTTTCTGCCACAGACCGAGCTGACATCGGCACAGGCTGCGGCCGAGCGACTGCGACAGCATGTGGCCACCTGGACGCTGGACATCGAGGCCCCGAGCTTCACGGTCAGCATCGGCGTGGCCCAGGCCGCGTCGGCCGACAAGGCCTTCGACGATCTGCTCATCCGCGCCGACCGGGCGCTTTACGAAGCCAAATCCGCCGGACGCAACCGCGTGCACCTGGCCATCTCGATGGACCTTGAGCCGCCCCACCTTGCCACCCCGGCATCTGCCCTCTGAATCACGCCCGCCCGACCTGCGCTCTGCCGCCTTGTTGCATACTTGCGCGCATGACTGCCCATCGCCATCACGCACCCCCTTCCCATCCCGCGCAGAACACCTTGTCGCAGGCCGAAGCCTTATGCGCCGCGCGCGGCGTGCGCCTCACGCCGCTTCGGCGCCGGGTGCTGGAACTGGTGCAGTCGCGCCCCGAGGCCGTGAAGGCGTACGACCTGCTGGCCCAGTTGTCCACCGAGGATCACGCCGCCAAGCCGCCCACGGTGTACCGCGCGCTCGACTTCCTGCTGGAACAAGGGCTGGTCCACCGCGTCGACAGCCTGAACGCCTTTGTCAGCTGCAACCATCCGGACCAGCCACATGCCGCGCACCTGCTGCTTTGCGAGCGCTGCGGCCAGGTGCAGGAATTGCACAACGCGCCGATGGACGCCGCCATCGCCCAGGCCGTGGCGGCCACGGGTTTTGTCACCCGGCACGCGCGTCTTG
This sequence comes from Thiomonas intermedia, assembly GCF_002028405.1. Classification (NCBI taxonomy): domain Bacteria; kingdom Pseudomonadati; phylum Pseudomonadota; class Betaproteobacteria; order Burkholderiales; genus Thiomonas; species Thiomonas intermedia. The sequence goes on from NZ_CP020046.1 coordinate 1,388,467, forward strand.
AAGTACAGGGCCTGTGCGCGGCCTGCGCCGCCTCGGCCACGGCCGAGTGACCCGTTTCAGCCCGCGGGCTTGAGGGTGTAGAGACGCACCAGGGTCAATCCCAGACCGAACAGCGAGCCCAGGGTGAGCCACAGACGCAGTTGCAGGAACCACGCTGGCCACGGCAACTGCCGGCGCAGCATCACATCGGCCCCGTAGGCGACGGCCAGGCCGATGAACAGCCCGCTCATGCCGTAGACCCAGTTCGACGCCCAGGTCATGCGCCAGGCCCACAAGGGCAGCACCACGCCCCAGCCCAGCAACAGCCAGGGGCGCTGGACCTGTCCCTCCGGCTGGGCCAACGCGGCACCCCAATACAGCGCGCCGAGAAACGCCAGGACGGCCGCGGCATACTGCGCCTGGATCACCACCACGGCGGTCAGCGAGGTCTCGGGCGCAACCCAGGCGGCCAAACCCAGCGCGATGAACGGAATGAGCCCGGACAGGCCAAGCGCATAGGCGGGAAACTTCATCAGGCGATCTCCAAAAGGATGCGGAACAGTCGGCACCGATTGTCGCCGCAACCCAGGCGGCGCAAGGTGCGCTGGCGCAAAGCCACGACCTCAGAGGCCGGCGGCATGCGCCTGCTGATCGGCGTGGTACGAAGATCGGACCATGGCGCCCACGGCCGCGTGGGTGAAACCCATGGCCATCGCCTCGCGCTCGAACATGGCGAAGGTGTCGGGGTGCACATAACGCGCCACGGGCAGGTGGTGCCCGGTGGGCGCGAGATACTGGCCGATGGTGAGCATGTCGATGCCATGCGTGCGCATGTCGCGCATCACGTCGAGGATTTCATCATCGGTTTCACCCAGGCCGACCATCAGCCCGCTCTTGGTGGGTATGCCCGGGTAGCGCGTCTTGAAATCGGCCAGCAGTTTGAGGGAATGGGCGTAATCGGCGCCGGGACGGGCCTGTTTGTAGAGGCGCGGCACGGTTTCGAGGTTGTGATTCATCACGTCGGGCAGGCCGGCGGCGAACAGATCGAGCGCCTTGTCGAGCCGGCCGCGGAAATCGGGGACGAGCACCTCGATCTGCGTGCTGGGCGACAGCGCGCGCGTGGTCTGGATGCAGTCGACGAAGTGCTGGGCGCCACCATCGCGCAGATCGTCACGGTCCACGCTGGTGATGACCACATAACGCAGCCGCATGGCGGCGATGGCCCGGGCCAGATGGCCGGGCTCTTCGGAGTCGAGCGGGTCGGGGCGGCCGTGACCGACGTCGCAGAACGGGCAGCGGCGGGTGCACTTGTCGCCCATGATCATGAAGGTCGCCGTGCCCTTGCCGAAGCATTCACCGATGTTGGGGCAACTGGCCTCTTCGCACACGGTCACCAGTTTGTGCTCCCGCAGCAGGCCTTTGATGGCATAGAACTGCGAGGAAGGCGCCGCCGCCTTGACGCGGATCCAGTCGGGCTTGCGCAGCGGCGCGGCGCTCGCGGGCACGATCTTGATGGGAATGCGAGCGGTCTTGGCCTGCCCCTTCTGTTTGATCGTGGGGTCGGCAAGAGGGGGGGTGGGCGGGGTCATCTGTAAGGGCTCGGCAGGCGAAAATTGAGGCTCAGACGCGCATGGTAGGCCCGGCGCCCGGCGTCTGCCAGAGCAGCCCGAATTCCTCGGCGAAGGCGCATGCGACCTGCTCCACGGTGGCGTGCACGCCCAGACTGGCCATGTCGAGGGTGCGAAGTCCGGGAAAGCCGCAGGGGTTGATCCAGCCGAACGGCTGCAGATCCATGGCCACGTTGATGGCAACCCCGTGATAGGTACAGCCATTGCGCACCTTGAGCCCGAGGGCCGAGATCTTCTCGCCCGAAGCGAGGTAGATGCCCGGTGCGCCAGGATGGCGCAGACCGACGATGTCCCATCGCGCCAGGGTGCGGATCACCGCCTCCTCGATGCGCTGCACGGTCTCGCGCACCATCCAGTGACGTCGGCGAATGTCGAGCAGCAGGTAGATGACCGCCTGGCCTGGGCCGTGATAGGTGATCTGCCCGCCCCGGTCGGTCTGCACGACCGGCACTTCATGCGCCGCGAGCAGATGCTCCGGGCGACCCGCCTGGCCCTGGGTGAACACGGGCGGGTGCTCCACGCCCCAGAGCTGGTCGGGCGTCGCCGCGGTGCGGGTTTCGGTCAGCGCGCGCATGGCGTCCCAGGTCGGCAGATAGTCCTGCCGACCCTGCCAATGCCAGTTCAGCGCGGGCGGTTCGGGGCGTTCGAAGGGATCGGGGTTCATGCTAAGGTTGCGCTCAGTTGCGGCATCCACAATCAAAAAACAGCAGGGAGACAGCCCAAGACCGGTCCTAACCGGCTTCAATGTGTGCGTGCAATCCGTCTGGCCGTTCTGGCGCTTCGGCGCGGGGTTGCCTGGCTTTGTACGACATGGGTTTCAAACCGAGGAATTGTCCTGCATCCGCATGAGCTCCACACCAACCCCATCCGTTTCCCGCGTACGCGCTGCGCAGCAGATCCGCACCTTTCTGAGCGCCTGGGCCCGCGACCCGATGGGCGTGGCCGCGGTGCTGCCCTCGGGGCGGCAGCTCAGCCAGAAAATGCTCAAACCGCTGGCCCTGTTGCCCGACAGCAATCCGGCGCAGCAGCGCGTGATCGAGCTCGGTGCGGGTACGGGAGCCTTCACCCGCGCACTGGTCGATCACGGCGTGCACCGCGCCAACCTGCTGGTGGTCGAGCGCGACGCCTCGCTGCATGGTCTGCTGCGTCAGCGTTTTCCAGAGCTTCAGATCATCCAGGCCGATGCGTGCGCCTTGCGCACCACGGCCCAGTCCTCGGGCTATCTGGCCGAGGGCCCGGCCGACGCCGTCATCAGCGGGCTGGGGCTGCTGTCCATGCCGCGCACCATGCAGCGCTCGATTCTGAGCGAGGCGTTTTCGGTGCTGCGTCCCGGAGGCTGCTTTATCCAGTTCACCTACGGGCATGCCAGCCCCGTTTCACGCGCCTTGCGCGAGGAACTCGGGCTGCATGTGCACCGCTCGGGCCTGGCCTGGCGCAACGCGCCTCCGGCCTCGGTTTTCGTTTATCAGCGCGCTTTTACAGCCGCACACACCTCTGACACGCCCGGGACGACACAATAGGCGCCATGGCCCGCCGTTCACCGCGAGCGGCGGCTTTTTCAGGAAGCGCGCCTTGTTAGGATTTTTCGTCTCCGTCGTCATCTATCCTTTCGCCGTCTATGGCCTGCGTCGGTTCTTCACCGAGCGGCTGGGCATGGAAAGCCATATCGGATTTCTGGTGTTCCTGCTCGCCAGCGTGGTGAGCTGGCTGGCCGCCGAAGCCGTCGGACGGCTTTAGACAACGCCGTTCAGCCCTGAGAAGGGTCGTCGAGCTGGCTGGGGGAGAAGCCGGATCTGGGCCCCAACATCTGCGAGCGGATGGCCGGATGCATGGCGCTGACCAGGCGCGACATCGAACTGAGCTTGTTCGACGTGTCGCGCAGATGCTCGGCCAGACGGCTGGCGATGCCCAGCGCCAGCCGCGCCGCCGCCGCCGGGTGGTCGATCACCAGGCGCTCCAGGGCCTCGCGGCTGAGTTCGGCCAGCGCCACGTCGGAATAGGCCACACAGCTCGCACTGCGAGGCGCATCGAGCAAAACACCCATTTCTCCAAACATCTGCCCGGCCTTGGCGATGGAAACCACCAGACTGTCGCCCTGGTGCAGCGGGGCTTTCTCCACGCTGACCTCGCCGTAAAGCAGCATCAGGATGGTGCCATCGTGCGTGTCGTCGTCTTGCTGGATGAAGCGCGTGCCCGCCTGCATCCAGCGCACCTGCATCTGGTCGGCGATGAGCACGGCGTCTTCGGCGGTGAGGCGATGGCCGGGCTGTCGCAACAGCAACTGCGCGATGCGCGGCGCCCAGGTCGCATGGACGGTCTGTTGGGAAGGAGGGAGGGCGGGCATGGCAAAAAGCGGGGTACCGCCACATGGTAGGGCCGATGCCCTGGGCACGCGCGCTTCTTTACAATAAGGCTTCCCAAGGAGCGTTGCAGCGCCTGTCGCCGAATGTGCGCCGGGCGTCAGGCTTGGGGGTCTCAACGGCGCTCATCCCTTCTTTCACCTGCGCGGTGGCGAAGGCCGACTCCCCTTGAGATCACCATGTCCCACGACGCCACTCCTCCCGCCCTGCCCCCTTTGCAACTCTCAGGCCTGGAGCCGCTTGTCGTTAGCCCCGGCTCGCTGTTCGTCAACATTGGCGAGCGCACCAACGTGACGGGCTCCAAGGTCTTTGCCCGCATGATTCTCGCTGGCGAATACGACAAGGCCCTGGCCGTGGCGCGCCAGCAAGTGGAGAACGGCGCGCAGATCATCGACGTCAACATGGACGAGGCCATGCTCGACAGCAAGGCCGCGATGGTGCGCTTCCTCAACCTGATGGCGAGCGAGCCCGACATTGCCCGCGTGCCGTTGATGATCGACAGCTCCAAGTGGGAGGTCATCGAGGCCGGGCTGCGCTGCGTGCAGGGCAAGGCGGTGGTGAATTCCATCTCCATGAAAGAGGGCGAGGCCGAATTTTTGCGCCAGGCCCGTCTGCTGCGCCGCTATGGCGCGGCCACCGTGGTCATGGCGTTTGACGAACAGGGGCAGGCCGACACCTTCGCCCGCAAGACACAGATCTGCGAACGGGCTTACCGTCTGCTGGTGGAGCGGGTCGGCTTTCCGCCGGAAGACATCATCTTCGATCCCAACATCTTCGCCATCGCCACCGGCATCGAGGAACACAACAACTACGCCGTCGATTTCATCGAGGCCACGCGCTGGATCAAGTCGAACCTGCCGGGCGCCAAGGTGTCGGGAGGGGTCTCCAATGTCTCGTTCAGCTTTCGCGGCAACGAGCCGGTGCGCGAGGCCATCCACACCGTGTTTCTGTACCACGCCATTCAGGCCGGAATGGACATGGGCATCGTCAACGCCGGCATGATCGGGGTCTACGACGACCTCGACCCGTCCTTGCGCGAGCGCGTGGAAGACGTCGTGCTCAACCGCCGCACCGATGCCACCGAGCGCCTGCTCGAAGTGGCCGAAGCGGTGAGGGGCGCGGCCAAGGACGACACCGCCCGCCTGGCCTGGCGCGAACTGCCGGTGCGTCAACGCCTGAGCCATGCGCTGGTCCATGGCATCACCGACTTCATCGTCGACGATACCGAGGAAGTCTGGCAGGCCTTGCGTGCCGAAGGCGGGCGGCCGCTGCACGTCATCGAAGGCCCGCTGATGGACGGCATGAATGTGGTGGGCGACCTGTTCGGCGCGGGCAAGATGTTCCTCCCGCAGGTGGTGAAAAGTGCGCGGGTGATGAAGCAGGCCGTGGCGCATCTGCTGCCCTATATCGAAGCCGAGAAGCTGGAGATGCAGGCCGCGGGCTGCGATGTGCGGGCCAAGGGCAAGATCGTGATCGCCACGGTGAAGGGCGACGTGCACGACATCGGCAAAAACATCGTCACCGTGGTGCTCCAGTGCAACAACTTCGAAGTGGTGAACATGGGCGTGATGGTGCCCGCCAAGGACATTCTGGCCAAGGCGCGCGAGGAATGCGCCGACATCATCGGGCTGTCCGGCCTCATCACCCCCAGCCTCGAGGAGATGCAGCATGTGGCCGCGGAGATGCAGCGCGACGACTATTTCCGCAGCCGCAAGATGCCGCTGCTCATCGGCGGTGCCACGACCAGCCGGGTGCACACGGCGGTGAAGATCGCCCCGCATTACGACGGGCCGGTGGTGTACGTGCCCGACGCCTCGCGCAGCGTGGGCGTGGCGCAGAACCTGCTGTCCGAGCAGGCTGCGGCCTATATCGCCGAGATCGAAACCGATTACGAGAAGGTGCGTGTGCTGCACGCGAACAAGCGCGTCACCCCGCTGGTCTCTCTGGAGCAGGCGCGGGCGAACAAGACCCGCATCGACTGGTCGGCCTACCAGCCGCCCGTGCCGAAGTTCATCGGCCGGCGCGTGTTCCGCAACTATGACCTGGCGGAGATCGCCGCCAGCATCGACTGGGCGCCGTTCTTCCAGACCTGGGATCTGGCGGGCAAGTTTCCCGACATCCTCACCGACGACATCGTGGGCGAATCCGCCCGCCGCGTCTACGGCGATGCCCAGCGCATGCTCAAGCGGCTGATCGAAGGTCGCTGGCTCACGGCGCATGCCGTCATCGGACTGTGGCCCGCCAACAGCGTGAACGATGACGACATCGCGATCTACACCGACGAGAGCCGCTGCACCGAGTTGATGGTGTGGCATGGCCTGCGCCAGCAGACCGAACGCCCGGTGATCGATGGCGTGCCCAGACCGAACCGCGCGCTGGCCGACTTCATCGCCCCCAAGGGCACCGGCGCCGACTACATCGGCCTGTTCGCCGTGACCGCCGGCATCGGCGTGGACGCCAAGGAAAAAGCCTTTCTCGCCGATCTCGACGACTACTCCGCCATCATGCTCAAAGCCCTGGCCGACCGCCTGGCCGAAGGGCTTGCCGAGCGCATGCACCAGCGCGTGCGCACCGAGTTCTGGGCCTATGCGCCCGAAGAATCGCTGAGCCAGGCCGAGATGATCGCCGAGCAGTATCGCGGCATCCGCCCTGCGCCTGGCTATCCCGCCTGCCCGGAACATTCGGTCAAGGGCGACATGTTCACAGCGTTGCAGGCGCAGGACATCGGCATGTCGCTGACCGAAAGCTGGGCCATGCTTCCCGCCGCCAGCGTGAGCGGCTTTTACCTCGCTCACCCCGAAGCCCAGTATTTCAACGTCGGCCCCGTCGGCCCCGATCAAAAGGCCGACTGGGAACGCCGCGCCGCGCGCTCACTGGAAGCCGTGGCCGTGCAGACCTGAGCCCGCCAGGACGCCGCAGCGCGCCCAGGCGGCCTCAATGTTGATTGGCATAACGCATGCCCGCACGCACCGAGGCCATCGCCTGATCGACCTGCTGCAGCGCATGCATGCGCCAGCCGCCCTTGTCCGGTGCGGCGCGCAGCAGCTCCGCGCGGGCCTGCTGCAGATCACGCAGCGCATGCATCATCGCCGGCTGGGGCGCGGCAAAGGCCGCAGGCGCGCCCAGCGTCAGGCCAACGGCCAGCATCAAGGGGGCAGCAAAACGAACGGACATGTCAGACTCCTGTGGGACATGGCACAACGCCATGCCCGCAACAACGGCCCACGTGCATTGGTCGGTGACGTCGTGGATTACTGGTCTGCAACTGAACGTTACCAACCTGCCTACTGCGGGCGGGCCTCCGTGGGAATGACAGATAACAACGCTGGCGCAAGGGATTGCACAAACGAAGCCGTCATGTGCTGGCCATCCCGATAAACAACCTGTCCACGCAGTTCGGCTCGACACGTTTGCTGCGGGCAAATGACATGCCGAAGATCTATCAAGTGCGCATTCGCGAAAGGCGCAATGGCCATCTCCAGCGCAGTGTGGACACTGTCGACACTGATCGCAGCGAGCGGGTTCGAGCAGGTTTTCCACCTCGACAGCCAATGCGGCAAATTTGCTCGAGCAGACAAGCAGGCTATGCCGTCGAATCCAAGTTCTGGAGATGGATTCATGACCAAAATGCATCCGACCACTGGACTCAAACGCGCTAGAACGCTTCGCGTTCCTTCGATCCATTGGCCCTGAGTAAAAGCGTAATGGGTGGATCCCAGGTAGACGATGTCGGGACGTAACCTCTCGATTTCGGCGATGGCCCTTTGCCTCCAGAGATTGCAAACTGCATAAATGCCGTGGGCCTTGTTGTAGGTATAACTCACTTGAGAGGCAGAACAGGAGGACTTGGTCAGCACTGCGACACGCCAGTCCGGTTTGGCCAAATAGATGGAGGCGATGGCTGGAAACCACTGTGCCATGACACTGTCCCCAAAAATCACGGCTGTGTGTTTGGCCTGGGCTGGGCCGAAATCACAGACTCGAACATCAGCGCTGTGGTACCAGGTATCGCAACCGGGATGCGAGTACAGAGCTGGGAGATCCCATCGAGCCAAATCGAGCTCGAGCTGAGGCGGGCTTTGCAGAAGCTCGCGCGCAGCATCCTGCCACTGACTCATCAGAACGAATGCAAGGCCCGCGGACACAATACCGGCGCCGAGAACGGGCCACGGGCGTGACCTCAAACGCCGACGATGCACTGGCTGCTCAACCCAAAAATAAGTCAGCGATGCGAGTAGCAGGGCCAGCGCGACCATTCCCAGTCGTACCCATGCGGAATGCCCGAGAAACGACTGACCAAGGAGCAAAACCGGCCAGTGCCACAGGTAGAGGCTGTACGAAACATTGCCGATGAACTGCGGCACACGGGCTCGGAGGAGGAAGCGCGACAACCATTGCCCAGGGCCGCGCTCCGGACGATCGAGCAAGACAAACACCGCCCCAACGCTAGGCCATACAGCGAACAAGCCCGGATAACGCAAACTGTCGTCGAGAGTCACCGCAGCTGCGATGATCAGAACGTACCCAAGGGCATTCAAAATCGACCTGCCTAGCATGGCTCGCGCCCACCTTGGGAACTCGAGCTTCTCTCGGAGCGCGAAGGTCAAAGCACCAAGCCCGAATTCCCAGGCTCTACCCGGCATCAGATAGAAAGCCAGCTCGAGCTGTGTATGACTCCAGTACACGCCCAAACCCAGGGAAATCAGGCTTATTGCGATCCAGCCGCCGAGGAGACGTCTGCGATCAAACTGCCTGCCTTGCCAGGCGAAAGCGCCGAGCAGAAAGAGCATCAACCACGGCCACACGACATAAAACTGTTCCTCGACGCCAAGCGACCACGTGTGCAGAAACAAATTGCTGGTGGCTCCCGAGGAAAAGTAGTTGATGACTCGAGCCGAGAAGTAGAAGTTGCTTAGCCAGACCGCGGCGGCCTTTGCTGCTGCGGAATCTTCAAGCTGTCGTTGTGGGCCACTGAGAAGCCATCCAAAGACTGCAACGCTGACCAGGACCAGAATCAACGCAGGCGCCAGACGCTTGAACCTTCGAGCGTAGAAACCGACTGCATCGAACCTGCGAGTGCCTTGAACCTCGTCCCATACAAGACCGGATATGAGATAACCCGACAGTACGAAGAAGACATCTACACCGACATATCCTCCCTGCAGAAAGGGCACGCCGGCGTGTGCCGCGATAACCAGCACGATGGCTAGCGCACGCAGACTTTGCAGATCGGCGCGGAATGCAAGGCGGGTATGAGCGCCTGACTTCATGGGCTGTCCATCTGGGTAAACCTCAACGCTCATGATTGTGGAAGTGAATTGGCTAGTTCAACCATTCTCCTGAAAACACGATTCTCAAAACGCTACAAGCTGTAAGAAAAAAGCCGACCCTAAGGTCGGCTTCAAGGGGATTGCGGCATCCCTCAATGGGCGGTCGAGGCGCCTCCGCCCGGGGGATGGGCCATCGGGTCGTTGGCCTCGGATTCGCGCAGCGCCTGAGCGCGGGCTTCGTGACTGTGATCGGTGCCGAGCAGCATGTACATGGCCGGCACGACGAACAGGGTGAACAGGGTGCCGATGGCCAGGCCGCTGGCGATCACCAGCCCCATGTTGAAGCGGCTGACCGCACCGGCACCGCTGGCGAAAATCAGCGGCATCACGCCGAGCACCATGGAGGCCGTGGTCATCAGAATCGGGCGCAGCCGCATGCCCGCGGCATGCTCGATGGCCTCGCGCTTGCTCCGGCCTTCACGCTGCAGATTGTTGGCGAACTCCACGATCAGAATGCCGTGCTTGGAGATCAGCCCGATCAGCGTCACCAGCCCCACCTCGGTGTAGATGTTGAGTGTGGCGTGGCCGATGCCCAGATTGATGAACAGCAGCGCGCCCGAAATCGCCATCGGCACCGAGATCAGGATGATGATGGGATCGCGGAAGCTCTCGAACTGCGCAGCGAGGGCCAGGAAGATGATGACCAGCGCAAAGCCGAAGGTCAGCACCAGGCCGCCGGTCTCCTGCTCGTACTGCCGCGAAGGCCCGGCGAAGTCGTAGCTGTAGCCCGTGGGCAGGGTGCGCTTGGCCAAGGCCACCAGATTGTCCAGCGCCTCGCCCTGGGCGATCGTGGGCAGGGTCACACCCTGGATGGTCGCCGAGTTGAGCTGCTGGAAGTGGTTGATGGTCTCGGGCTGCACGCTGGTGGTCAGATGCACCACGGTGGACAAGGGCACCATGCTTCCGCTCGAGGTACGGACGTAGTAGTGCCGCAACTGGTTGGCATTGAGGCGGTATTGCTGCGCCACTTGCGGAATGACCTTGTAGGAGCGTCCGTCAAGTTCGAAGAAGTTGACGTAGCCCCCGCCGAGCATGGCCGACAGGGCCGAGCCGATGTCCTGCATGGTCAGGCCGAGCTGCGCCGCCATATTGCGGTCGACATTGATGCGGGTCTGCGGCAGGTCGATGCGCAGGTCGGACTGCAGGAAGATGAATTGCCCGGACTTCAGGGCGTCCTGCAGGAACTTCTGCGACACGTCGTAGAGCTTGCTCGCCGGTTCGGTGGTGGTGATCACGAACTGGATGGGCAGGCCGCGCGAGCCTGGCAGCGGCGGCGGCTGGAACACCGCGATCTGGCTGCCGGCGATGTGGTTGAGCTTCTGCTGCAGCTCGGGCTGCATCTGCGTGGCCGTGCGCGCGCGCTCATCCCAGGGCTTGAGCACCATGCCGGCGATCACCTGACTGGGCGTGTTGAGCTGGAACACGTGGTCGGTTTCCGGGAAGGTCTTGAACACGTCGTAGACCTGTTTGGCGTAGAGCCCGCGCTGATCCAGGGTGGCCGTGGGATTGTTGAACGACACGGCGATGAGCACGCCCTGATCTTCCTGCGGCGCCAGCTCCGACATGGACGTGGAGTACAGGAAATAGATCGAACCCAGAATGATGGCGGCCATCACCGCCGTCACCGGCAGATAGTTGAGCGAACCGTCGAGGGTGCGCTCGTAGCGCTTGTGCAGGCGCTCGAAACTGTGGTCGAGGAACAGCACCAGCCGGTCCTGCCAGCTGCGGCTCTGCGGATCGGGCGCCTTCAGCAGGTGCGAGCACATCATGGGCGACAGCGTCAGCGCGATGATGGCCGAGATGACCACCGTGCCCACCAGGGTGAAGGCAAACTCGGTGAACAACGCGCCGGTGAGCCCGCCCATGAAGCCGATGGGCACGTACACCGCCACGAGCACGATGGTCATGGCGATGATGGGGTTGGCCAACTCGCGCGCCGCGCGCACGGCGGCATCGTGCCGCGACATGCCCTCTTCGAGGTGGCGACTGATGTTCTCGACCACGATGATGGCGTCATCCACCACCAGACCGATGGCCAGCACGATCGCCAGCAGGGTGAGCAGGTTGATCGAATAGCCCAGCGCCAGCATGATGGTGAAGGTGCCGACGATGGACAGCGGTATCGCCACCAGCGGCACGATCACCGAACGCAGCGAGCCGAGGAAGATGAACACCACGGCGGTGACGATCAGGATGGCCTCGACCAGGGTCTTGACCACTTCGTCGATGGACGACGTCACGAACTTGGTCGAGTCGTAGACGATGGCGCCATTCAGCCCTGCGGGCAACTGCTGCTGGATGGCTGGGAAGGCCTTGCGCACCCGCTCCACGACGTCGAGCAGATTGGCGCCCGGCGCCACCTGGATACCGATGAACACCGAGGACTTGCCGTCGAAGGCCACCGAGCTGTCATAGTCGTCCGACCCCAGGGTGACCTGAGCCACCTGATCGAGCCGCACCACCTGACCATTCACCGACTTCACCACCATGTTGCGGAAGCTGCTCAGCGACTTCAGGTCGGTATTGGCCGCGAGGTTGATCTGCACCATCTGGCCCTTGGTGTTGCCAGTGGCCGAGAGGTAGTTGTTGGCGGCCAGGGCCGAATAGACATCGGCAGCGGTCAGGCCGTAAGCGGCGAGCTTGTTCGGATCGAGCCAGGCGCGCAGCGCGAAGTTCTTGGCGCCGAGGATCTCGGCGGTCTGCACCCCGTCGATCGACTGCAGCTTGGGCTGCACCGAACGGGTGATGTAGTCGGTGATCTGGTTCGGCTGCAGCACATTGCTGTAGAAGCCGATGTACATGGCATCGATGGTCTGACCGATGGACACGGTGAGCACCGGTTTCTGAGCCGCGGAAGGCAGCTGGTTGAGCACCGAGTTCACCTTGGTGTTGATCTCGGTGAGCGCCTTGTCCGGGTCGTAGTTCAGCCGCAGATTGGCGGTGATGGTGCTGCTGCTCTGCACGCTGCTCGACGTCATGTAGTCGATGCCGTTGGCCTGCGCGATGGCGTTTTCCAGGGGTGTGGTGATGAAGCTGGCCACCAGATTGGCATCCGCACCAGGATAGGTCGTGGTGATGGTGACCACCGCGTTTTGCGTATAGGGATACTGCAGCACCGGCAGCAGGCCCACGGAGCGCAGGCCCAGCACCAGAATCACCAGGCTGACCACGATGGCCAGCACAGGGCGATCAATGAAGATGTCTGTGAATTTCTTGTTCATCGCGGGCGGCCGGTTCAGGAGTTGGGCACTTGCGGGTTGGCACTGTCGGCCGGCTGCACGCTGTTGTTGATCAACACCGGCGTGCCGTTGCGCAGCTTGAGCTGGCCTGCGGTGACCACGGTCTCGCCGGCCTTCAGTCCGCTGACGATGGCCACTTGGTCGCCGCGTGTCAGGCCCGTCGTGACAAAGCGCTGCTCGGCCACGTACTTGGGCTTGCCGTTGGCGTCCTTGCCATCGTCCTTCACCAGGAAGACGGTTGCCCCATAGGGGTTGTAGGCCACGGCCGCATTGGGCAGAGTGATGTAGTCATGCGGCTCGCCGTCGGTCAGACGAACGGTGGCGAACACACCGGGCAGCAGTTCACCCTTGGGGTTGGGAATGCTGGCGCGCACGGTGAGGTTGCGGGTGGTCGTGCTCACCTGGGGCTCGACCGCAATCACCTTGGCCTCGAAGGTCTTGCCGGCAACGGCATTGGTGGTCACTTGCGCCTTCATGCCCACATGCACCAGATCGATCTGGTTCTGCGGCACGGTGAAGTCGATCTCCATCGGGTCGAGGGCCTGCAGCGTGACGGCTGCCGTGCCTGGCGCCAGATACTGGCCGAGGTTGATCTGACGGATGCCCAGCACGCCCGAGAACGGCGCGGTGATGGTGGCCTGCGCCAGCACCGCCTTCTGCGCGTTGATCTGCTCGGCCAGCGCCTTGAGCTGGGCCTGCACGCTGGTCACATTGGCACGATCGGTGTCCACGGCGGCCTGGCTGATGGCCTGAACCTTGAGCTGCGCCTCATCGCGCTTCAGCGTGGTCTGCGCCAGATCGAGCTGGGCCTGCAACTGACCCACCTGGGCCTGCAGTTGCGCCAGCTGGGCGCGCTGCGGCGCGTCGCTGAGCTGGGCCAGAACCTGTCCGGCGCGCACCTTCTCGCCGGAGCGGAAGTGGATGGCGGTGACGATGCCCGCAACCTGCGGGCTCAACGAGGCCTGCTGGCTCGCGCGCAGATTGCCCAGCGCTTCCACCGTGGGCTGCCAGGCCGATGACTGCGTCACCTGCGTCGACACGGTCTGCGGCGGGTTGGACATGCCCTTGATCGCCTTGGCGATCATGGTGTTCTTGAAGTGCTGGAACCACACCAGTCCCCCGATCAATACGGCGGCGATGATGAGCATGATGATCATGCGCTTGGTTGTGCCTTTGGTCATCTCTGAACTCCGAATGCTGTCTTGTTTGGTGTGATCGGAAAGGGGGTGGCCATTACTGGGCCGACGCCTGGGCGGGTTGCGCCGCGGGCGGCGAGCCCTGGACGGCGGCATCGTTCATCACGCCGCCGCCCATGGCCTGGTACAGCGCTGCGCTGTCGGCCAAACGCTGGGCCTGCGCCGAAATGAGGCCGATGCGGGTTTGCTGCGCCTGCTGCTGCGCGGTGAGCAGCTGCAGATAGCTGGCGGCACCGAGCAGATATTGCTGGTCGACGAGCTTGAGCGACTCCTGGGCCGATGCATCCGCTGCGGCCTGCGCCTGCAAGGTCTGCGCATCGTTCTCCAGGGCGCGCAGCGCATCGGCCACATTGCGCAAAGCCTGCAGCACCGTCTGCTGATAGTTGGCCCCGGCCGCCTGGAGACTGGCTTCGGCCGCGTTCGCCCCGGCCTTCAACCCGGCGTTGAACAACGGTTGCGCCAGGCTGCCGGCCAGCGACCACACGGCCGAACCGGGGCCGAACAAGGCGCCCATCGTGAGCGCCTGGGTGCCCAGGCTGGCGCTGAGGTTGATCTGCGGATACAGATTGGAGATCGCCACCCCGTACTGCGCCGTCGCCGCATGCAGCAAGGCCTGGCTGGCGCGAATGTCAGGCCGCTGCTGCACCAGCGCCGAGGGCACGACCACGGGCAGCGTCTGCGGCAGCGCAAAGGCCGACAGGGTGAAACGCGGCAAGTCGGCCGCGCCGGGCTCCTTGCCGATCAGCACCGCCAGCAGATGATCGGTCTGCTCAAGCTTGTTGCGCAGCGGGGGCACGCTGGCGCGCGTCTGCTCGACCTGGGTTTCCAGAGTCAGCACATCGGTACGGGCGGCGGCGCCGAGCGCAAACCGCTTGCGGGCAATCTCGAGCTGGTTCTGCTGCGCCTTCAGAATGGCCTCGGTGGCTTCGATCTGGGCGCCGAGCTGGGCCTGGGTGAAGGCGGCGGTGACCACATTGGCAGCCAGGGTCAGCCTTGCGCCTTCGAGCTGGAACTGCTGATAGTGCGCCTGCGCCGCCAGGGCTTCGAGAGCGCGGCGGTTGCCCCCGAACAGGTCGAAGTCGTAACCCACCGCAATGCCTGCGTTATAGAGGTTGTAGGTGGTCGTCCTATCGCCGCTCTGGCCGGTGCTCGCCGCATTCGCCTGGTTGCGACTCGCACCGAGCTTGGCATTCACCGTGGGGTAAAGCGTGGAACCGGCCTGAGCCTCATAAGTCTGCTGGGCTTGCCGCAGCGTGGCTTCGGCCGCGGCCAGCGACGGACTGTTGTGCAGCGCCGCATCCACCAGACCGTCGAGCTGCGAGGAACCATACGCACGCCACCAGTCGGGGGCGATGCGATCAGCGGTCTGGAATCGCTGCACCCCGCCCAGCGGACCCGGCGCCGATGCTGTCTGCGCGGGCAAGCCCTGGCGCGTGTATTGCGCTGCGGCGGGCGCCTTGGGCGTTTGGAAATCGGGGCCGACCGTGGTGCAACCCCCGAGCAGGGCGGCGCAGAGGGACAACCACAAGACGCGAGGAGTCGCGGGCAAATTCTGCATAGGGCGCGTTCCGGAAAGACGGAGGAGCAACGGGAAGGAAAGGAGGCAAACACAGCGCGTTGCCGGAGGCCCTCACCTGTCGGCGAGGACGCCTCCTGCTGTGCGAAAGACGGCTGATTCTAGGAGGTGCCTCGGAATTTTGCCGACCACGCTCCCCCGATTCGATGGGACGAATGTTCGGCATGCTAGGCGAAGAAGAAATGGCCGGGTTGCTTTACTATGCCAATGAATATCGCAAACACGCCAAAATGCGCCCTGACCACGCCCCACCCTCCGACTGCGAATGCAGCAAAGCGGAACTTCTCCAGCGAATCAACCATCTCGAAGGCGCCGAGTTGATCGCGGTGAGCGTGCGCAACCCGCTGGCCATGGATCCTGAAACGCACTGCCATGCGCGCGGCACCCTGTTCCTGCTCAACGAAGGGCTGGTGATCGTGGAAACCGCCCAGGGGCGGCAGCTCTCCCCCTCACAAACCATCGGCTGGATGCCGCCAGGCGTGGCGCACGCGGTGCAGTCTTATGGTCCGACGGCCGGTTACGGCGCCTTCTTGGCACCGCAACTCTGCGGCGACCTGCCGGCGGAGCCAACCAGCTACCCGGTCAATCCGCTGGTGGCGCTGATCCTGCAGAAGGCGCTGAGCTGGCCTCACGATGTCCCGCTGGACCTCAGCCGCATGCGTCTGCTGCTGGTACTGCTCGACGAATTGCGGCAGTCACGGGCCCGCCCCCTGCAGCTTCAATGGCCGCAGGACGCCCGGCTGCTGAGCATCGCGCGCGGCCTTCTCGACCATATCGCCAGCGCACGCACGCTCGATCAATGGGCCCGCTGGGCAGACATCAGCCCCCGGACGCTCAGCCGCAAGTTCGTGCTGGAGACTGGCATGAGCTTCGCGCAGTGGCGCCAGTGGGCCCGACTGACCCAGGCGCTGGAATGGCTGGCGACCGGCCGCGCCGTCAAGGACGTCGCTCTGTCGCTGGGCTATGACAGCGTCAGTGCCTTCATCAAAACCTTCCGCCAGACGCTGGGCACGACGCCGTCGGCCTACTTTCAGACCCAGCAGCGCCACCGGCCCATGGTGACGCTCTCGCCCGCCGACGAGTCCGCGCCGACACTGGAATGAACCGAGGGCCGGTTCACGGTCTTTCATCGGTCTTTCTGTCGGCATATCCTTCTGACGATTCGATCTTTGGATTCACCCGGCGAGGTGAGTAGGCTGGGGTCTGTTGACGCCACCCAAACCCCACACAGGAGACTCTTCATGAAATTTGAAACGCTTGCCGTCCACGCCGGCTACAAACCCGATCCGGTCACCCGCGCGGTGGCCGTGCCCATTTATCAGACCGTGTCGTACGCCTTCGACAACACCCAGCATGGCGCCGATCTGTTCGACCTGAAGGTTGCCGGCAATA
This sequence comes from Thiomonas intermedia, assembly GCF_002028405.1. Lineage (NCBI taxonomy): Bacteria > Pseudomonadati > Pseudomonadota > Betaproteobacteria > Burkholderiales > Thiomonas > Thiomonas intermedia. Next base: position 1,405,167 of record NZ_CP020046.1, read on the forward strand.
TCTACACCCGCATCATGAACCCGACCAACGACGTGCTGGAGCAGCGCGTCGCGGCCCTCGAAGGCGGCGTCGCGGCGCTGACGGTGGCCTCGGGCATGGCCGCCATCACCGCGGCCATTCAAACGCTGGCCGAGGCCGGCGACAACATCGTCTCCAGCAGCCGTCTGTATGGCGGCACCTACAACCTGTTCGCCCACACCTTCCCGCGGCAAGGGCTGGAGGTGCGCTTTGCCGATCCGCGCGACCCCGACAGCTTTGCCCGGCTGATCGACCACCGCACCCGCGCGGTGTTTTGCGAAACCATCGGCAATCCGCTGGGCAACGTGACCGACATCGGCGCGCTCGCCGCCGTGGCGCATGCCGCCGGGGTGCCGCTGATCGTCGACAACACCGTGCCCTCGCCCTACCTCTGCCGTCCGTTCGAGCACGGTGCGGACATCGTGGTGCACTCCTTGACCAAATACCTCGGCGGCCACGGCAACAGCGTGGGCGGCGCCATCGTCGATGCCGGCAAGTTCGACTGGACCGCGCACCGCGACCGCTTCAAACTCCTGGTCGAGCCCGACGTGAGCTATCACGGCGTGAGCTACACCGAACAGTTCGGTGCCGCCGCATTCATCGCCCGCGCCCGCGTGGTGCCCTTGCGCAATATGGGCGCGGCACTGTCGCCGCTCAACGCCTTCCTCATTCTTCAGGGCATCGAAACCCTGCCGCTGCGCATGGACCGGATCTGCGCCAACGCGCTGCACATCGCCACGCATCTGCAGAAGCATCCGCGCGTGGCCTGGGTGCGCTACGCCGGGCTGGTCGACCACCCCGATCACGACATCGCGCATCGGCTGATGCATGGCCGGGCCTCGGGCATTCTGAGCTTCGGGCTGAAAGGCGGCAGGAAGGCAGGCGCGCAGCTGCAGGACGCCCTCCAGCTCTTTACGCGGCTGGTCAACATCGGCGACTGCAAGTCGCTCGCCTGCCACCCGGCCACGACCACCCATCGCCAGCTCAACCCACAAGAGCTGGAAGCGGCCGGGGTGAGTGAGGACATGGTGAGGTTGTCGATCGGCATCGAAAACGTGCACGATCTGATCGCCGATCTGGACCAGGCGCTGGAGGCCAGCGGCAGTTGAGCCGACTCACGGCCCTCGGCTGTCGGCAAAAAGGCGGCCTGAGACGTTGAGCATGCACACACACCATTCACCAAAACCACGGGAGAACTTCATGTCATCCATTCCTCCGCAGAACGCCACAACACCGGGAAAAGGCGTCTGGATTGCAGTCTTCGTCATGGGTGCGGTCATCGTGGCGCTGTTGGCCGCGGTGCTCTACAAGCTCAGCGACAGTTCGGGCGGCAAACCCGTGGCCGCCGCCTCGGCGGTGACGGCCCCCACCAGCACGGCCCTGGCTTCGGCACCCCAGGCCGCGAGCGCTCCGCCCACCCAAACCCAGAGCACAGCGGCAGCGACTGTGCCAGCCACCCAAACCGCCGAGACCAAGAACACCGCGCCACCCTCGACCGCCCAAACACAGGCTGCCGCACCCCAGCCCAAGCCCGTCGTGCGGCAGGCCCAAGCCTCCGAGCAAGCCGCGCCGCAACAGTTTGCACCTCAGCAGTTCGCCCCGCAGACCGCGCCCGTCGCCCCGCAGCAACCCGTCTGCAGCCATTGCGGCACCGTGGCCGCGGTCACCCCCGTCCAGGTTCATTCGCAGCAGAACAGCCCCGTCGGCGTCATTGCCGGGGGTATCGTTGGAGGCCTTCTCGGCAATCAGGTTGGCGGGGGTGACGGCCGCAAGCTGGCCACGGTTGCCGGAGCGATTGGCGGCGGCTTCGCGGGCAACGAGATCGCCAAGCGTGTCGATTCGCAGACGGTGTACGACGTGCAGGTCCGCATGGACGACGGCCAGGTCCGCACCCTGCAACTCAAGGTCGCCCCGCCCGTGGGCCAGCGCGTGCAGCTGGGCTCCGACGGCGGCCTGAACCCGATCCCATGATCGCCGTACACGATTTCACACCGGCAACACCCTCTGTTCGTGGGGTGTTGCCACACGCCCCTCGCTGATTGACGGGAAAGATCGGGCGTTACAAAATGGACTGAACTTTTTGGAGTTTCACCGAACAGAACTGGTGCTGCTGTGGTTCGAGCTCATGCTCAATCCTGTGGCCCTCCAAGTTGCCCGGTAGTCTGCTCCTCAGACTCTCCCCCCGATCCGGGCATTTCCAGCCAGGTGCGCAACGCACCTGGCTTTTTTTTGTGCGCCCCGCGGGCGGGCCGTGCCACAAGCTCACGCTTGCGCAAGCGCACGGCGCAGTTGCAGGGCTTCGGCAAGATGGTTCAGCGCAATGGACTGCACCCCGGCCAGATCGGCGATGGTGCGCGCCAGGCGCAGCACCCGGTGCGCCTGGCGGGACGATGCGCCCAGCCGCGTCATGGCCTGGCTCAGAAACGCGCTGCCGGCTGGATCGAGCACGCAATGCGCATCCAACTCGGCGCCCTGCAGCTGGGCATTGCGCACGCCCTGTCTGGCGATCTGGACTTCGGCGGCCGCCGCCACGCGCGTTGCGATCTGCGCACTGGTCTCGCCCTGTGGCAACTGCAGCAAGGTTTCGGGCGCTATGGCGCCGACCTCCACCTGGATATCGATCCGGTCGAGCAGCGGCCCGGAAATGCGCCCCTGATAACGCGCGATCTGATCCGGCGTACAGCGACACGCCCGAGTGGCATGGCCCAGATACCCGCAGGGACAGGGGTTCATCGCGGCGATCAGCTGGAACTGCGCCGGAAATTCCGCCTGCCTCGCCGCGCGGGAAATGTGGATGCGCCCGGTTTCCAGCGGCTCGCGCAGGCTTTCCAGCACGGCCCGATCAAACTCCGGGAGTTCATCGAGAAAAAGCAGATTGTGGGTCGCCAAGGAAATCTCGCCCGGCCGTATCGTGCCCGCACCGCCCCCCACCAGCGCCACCGCGGACGCCGTGTGATGGGGGCTGCGGACAAAACGGCGCCCCCACTGCGCCGGGTCGAACCGCCCCACCAGACTGAGCACCGACGCACTCTCCAGCGCCTGCTCGCGGGTCAAGGGCGGAAGCAGGCCGACAAAACGCTGGGCCAGCATGGATTTGCCGCTGCCCGGCGGTCCCACCATGAGCACATGATGCCCTCCGGCCGCGGCGATCTCCAGGGCCCGCTTGGCTGCACTGTGGCCGCGCACCTCGGCCATATCGGGTCCGGACGCATGGGCCAGCGTGGTGGCGGCGGCCGTCACGCGCTGCGCGGCACCATCCTGTTCGAGCAGATAGGCCACGACCTGCAGCAGGTCGCGTGCACCAAGAACCGTGGCCGCCTGCGCCAGCGCCGCTTCTTCCGCGCTTTGCTGCGGCAAGACCAGCCTGAGGTCATCGCCCGCCTCCGGCCGCTGCGAAGCCAGGGCGCAGGCCATGGCCAGAGCGCCTCGCGTGGGGCGCAGTTCGCCGGTGAGCGACAACTCGCCGGCGAAGGTATGCCCTTGAAGCCGCCCGGCCGGAATCAGGCCCTGCGCCGCCAGCAGCCCGATCGCGATGGGCAGGTCAAAGCGGCCCGATTCCTTGGGCAGATCGGCCGGCGCCAGGTTGACGACGATGCGCTTGTTCGAGGGAAAGCCCAGACCGCTGTTGAGGAGGGCGCTGCGCACACGGTCGCGCGCCTCCCGGACTTCGGCCTCGGGCAGGCCGACGATGGTGAAGCCGGGCAGACCGGGAGACAGATGCACCTCGACCGTGACCGGCGGCGCCTCCATGCCCAACAAAGCCCGGCTGGCAACCTGCGCCAGCGACATGCGCGCCGAATCAGCGCCAGGCGTCTTCGGGCGATGTGGGCGCCGACTGCGCGCCGCTGTCCAGACGCGCCTGCAGTTCGCGCACCTGGGCTTCGAGCGTATCGATCTGCTGGCGCGCGGCCAGCAGCATGCGCTGCGTGGCGTCGAACTCCTCACGCGTCACCAGATCGAGCCGTCCGGCGGCGGAATGCGCCAGAGCCCGCAGGTTGCGCTGCGCATCGTGCAGCGGCGAGCGCTCAATCAGGCGACCGATTTGGTCGAAAAACGCGGTGTTGCGTTGGCGAAAGCTGTCATTCATGGCGAGCTCCAGAAAATCTCTTGTCACGCATTGTGACCGATTTCGGCACAGCCGCTTTTACCGCCTGGCGGAGAGCCGTCCACCCACCGTGTTGCCAGGCCAGTTGCGAAGGCGCTTCGCCGGGTAAACCGCAGGATTGACGTATACGGAAGCCGTTCTGATAATTCGCCCCTTCATCAGGGATTGCGGCGGGTTGCTGCAGGATTTGCGCTTCTTGGGCGCAAAACTTGCTATAGACTCGGGCCGCTTTTTTGAAACCCAACCGTTCACAACCCATAAGGAAACTTCCATGAGAAAGTCCATTGCCGCACTCGCGCTGGGCGCGTCGCTTGCGGCCTTCAGCCTGCCCGCGCTGGCCGCCAAGACCTTGGTGTACTGCTCCGAGGGCAACCCCAACGGCTTCCAGCCCGCGCTCTACACCGATGGCACCACCTTCGATGCCAGCTCGCGCACCATTTATGACCGTCTGGTCGAGTTCAAGCCCGGCAGCACCGAAATCGTGCCCGGACTGGCCACGTCGTGGGACGTGTCGGCCGACGGCAAGACCTACACCTTCCATTTGCGCCGGGGCGTGAAGTTCCAGACCAACTACGGCTTCACCCCCACCCGCGACTTCGACGCCGACGACGTGCTGTTCACCTTCAACCGCATGCTCGACAAGAACAATCCGTACCACATGGTCTCGGGCGGCACCTACGATTACTTCGATGGCATGGACATGCCGAAAATGATCAAGGAGATCAAGAAGGTCGATCCGTACACGGTGCAGTTCATCCTCAACGTACCCAACGCGCCCTTCCTCGCCAATATGGCGATGGACTTCGCCTCGATCGACTCGGCGCAGTACGCCGACAAGCTGGCCAAGGAAAACAAGAAGCAGGATCTGGACTTGAAGCCCATTGGCACCGGCCCGTTCGAACTCGTGGCCTATCAGCCCGATTCGATGATCCGCTACAAGGCCTTCGCGCAATACTGGCGCGGCAAGGCCGCCATAGACAACCTGGTGTTCGCCATCACCCCCAACGCCTCGGTGCGCTGGGCCAAGCTGCGCGCCGGCGAGTGCCAGATCATGGCCTACCCCAACCCGACCGACATCGCCGCGATGAAGGCCGACAAGGCCATCAAGGTCGAGTCCAAGCCGGGCCTGAACGTCGGCTATCTGGCCTTCAACACCGAGAAGAAGCCGTTCGACAACCTCGACGTGCGCAAAGCGCTTTACATGGCCATCAACAAGAAGTCCATCGTCGATGCCATCTTCCAGGGCACGGGCACGGTGGCCGTCAACCCGATGCCACCGACCATCTGGTCGTACAACAAGGCCATCAAAGACTACTCCTACGACCCGGCCGAGGCCAAGAAGCTGCTGGCCAAGGCCGGTTACCCCAATGGCTTCGAGACCGACCTCTGGGCCATGCCTGTTTCGCGCCCCTACAACCCGGACGCGCGCCGCATGGCGGTGATGATCCAGTCCGACTGGGCCAAGATCGGCGTGAAAGCCAAGATCGTGACCTATGAGTGGGGTGAGTACCTCAAGCGCCTGGGTCAGGCCGAACACCAGACCGCGCTCATGGGCTGGACCGGCGACAACGGCGACCCTGACAACTTCCTCAACACCCTGCTGGGCTGCGCCGGCGTGCATACCACGCAGAACATCGCCGAATGGTGCTATCAGCCCTTCCAGAAGCTGACCACCGAAGCCCAGCAAACCAGCGACGTGGCCAAACGCACCAAGCTCTACGAGCAGGCGCAAGAGGTCTTCCATCAGCAGGTGCCCTGGGTGCCAATCGACTACTCGACCGACTTCATGCCCATGTCCACCAAGGTCCACGGCTACAAGATTCAGCCGACCGGGGTGCACGTGTTCTATGGCGTGAGCCTGCAGTAAGTCTCTTCCTCGGCAACCGGCCGGATCGCGTGAACCCTGCGCGGTTCGCGGCGATCCGGCCGGTTGTCGTTCTGCTCCGCATGCCTCGCCTCATCGCCGATTCACCGCCCATCCGGCGGCAAGCGGCGCGGCGCGGCGTTGCCTTGTCGCCTCTTTCGCACGCCCCGCATGATTTCCTTTCTCCTCAAACGCCTGGCGCTGGTGATCCCGGCGCTGCTGGGCGTGAGTCTGCTCAGCTTCGCCCTCATCCACCTCATTCCCGGCGACCCGGTCACCATCATGGTCGGCGAGCGCGGGCTCACGCCGCAGCGCCATGCCGAAATGCTGCATCAGCTCGGGCTGGACAAGCCGTTGTGGCAGCAATTCGTGATGTATGACTGGAACGCGCTGCACGGCAACCTGGGCACCTCCATCTTCACCCGCACGCCGGTGATGCATGATTTTCTTCAGCGCTTTCCGGCGACGGTCGAGCTGTCGCTGGCGGCCATTCTGTTTGCCATCCTGATCGGTCTGCCCGCGGGCGTGCTGGCCGCCGTCAAACGCGGCAGCTGGATCGACCATACCGTGATGACCGCCAGCCTGACCGGCTACTCCATGCCCATCTTCTGGTGGGGACTGTTGCTGATTCTCTTGTTCTCGGTGCAACTGGGCTGGACGCCGGTGTCGGGGCGACTTTCGCCCGAGTTCTGGATCACGCCGCATACCGGCTTCATGCTGATCGACACCCTCAGGGCCGGCGACTACGACGCCTTCAAGGACGCGCTCAAGCACCTCATCCTGCCGGCCATCGTGCTGGGCACCATTCCGCTGGCGGTGATCGCGCGCATGACGCGCTCGTCCATGCTGGAGGTGCTGGGCGAGGACTACGTGCGCACCGCGCGCGCCAAGGGCGCTTCGCCGTGGCGGGTGATTCTGGTGCATGCGCTGCGCAATGCGCTCATTCCGGTCGTCACCGTCACGGGGCTGCAGGTCGGGGTGATGCTCGCCGGAGCCATCCTGACCGAAACCATCTTCTCCTGGCCGGGCATCGGCCAGTGGATGGTGCAGGCGATCAACCAGCGCGACTACCCCGTGGTGCAGGGCGGCATCCTGCTGATCTCCAGCGTGATCATCCTGGTCAATCTGCTGGTGGATCTGACCTACGGCCTCATCAACCCGCGCATCCGCCACACGCGCTGAACCGGAAGGACGCCGATATGCAAACCGATCCGCAGCGCGAACTCGCGCTGGACGCCGCGTCCGATGCGGCCGAGGGCCACGCCTTCGCCCATGTGGACACCCGACCGCCCCATCCCGCCATCGAGGTCTGGCGCTATTTCCGCGAGAACAAGGGGGCCCTGCTGGGTCTGGCCGTCAGCGTGGCGCTGGTGCTCATCGCCCTCTTCGCCCCCATTCTTGCCCCGCACTCGCCGATCAACCAGGACCAGACGGCATTTCTGCAGCCCCCCGCCTGGCTGCCCGGCGGGAGCTGGACCTATCCGCTGGGCACCGACGCCGTCGGACGCGACATCCTGTCGCGGCTGATCTACGGCTCGCGCCTGTCGCTGTTCGTCGGCCTGCTGGTGGTGACACTCTCGCTGGCCGTGGGCGTGGTGCTGGGCCTGGTGGCCGGGTTCTACCGCGGTTGGGTCGACGGGGTGGTGATGCGTCTGGTGGACATCATGCTGGCGGTGCCCAGCCTGCTGCTGGCCATCGCCATCGTGGCCATTCTGGGGCCGAGCCTGACCAATGCCATCGTCGCGATCTCCATCGTCAACATACCGTTCTACATTCGCCTGGCCCGGGCTTCGGTCATTGCCGAATCCGGCAAGGACTATGTGATGGCCTCCCGCGTGGCGGGTGCCGGGCCGTTGCGACTGATGTTCTCCACCTTGCTGCCCAACTGCACCGCGCCGCTGATCGTGCAGGCCACGCTGGGCTTCTCCAGCGCCATCCTCGACGCCGCGGCGCTGGGCTTTCTGGGCCTGGGCGCACAGCCGCCGACCCCCGAATGGGGCACCATGCTGGCCGACTCGATGCAGTTCGTGCAAAGCGCCTGGTGGGTGGTGACCTTTCCCGGTCTGGCCATTCTGATCACCGTGCTCGCCTTCAACCTCATGGGTGACGGCCTGCGCGACGCCCTGGACCCCAAACTCAAACGCTGATGGCCGCCCTTCTCGACATTCAGAACCTGCGCGTCGAATTCGGCGCCGCAGACCAACCCTTCCGCGCGGTGGACGGCGTCAGCCTCACCGTGCAACCCGGCGAAGTGCTGGGCATCGTCGGCGAGTCCGGCTCGGGCAAGAGCGTCACCTCGCTCGCGCTCATGGGCCTGATCGCCTATCCCGGCCGTGTGAGCGCCGACCGCCTGATGTTCGATGGCCAGGATCTGCTGGCCCTGCCGCCCAAGCGGCGCCGCGCCATCACGGGTGGTGACATCGCCATGATCTTCCAGGAGCCCATGACCAGCCTGAACCCCAGCTTCACCGTGGGATGGCAGATCATGGAGGCGCTGAAAATCCATGAGGGCGGCAACGCCCGCGGTCGCCGCGAGCGGGCCGCCGAGCTGCTGGCGCAGGTGGGCATTCCCGACCCGCGCCACCGCCTCGGCGCCTATCCGCATCAGCTCTCCGGCGGCATGAGCCAGCGGGTGATGATCGCCATGGCCATCGCCTGCAACCCCAAGCTGCTGATCGCCGACGAGCCCACGACGGCGCTGGACGTGACCATCCAGGCGCAGATCATGGATCTTCTGCTGCGCCTGCAGCAAGAACGCGGCATGTCGCTCATCCTCATCACCCACGACCTCGCCGTGGTGGCCGAAGCCGCGCACCGCGTCCAGGTGATGTATGCCGGCCAGGTGGTCGAAACCGCCCGTGCCGACACCGTGTTCGACGCCCCCCGCCATCCCTACACCGAAGCCCTGCTCGGCTCGCTGCCCGAGCGGGCGCAGGGGCAGCGGCGCCTCAACGCCCTGCCCGGCATGGTGCCGGGTCAGCACGACCGGCCTCGCGGCTGCCTGCTCAACCCGCGCTGCCCCTATGTGACCGAGCGCTGCCGCACGGCACGCCCTGTACTTGACGGCCCGGCGGAGCATCAGGTTCGCTGCTTCCATCCTCTTGCCCCGGCGGCGTCCGGTGCCGCCACCCTGGAGTCCGCATGACGACCCCGAACCCTCCCACCCCCGTCCTGAAGGCCGAAGACCTCAGCCGACACTACGCCGTGCGCAACGGGCTGTTCCGCCCCAAGGGCACCGTGCGTGCGCTGGCTGGCGTCTCGTTCAGTCTGCCGGCGGGCCGCACCCTGGCCGTGGTCGGCGAATCGGGCTGCGGCAAGTCCACGCTCGCGCGGCAGGTGACCTTCATCGAATCGCCCACCGCAGGCACCATCCATCTCGACGGCCAACCCGTGGCCCTGCACGACCATGCCGCGCTCAAGCAGGCGCGCACCCAGGTGCAGATCGTGTTCCAGAACCCCTACGGCTCGCTCAACCCCCGCAAGACCGTGCGCAGCACGCTCGAAGAGCCGCTCATCATCAACACCCGTATGACCACGGCCGAACGCCGCGAGCGGGTGGACTGGATGATGGCCAAGGTCGGCCTGCGCACCGAGCACGGCGTCCGCTACCCGCACATGTTTTCCGGCGGCCAGCGCCAGCGCATCGCCATCGCCCGCGCGCTGATACTCAACCCCCGCGTGGTCGTCGCCGACGAACCCGTTTCTGCACTCGACGTCTCGGTGCGCGCGCAGGTGCTCAACCTGCTCATGGACCTGGGCGAGGAATTCGGCGTGGCCTACCTGTTCATCTCCCATGACCTGTCGGTGGTCCGCCATATCGCCGACGAGGTGATGGTCATGTACCTCGGCCGCACTGTGGAGATCGGCCCGCGGGAAACCCTGCTCGACACCCCGCTGCACCCCTACACCCGCGCCCTCATCGCCGCCACGCCGCAGATCGAGGCGAGCCGCCGCCAGGTGCGTGTGCCCCTCAAGGGCGAGTTGCCCTCGCCGCTCAACCCGCCGTCGGGTTGCGCCTTCCACACCCGCTGCCCGCACGCCGTGGCCCGGTGCAAGGCCGAGGTGCCCCTGCTGCGCGTCGTGGCGGGGCGCGAGGTGGCCTGCCATCTCGCCGAGGCGCTCGCCGCCGAGCCCGACACCCCCGCCTGAGGGCGAGGTTGGGAGGGGAGTCCGTTGCATGGCGCGGCCCGCGCCCCGTCCCCACCTCCCGACTCCCGATAGATCGGCCCTCTGCACCAGAACGTGAGCGTTCCCGGTGCACGGCCAGCCCGCGAGCCTCCACACTGTCGTCCAAATCCGCGCGGCGCTACGTCATGGCGCCTCGTCATGGTGCGTATGCACCCGTTTTGCACCGTTTAAGTGCAATTTCTCTCCCGCCTGACCGCGACAGCGGTCCCGAGCGGCTAGAACGCCCCTTTGTAAAGCAGCGCCGACACTGGCATGAAACCTGCTGTAGACACCGGGCATTCAATCCAAGACGACTGAATCGTCAGCATGCTTCGAGGGGATGCATTGAAAACAAATCGATCGGCGTCGCTGCGCTGGGTGCGTGTCATCAAGCCCATCAAAGCATCTTGAACACACTCAATTCCGTCACTGGAAGGAGCAACACATGAAAATGATCACGGCCATCATCAAGCCGTTCAAGCTCGACGAGGTGCGCGAATCCTTGTCGGGCATCGGGGTGACCGGCATCACGGTCACCGAAGTCAAGGGTTTTGGTCGGCAGAAAGGCCACACCGAGTTGTACCGCGGCGCGGAATACGTGGTGGACTTCCTGCCCAAGGTGAAGATCGAGGCGGCCGTGCCGGAAGCCCTGGTCGAACGCACCATCGAAGCGATTGAAACCGCAGCCCGTACCGGCAAGATCGGCGACGGCAAGATTTTCGTTTCTGCACTCGAACAGGTCGTGCGCATCCGTACCGGCGAGACCGGCGGCGACGCCCTCTGAACCCCACCCATTCCTTGAGGCTTTCACCATGAAAAAACTCCTCGCAATCATCGCCTTGTCGATGGCGGCGCTGGCTGGCCCGGGCAGCGCCTGGGCGCAGACGGCCAGCGAACCCGCTGCCGCCGCGTCACCTGCGGCCACCGCCCCGGCCGCCGCGCCAGCGGCCGCTCCCGCTGCGGCGCCTGCCGCCGCGGCGTCCAACCCCGCCGCCTTCATCAACTCCGGCGACAACGCCTGGATGCTGACCTCCACCGCCCTGGTGCTGCTGATGACCATTCCGGGTCTGGCGCTGTTCTACGGCGGCATGGTGCGCAAGAAGAATGTGCTGGCCACGCTGATGCAGAGCTTCGCCATCACCTGCCTGGTGACTGTGCTGTGGATGATCATCGGCTACAGCTTGGCCTTCACGCCGGGCAACGGGTTCATCGGCGGATTGAGCCGGTTCTTCCTGAACGGCATGGGCCTGGACTCGGCCAACCCGCTGGCGCCGACCATCCCTGAGTCGACCTACATGACCTTCCAGATGACCTTCGCCATCATCACCCCGGCGCTCATCGTGGGATCGTTCGCCGACCGCATGAAGTTCTCGGCCCTGCTGTGGTTCATGGGCATCTGGCTGCTGGCCGTGTACGCCCCGATCGCTCACATGGTGTGGGGTGGCGGCTTCCTCGGCGGTGACGGCGTGCTCGACTACGCCGGTGGCACCGTGGTGCACATCAACGCCGGTGTCGCCGGTCTGGTGGCTGCACTGGTCATCGGCAAGCGCGTGGGTTACGGCAAGGAAGCCATGCCGCCGCACAACCTGGTGCTGACCATGATCGGTGCCTCGCTGCTGTGGGTGGGCTGGTTCGGCTTCAACGCCGGTTCCGCCGTGGCTGCAAGCGACCGCGCCGGCATGGCCATGGCCGCCACGCAGATCGCCACCGCCGCTGCCGCACTGGGCTGGATGTTCGCCGAGTGGATCGCTCGCGGCAAACCCACCATTCTGGGCATCACCTCCGGCGCTGTTGCGGGTCTGGTGGCCATCACCCCGGCGTCCGGCTTCGTCGGCCCTGGCGGGGCGCTGGCCATCGGCCTCATCGCCGGCGTGGTCTGCTTCTGGACCGCGGTCTACATGAAGGAAATGATCGGCTATGACGACTCGCTCGACGCCTTCGGCGTGCATGCCATCGGTGGCATCGTCGGCGCCATGCTCACCGGCGTGTTCGCGGTCAAGGCCATCGGCGGCACCGCCGGCGCCCTGGAAGGCAATATGGCCCAGATCCTGATCCAGGCCAAGGGCGTGGGCTTCACCATCGTCTACGACGCCATCGTCACCTTCGTCATCCTCAAGGTCATCGACATGGTCATCGGCCTGCGCGTCACCGAAGAGCAGGAACGCGAAGGTCTGGACATCAGCCTGCACGGCGAGCAAGTGCTCTGAGCGCAAGTTTCCCGACGGTGCGGCGGCCAGCCGCCGCACCCGAAGGCGTCTCCTCATCCTGTCCCCAGGATGTTCCCACCGCCCCGAAATACCGGGGCGGTTTTTTTTCGTCCAGGAGTCTGTCGGGCTTGGGAATAATCGCCGCGCCAGGCCGTCCATGCAGCATCCCCCACCCAAACGGAGCTGATGATGAACACCGCAACCCGCCTGACCCCCACCTTCGCCGCCGCGGCACTGGCCCTCTCGGCGCTCTGGATCGCACCGTCGGCCTACGCCGACACCCCCACCGAGGCCGCCCGGGCGCACATCGAGGCGATTGCCGCGGGCAATGTGGACGCCATCGCCGCCAGCTATGGCCCGGACGCCGTGCTCGAATGGGTTGGCGGCCCGCTGGACGGCCGCTACGCCGCAGCCGACACCATCAAGACCACCTGGACCAAGTTCGCCAAGGCCAACGGACCGCTCAAGGCCGAGATCTCGCATCTGCAGGAGTCGGCCAATCCGAAGGGCGCCACCGTCACGGCCGATGTCGTGTTCCAGGGCAAGGCGGCGATTCCGGTGCGCTATGTGCTCACCTATCGCGACGGCAAGCTGGTCGATGAAATCTGGCAGATCGACCCCAAACTCGCCAGCAAGGGCGGATACTGATCCCCACCACGGCTCGCCTACCCTCGAACCCGCCCCGCCATGGCCGACCGCCACCAACTGCTGACCGAGCAGATCCCGCATCTGCGGCGATATGCCCGCGTTCTCCATGCAGGCCGCATGGCCGACGCCGACGATCTGGTGCAGGACACGCTGGAGCGCGCCGTCAACAAATGGGGGCTCTGGCGAGGCGTGGGCAGTGTGCGGCCCTGGCTGTTCTCCATCATGCACAACCTGTTCGTCGATCAGTGCGCCGTGCGCCAGGCGCAGGCCACGCAGGCGCTGGACGATTTGCCCGACGGCGCCCTTCCGGCGCAGGCCGCCACCCAGGAGCTTCGGCTTGAGGCCCTGGAACTCCTGGCCGCCCTGCAGCGCCTGAGCGTGCCCTTGCGCGAGGTGCTGCTGCTGGTGGCCGTGGAAGGGCTCAGCTATGCCGAAACGGCCAAGGCGCTGAGCGTGCCCACCGGCACCGTGATGTCCCGCCTGTCGCGCGCGCGCAGCCAGCTCTGGCAACTCACCCACGGTGAAGGGGCGCAGCGTCCGGCGCTGCGCGTCATCGACGGTCAAAGGAGTGTGGGATGAACCCGCAACGCCCCGATCGCGACATCCTCATGGCCTATGCCGACGGTCAACTCGACGACGTCCGGCGCGCCGAGGTCGATCGCTACCTGGAACACGAAGCCCGGCTGGCTCAGACGGGTGAACCGCCCCCTCCGGGCGCGCACAACCCGGTGCGTGCCGAGATCGCCGCCCTGCAGGCGCAGAACCTGGCGCTGCGCGAGGCGCTCGCCCCCTTGCTCGACGAACCTGTGCCCGCGCGTCTGCTTCAGCCTCTCGCACCGCCCGCGCGCCCCTGGGTGCGCGCGGCGGCGGTGGCATTGTGGATCGGCGTGGGCGCGGTGGCGGGCAGCCTGATCACCCGCGAATCGCAGCAGGACGGCGCCGTGGTCGCCGCGCAGAACGAAGGCATGCAGCACTTCGTGCATCAGGCCGAACTCGCCTACGCCGTCTACACCCCGGACGCACGCCGACCGGTGGAAGTGCGCGAGGGCAGCGATCTGACCACCTGGCTGTCGCGCCGCCTGCAGCGTCCCATCGTGGCGCCCGATGCCCTGCCTGGCGGCCTGGTGCTCATGGGCGGCCGCCTGCTGCCCGGCATGCCGGGCAAACCCGCCGCACAGCTCATGTACCAGGACGCGCAAGGCCACCGCGTCACGGTCTATCTGCGCGGCATGGCCAAACCCACCGCCGAAACCTCCTTCCGCATCGTGCCCGGAAAGCAGGCGTCCACCTTCTATTGGGTGGATCGCCAATGGGGCTACGCGCTGACCGGCGATCTGCCCCGCGCCCAACTGCTGGACGCGGCGCGCGCGCTCTACCAACGCTACACCGCCGACGATCCGGCCCCTCCGGGCCCCACCGCCGCGCCGCAAGCCTGACCCCGCGGCGTCTCTTTCGATTTCCCCCCGCCTTGCAGACCGACGCCCCGGCGTCGATAGGCCGGGCTTTTCTCGACCTTCAGGAGCGCTCATGACCCAACCCATCTCACCCAAGCCCAACGCCACCCGCCGCACCTTGTTGCGCACCAGCCTGCTGGGCGCCGGCCTGCTGCTAGCCTCGACCTCGCCGCTGGCTCTGGCGGACACCCCCCCGACGCTCAAGGTTTACGGCCCCGGCGGCCCCGCACCCGCCATGCACGAGGCCGCCGCGGCTTTCGAAAAGGCCACGGGCATCAAGGTCGAAGTCACCGCCGGCCCGACGCCGAAGTGGATCGACGCCGCCCGGGCCAACGCCGACCTGATCTTCTCCGGATCGGAAACCATGATGAGCGACTTCGTCACCGCCATGAACGGCCAGCTCGACAGCGCCGACGTCATTCCGCTCTACCTGCGGCCCCTCTCCATCCTGGTGCGCCCGGGCAACCCCAAGCACATCACCGGCTTCAAGGACCTGCTCAAACCCGGCATCAAGGTGCTCGTGGTCAACGGCGCCGGACAGAACGGGGTCTGGGAAGACGCCGCCGGCCGCCTGGGCGACATCCGCACCGTGCGCGCGCTGCGCAAGAACATCGTCGCCTATCCGGGCAACAGCGCGCTGGCCCGCCAGGCCTGGATCGACCGGCCCGACATCGACGCCTGGCTGATCTGGAACATCTGGCAGGTTTCCAACCCCAAGCTGGCCGAACAGGTCGCCGTGGAAGAGCCTTACCTGATCTACCGCGATACCGGCATCGCCCCGACCGCGCGCGGCAAACAGCAGCCGGCCTCGCAGCAGTTCATCGCCTTTCTGCAAAGCCCGCAAGGCGCGGCGATCTTTCAGCGCTGGGGCTGGATGACGCACGGCGCCTGAGCGCGGCTCGCCCCCGCCCGAGCACAACCTCGCGGGCTCTGCAAGAATCGGGGAATCTTCATGCATTCCCCAACAGAACAATGATCCCGCATCTCATCACGTCCTCGGGCGATCCCGTCCTCGAACTCGAACAGCGCATCCTCGAAGCGCAGCCGGCCATCGAACGCTGGTTCCGCCTCGAGTGGATGGAACACACCCCGCCGTTCTACAGCTCGGTCGATCTGCGCAATGCCGGCTTCAAGCTCGCGCCGGTCGACACCAATCTGTTCCCCGGCGGCTTCAACAACCTCTCCCCGGAGATGATGCCGCTGGCCGTGCAGGCCGCCATGGCCGCGATCGAGAAAATCTGCCCAGAGGCCAAGAACCTGCTGGTGATTCCCGAGAACCACACCCGCAACACCTTCTACCTCGAGAACGTCCACACCCTGATGCGCATCTTCCGCCAGGCCGGGCTGAACGTGCGCCTGGGTTCGCTCGACGAATCGCTGGCCGACCCCATGCATCTCAAGCTGCCGTCGGGCGGCGAACTCGTGGTCGAACCGCTGATCCGCAACAAACTGCGCCTCGGCCTGAAAGACTTCGATCCCTGCACCATCCTGCTCAACAACGATCTGTCGGGCGGCATCCCGCCCATCCTGCAGGGCCTGCACGAGCAATACCTGCTCCCGCCGCTGCACGCCGGCTGGGCGGTGCGGCGCAAATCGCACCACTTCCATGCCTATGACGACGTGGCGAAGAAGTTCGCCAAACTCATCGGCGTGGACCCGTGGATGCTCAACCCCTACTTCACCCAGTGCGGCAAGATCAACTTCCAGGAGCGCCATGGCGAAGACTGTCTGGCCGAGGCGGTCGACAGCGTGCTCACCAAGGTGCGCAAGAAGTACAAGGAATACGGCATTCAGGAAAAGCCCTTCGTCATCGTCAAGGCCGACGCCGGCACCTACGGCATGGGCGTGATGACCGTGCGCGACCCCAGCGAAGTGAAAGACCTCAACCGCAAGACCCGCAACAAGATGAGCGTGGTCAAGGAAGGCCTGGAGGTCAGCGAGGTGCTGGTACAGGAAGGCGTGCCCAGCGTCGAACGCCTGCAGGAAGCGGTGTGCGAGCCCGTGGTGTACATGATGGACCGCTATGTCGTGGGCGGCTTCTACCGCGTGCACGCCGACCGCGGACCGGACGAGAACCTCAACGCCCCCGGCATGCACTTCGTGCCGCTGGCTTTCGAGGAGCAGTTCAACGTGACCCACCCGGAAGCCGCCCCCGGCACCAACGGGCCGAACCGCTTCTACATGTACGGCGTCATCGCCCGGCTGGCCATGGTGGCCGCCAGCTATGAGCTGGAGCGCACCGACCCCGAAGTCGAACTGGGCTGAGCCAGTCATGCAACTGCTGTTCATCGCCGACCCGATCACGTCCTTCAAGATCTACAAGGACACCACCTTTGCCATGATGCGCGAAGCGCAGGCGCGCGGCCATGTGCTCTGGGTTTGTGAAGCGGCCGATCTGCATTGGAGGGGAGGCAGCCCCACCCCGGCCCTCCCCGCAAGCGGGGAGGGAGTGGTCTCTCCTCCCCCACCGCGCGGGGGAGGTTGGGAGGGGGAGACTGCAGCCACCACGCTTGCCGCAGGCGCCGCCCCAGTCACCGCCGTTTGCCGCCGCATCGAACTCACCGGGGCCGCGTCGGGCCACGACTGGTACCGCGTGCTCGACCAGCGCCCGCTGGCCTTGCGCGAGGTCGATGCGGTGCTCATGCGCAAGGATCCGCCCTTCGACAGCGAATATTTCTACGCCACGCATCTCCTGCAGCAGGCCGAGCGCGAAGGCGCTGCCGTGTTCAACAGCCCCCGGGCGCTGCGCGACCACCCGGAGAAACTCGCCATCCTGGAGTTTCCGCAGTTCATCACCCCCACCCTGGTCAGCCGCCGCGCGGCCGAGATCAAGGCCTTCTACGGCGAGCATGGCGACGTGATTCTCAAGCCGCTCGACGGCATGGGCGGCACGGGCATCTTCCGCCTGCGCCAACAGGCCGATGGCAGCCCCGATCCCAACCTCAACGTGGTGATCGAAACCCTCACCGCCTTTGGTGCCACCACCGTGATGGCGCAGCGCTTCGTGCCCGCCATTGCGCATGGCGACAAACGCGTGCTGATCATCGACGGCGAGCCCGTGCCCTATTGCCTTGCGCGCATTCCGCAAGGCGGCGAGACACGCGGCAATCTGGCCGCCGGCGGCCTGGGCGTGGCGCAGCCCCTCTCCGAAACCGACTGGACCATCGCCCGCGCGCTGGGCCCGGTGCTGGCCGCGCGCGGCCTGCTGCTGGTGGGCATCGACATCATTGGCGACAAGCTCACCGAGATCAACGTCACCAGCCCCACCTGCTTTCAGGAAATCACCCAGCAGTCCGGTTGCGACGTGGCGGCTCGCTTCGTCTCGGCGCTTGAAAGCGCGGTCGATAGGGCGGTTGGCCGTCATTGACGCCCCCCCTCGACCCTGGGCGACAATTCGCCCATCATGTCGCTGCCGCAAACCCGCTCCGCCCGCACCCTGATGGCGGCCTTGCTGCTGGCCCTCGCCGGGGTCACGTCGGCGCTCTATCTCGCCCTGCATCAGCCCTGGCTGGGGCTGACGCTGTCGCCCCGCTTCGACCCTTACAGCCCGGGCATTCTGGTCAGGCGCGTCGACCCCGACGGCCCTGCGGCCGCCATCAACCCCGGCTCGCGCCTGCAGTCCATAGCAGCCGGTGGGCAGCGCGTCATGCTGCAGGCCAGCGACCTGGTCGAGGAGCCGGACTTTTTCGAGACCTATGACCAGGTCGAGAGTTTCTTTCGGCGCCAGACCCGCATCGCCGCGCTGCAGGCCCAGCCCCTGGTGCTGAGCTGGCGCGACCCCGCCGGGCAGATCGTCGAGGCGCCGATCACCCCGCAGCCCGACCGGCCGCTGTCCAGCCTGCCCTGGGTCTTCTGGTTTCAGCTGATTTGCGGCGGCGTCGCCCTGCTCGTCGGCGCCTGGGTGTACGCCCTCAAACCCCAGAGCTGGCCGGGGCGTCTGCTGGCCCTGTCCGGGCTGCTGTTCCTGCCCAATACCTATTCGGCCGCGATCTACAGCACCCGCGAGCTGGCCATTCCCGCAAGCCTGTTCGAAACCCTGTCGGCGATCAATCACCTCGGTGGCCTGGGCTTCGGCGGCGCGTTGGCGGCGCTCTTCATGGTGTATCCCGCACGGCTGGCGCCGCCGAAATGGCTCTGGCCCGTGCCCTTCGTCATTGTGGGCTGGTGGGCCGCCGATGTGCTGCGCCTCACCCCAGATGTGAGCTGGGGCGTGCGCATTCCGCTGCTGATCGAAATCCTGCTGGCCGTCGCCCTGGCCGTGGTGCAGTGGCGACGCAGCGCCATGCGGGCCTCGGACCGCGCCGCGCTGCGCTGGTTCATGCTCTCGGCCATGCTGGGCACGTTCACCTTTGTCGTGTTCACCTTCGGGTCGCGAATGTTCGGGGTGTTTCCGCCCATGCAGCAGGGCTACGCCTTCGGCTTCTTCCTCGCCATGTATCTCGGCCTGGCGCTGGGGGTGGGACGCTACCACCTGTTCGACCTCGATCGCTGGGCCTATCGGCTGCTGCTGTGGGTGCTCGGCCTGGGGCTGATCATCGTGCTCGACATGCTGCTGGTGCTGCTGCTGAACTGGCGCCACGAAACCTCGCTGCTGCTCACCCTGCTGCTGGCCGGTCTGCTGTATCTGCCCCTGCGGCAATGGCTCTGGACACGCATGATGCAGGGCGAGCTGCCTCCGGTCGACCGGCTGCTGCCCGAAATCATTTCAGTGGCCTTCACCGCCCAGTCGCTGGAGCGCGAACGACGCTGGCTCGGCCTGCTCGACCGCCTCTATCAGCCCCTGCACAACCTGCCGCTGGCCACCGAGAGCGCCGAGGCGGCGTCCGGTCTGGCTCAGGACGGCATGGAACTGCGCGTCGCCTCGGCGGGCGGCATCGGCGCCCGCTGCCTGCAGGGGCGCAGCGCCGGGCAGCGGCTGTTCACCGTGACCGATGCCGAGCTGGCGGCCTCGCTCGTGAGCCTGTTCAACCAGGCCGCCTCGGGCCGCGATGCGCTCGAAACCGGGGTGCAGCAGGAGCGCGACCGCATCGCCAGCGACCTGCACGACGACATCGGCGCCAAGCTGCTCACCCTGCGGCATCTGGTGCACGGCGAGCGCGAGCAAGCCATGCTGATGACCACCATCGACCAGCTCCGCGCCATCGTGCGGGGCTTGCAGCAGCACGCGCAGCCCTGGGAGGATTTCGCCGCCGACATGCGCTCGGAGACCGCGCAACGCCTGGCTGCCGCCGGCATGGCACTCGACTGGCCGCCGCCCCTCATCGGCGGCCTGAGCGCCGCGCTTCCCCACCCGGACGCCGCTGCGACCCTGCCGCAGGACACGGCGCAGCAATACCACCTGCGCGCGCTGCTGCAGGAGGCGGTGAGCAATGCCATCCGCCATGCCCGCGCCAGCCGGGTGTCGGTGCGCCTGTCCCTCCTCGACGGCGACCGACTGCGGCTGGACGTCATCGACGACGGCATCGGCATCGATCCGCAACACGCCGCCAGCGGGCACGGCCTGAGCAGCATGCAGATCCGCGCCCGCGCACTTGGCGGACAGATCCAGTGGCGCCAGCCGGGCGACGGCGCCACGCCGGTTTTCAGCCTGGGCACCCACGTCGAGCTGGTTTTTCCGCTTCATCTCGCGATCCGCTGATCTTCCGCCGCGGCCATGTCCCGCGGTGCTACACCCTTTGTCACATCGACGAGCGCGACGCGGCGCACAATGAAACGTTGAGGAACAAGGAACATTATGTGTTTTTCCTAACTGTTCAATTGTGACAATCGATTGGATCAATTTCAGGGTTATCCCTAGACTTCTTCCTCAACGGCTCACACGCCGGATGATTTCTTCCCACGATAAGGACCTCAACCATGGAACAAACCACTGAAGTTTTCGGCCTCCCCCGCCTCAACGAGCCCGCGCCGAATTTCGTCGCCAAGACCACCCACGGCGATCGCACCCTGGCCGACTACAAGGGCAAGTGGCTGATCCTGTTCTCCCACCCGGCGGACTTCACCCCGGTGTGCACCACCGAATTCATGGGCTTCGCCCGTGAAGCCGAGACCTTCAAGTCGATGAACTGCGAGCTGCTCGGCCTGTCGATCGACTCGATCTTCGCCCACCTGGCCTGGGTGCGTTCGATCAAGCAGCACTTCGGCGTCGATATTCCCTTCCCCATCATCGAAGACCTGAAGATGGACGTGGCCCGTGCCTACGGCATGATCCACCCCGGCGCCGCCGACACCCAGGCCGTGCGCGCCACCTTCTTCATCGACCCCAACGGCATCCTGCGCGCCATGGTGTACTACCCGATGAGCAACGGCCGCTCGATCAACGAGTTCGTGCGACTGCTGCAAGCCCTGCAGACCAGCGACAAGCACGGCGTGGCCACGCCGGAAGCCTGGTGCCCGGGCGACAAGGTCATCGTGCCGCCGCCCAAGACCTCCGCCGCCGCCGAGGAGCGCGTGTCCAAGGGCGCCTCCATGGGCATGGAAGTGACCGACTGGTACTTCTCCAAGAAGACTCTGTAAGTCGCGCACCGCCCGGCACGCCCCGGTCATCCCGCGATGATTGAGGGGTGCCCCGGAAACGAGGCCCCGGCTCTTGCCGGGGCCTCGTCATTTCAGGCCGCCAAAATCTGCGGCGCTCGGGCAAGCCACCGCCAACGCAGCCCGGCGCGTCCTTCCTTAACATGCGGGTCATGGATGCCTCGACCCTTTCCCCTCCCCTGTCAGATGCCGGACGCAAGATTCCGGTCTCGGTGCTGGTCGTGATCCACACCCCGGCGCTCGAGGTGCTGCTGATCGAACGCGCGCAGCAGCCGGGCTTCTGGCAGAGCGTGACCGGCAGCATCGACGCTCCGGGCGAGTCGCTCGCCGCCACGGCGCGGCGCGAAGTGGCCGAGGAAACCGGCATCCACACCGGCACCGCGGCCCTACCCAGCGGGGCGCTGCGCGACTGGCACCTGGCCAATGTGTACGAGATCTATCCGCTCTGGCGGCACCGCTACCCGGCGGGCACCTGGAAGAACACCGAGCATGTGTTCAGCCTCGAAGTGCCCGCAGGAACCGCGGTGACGCTGGCGGCGCGCGAGCATCGCGCCCAGGTCTGGCTACCCTGGCAGGAGGCGGCGCGGCGCTGCTTCTCGGCCTCCAATGCCGACGCCATCCGCCAGTTGCCTCACCGCCTCATGCCCCGCTGAAGGCGCTCAAGGTGAAACAGCCCCCTAACTTGCTGCGCGCGTTCCCTCCCGAGGGCGGTGTCAGTTCCTTCGGGGCGACCGTGCGGAACTGACATGGAACTTCGCGTCGCCTCCTACAACATCCACAAGGGCGTGCTCGGACACGGCCCGGCCAAGCGGGCCAGCATCCTGGAATTGCACACCGCCTTGCAGGGACTCGAACCCGATCTGGTCTTTCTGCAGGAAGTGCAGTTTCTGCATCAGCGCCACGCCAACCGCCTGAGCGGCTGGCCCGCGCTGCCGCAGCACGATTTCCTCGGCCAGGCCCTGGGCATGCACGCGGCCTACCGCACCAATGCCTGCACCCGTCATGGCGAGCATGGCAACGCGCTGTTGTCGCGCTACCCTATCATCGACATCGACCACTGCGACGTCTCGGACCACCGCTTCGAGCAACGCGGCCTGCTGCACGTGCAGGTGGCGCTGCCCAGGGGCGGGCCGCTGCATTGCATCGTGGTGCATTTCGGGCTGTTCGCGGCCAGCCGCCAGCGGCAGACCGATCGCCTGCTCGACTACATCGCCGCCCGCGTGCCCGCGCAGGCCACCCTCATCGTCGCTGGTGACTTCAACGACTGGCACGGCCGCATCGGACCGCAGTTGCAACAGCAAAGGCTGATCGACGTGAGCGAGCCGCCGCTCAAGACCAATGGCAAGACGTCCTGGCGCAATCGGGTGCGCACCTATCCAGCGCGCTTGCCGCTGATGCCTCTGGACCGGATCTACGCCCGCGGTCTGACGGCCAGCGAGATCGGCCTGGGCTGGGGCCGCGCCTGGGCGCGGCTGTCCGACCATGCCCCGCTGCTGGCCGCGCTGCGCTGCGATCTGCCCGACTGCCCCGAGGCCCCGGGGCCGGGTCTGGCCGCTCAAGGCAGCAAGACCGACATCGCCGTGTGAGCATGCGGCCCGACCCGCCGTCCGCGCCGGATGACATTCCGCTGAACTGGGTCCACGGCGCCGCCCCGCGTCTGCTGCCCTTCGGCAGCGCGCTGTTTCCGGCGATGCACAGGGCCATCGAGCAGGCGCGCGAGAGCATCTGGCTGCAAACCTACATCTTCCATACCGACGAGGCGTCGATGGGCATCGCAGGCGCGCTGTGCGATGCGGCGCGGCGCGGCGTGCAGGTGCGGGTGCTGGTGGACGGGCTGGGCTCGGGACGCAGCATCGACACGCTCTCCGGCCGTTTCGCCGAAGCCGGGGTGGAATTCATGGTGTTCCGCCCCTGGCGTCTGTGGACCGACGTGGTGCAGCGCGGGCGCTGGCGGCGGCTGCATCGCAAGCTGTGCGTGGTCGATGCGCAGATCGCCTTCATCGGCGGCATCAACCTCATCGACGACCGCTTCGACCTTCACCACGGCTGGAGCGCCGAACCCCGGCTGGACTACGCCGTGCAATACCACGGCCATCTGGCCCGCCAGACGCAGTGGGTGATGCAGCGGCTCTGGCTGCGCACCGTGCTCACCGGCAGCCTGCAGCGGCGCCTGCGCAAAATGCCGGGCCCCGGCGTCTTCGACACCTCGCCCAACCGCCGCGCCTACTGGCAGGAACTGCTGGACTGGGGCGGCCCGATGCCCGAGGTGCAGGAAGACGGCAGCCCGCTGCGCCCGGAGGCTCCGCAGCCCGCCAAGGCGGCAGCCCCGGCCCCTGAGACCGAGCCGGGCGCCGCGGCCAGCCTGGCCACCCTGGTGGTGCGCGACAACTTCTCGCGGCGGCGCGCCATCGAGCGCAGCTACATCCGCGCGATCCATCGTGCCCGCGAGCGCGTGCTCATCGTCAGCCCCTACTTCTATCCGGGACGGGAGTTTCGCCAGGCGCTGAAAAACGCGGCCGCGCGCGGGGTGCGCGTCGATCTGCTGCTGCAGGGCCGCATCGACTATCGCATGGCGGCGTGGGCCGCCCGCGCGCTTTACGGCGAAATGCTGCGCGCGGGCGTGCACATCTTCGAATACACGCCGGCCTATCTGCATGCCAAGGTTGCCGTGGTCGACGAGGACTGGGCCACCGTGGGCAGTTCCAACATCGATCCGCTGTCGCTGCTGGTCAACCTGGAGGCCAACCTGGCCGTGCGCGACCGCGCCTTCGCGCGCGAACTGGGCGCCCACGTCGAGCATCAGCTTGCCCGCTCGCTTCCGATCAACACGCCGGACCGCCTGCGCACGCGGGCGCCGTGGTGGCTGAGCCCCTTCGTGGCCGTCGCCGCCCGCGCCTTCGTCGCCCTGGCTGGCGGGGTGCGCAAGGAATACTGACCCCGGACTGGCCGCTATCGATCCGGAAAGGCGAGGGATGCAGGGTTCAGGGACAACGCCACGCGACGGACTCCCCCTCCCAACCTCCCCCACGGCGTGGGGGAGGAGAAAACAGCGCTGCGCGCGATCGGCGCAAGCCCCTCCCAACCTCCCCAGCGTTGTGGGGGAGGAGAAAACAGCGCTGCGCGCGCGACCGGGGCAAGCCCCTCCCCCAACGGATGACGGCGTTGTTTTGCTCCCTCCCCACCCGTGGGGAGGGTTGGGGTGGGGAGGGTGGACCCTGCGTGACAGACCCACGGCCTGCCCGGGCGCCGGGTCTGCGCCCCCAGGCCGTCTACCCGCAGACCTGATTGCGGCCCGAGGCCTTGGCGCGGTAAAGGGCTCGGTCGGCGCGCACCAGCACGTCGGCCGTGCGCAAATCACCGGGGCGCAGTTGGGTCATGCCGATGCTCACCGTCAGCGCCACCGTGGCGCCCTCGGGCAATGCAATGGCCTGGGCGCTGACGGCCAGGCGCAGACGCTCGGCGATCTGCAGCGCCTCGGCCTCGTCCGCGCCGTCGAGAATCAGCAGGAATTCTTCGCCGCCCAGCCGCCCGAAAAAATCGCGGCTGCGCTTTTCCTGATTGATGATCTGGGCGAAGCGGCACAACACCCCATCGCCCGCCGCGTGGCCGAAACCATCATTGACCCGCTTGAAGTGATCGAGGTCGAGCAGCAGCACCGACAACGGCGCCTTGCGCTGCAACAGCTGGTCCAGGATGGCCAGCACGCTGCGCCGGTTGTGGATGCCCGTGAGGCTGTCGCAGGTCGCCAGATGTTCGAGCCGTCGCTCCAGCGCCTTGCGTTCACTGATGTCGCGCCAGATACCTTCGACGCCGGCGTATTGGCCCTGCTCGTCGCGCAAGGCCTGGGTGCTGATGGAGATGTCGATGATCACGCCGTCCTTGCGCCGCATGCGGCCCGGAAAATCGTGCACGGCACCGTGCTTGCGGATCTCGGCCACGAGGGCATCGCGCTCCGACAGGTCGGGATAAAACGCCGCGGCGGGCAAGCCGATGATTTCCTCGGCCGTGTAGCCCAGCACGTTCTTCACCGCCGGGCAGACGTAGCGGGTGATGCCCTGGGCATCGGTGCGATAGAACACGTCCTGCATGGTGTTCATCATGCGCTGGAAGTCTTCGTCGGTCTGCCGTAGCTGCTGCTCCATCGCGGCACGCTCGGTCATGTCGAGAAAGGTCGACAGCACCGCCGTGTGGCCCTCGATAGGCAGCGTGGTGCTGCTCATCGCCAGCATCAGCGGCCGCCCGTCGCAGGTGTAGGCGCGGATTTCGGTGACCGGATTGGTGCCGCCGCTTTCGGCATGACGCAGCCGCGCCAGCGAGCGGTGCAGATCGAGCGGGTGGATGAAAGTCTCCAGCGTGCGCCCGATAAGGTCGGACGGCTGGCGCGCCTGCAACAGCCGCAGCGCCGCGGGGTTGGCGTAGCGCACGACATCGCCCACCAGCATCACCACACAGGCCGGCAACAGCTCGATCCATTCGGCGCCGGGAGGGCAGGCCCCGGCCGTTTCAGCCATGGCGGCGTCTCGGCGCAAAGACTGCGCGCCGGGGTGGAGGACATCGGGGGTGCATGGAGATTCCACTCTGCGATGGGTATGGGAAGAGGTTAGCACCACGCATCCCGGCCCTCTTCAGGGACGCCCCGGGCGCGGCTCGGGCGCATATGCCTTGCGGTTGGATGCGCATGACAACTCTGTATTTCCGTTTCGGCCGCCGGACTTCCAGAATGCCCTGCATGAACACACCGCCCCCCACCCCCTTTCCGTCCACCTCCCGCACGGCGCGGCGCTCCGGCTGGTCGCGCCTGTGCCGCGTTTGCGCGCTGGGCTGGCTTCTTGCCGCCTGGGCTCTGCAACAAGGCGTCAGCGCGGCATCCGTCCATCCGGCAGGGCCACAGGCCTTCGGCCCGCTGATCTCAGCCTCCGCCCTGGCGGCGCGGCGCGACCAGGTGCGCATCATCGACCTTCGCGACGCAGCCGGCGAGCCGGATGTCGCGCACATCCCGGGCGCGCTGCCCGCGCCCTATGCCGACTGGCGCGGTCCGGCGAGCAATCCCGGGCAACTCCGGCCGCTACCCGAGTTCACCGCGCTGGTGCGCCGCCTGGGCCTGACGGCCGAGACCCCCGCGGTGCTCGTCGCCACCGGAGACGATCCCAGCGATTTCGGGGCGCCCGCCCGCGTGTACTGGACGCTGAAATGGCTGGGCCTGAGGCATCTCGCCATCCTCAACGGCGGCATGACCGCCTGGCAGGCGGCCGGGCTGCCCATCACGCGCAAGCCCACGCCGCCCGCCGCGCCCAGCGCGTTTACGCCCCAACTCGACGACGCCCTGCTCGCCACCCGCTCCGACGTGGCGCAGGACCTGACCCGACCCGGCACCCTGCTGCTGGACGCCCGCCCCCGCGCCTTCTATCTGGGACGCGAGAAGGCGCCCGCAGCACGCCGCCCAGGCACCCTGCCCGGCGCCCTCGATTTCGACAACCTGCGCTGGTTCGAGCCGGGCAGCGGCGCCCTGCCCGATACCGCCACGCTCGAACGCATCGCCCAAGGCCTGCCGAAACCTCTGGAGGCAGCGCCGACGGACGGAGTGGTCTCGTTCTGCAATACCGGGCACTGGGCGGCGACCAACTGGTTCGTGCTGTCCCAGGTGCTGCGTCGGCCGCATGTCGCGCTCTATCCCGGCTCGATGGTGGACTGGTCACGCACCGACGCGCCCATGGCGCATGTCCCCACCCGGCTGCAACAACTCTGGCAGCAAATGGGGCTGACATGGCAAGCCCTCTGAACCCGGCCATCCGCACCGCGGTGGCGCAAACCTCCGAACCGAGCCGGAGCCGGTTGCCCCGCAGTCTGCTGGTCGCATGCGGTCTGGCCGGGTTTGCCGCCATCACCTGGCTGGTCGGATGGCGGCAGGGCCTGCTCTGGCTGATCGGCCTGGGTTATGGCGTGCTGCTCGCGGCCGCCGCCTTCGGCTTCACCACGGGGTGGCGGGTATGGATCACCCGCCGCGACCCCAAGGGTCTGTGGGCGCAGTTTGTCGGCATCGCGGTGGCCATGATCATCAGCGTGCCGCTGCTGGCCGCGCAGCCCACGCTGCAGGGTGCCGACGGGCCGCTTTCCATCAGCCTGCTGGTGGGCGCCTTCGTATTCGGCGCGGCCATGCAGGTGGCCGATGGCTGTGGCTCGGGCACCTTGTACAAGGCCGGACTCGGCCATCCGGTGAGTCTGGCCGTACTGCCGGCCTTCGTGTTCGGCAGCTTTCTCGGGGCAGCCCAGCTTCCGGCCTGGCTGTCGCTCGGCGCGCTGCCTCCCGTCAATCTGGTGCACCGGCTCGGGGCCACGCAAACGCTGATCATCCAGCTTGCGGCCCTGGCCCTGCTGGCCGCGCTGCTGTGGCGGTTTCGCGGCTCGCAGCCTTCACGCTGGCGCGGATCGGCGGTGTGGTGGGCCGCCATCGGGCTGGGCCTGCTGGCGACCGCCAATCTGGCGGTGGCCGGGCAACCCTGGGGAATTGTGTACGGCCTGGGTCTGTGGGGCGCCAAGATCGTGCAGGCCCTGGGCATCGATCTGAGCGGCAACGCGTTCTGGGGCCTGCCGGCGCAGCAGGCCCAGTTGCACACCACGGTGCTGGCCGACAACACCAGCGTCACCGATCTGGGCTTGCTGCTGGGCGCGCTCATCGCTGCCCGTTGGCGCGGAAAAGCCAGCCCGGCGGTGACGTTGCCCGCACGTCAATGGCTGGCCTCGATCATCGCGGGTCTGCTGCTGGGCTATAGCTCGCGCCTGGCCTTCGGCTGCAATGTCGGGGCGTATTTTTCGGGCATCGCCACCGGCAGTCTGCACGGCTGGGTGTGGTTTGCCTGCGCGTTTGCAGGAAGCCTCATCGGCGTGCGCCTGCGCCACCGTCTGGGCATGCAGGATTGAGAACCCTCTGCCGATCAAAACCGGCTGGGCTCATGCGCGTCTTGCACCCCATCCCCACCCCAACCCTCCCCACGAGTGGGGAGGGAGTGATCTCGCCTCCCCCACACCGCGGGGGAGGCCGGGAGGGAATGCCCACCCCAACCCTCCCCACGAGTGGGGAGGGAGTGATCTCGCCTCCCCCACACCGCGGGGGAGGCCGGGAGGGAATGCCCACCCCAACCCTCCCCGCGAGTGGGGAGGGAGTGATCTCACCTCCCCCACACCGTGGGGGAGGCTGGGAGGGGGAGCTCAGCACGCCTCGGCGGCACCGCGTGTCCACATCAACGATCTCGGTCGAAAGGGCCCTGATGAAACGCAGACTCCCCTGGCTGATGGCCCTGTTCTGGGCCGCCGTCGTCATGCTCCTCGTGCTGGACTGGCGCGTGAGCGCGCCGCATGACCGGTTTGCCGAACCGCCGCCGCTCGCCCTGGGCAACGGCCCGGCGGCCGATGCCGGTCACTGCTCGCTCGCTCCCGTCGCACCCAGCTCGCGGTGACGCAGCAGCACGGTGTACTGGCTGGCGAACGCGCGGCTGAGCTGCTCGCTCAGATACACCGACCGATGCTGCCCACCGGTGCAGCCGATGGCCACGCCCACGTAGCTGCGATGATCGGCCGCCAGCCGGGGGAGCCAGCGCTGCAGAAACCCGGTGATGTCGGCCTGCATCTGCAGCACCTCGGGCTGGCGCAGCAGAAACTCGGCCACGGGCACGTCGCGCCCGGTCAGGGGCCGCAACACCGGGTCGTAATGCGGGTTGGGCAACATGCGGACGTCGAACACATAGTCGGCGTCGAGCGGCACGCCGCGCTTGAACGCGAACGACTCGAACATCACCACCATCTGCGAGGCCTGCACCCGCACGACCTGCTTGATCCACTCGCGCAGTTGCGCCGACTTCATCTGGCTGGTGTCGATGTGCAGGCCGATCTCGGCGACCGGATGCAGCAACTCGCGTTCGAGCTCGATGGACTCGATCAGCGCATTGGCATAGCCCTCGCCTCGCGCCGCTGCGGCGTGGCCCGACTGATGGGCCGTGGCGCGGCTGGTGAGCGGATGGCGGCGGCGTGTCTCGGAGAACCGCTGCACCAGCGTGTCGGTGGCGCAGTCGAGGTAGATGGCGTGCACCTCGCAGCAGGCCCGCAGGTTCTTGAGCAGGGCCGGGACGTCGGCCAGCGACTCGGCGCTGCGCGCGTCCACCGCCACGGCCACGCGCTTCTGCCCCGAGGCGCGGGTCTGCTCGACCAGGGGCGTGATGAGCTGCGGCGGGAGATTGTCCACGCAGTAATAGCCGGAGTCTTCCAGCGCGGTCAGCGCCACCGATTTGCCCGATCCCGACAGCCCCGAGATCAGCACGAGCTGATGGGTCGAGCGGGAGTCGGCGGAAGGGGCGGCAGCTGAAGGCTCGGAGGGATTCATGGCGTGGGCACCGTGTTCAGGTCGCGTCGCAGGCCGCGAGCAGTTCGCGCGCGTGTTCCAGCGCGGCGTCGGACTGGGCGTTGCCACCCAGCATACGGGCGATCTCGCCAGGCCGCTGCGCCGGCGCGAGCGCGTCGAGCAGACTGGCTGTCTGCTGGCCGCTGCTGTGCTTGCGCACCGCGAAATGCTGCTGGGCGCAGGCGGCCACCTGCGCCAGATGGGTGACGGCCAGCACCTGCCGGTCGCCCCCCAGGCGGCGCAACAGCCGCCCCACGGTCTGCGCCACGGCACCGCCAATGCCGGCATCGACCTCGTCGAAGATCAGGGTGTCGGTGTCCTGCAGGGCGCTCGTGGTCACGGCGACGGCCAGGGCAATGCGGGACAGCTCGCCACCGCTGGCCACCTTGCCCAGCGCGCGCAGCTCTGCGCCCGGATGCGCGGCCACCTGCAGTTCCACGGCCTCCGCCCCGCGCGCGCCCACGGCGTCGAGCGGCACGAGCGCCACGTCGAAGCGCCCGCCGGGCATACCCAGTTCCTGCATGGCCGCCTGCACGGCCTTGGCCAATTGCTGCGCGGCCTTGCGGCGCCTGGCGCTGAGCTTGGCAGCAACCTTTTGCAAGGCGGCTAGCGCCTGCTGCTCGGCGCTCTCCAGGGCGGGAAGGTCGGCGCTGAGATTGAGCTGCTGGAGCTTGTCGCGCAGGGTTTGATGGGTTTGCGGAAGAGCCGCGGCCGTCACGCGATGTTTGCGCGCAAGGCTCATCCAGCCCGAGAGCCGGACATCCAGTTCGGCCAGGCGCTGCGGGTCGGCCTCGGTGCGCTCGGCGAGTCGGCGCAGCTCGTGGCTGAGATCGCTCAGACTGGTTTGCGCCGCCTCGATCTGCTGCACCAGCGGCTGCAGACCGGCATCGACCTGCAGCGCACGCTCCAAGGCCTGCTGCGCCTGCGCCAGCAAGGGCAGGACACCCTGATCCTCCCCATCGAGCGCCCCAGCGGCCGCCGCGAAATCTTCGAGCAGACTGCTGACATGGGCAAGGCGCTTGTGCTCGGCCTCCAGCGCCTCCCAATCGCCGAACTGCGGCTGCAGGCGGTCGAGTTCCTCGCATTGCCACTGCAGGCGCTCGCGCTCTTCGTCCAGGGCTCCAGCGTCGCGGCGCGCCTGCTGCAGGGCGGCATGCGCGTCGCGCCACTGGGCCCAGGCTTGGGCCACGGCCCGGGCTTCGTCCTGCGCCCCGGCATAGCCGTCGAGCAGTTGGGTGACGACCTCGCGCCGCACCAGACCCTGGTAGGCGTGCTGGCCGTGAATGTCCACCAACCACTCCCCGGCCGCCTTGAGCTGCGCGGCGGTGGCCGGGCTGCCGTTGAGAAAACCGCGTGACTTGCCCTGCGCGTCGATCACGCGGCGCAGCAGCAGCGTATCGGCCTCGGCGGCAAACCCCTGCGCCTCCAGCCAGGCGGCCAGCGGCGGAGTCAGACTGAACTCGGCGCTGATCTCGGCACGCAACGCCCCCGCGCGCACCACGCTGCTGTCGGCGCGCTCGCCCAACGCGAGCTTGAGCGCGTCGATCAGGATGGACTTGCCCGCGCCAGTCTCGCCCGTGAGCACGGTGAACCCGGCCGCCAGATCGATGTCGAGTTCGGGAACGATGACGAAATCACGCAAATGCAGATGCAGCAGCATGGCTCAGTGTGAGTGGAACGATGGACCCCGGATTGTTCCTGAGGACAGGGGCGATGACGAGGCGGACCGAATTTCCCCCTCCCAACCTCCCCCACGGTGTGGGGGAGGTGAGATCACTCCCTCCCCACTCGTGGGGAGGGTTGGGGTGGGCATCTCCCCCTCCCGGCCTCCCCCACGGTGTGGGGGAGGTGAGATCACCCCCTCCCCACTCGTGGGGAGGGTTGGGGTGGGGATGGCGTGAACCTTGTGCTGCCCAGCCTCGGCCTTCCGCCCGAGGACCGCGCACAGGCGCAGAGCCCCGCGCCTCGACAGGCTCGATTCAAGACTCATCGGGCCCTTCATGCCAATGGAGCTTCCTGCGCAGGGTGGAGAAATAGCTCCAGCCGGGCGGATGGAGGAAGACGCAGCGATACGGCGCCTGGCCGATGCGAATGCGGTCGCCACCGATCAACTCGGCATAGCTCTGCATGTCGAAATTCACACTGACGTCGCGCGGCGTGACCACCTCGATCACGATGTCGGCACCGCCCGGCAACACGATCGGGCGGTTCGACAGGGTGTGCGGCGCAATCGGCACCAGCACCACGCCGTTGACGCTGGGATGCAGGATGGGCCCGTAGGCCGACAAGGCGTAGGCGGTCGAGCCGGTCGGCGTGGCCACGATCAGGCCGTCGGCCCGCTGCACGTACATGAAGCGGCCGTCCACCTCCACTTTCAGCTCGACCAGGCCCGACGCCCCATTGCGGTTGACCACCACATCATTCACCGCGATGGCGCTGAAGATGGTCTGTCCCGCGCGCTCCACCGCACCTGAAAGCATGGCGCGTTCCTCGCGCTCGAATTCACCCGCCATCAGGCCGTCGATCGCGCTGTCCCATTCGCTGTCGGCGATATCGGTCATGAAGCCCAGACGTCCGGCATTGATGCCCACCAGCGGCACATTCAAAGGCGCCAGTCGCCGCGCCGCGCCCAGCATGGTGCCGTCGCCCCCCAGCACCACCGCCACCCAGCCGCCCTGCGCGGTGCGTTCGGCCAACTCGCTACTGCGCAACACCGGGTAGGGCAGCTCGGTGTGCTGCGCGGTGAGCTCGCCGACCCAGACCTCCACCCCGGCCCGGCTCAGACGGGCGGCAATCTCGCCGAGCTTGCGCTGCGCCTGCGGCGCCTGATACTTGCCGATCAGCAAAACCTGCTGGAACACGGTACGGAGCATGGGATGGAAAGAGAAGGCTCGGCGGAGAGCACCGCCCTGGCGGCAAATTACAGCACAGGCGCAAGTCGCGCGGTGGGCACTGGGTCTGGCTGTCGTGGGCGCCCTAGAATTTAACGGTCCAGCACGCTGAAGTTTGAAACGACTCCCCACCCCGACCCTCCCCACCCGTGGGGAGGGTGGTTGGGAGGGCGTACGCAGATCGCGCACAGCGCTGTTTTCTCCTCCTCCACAACGTGGGGGAGGTTGGGAGGGGGAGTCTGTTGGAGGGCGCAGCCCATGACTCGTTCATAATTCTCAATTCGGTATCAATCACGATGGACGAACGCGCCCGACTGCTGCTCAAGACCCTGATCGAACACTACATCGCCGATGGTCAGCCGGTGGGCTCGCGCACGCTATCGCGCGCCTCGGGGCTGGAGTTGTCTGCAGCCACCATCCGCAACGTCATGGCCGATCTGGAAGATCTGGGCCTGATCACGAGCCCGCACACCTCCGCGGGGCGCATTCCCACGCCACGTGGCTACCGCATCTTCGTCGATGCCATGCTCACGGCCCAGTCGCCCAAGCAGCCCGATCTGCTGCCGCAGACGCTGCAACAACACATCGACACCGCCCCGCCGCAGCAAGTGATGATGCGCGCGGCGCAGCTCATGTCCAGTCTGTCGCAGTTCGTCGGCGTGGTCCTGGCGCCGCAGCGCAGCGCCGCGTTTCGCCACATCGAGTTTCTGCAGCTGAGCGAACATCGCATCCTGCTCATCATCGTCAGCCCCGAGGGCGATGTGCAAAACCGCATGCTGCACTGGCCGCATGCCCTCAGCCAGAACGAGCTCAACACCGCGACCAACTACCTCAACGCTCATTTTTCGGGCATGAGTTTCGAGCAGGTCGCGCAAAAGCTCGGCAGCGAAGTGGAACACCTGCGCAGTGAACTCGTCGCCCTCATGCAGGCCGGCGTGCAGGCGGGCAGCCAGGCGCTGCAACAACCGCAGGATCAGGTCGTCATCTCCGGGCAGCAGCAACTGCTGGGCATCGGCGATCTCTCGGGCAATCTGGGCAAACTCCGCCAGCTCTTCGACCTGTTCGAGCAAAAAGCCCAGCTGCTCAAGCTCATGGACGCCTCCGCGCGGGCCGATGGCGTGCGCATCTACATCGGCGGCGAAAGCGAGGCCGTGCCCTTTGAGGAACTCTCCGTCATCACCGCGCCCTACGCGGCGGACGGCACCGTCATCGGCACCCTGGGCGTCATCGGCCCCACCCGCATGGCCTATGACCGCATGATCCAGATCGTGGACATCACCGCCAAGCTCGTCGGCAATGCCCTGAGCCAGCGGTAATTCGCCGCCCAGAAGGCAGAAACGCGGAAGAGACCTCTCCCGCTTGCGGAAGAGATTTGGAGGATGAGGCCAAGACTCAAGCGGCGCCACTCCTCCCCACCCCGGCCATACCCACAAGTGGAGAGGGGGCAAACACTCCTCCCCCAGCCGTGGGAGAGGGGGAGATGCAGCCTTACGAGTTCAGCGCACCAGCAACACCGGCACCGTGGTGGACGCCACCACCTTGCTCGCCACCGACCCCATGACAAAACCCTTCAGTGCCGAATGGCCGTGCGTCCCCATGATGAGCAGATCGGGCTGCAGGCGTCTGGCCTCGGCCGCAATCTGCTCGGCTGGATCGCCCACCCCATCGCGTGCCTCGTAAGCCAGCCCTGCGTCTTTCAACACGGCCTCGGCAGGTGCCAGCGCCTGTGCGCTGACTTCGCGGTAGTAATCGTCCAGCGTTGCCTTGCTGATCTGCGCCCGCGCCAGCGGTGTGCCGATGGGGAGCGCCACTGTGAACAACACGACACTGGGCGGCTCGCTGTAAAGCCGAGCGTGATGCACCAGCACCTGCGCAGCCTTGAGGGTGTAAGAGGAACCGTCAACCGGAAGAACAATCAGCATGGCACAACCTCCTTGCCGACTCATTATGCTTGCAACGCCCTGCCCGCCCTGGCGCGACGTGTCTGCCAGATAAATCCCATAAAAAAGCCGCCCGAAGGCGGCTTTCAAAACAGACTCTAAACAGCTTGCGCTGATCAGAACTGGTGACGGATGCCGAAGTCAAAACCCGTGGAGGTAAGACCATTGGGGCCCATCGGCGCATCGTTGTTGCCCGTGCTGTCGTTCACGATTGCATTGGCATTGGCATCGTTGGTGATGCGGGCATACGACGCGTACAGGTTGGTACGCTTGGACAGCGAGTACGTGTAACCCAGAGCGATTTGCTTGCTAGTGCTCGCAGAAACGCTCTTGTTCTTGGTTTGGGTGTAAGACACCAGAACGGCGCCCGGGCCCACGGGAATGGTGCCGCCCAGCATCCAGGCTTGCTGGTTGGTGTTAACCGTCGCACCAGCAGCGTTGGCATTCGGCTTGTTCTGTGCGTACATAGCAGCCAGTTTCGCCACGCCCAGGTCATAGGTGCCGACCAGCATGGTGTGCTTGACAGTGGCATCGCCATTGCTGTTGTTGACGCGCAGATAGTCCAGGCCAACCATCAACGGGCCGTTGTTGTAACCGGCATGCAGGTTATATGCGCCCGTCGTTTGGGTCGTCGTCGCCGTCGTCAGGCCAGTAAGACCGTCACCAAACACATAGCCAGCGGCGAAGTTGAAGCCTCCGAAGCTCGGCGACATGTAGGCCACCATCTGGCTGGCGCGGGCCGGTGAGCCGATAGTCCCGATGTTGGCGATATTGCCCATCAGGCCATAGCCGAACGGATCGACAGCAGCTTGGTCGTTGAAGTCCAGCGTGTACATGCGGCCAGCAGCCACCGTACCGAAGCTACCCTTCAAGCCCACCATGCTGGTACGGCCCATGAAGCCGCCGCCGGTGCAGTATTGGTTACCAGTCGTGGTAGTAGAGCCGCCGGTAGCAGAAGCCGAGCTGCCGCCGTTGGCGCAGAAGCCGGTCTCTGCTTGGAAGATCGCAGTCAGGCCGCCACCCAGATCCTCGGAGCCCTTGAGGCCGATCCGCGAGCCGGATTGACCACCCGTGCCGAGCTTGGTCACGTTGCCTGCGCCGTCGTTGTTGAAGTGGGCCACGCCCAGGTCGATGATGCCGTACAGCTGAACGGTGTCAGCAGCTTGGGCAGCGCCCATGCCGAAAGTACCGAGCACAGCCAGGGCAATGAGTGATTTTTTCATATGTGCATCTCCAGTAGATCGTTGGTCAATGCGGCTCTTGAAGGGAAGCCGCCACGCCTTGCTTGGGGTTCATACTGACATCCCACTCCAGGCGCCAACTCCATTTCGGGAAAGGAGCTTCATGTATTGCACCACTCTTGTGTGACCAGGCAAACCCTGATGCGCCAATTGGAGGCAGGACCGCACCGAATTGTTGCGCTCGGGCAACAAGGATGGCCATGAAAAAACCCCTGCCCCTCTAAGAGAGGCAGGGGTTTGGGCCAATGCAGACGAGCGTGCCCGTCCGCCAAGCACACCAGCGATTAGAAGCTGTGGCTGATACCCACGGCGAAGCCGCTGGAGTTGAAACCACCCGTGGTCGGGGTGGGTGCCGACACACCCATGGCGCCAGAGATGGTGTACATGGCAGCAGACTTGTTGGACAGACGAGCGTAGTTAGCATACAGCTGGGTACGCTTGGACATCGCGTACACATAGCCCAAGTTCCAGACGTTGGCACCGTTGGCTTCAGTCGTCTTGTCCTTCAGCTGTGTGTAGGCGAGCTGCAGGGAGCCTGCGCCGATGGGGGCGGACACGCCCAGCATCCAGGAATCCGTTTCGTCAAGCAGCGTGGACGCATCAGGCTTGTTTCTGGCGAACAGACCACCGACCTTGACCACGCCGAAATCGTAGCTGCCGAACAACATGGTGTTCTTGATTGCAGCAGCGCCGGAAGATGTAGCGGTGTCAACGTTCAGACGCTGGTAGTCGAGACCAGCAACGATCGGGCCTGCAGCGTAGGTGGCATTCAGGTTGTAAGCGCCAGTGGTCTTGGTGGTCAGGCCCGTGCCATCGCCGAAGGCATAGCCAGCGTTAAGAGTCAGGCCGCCCAGCAACGTGGGCGACATGTACGCGATCATCTGGCTGATACGGCTAATGCTGTCCGCGGGGATCAGCTGGCCGGAATAGCCGAGCAGGCTGTTTGCAGTGGGGTCAACCGTACCGATGGAATTGTCGGTGAAAGAGTACATACGGCCAGCGGCCACGGTACCAAACCCACCGGACAAGTTGACCATCGAAGTGCGGCCCATGAAGCCACCGCCCGTGCAATACTGGTTGCCAGCAGGAGTGGTTGAACCATAGCCAGTACCGCCGCCTTGGGAGCAGAAGCCCGTTTCAGCCTGGAAGCCAGCCGTGAGGCCGCCGCCCAGATCTTCCGTGCCCTTCACGCCAAATTTGGTGCCATTGAGCACGCCGCTGGTCATATTGGTCAGGCTGTCAGCGCTACCGTTGCTGTAGCGGGTGACGCCCATGTCCAAGGTACCGTAGAGTTGAACGCTGTCTGCAGCGAAAGCTGCGCCAGAGAAGGCGCTGAAAACCGCCAGGGCAATCAGTGATTTTTTCATGTGGAAATACTCCAGAGGATTGTCGAAATAACGCGGGGGTGCCGTAGTCGGTTAGACCTCAGCGAAGGGGGGACGGTTGTGAACTTCCGTCGCCTGCCACATCAACTCCAAGGAGGGAGCTGTTTGCATTGCAGCATTGCCCCCCCGGCATGGCAAGAACTAGAGGATGTATGCGGTCAGTTTTATGACAGGATGTTGCCAGGAAACAACATGCGTTACGACTTATATTTCACTTGATTTGATTTCGATATCGAAAGTCATCACCGCCGTCTTTTCAAGCATGGCGCTGGCTGAGCAGTATTTGGTATGCGACAGCTCGACGGCTCTGCGCACCATGTCTTCGCGCAGATTCACCCCTGTCACGACGAAATGCATGTGAATGCGGGTGAATACCTTCGGGTCCGCCGTGGCTCGCTCCGCGTCAAGACGGACCGTACAGCCGCGTACATCTTGCCGGGCCTTTTTCAAAATAAACACCACGTCGTAGGCCGTACAGCCCCCCGTGCCCACGAGTACCGTCTCCATC
Source organism: Thiomonas intermedia (assembly GCF_002028405.1). Lineage (NCBI taxonomy): Bacteria > Pseudomonadati > Pseudomonadota > Betaproteobacteria > Burkholderiales > Thiomonas > Thiomonas intermedia. The sequence continues at coordinate 1,442,521 of NZ_CP020046.1, forward strand.
GGACGCGGGGCGAGGTTGTGGCCGCCGGGCTCGCCGGGTGCGCTGGCTGGGGCGCCGTCCATGCGCAGGGTGTGGCCGGTTTCGGTGTGGGCGGTGAAGGCCATGCCGTCGCTGCCCTCCCATTGCACGGTGCATTGCATTGATGTGTCTCCTTGCGGTTTCCTGTTGATCGGTGACTTCATTGTCGATGGTTTTCCAGATCGTCCACCAGCCGCAGCATGACGACGGTCACGCTCGATAGGCGCGAATTGCGCATGGTCGACGCCCAGTCCAATGCGGTTGCCAACGTTTTTCACCAGGCGCAAGACGCCGCCGACTTGGCCATCAAACCCGTTTTGCGCGAGATGGCGCGGTGCCTGACGATTTACTGGGCGGCATGTCGGTCATTGCGGTCGGCGGGGTGCGCTGACTTTTGTTGATTCACATCAATTTCTATGGCTTGAGGCGAGGGAGCGAGAAAACAAGAGTGGCTTCAAAGTTGGTTATTTCTTTTGTTTTTCAATGTGTTAGACGTTTAATAAGTGAATGCTTATTCAACAATACCATGATGTACGGATGGGCTATGCAAGATACATAAGCATCCTCTAATATTGCATCACGCGTCGCAGTTGACGCACCCTTTGTCTCCTCCACCTCCTCCTTTGGTGGATTCTTACCCGGGCCGATGCAACTCATCCGCCCGGGTATTTTTTTGCTTGTTTCTGGGGGTGGCAAGTGCTGGCGCGATGGCTCCAGCATGGGCAAGGATGAAGGGCGCATGGACAGTGCCGCGCAACGAACTCCCCCTCCCAACCTCCCCCACGCTGTGGGGGAGGCGTATTGGCTCCCTCTCCACGGGTTGGGAAGCGCCGTCTCCAACTAGAGCGCCAAGGCCAGACCGGCGACAGCGATGTAGCGCAGACTGCGGCCGAGCAGCATCCACCCGGCGCAGGCCCAGGCGTTGATCCGCAGCCAACCGGCCACGACCACCAGGGCATCGCCTATGCCGGGCACCCAGGCCAGCACGGTGATGGGCGCGCCCCAGTGGCGCACCTGAGGCGCCCAGCGCCAGGCGTCGGGGGTCTGCCAATGGCGCACCCAGCGCCCGAGGGCATAGGTGGTCATGCCGCCGACTGTGTTGGAGAGCGTGGCCACGACCACGGCCAGCGCGGTGTGCTGCGGCTGTGCCGAGATCACCACGAGCAGCACGGCTTCGGAGCTGAAGGGGATGAGCGTGGCGGCGGCAAAACTGAGCGCCGCCAGCACGTACAGCCCGGACGGGCCGGAGGCGGACTGCAGCAGCGCATGCCATGAGGCCACGGCGGCGCCCACCCACTCGGCGGGGATCAGCACGGCAGGGTTTGAAACAAGGGCTGAAGGGCGCAAGGGGCAGGGTTCATAGAATCGGCTCTTTTGCTCTGGGAAGATCCAAATGGCCGCGAAGCATACCGACTATCTGCAGCGTATTTTGAACGCACGGGTGTATGACGTGGCGATCGAGTCTGCGCTGGAGCCCGCGCGCAACCTGTCGCGCCGTCTGCACAACAAGGTGCTGTTCAAGCGCGAGGACACGCAGCCGGTGTTCAGCTTCAAGCTGCGCGGGGCGTACAACAAGATGTCGCGGTTGACCGAGGCTGAACGCAAGCGGGGCGTGATCTGCGCGTCGGCCGGGAATCATGCTCAGGGCGTGGCGCTGTCGGCGCACCGGCTGGGTTGCCGCGCGGTGATCGTGATGCCGGCCACGACGCCGAAGGTGAAGATCGACGCGGTGCGTGCCCTGGGAGGCGCCAGCGTGGACGTCGTGCTGCAGGGCGAGAGCTACAGCGATGCCTATGCCCACGCGCTCACGCTGCAGGACAAGCAGGGGCTGACCTTCGTTCACCCCTTCGACGACCCCGACGTGATCGCGGGCCAGGGCACGATCGCCATGGAGATCCTGCGGCAGCATCAGGCGCCGATTCACGCGGTGTTCTGCGCCATCGGCGGCGGCGGGCTGATCTCGGGCGTGGCCGCTTACATCAAGGCGGTGCGGCCGGAGATCAAGGTGATCGGGGTGCAGACGGTCGATTCCGATGCCATGCTGCGCAGCGTGCAGACGGGCCGCCGGGTCACGCTGTCCGAAGTGGGGCTGTTCTGCGACGGCACCGCGGTGAAGCAGGTCGGGCGCGAGACCTTCCGCCTCGTGCGCGATCTGGTGGACGATTTCGTCGTGGTCGATACCGATGCGGTGAGCGCCGCGATCAAGGACGTGTTCGAAGACACCCGCAGCGTGCTGGAGCCCTCGGGCGCCATGTCGGTGGCCGCCGCCAAGGCCTATTGCGCGCAGCACAAGCTCAAGGGCGAGACTCTCGTGGCCGTGACCTGCGGGGCGAACATGAACTTCGACCGCCTGCGCTTCGTCGCGGAGCGCGCGGAAGTGGGCGAAGCGCGCGAGGCGCTGTTCGCCGTGACCATCCCCGAAAAACCCGGCAGCTTCCGTCGCCTGTGCCGTCTGGTGGGCGCGCGCAACGTGACCGAATTCACCTATCGCATCAAAGGCCCGGAGGCGGCGCATGTGTTCGTCGGCCTGACGGTGAACGGCCGCGACGATGCGCAGAAGATGGCGCAGACCTTCGAGCGCTCGGGCTATGGCGTGCTCGACCTGACCGACAACGAACTGGCGAAGGTGCATGTGCGCCATCTGGTGGGCGGCCCCGCCCCGCGCGGTCCGCAGGGGCAGAGCATGGCGGAGAACGAACGCCTGCTGCGCTTCGATTTTCCGGAACGCCCGGGCGCGCTGCTGCGTTTCCTCGACGCCTTGAGCCCGGACTGGAACATCAGCCTGTTCCACTACCGCAATCAGGGCGGCGACAGCGGCCGGGTGCTGGTCGGCATCCAGGTGCCTCCGGCGGACAAACGCGCGTTCAGCCGCTTTTTGCAGCAACTCGGCTATCAATACAGCGAAGAAACCGACAACCCGGCGACGAGATTGTTCTTGAACTGAGAACGTCACACTCCCGGCCTCCCCCACTGCGTGGAGGCGGTGAGAACACGCTCTCCCCACAGGTGGGGAGATTGGAGTCAGCACTCAGCGCGGGAACAGAACCTTGTGTTCCCCGTACTCTGAAGGGAAGCCGCGCAGCGCGGCCTGCGCCAGCGGCAAGGCCACGGACGCCAGCCCGCGCTCGTAGCCGCCGGTCGTGGCGTGCGACTGCCAGATCAGCGCGCCGGTGGCGGTATCGCGGATTTCCAGCGAGAGGCTGCGGTCGTAGTAATTGGGCGGCGGCATCCAGCCGAACATGCCCCCGCCCCAGCCGCGGTATCCGCCGGGGAAATACACCGTGCCATTGGGCAGCAGCACCGGAGGCGGCCAGACCGAGGGGCCGTAGGTGGCCTCCAGATCGAGACGCACGGTGTAGGTGTAGCGCGCGGTGTAGGGTGCGGGCGCCCCCAGCAAGGGCACCATGCCGGCCTGGGTCATGGCGTCGAGCACGGCGGTCTGAAGGGCGTAGGCGTCGGCGCTGTCGGCATTGCCGGGCGCGGCCTGCACCTGCACCTTGGCCCCCACCAAGGCCTGCGGCGCGGGGTTGGGCGTCACGACCGTGGCGCGCAGATCGGTGAGGCTGGCGCAACCGCCGAGCAACAGTGCGGGCACCAGCAACAGGCCGATGCGGGCGCAATGCCAAAGGCGGGTCAGGCTATCGGGTAAGCGCATGGCATGTTCTCCTTGTTGATCCGCAATTGTGAAGGGGCGACGGGTTCATGGTCCACGCCATGCGACAGACTCCCCCTCCCAACCTCCCCCACAGGGTGGGGGAGGAGGAGAAGGCGCTGCGCGTGATCTGCATACGCCCCTCCCAACCTCCCCCACAGGGTGGGGGAGGAGGAGAAGGCGCTGCGCGTGATCGGCGGAATCCCCCCGAACCGACCCGCCGCGATCCCTATGCGCCATTCGGGTCAAAACCATTGGATCGATTGTGCGCGCGGGCGTTCCTCGGTGCTCGCACAGGGTTCGGCATCAAAGGCGATGTCGCCCGCCGGATCGGGCACGCCCGTGGCGCGCAGGCTGGCGAAATCGAACAGGCTGCGGTCAGCCAGGTGCGAGGGCACCACCTGCGTGAGCGCGTTGAACATGGTCTGCGCGCGGCCCGGAGACTCGCGTTCCCACTGCCGCAGCATCGCCTTCACCTGTTTGCGCTGCGCATTCTCCTGGCTGCCGCACAGGGTGCAGGGAATGAGCGGAAAGGCGCGCAGCTCGGCCCAGCGCTCCAGGTCGGCTTCTTCGACATAGGCCAGCGGCCGGATGACCACGTGTCGTCCATCGTCGCTCACCAGCTTGGGCGGCATGCCCTTGAGCTTGCCGCCGAAGAACAGATTGAGGAAAAAGGTTTCGAGGATGTCGTCGCGATGATGGCCCAGCGCGATCTTGGTGGCGCCGAGCTCACCCGCGACGCGGTACAGAATGCCGCGCCGCAGCCGCGAACACAGCCCGCAGGTGGTCTTGCCCTCGGGAATGATGGACTTGACGATGGAGTAAGTGTCCTGCTCCTCGATGTGAAAGGGCACGCCGCGGCTCTTGAGATAGTCGGGCAGCACATGTTCGGGAAAGCCGGGCTGTTTCTGGTCGAGGTTGACGGCAACCAGGTCGAAGTCGATCGGCGCGCGTTCGCGCAGACTCAGCAGGATGTCGAGCATGGCGTAGCTGTCCTTGCCGCCGGACATGCACACCATCACCCGGTCGCCCTGCTCGATCATGTTGAAATCGACCACGGCCTGCCCGATGAGGCGGTGCAGCCGCTTGGAAAGCTTGTTGTCCTCGAACTGGCCCTTGTGCGCCGAGCGGTAGGTGGCAGCGGCTTCTGCGGGAATCATGGCTGCAAATCCTTCACATGGAACACTTCGACGCCCACACTCTCGCAATCGGGATAGACATCGGGCTTTTCGGTCGACACGCGCACGGCTTTCACGCGCGGATGTTCGAGCATGATGCGCGCCACGTCGTCGCACAGGGTCTCCTGCAGATGAATGTGGCCGCGGGCAATGCGCGTGGCGATGACGCTGCGCATGAAGTCGTAGTCGACCACTTCGTCGAGCTTGTCCTGCTGCGGCGTGGACATGGCCAGCGGAATGAACAGATCGACATTGATGAGCACGCGCTGCTCGGCGCGTTTCTCGAAGTCGTGCACGCCGATGTTGATGTTGACCTCGTAGTTCTGCAAGAACAGGCGGCGGCAGGCGCGAAGGGCGGGGTGCGACAGGGCGCTGAACATGATGGGATTCCTAAATTGAAGGGCTGGCCTGCTCGCGCACGGCGAACAACACATCGCGCCCGGTGCCTGCCAGATGCTGACCGCCATCGACCAGCAGCGTGGTGCCCGTCATGGCGCGGGCCTGCAGTGCGAAAAGCACGGCCTGGGCCACGTCTTGCGGCGTACTACCGCGCTGCAGCGGGGTGCGGCTGTGCACACGGGTGAATTCATCTTCGGTCATCGGCCCTGAAGGCAGCATCAGGCCGGGCGCCACCCCCACCACCCTCAGCGTGGGCGCCAGCGCCTGGGCCAACGCCACCGTCGCGGCCTGCAGCGCCGCCTTCGACAAGGTGTAGGAGAGATAGTCGGGATCGGGGTTGCTCAGCTTCTGGTCGAGCAGATTGACCACGCAGCCCTGCGCTTCTCGCGCACGCAGATGCGCATGCAGCGCCTGCGCCAGCAGCACCGGGGCGATGGTGTTGACCTGGTAATGCTGCTGCGCCGCCTGCACGCTGAAATGCTGGGCATCGTCGAAGGCGAACTCGGCGGCGTTGTTCACCACGGCATCGATCCTCCCCAGGGCCGCCACCGCCTGCGGCAGCAGGCCCTGAACGGCAACCGGTTCGAACAGATCGGCGCGCACGGCATGCGCCCGGCCGCCCAACGTCCGCACCTCGGCGCAAACGGCCTCGGCGGCCTGGGCCGAGCGGTGGTAGTGCACCGCCACATCCCAGCCTTGCGCCGCGAGATGCAGAACGATTTCCCGCCCCAGCCGGTGCGCACCGCCGGTCACCAGCACGCAGGCTCGTGAACCGTGGGATGGCGTGGCATTGGGCTGCATGCTTTCTAGAATGAACAGATGAACGAACAGCCGACAAGTCTACCGGCACCCGCCCCCCTGGCGCTGGAGCGCAGCGCGCAACTCCTGGCGCAACTGCGGGCCGCGCTGCATGCGGGCGGCGGCTGGCTGCCTTTCGATGCCTACATGCAGCAGGCGCTGTACGCGCCGGGGCTGGGCTATTACACCGGGCAGGCGGGCCAGTTCGGCGACTTCGGCAGCGACAGCGACTTCGTCACCGCGCCCGAACTCTCCCCGCTGTTCGGCCGCACCCTGGCCACTCAGGTGGCGCAAGTGCTGCAGCACCACGAACTGCACACCGTGGTGGAGTTCGGCGCGGGCTCGGGCCGGCTCGCCGCCCAGGTGCTGGGCGAACTCGATCAACTGGGCTGCGCCCCGCGGCAATACGCCATTGTGGAAGTCTCGGGCGCGCTCAAACATCGCCAGATGGACACCTTGCGCCACGCCGTGCCCCACCTGTTTGAGCGCGTGCAGTGGTGGCCGGCCCTGCCCGAAGCCTTCGAGGCTGTCGTCATCGGCAATGAAGTGCTCGATGCGATGCCCGTGAAGCTGCTGCACAAGCACGCCAACGGCTGGATGGAACGCGGCGTGGCGCAAGAGGGCGACGACCTGGTCTTCGCCGACCGCGCGACCACCCTGCTGCCCCCCGCGCCCGAAGCGCAGGCGCTGCCCATCGGCGCCGTGACCGAGATCCACCCCCAGGCCCTGGGCTTCGTGCGCACCCTGGCCGACCGGCTCTCGCGCGGCATCGCGCTGTTCATCGACTACGGCTTCCCCCAGCACGAGTACTACCACCCGCAGCGCCACATGGGCACACTGCAGGCGCACTACCGCCACCGCGTGCTCGACGACGTGCTGCTGTGGCCCGGCCTGGCCGACCTCACCGCCCACATCGACTTCACCGCCCTCGCGCTGACCGCGCAAGAAGCCGGGCTCGACGTGCTCGGCTACACCAACCAGGCCCATTTCCTGATGAACTGCGGACTGCTCGACCGGGTTGCCGACGCGCTGGCCGCCGGCCCCGAACCCGTGGCCCCGAGCAGCACCGCCGCCCTATGCGCCACCACGGCCGCGTCCGGCGGCTCGCATTACCTGCGGCAGACCGCCGCCGTCAACAAGCTGTTGGGCGAGAGCGAAATGGGCGAACTGTTCAAGGTCATCGCCCTGGGCCGCGGAGTGAACGCCCACGCCCTGCGCGGCTTCGCCCGCGGCGACCGCACCCACACCTTGTAGGCCCAACGTGCGCTGGCTGATCATTTTCATCCTCGCGTCCATCGTGTTTTCAGCGCTGCTGCCGCATCTGCGCCGCTTCGGCATCGGCCGCATGCCGCTGGATTTCACCATCCGCCTGTTCGGCCGGGAGTGGATCTTCCCCTTCGGATCAAGCCTGCTCCTGTCCTTCCTGGCCTACGTCATCGCGCGGCTGGTGTAGCCCAGACCTTCCATGCCACGACCCCGATGACCAGTTGCGCGACCAGCACCAGGGCCACGCACCCCGCCCAGCCCGCATGGGCCCAGAGCCAGGCCGGGCCAAAGGCCCCAACGCTGCCGCCAACGTAGTAGCACAGCACGTACAGACCGACGGCCGATGAGCGGGCCTGGCCCGCGAGGACCGGCACCTGCGCCGTCGCCATCGACTGCGCGATGAACACGCCGCCCGAGCTGAGCATCAGCCCGAGCACAATGGCCCAGACCGGGCTGAACAGGGTCAGCACCATGCCTCCGCTGCCCAAAACCACCGCGGCCATGAACACGCGGCGCTTGCCGAAGGTCCACGCCAGTTTGCCCGCCAGCGGGGTGGCGATCATGCCCACCAGATACACGGTGAACAGTAGGCTCAGGTCCTTGAGGTTGAAGTGATAGGGCGCCGCCGCCAGGTGAAAGCTCACGTAGGTGAAAGTGCAAACCTGAGAGAACAGAATGCCGAAGCCGATGGCATAAGTGCCCAACAGGCCGGGGTTGCGCAGATGCAAGGCAAACCCGGACAGCGCCACGCGCAGGCCGCCGTGGTTGGCCGCAAACCGACGCGAGGCGGGCAGGCCCCGGGCGATCAGCACCAGAAACAGCAGATTGATCGCCCCCAGCACCACGAAGGCCGCCTGCCAGCCGGCGTGCGCAGTCACCATGCCCGCGATGAAGCGGCCGCAGAAACCCCCGGCCACCGAGCCCGAGATGTAGAGCGCGGTCACCGCCGGCACGTCGGCGGGCTGCCATTCCTCGCTGATATAGGCCACCGTGGCCGTGAACACGCCGGGGATGCACAGACCTTCGATGGCCCGCCACACCAGCAATCCATGCAGGGAATGGCTCGTCGCCGCCAGCAAGGTGGACAGCCCCAGCCCCGCGAGCGACACCAGCAGCACCCGCTTGCGGCCGAAACGGTCCGCGGCGATGCCCGAGAACGGCGCCGCCACCGCCACCGCCAGCGTGGTGACGGTGATCGTCAGGCTGAGCTCGGCCACACTGGCGTGGAACACGGCCTGCAGGCTGGGCAGCAGGCCCTGCGTGACGTACATGGTGAAAAACGCGCACATGCCCGCCGCCGTCACGGCGGCACGGCGCAGCCATTCGGGCGGGCCTGCGGCATCGTGAAGCGACGGGGACAAGGTGGTGGTGGACATGACGGGAGCCGGGCTGCGAGGGCCCGTTGACCACAGCTTACGGTCGGCGTTTCCATATGTGAAATATCATTTTCTGAAACTTTGATTTGATTTCGATATGGACTTGCGCCACCTGCGCTACTTCGTCGCCGTTGCCGAGGAACGCCATTTCTCCCGGGCCGCGCAGCGCCTGCACGTCTCGCAGCCCCCGTTGAGTCAGCAGATCCAGGCGCTCGAAGCCGAGCTCGGCGTGCCGCTGTTCACCCGTGGGCGCGGCGGCGTGCAGCGCACGGCCGCGGGAGACGCCCTGCTGCCGCTGGCGCGCGCCATCCTCGACGCCGTCGAACACGCGATGACGCAGACACGCCGCGTCGGCCGGGGCGACGCTGGACGGCTCACCGTGGGTTTCGCCGGCTCCATGCCCTTCACCGACGTCATGCCGCGTCTGCTGCGCGACTACCGCGCCGCCTGGCCGCAGGTGACGCTCGATCTGCGCGAGCAGCCCTCGCAAGCCCAGATTGACGATCTGCTGGCCCACCGTATCGACCTCGGCTTCATCCGCCCCACGACGCTGATGCACGACGCCCGCCTCGCCACCCTGGTGGTGCAGCGCGAGCCGTTGCTGGCCGCCGTCCATAGCGATCACCCCCTGGCCACGCAGCCCGCAGTGAGCCTGGCCGACCTGCGGGACCAGCCTTTCGTCCTCTACAGCGCCCGCCTCGGCTCGGGCCTGCGAGAGCAGACCCTGGCGCTGTGCGCCCAGGCCGGCTTCGCCCCGCGCATCGCGCAGGAAGTGCACGAAATGCCCACCCTCATCGGCCTGATCTCGGCCGGGCTGGGCGTGGGCATCGTGGCCGCCTCGATGCAGCGCGCCCAGTTGCCCTTCGTCACCTATCTCCACCTGCATGACGAGAACGTCACGACCGACGTGCTGCTGGCCTGGCGCCGGGACGACGACACCCCGCCGCTGCGCAATTTCTTGAAATTGGCAACGGTTACGCCACTCTCGAACGCACCCCTTTCAGGGTGAGACTTCAGAATTCACATCGCGATCTCGTGACTGAAGCACGCACACTGTCATAGGCCCAGTGATAGATGTACGTATAAGGCAAGAAGAACAGCAGCAGGCCTATGTCGAGCATGACGGCAGCAACGAGACTGATGCCCAGCCACAACGCCGCCAAGGGCACTGTGATCAAGAACAGCCCCCCTCGAAGAGCGCAGCATGCGCAACACGCCAAACCCAGCCCAAATGCAGCGCATGCCGATTTGCATAGCGGTCAAATGTCGCATTGAAGATCACATTCCATACGACCGCGATGAGACTGTTTGCCACGGTGAGCACACCCATTTGCAGCCACGGGGTGCCCATCACCCATGCGAACAGCGGCGTGCTGAGGAGGATGGCCAAAACTTCAAATCCAATCGCTTGAAGCACGCGTTCATGAGGTGATTTGTCGGGCATGGCAAGCGATCAAAAAGGACTCAAGGAAAATGCTTGCCATCATCCCCACATTTATCGATACTTCATAGTTACTTAGTATCGTATAAATTGATAGATCATGTTCCCTAGTTCCGAAGCCCTGCTCGCTTTTGCCGAGGCGGCAAAGCTGGGTTCCTTCTCTGCTGCGGCACTCAAGCTGGGCAAAGGTCAATCAACCATTAGTACGGCGATTGCCAATCTGGAGATTGATTTCGGCTTGGTGTTGTTCGACCGGAGCGGCCGCAAGCCAACGCTGACGCAACAGGGCGAAGCCATGTTGCGTCACGCGGAAGATGTGCTAAGGGCTTACAGCCGCTTGGGCCAAGCTGCCAACACTTTTGTCTCTGGCCATGAGCCACGATTGAGCGTGGCGCTATCAGACACCTACCAGTCGGATCGATTCGAGGAGGCTCTGAACTCCTTTGGAGAACGCTTTCCCGAGACCGAACTGGAATGCCTGATCGCGGAATGTGACGACCTCGTGACCTTGATCCAAAGCGGGCGTGCCCAAATCGGCTTTGTTGAGCAGCAACAGAGCTACCCGGCCGACATCTGCGCCAGGCCAGTGCCGGAACAAACCGAGATCGCCTTATATGTCGCCAGATCACATCCGCTTGCTGAACAAAAGTGGATCCAGGCCGACATGCTTTTGCAATATCGCGAGCTACGGCTCTCCACAGTGCTTGGAGCGCAAACGTCTTTGTCACATGGCCGCTCCTGGTCTGCTCCCAGTTATTTGATGTTGATGGAAATGGCCCAACGTGGCTTTGGCTGGGCGGCCTTGCCACGATGGCTGGTCGAACGATTTGGAAGAGACTCGCTATACGAACTCAGGCTGCAGGCCTGGCCCCGGAACATCGTGGTTGATGCGGTTTGTTCCAGGCGCCAACCGCTAGGGCCTGCTGGAGCCTGGCTACTGGAAGCGATGCTGTCGTGAAATGACTGGTTCCATCAAATCACGTTCAATTCGCGTCACTCGAAAGGCCACGCCGTGAGATTGCACGCCTGATGCTTTTGCGCAATCTTGTTGAGTCACTATAGACTGTTGCGATGCGCCAACCCGCCTCCACCCTGCCCTCCGCTTTCGCCACCCGATGCGTGCGAGATGCGGTCTGCGCATCCCAACCCAAATCCCAAAAACAGCCGCTCATCTGACCGGAGCGCTGTTCCGTCAGATCGACGGGACGGCGGACAGGCGGCACTCCTTCTCCAACCTGCGATCTGATCGGTTCTTCTCGGTCATGCTTTGGAGAAATCGCATGTCTTCTGGATTCACGGGTATCTGGGTGCCCCTGGTCACCCCCTTCACGCCTGACGGCCACGCCGTCGATCACCACGCCCTGCGACAACTGGTGGCGCGCCTTCGGGAAGCGGGTGTTTCCGGCTTTGTCGCTCTGGGCACGACAGGCGAGCCCGCGGCACTCGATCTGCAGGAGCAGGATGCGGTGCTCGCCACCGTGTTGGACGCGGCCAGCAGCACGCCTGTGGTGGCCGGGCTGTCGGGCAACCACAGGCCGACGCTGCATGCGCGTGCGCGACACCTGGGCACGCTGCCGCTGGCGGGCTTGCTCGTCCCCGCGCCCTATTACGTGCGTCCGGGACAGGACGGCATCCGGCGGCATTTCCTGGAATTGGCCGATGTCAGCATCCATCCGCTGATCGTTTACGACATTCCCTACCGGACTGGCGTGCCGATCCACGCCGACACGCTGCTGTCGCTGGCGGAGCACCCGCACATCCGGGCCGTGAAGGACTGTGGCGGCGACCTCGAAAAGACGCTGGCCGTGCTGGCCGACGGAAGGTTGCAGGTGCTGGCTGGCGAAGATCTGCAACTGTTCAATGCGCTCTGCCTGGGAGCCAGCGGCGCCATTGTCGCCAGCGCCCATCTGCATACCCCGCGCTTCGTGGCGCTGTACCGCGCCCTGTGCGAGGACCGCCTGTCGCTGGCGCGCGACCTTTTCGCATCGCTGGCGCCCTGCATCCGTGCCTTGTTCAGCGAACCCAATCCAGGGCCGGTCAAGGCGGCGCTGGCCGAACAGGGGATGATGTCCGACACCGTGCGCCCGCCGCTCGGCGCGGCGGGTACGGCGTTTCTGACGCGGTGGCGTCAGGTGTGCGACAACTGAAACCCGGTTCGATCACGGCGCAGACGCTGCGGCGGGCTCCATCTTCGCCAGCAGCGCCTGACGGAACTGGCGCAGCCAGGCCTTGACGGCGCGCTCGTTGTCCAGCCCCATGCGCATGAGGATCTTCTGGCCTGCTGGCGCCGATTCGTGGGCCGGGTCGGCGTAGGTGTAAAGAACCCCTTGAGCCGCGCGTTCGCCGCCAGGCACATTGGGCTGGCGCAGCAGCACCGGCGCCTGCGGCTCCGGGGCCTGCAGCAAGCTGGCGATGACAGCGAGCAAACGGTCGTTGAAGGCGCTGTGGGGATGGCCCAGCTCGCGCCAGGCCTGCTGGCAAAGCGGGGCTAGACGCAGGTAAACCTCGACCGCGCTTGGCGCTTCGATGCCGGTCAGGATGCGTACGTAAGGGGCATAGCGGCGCGCGTTGTCCGGCGCCAGCGCCAGTTCGCTCCCCTGCCCCGTGACGCGCAGCGCGCCAGGCAGGGGGCGCACCGGCCAGACCTGCATCGGCACGGTCTGCCGGGTCAGGTTGTCCACCGTGGCGACCAGGTGCACGATGAGATGACCCGGCACCAGCCACGCCAGGCCCGGCTTGCCGACCAGCCCGCCGAGTTCGCGCAGGGCCAGGGTATCGCTGTCGCGCAGCTCGGGCAGCGATGCGGTGCTTGCGGGCAGACGCAAGGGCGCGGAGGCCGCCGAAGCCACTGGCGAGGGAGCGCTGCTGGCCGCAACGGGCGGGATCGACGCCTGCGGTGCGGAGGCCGCCTCGGGGCTCACCTTGGTAGGGTCCATCCAGGCGCTCGCCCACGGGGGCAGACGATCGCGCTCGACATAGCCCAGCGCGAGCAGCGCCAGGATCAGCAGCACAGCGACCATCCAGCCGATGCGGCGGGGCGGCGGCGGACGCAGAGGATCGTCAGAGGGGGATGGCATGGGCGGCATGAGGGTGGGATCGGAGTGTCTTGCGCCAGGCGCCAGGCGCTCAGGCACAGCAGACAGGCCGCTGCGCTGGCGCCAGGCCCATCGCGCTCAGTTGTCGCCCTTGGCGGTGTCCTGAATCTTTTCGCCCGCCTTCTGCACCTGCTGGCCGGCCTGGGCTGCCGCGTTGTCGATCGCCTTGCCCGCCTTTTCGGCAGGGCCTTCGGGCTTCTGACAGCCCGACAGCCCGCCGACCAGACTCAGCGCCAGCAGCATGGCCAAGGCGCCATGTTTTCGTTGGAGGTGATTCATGATGGACTCCCTTCAAGTGAACGAGTGAACGCGGTTCGTCGACTCATCTTATTTGCCGATCTGATTGCCGATGACCCCGCCCACCGCGGCGCCGCCCGCCGTGCCGATGCCGCTGCCGCCTGAGAGCACGGCCCCGCCGACGGCGCCGATGCCCGCGCCGATCGCGGTGTTTTTGTCACGCGCACTCATATTGGCGCATCCGCCCAGGCCGACCAACAGGGCCAGGGCCACGGCGGCACCCGCCGCCCGGGTTGTTTGCTTGATCTGCATGATGATCTCCTTCTCGTTGGGTCCTCGCCGTGTGTCGCGGGGGGAGGAAACGGTGGCGGGATTGCGCCCGCACCTTGAGGCCGGATCGGGCCGAAGCCCGCGTCCTGCTTCTATCGATCCGATCAGGTCACAAACGTTCAAGATTTGCCGACCGTGAGCGCCTGAGTGTTGACCGCCTTGACGCCGTCGATATGCCCGGCCGTGTTGACCGCTTCATCAAACTGCTTCTGACTTGGCAGCAGTCCGGCCAGCACCACCACGCCTTGGCGCGTGCTGACGTTGATCCGCATCGATTTCAGATCGGGGGCGGCCAGCAGCGCAGCCTTCACCTTCGCGGTGATCAGACTGTCCGCCACGGCATCCCCCGCCTTGTCGGCGGCGTGCGCGACTTTTTCGCTCGCACTCACGCCAGCGTTCGAGTCGAGCACGAGTTGATCATCGACGCGGCTCACGCCGCTCACCCCCTGCACCACATGCACGGCCTCGCGACGCGCGCTGAGATCGCGCACCTGGCCGGTCAAGGTCACCACGCCTTGTTGGGTTTCGACGTGGATGGCGGTGGACTTGGTCTTGGCGTCCATCAACAGCGCGGCCTTCACCTTGGTCGTGAGGGCGGCATCGTCGACGCTCTGCCCTGCGGCGGCAGCGGACATCCCGCTGGAAGCTGCCTGCGATGCCGGGGCCAATGGCATGGCAAGCGCCAGCACGGCAGCCGCGCCAGCGGCGGCAGATTTCAGGAAGGGGGTTTTGCGCATGACGTTCGAGTTCTTATTCATGAGGTTTCCTTTCGTGTTGAGGGCAACGCGGAGCAATCCCCTCGCGCGCTGCCGGCCCGTGCCGGGCCGCTGGATGAGCGACCCGCAGGCGTCAGGGTCGATCCGCGTCCTTGAGACGATCTTCCCAGTCTTTGACCTGCTTCTCGGCCGCCTCTTTGGCGAGGCCATAGCGCTCCTGCAGTACGCCAGCGAGTTTGTCGCGCTTGCCAGCGACCACTTCCAGGTCGTCATCGGTGAGTTTGCCCCACTGCGTGCGGACATGACCCTTGAGTTGCTTCCAGTTTCCTTCGATTTGATCCCAGTTCATATCAATTCCTTTCGAGATAATGGTCGGTCAGATGACACGGAAAAGCATGATGACCAGCTCATAATCGTTTGCGTCCCGTGATCAGGGATACGACGAAGAGCACAAGGAAAATCAGGAACAGGATTTTGGCAATGGATGCCGCCGTCCCTGCGATGCCAAAAAATCCCAGGAATCCTGCGATGATGGCGATGATGAGAAAAGTCACGGCCCAACTCAGCATGCTGATGCTCCTTTCTGAAAAGAGAACAGTTTCCCCGGCGAGTGCCATGAAGATGGGAGGCACTGAATTCGCCAAGACGGATGCGAAATCCGTATGTGGGGGAGAGGTCGAGGGGTGAAGAAGTCGCTCGGGCTAGGTTGGAGCGACAGGGCGGCGATTAGTCGTCCCTTGCACTTAAATATAGGCCGCTAACCCTGGAATACAAATGCTTTTTTGTAATTATATGTAACTTGCAAAAATGATCATTCAGCAAAGACCATAATTGAAATTTATTTACACATATTCATTATGTCGTCAAACAGCCTATGCGCATATCCATCATGGCTTCATGGTTTTTGACACCATGGACGCGGCGCCACGCAGCCACTCTGGCAAGCCGCAAGGCGGCGGCGAGGGTGCCGCGCTCAGCGCACCAGCAGGGCGCGGAAGTCGTTGACGTTGGTGTAGGTGGGCCCGGTCACCAGCAGATCACCCGTGGCGGCGAACAGGCTGTAGGCATCGTGGCCGTCGAGAAACGTGCGGGGCTTCAACCCGGCGGCACGGGCCCGGCCGAGGGTATCGGGCGTAATCCAGGCCCCGGCGTTGTCTTCACTGCCGTCGATGCCGTCGGTATCGCCCGCGAGCGCCCAGACGCCCGCCTCACCCTCGAGAGCCAGGGCCAGGGCGAGCAGAAACTCGGTGCCGCGCCCGCCCTTGCCGTGGGGGCTGCCCTTGGCCACGCTCACGGTGGTTTCGCCGCCAGAGAGAATGACGCAGGGCTTGGCGAAGGGCGTGCCGTGACGCGCCACACTGCGCGCCAGTGCGGCGTGCGCCTGGGCGATGTCGCGCGACTCGCCTTCCATGTCGTCGGCCAGGATGTACGCAGGCAAGCCAATCTGGCGACAGGCCTCGGCCGCGGCTTGCAGCATCTGCCTGGGGGTGGCGATGAGTTCGACCCGGTTGCCGTTGAATGCGGCATCGCCCGGCTTGGGCGTTTCGAGCGCGCCGCTTTGCAGCCCGGCGCGGATGCTCTCGGGAATGCCGATGCCATAGCGATCGATGATGGCCAGCGCCTGCGCGCAGGTGGTCGGGTCGGGCACCGTGGGCCCGCTGGCGATGACGTCCGGATCGTCGCCCGGCACGTCGGAGATCAGCAGGGTGAGCACCTGGGCCGGGGCGCAGGCCGCGGCGAGGCGCCCGCCCTTGATCGCCGAGAGGTGCTTGCGCACGCAGTTCATCTCGCCAATGGTGGCGCCGCTCATCAAAAGCTCGCGGTTGATGCGCTGTTTGTCGGCCAGGCTCAGCCCCTCGGCCGGCAGGGGCAGCAGCGCCGAACCGCCGCCGGAGACGAGGCAGATGACGAGATCGTCCGCGGTGAGAATGCCCCCCACGCTCGCTTGCGCTCGCTGCCCCCCGAGGGGGCTCTCCCCGCCTTGAGGCGGCTCGGCGGCGGTGAGCCCCTGGGTGAGCGCCAGCATGCGCCGCGCGGCCGCCTCGCCCGCGGCGTCGGGCACGGGATGGGCGGTCTCGACCAGTTCGATGCGGCCCGGCCTGCCGCGAAGCGCAGGCGGCACGTAGCCGTAGCGCGTGACGACCAGACCTGAAACGGGCGCGTCCTGCGGCCAAAGCCTATCGAGGGCCTCGACCATGGCGCCGCTGGCCTTGCCGGCACCGATCACCAGAGTACGGCCCTTGGGCGGCGGCGGCAGGCAAGCCGCCATGACGTCGCGCGGTTGCGCGCGGGCCACGGCCACGTCGAACAAGGCGCGCAGAAACGCGACGGGCTGGGCGGAGGCGTCGGGCAGGGTCATGGGAAGGAGGTTGCGGCCGCCTCAGGCATCAGGCGCGATGGTGTGATGGCTCATCAGCTCGACGGCACGACAGAGCGCTGAGTGATCCAGAGCCTCCATGCCATTCGCGGCGCAGGTGGAAAACAGCTGCTGCGCCACGGCGGTGTTGGGCAGCGCCACGCCGAGTTGTTTCGCGCCCGACAGCGCCAGATTCAGATCCTTCTGGTGCAGATTGATGCGGAAGCCCGGCTGGAAGGTGCGCTTGACCATGCGCTCGCCATGCACTTCGAGAATGCGCGACGCCGCGAAGCCGCCCATCAGCGCCTGGCGCACCTTGGCCGGATCGGCCCCGGCCTTGCTGGCGAACAGCAGCGCCTCGGCCACGGCCTGGATGTTGAGCGCGACGATGATCTGGTTGGCCACCTTGCAGGTCTGGCCGTCGCCATTGCCGCCCACCAGGGTGATGTTCTTGCCCATGAGTTTGAACAGGGGCTCGACCTTGTCGAAGATGTCCTGCCTGCCGCCCACCATGATGGTGAGGCTGGCCGCCTTGGCGCCGACCTCGCCGCCGGAGACCGGCGCGTCGAGATACTCGCAGCCCAGGGCGTTGATTCTCTGGGCGAAGGCCTTGGTCTCCATCGGCCCGATGGAGCTCATGTCCACCACGATTTTGCCCGGCGCCAGCCCCTGGGCCACGCCGTCTTCGGCGAACAGCACCTTTTGCACATCGGGCGTGTCGGGCACCATGGTGAAGATGATGTCGGCCTTCTGCGCCACCTCGGTGTTGCTGGCGCAAGCCTTGGCGCCCGCTTCGAGCAGGGCCTGCGGCAGCTTGCTGCGGCTGTGCACGTAGAGCGTGTGCCCGCCGGCCAGCAGATGCCCCGCCATCGGCGCGCCCATGATGCCCAGCCCGATGAATCCAAGAGTAGCCATGCGAATCTCCGTGTTGATGTGAACGTGTGTTGTTTTACAGACCGGCCAGCCAGCCCAGGCCAGCCGTGGTGGTGGTCTTGGGTTTGTATTCGCAGCCGATGTGGCCGGTGTAGCCGATGCGGTCGAGATGCTGGAACAGGAAGGCGTAGTTGATCTCGCCCGTACCCGGCTCAAAGCGGCCGGGGTTGTCGGCCAGCTGAATGTGAGCGATGCGCGGCAGGTGCTTTTGCATCGTCGCGGCCAGCTCGCCTTCCATGCGCTGCATGTGATAAATGTCGTATTGGAGAAACAGGTTGTCGCTGCCCACCTCGTCCATCAGTTGCAGCGCCTGGGCCGTGCCGTGCAGGTAGAAGCCGGGAATGTCGAAGGTGTTGATCGGCTCGATCAGCAGCCGGATGCCGTGGGGCTGCAGTTGCGCGGCGGCGTAGCGCAGGTTCTCCACCAGGGTGGATCGCAGCGCGGCGGGGTCGGCCCCCGCGGGTACCTTGCCGGCCAGACAGTTGAGCTGGGTCACGCCCAGGGCGCGGGCGTAGTCGATGGCGCGGGCCACGCCCTCGCGGAACTCGGCCACGCGATCGGGCAGGCAGGCGATGCCGCGCTCGCCCGCGTCCCAGTCGCCCGCGGGCAGGTTGTGCAGCACGATCTGCACGCCCGCCTCCTGCGCCGCGTTGCGCACCTGCTGCGCGGTGTGGGCGTAGGGGAAGAGAAATTCCACCGCCTTGAAGCCGGCCTTGGCGGCCGACTCGAAACGGTCGATGAAGGGCTCTTCGGTGAAGAGCATGGTGAGGTTGGCGGCAAATAAGGGCATGTTGGGCTCCTCAAACTTCGGCGGTTTGCAGGTCAACGACGGGATCGAACTCGGTGATGGCGTCGATTTCGCCCCCCATGGCGATGTTCGTCACGCGCTCGAGAATGATTTCGACCACCACGGGCACGGCATAGTCCTTCATCAACTGCCGGGCCTGCGCCAGCGCCGGCTGGATCTGGTTCGGGTCGAACACGCGAATGGCCTTGCAACCCAGGCCTTCGGTCACCTTGACGAAGTCGATGCCGTAGCCGTTGACCTCGGGCGAGTTGACGTTGTCGAACGAGAGTTGCACGCAGTAGTCCATGTCGAACTGGCGCTGGCCCTGGCGGATCAGGCCGAGGTAGGAGTTGTTGACCACGATATGAATGTAGGGCAGCTTGAACTGCGCGCCCACTGCCAGCTCCTCGATGAGAAACTGAAAGTCGTAGTCGCCGGAAATCGCCACGACATCGGCCGTGGGATCGGCCACGCGCACGCCCAGCGCAGCAGGCAGCGTCCAGCCCAGAGGACCGGCCTGGCCGGCGTTGATCCAATGACGCGGCTTTTCCACCTTGAGGAGCTGCGCCGCCGCGATCTGCGACAGACCGATGGTGGTCACATAGCGCGTGTCGGCATCGAAGAACTCGACCATCTCCTTGTAGACACGGTGGGGCTTGATGGGAATCTGCTCGTAATCCCACTTGCGCAACATCGTCAGCACGCGCTCGCGGCAGGCCGCAGCCCAGGCGCTGCGGTCTTTGAGTTTGCCCGCGGCCTTGCGCTCGCGCGCCACGTCGATGAACAGCTCCAGCGCCGCCTTCGCATCGGAGACGATGCCGTAGTCGGGCATGAACACCCGGCCGATCTGCGTGGGCTCGATGTCCACGTGCACGATCTTGCGGCCCTTGGTGTAGACCTCGGGCGAGCCGGTGTGGCGGTTGGCCCAGCGGTTGCCGATGCCCAGCACGAAGTCGGACGCCAGCAGATTGGCGTTGCCGCCGCGATGACTGGTCTGCAGGCCCACCATGCCGCCCATCAGCGGATGGCTGTCGCCCATGGCGCCCCAGCCCATCAGCGTGGGAATCACCGGCACGCCGGTCAGCTCGGCGAACTGCACCAGCAGTTCGGAGGCGTCTGCATTGATCACGCCGCCTCCGGCGACGATCAATGGCTGCTCGGCGGCGTCGAGCATGTCCAGCGCCTTCTCGACCTGCGCCCGCGTGGCCGTGGGCTTGTAGACCGCCAGCGGCGCGTAGGTGTCGGGATCGAACTCGATCTCGGCGAGCTGCACGTCCAGCGGAAGATCGATCAGCACCGGCCCCGGACGGCCCGAGCGCATCACATGGAAGGCCTGCTGAAACACCCGCGGCACCAGCGCGGGCTCGCGCACCGTCACCGCCCACTTGCACACGGGCTTGGCGATGGACTCGATGTCCACGGCCTGGAAGTCTTCCTTGTACAGCCGCGCGCGCGGGGCCTGGCCGGTGATGCACAGAATGGGAATGGAATCGGCGATGGCCGAATACAGCCCGGTGATCATGTCGGTGCCCGCCGGGCCCGAGGTGCCGATGCACACGCCGATGTGGCCGGGCGCGGTGCGGGTGTAGCCCTCGGCCATGTGCGAGGCGGCCTCGACGTGCCGCGCCAGCACATGCGCGATGTGGCCGTTCTTGCGCAGCGCGGAATAAAGGGGGTTGATCGCCGCGCCGGGCACGCCAAAGGCTTGATGCACGCCTTCTTTTTCCATCACCAACACCGCGGCATCGACCGCGCGCATTCTGGCCATGACTCATTCTCCTGATCGTGGGTCCGCGAAATCGACGCGGAACTTGGGCATGGGGTGAGTCTATTGGCGCATCGCGTCACTGTTAATAGCAACGACAAGCGAATGATTCGATACTTTTTGATGACCAATCAGCCGCGCGCTTCTTGACCCGACATGCAGAAGAATGAAGGAATTCATGGACCTCACCGTGCAACGCCTCCCCTCCACCTCCCCCGCCGGGTGGGGCGCAGGCTCAAGCTCCAACGCACCGGACCCTCGTTGAGGAACAGACTGGGCGGCGCACGCGAGGCTTGTTCAGCATGGCCGCAAGCGCCGCTCAATCACGCGGTTCGCTCCAGAGTTTGCCGCCGGTGGCCCAGTGCGATTTGGGCACTTCGTTGAGGATGATGTCCACGGCCTCGGGCGAACACTTGAGCGTCTCGACCACGGCTTGAGTGAGGTTCTGGACGAGCTGCTTTTTCACCTCGGGGCTGCGGCCCTCGAAAAGGTCGATGCGGATGGCGGGCATGGTTGCTCCTTGAAAGTCGGTCAGGATGAGTGCGCAGCTTACTTGGCCGCCTTGTGTTTGCGCCGCGCCTTCACCCCATCGGCCAGCACCTGCATCAGCTCGACGGAATCGTCCCACGGCAGGCAGGCGTCCGTGATGCTCTGGCCGTAAGTGAGCTGGGTCGGATCGTCCTTGCCCGCGCTGAATTTCTGCGCTCCGCCGACGAGATGGCTCTCGGCCATGACACCAAAGATGCAGCGTTCGCCCGCGGCGAGTTGCGCCGCAATGTCGCGCGCCACGTCGAGCTGGCGCAGGTGCTGCTTGGCGCTGTTGGCATGCGAACAGTCGATCATCAGGCGGCAGTCGAGCTTGGCCTCTTCCAGCGCGGCGCAGGCCTCGCGCACGCTCGCGGCGTCATAGTTGGGCGTCTTGCCGCCGCGCAGGATGACGTGGGTGTCCTTGTTGCCGCGGGTCTGCACGATGGCCACCTGGCCGTTCTTGTGCACCGACAAAAAGGAGTGCGGACGGCGCGCGGCGTGAATGGCGTCGATGGCGATGCGCAGGCTGCCGTCGGTGCCGTTCTTGAAGCCGATCGGCGCCGACAGCCCCGAAGCCAGTTCCCGGTGCACCTGACTTTCGGTGGTGCGCGCACCGATGGCGCCCCAGGAAATGAGATCGGCGATGTACTGCGGCGAAATCACGTCGAGGAATTCGCTGCCCGCGGGCACGCCCAGACGATTGATGTCGATCAGCACCTCACGGGCGATGCGCAGGCCTTCGTCGATGCGGAAACTCTCGTCCAGATACGGGTCGTTGATCAGCCCCTTCCAGCCCACGGTGGTGCGCGGCTTCTCGAAATACACCCGCATGACGACTTCGAGTTCGCCGGCATGCTGCCTGCGCAGCTCCGCCAGGCGTCGCGCATAGTCGAGCGCGGCCTTGGGGTCGTGAATGGAACAGGGGCCGATGATGAGCAACAGCCGGTCGTCCTCGCCATGGATGATGCGATGCAGGGCATGCCGGGTGTCGCTCACCAGCGTTTCCACCGGCGTGTCGGCGATGGGGAAAAAGCGGATGAGATGCTCGGGCGGCGGCAGAGGCACGATGTGCTTGATGCGGGCGTTGTCGGTGCGGGAGGTCTTGTCCTCCTGCGGTTTGTGCAGAGACTCTGCGGCGGATTTGGGCTGCATCGGAAGCTCTCCTGCGGGCGGGATGGACATGGAAACCGCTGAAAACGCAGCGGATTCACGGACTGGGGAGGGGTCGAACATGGGATCGGTGCCTGGGTTCACTTCCCGCTTTGGCGTCGTCCCGGCACGAAAAAAAACCGCCGGGCTGGGCCGGCGGTTTTCGAGGATTTGTGGGCTGCGCGTCAGCCTCTCCCTCCGCCGGTGCGGTGCGAGAAGAACCAAAAACCAAAAAAATAAAAGCGGCTGAAGGTCATGGCTGGGCTGGGCGCTGTGTGCGATACCTGTATTGATTGAAGCAGAACCGCAACACCCTGGCAAGTCCGGGGCTTGTTTCGCCACCGGCCGCTGCCGCTTTCCGCTGTCGATTTGTCGCAACGCAACCGCGCTGGCTTTCCTTGACGCAGGTCGGCACAGAACCATGCCGGGCTCTCTATGATGATCCGTCTCCCCGATACAGCGGGTGACGGCGTCGTGTCCCTTCGATGGCAGAGGCTCGACACGGCGCCCCCATCCGGCTCCCGGACCTTTGATCTGGCTCACCATGTCCTCCACGCCCACCCACCCCTCCCGCCCCCTCTGGCCGCGTCTGGCCTGGGCGCTGCTTCTGCTGGCCCTGCTGGCCGCGGCGCTGTGGTGGCGCAGCCGCCCGCCCGAGGTCGACGGCTACCGGATCGAAGCCCGACCTTTGATCCAGAATGTGGTGGCGACCGGCTATGTCATCACCCCCTCGCGGGTGCAGGTGGCCAGCGAGATCACCGGCACGGTGATCAAACGCCTGGTCGACCGCGGCGCGCAGGTCAAGGCAGGCCAGGCCCTGCTGGAGCTGCGCGGCGACCAGTCGTCGGCCCAGCTCGACCAGGCGCGCGCGGCGCTGCGGCAGATGATCGAACAGTCTCGTCCCCAGGCGGCGGCGGCTCTGGCGCAGGCCAGGGTGCAGGTCGAGCAGGCCGAGCGCGATCTCCGGCGTGCGCAAGGGGTGTTCAAGGCCGGCGGCGGGTCGGCGCAGCAGCTCGAACAGGCGCAGACCAGTTTGCGCACCGCGCAGCAGTTGCGCGACAGCGCCCTGGCGGCCTACAACGCGGTCGTCCCGGGCGGTGCGCAGCAGCGTGCGCTCGAGGCGGCTGTTCAGGCGGCCCAGGCGGTGAATGCGCGCAACGTGGTGCGCGCCGGCGTGGCCGGGGTGGTGCTGTCGCGCAATGTCGAAGTCGGCGATACGGTCACGCCCGGCGAATCGCTGTTCACGCTGGCGATGGACGGTGCCACCGAGATCCTGTTGCCCGTCAACGAGCAGAGCATCGGCCATCTGCAGCCCGGCCAGCAGGCCCGTTGCGTGGCCGACGCCTACCCCGACCGCAGTTTTGCCGCGCAGGTGAGCTTTCTGGCCCCGCAGGTGGATCGCACCACGGGCACGCTGGAAGTGCGCCTGCGTGTGCCGAAGCCGCCGTCCTGGCTGAGGCAGGACATGACGGTGTCGGCCGACATCATCACCGCGCAGCAGCAGAATGCTCTGGTCGTGCCCAACGACGCCCTGCGCCAGATCCACGCAGACCGGGCCACGGTGCTGGTGCTGCGCAAGGGCCGCGCCGAGCCGCAACAGATCACCTTGGGCCTGCAGGGACTGACGCTCTCCCAGGTGACCTCGGGCCTGTCGGCTGGCGAGACGGTACTGGGCGGCGCCAGCCTGGCCGAGGGCAGTCGCGTGCAAGCGAAGCTGCTGCCGCTGCCCACCGCAACGGCCAGCGCGTCGCCGACCGGCAACGACCTGCCGATGCCGGGCCGCTGAGCCCTCAGCCGACGCCGTCATGCGCCTGTCCTGGTCCATCGCACTGCAATTTCTGCGGGATGGGCGCGCCCAGTCGCTGCTCATCCTGGTGGGCATCGCCGTGGGTTCGGCAGTCATCGTGTTCATCACGGCGCTGGTCACGGGGCTGCAGGGCAATATCGTCGAGCGCACCCTGGGCAGCCAGCCGCAGATCGTGGTGAAGGCGCCCGATCTGGTGCCGCTGACGCCGTCCAATGCGGACGCGCCGCGTTCGACCGTGTACCTGTCGCGCATCGACCCGCGGCCGCAGCGCCTGCGCGGCATCGACAACGCGCCCGCCGTGTTGAACGCTTTGCGCACCATGCCCGACGTGAAGGCCGCCACCCCGGTGGTGTCGGGCCCGGCTTTCGCCCAGCGCGGCAACGCCGTGCGCGCCGTGGCCATCCTCGGCATCGAGCCGCGCAGCTATGTGCGCATCATTCCCGTCAACACCGACATGGTGGCCGGACAGTTCGCCGTGGGCGCGGAGAAAATTCTGATCGGCTCGCGGCTGGCGTCCGACCTGGGGCTGTCGATTGGCGACACCTTGCGCCTCACCGGCCCCTCGGGCCAGGCCCAGGCGTTTCGCGTGGCCGGCATTTTTTCTCTGGGCGTACGCGATGTCGACGAGCGCCAGGTCTACCTCGGCCTGCAGCAGGCGCAGACCCTGCTGGGCCTGCCCGGCGCCATCACCGAGATCGACCTGACGGTGCGCGAACTGTTCAGCGCCCAGGCCATCGCGGCCCGTATCGCCCGCACTTTCGACCTCAAGGCCGAGAGCTGGATGACTACGAACAGCCAGTTGCTCAACGCCCTGCGCTCGCAATCGCTGTCGACCAACATCATCCGGCTGTCCATCGCGCTGTCGGTAGCCCTGGGCATCGCCAGCGTGCTGGCGGTCAGCGTGGTGCAGCGCACGCGCGAAATCGGCATCCTGCGCGCCATGGGGGCCACGCGCCTGCGCATGATGTCGGTGTTTCTCATCCAGGGCGGCGTGCTGGGCCTGATCGGCTCGGCGGTGGGCGCGGCCCTGGGCATTTCGCTGGTCTATGTCTTCAACCACGCCGGGCCGCGGCTTTTCCCGGTGACCGTCAGCCCGTGGCTGGCGCCGCAGGCCATGCTCATCGCCACGCTGGCCGGCATCGTGGCGGCCTATGCCCCAGCGCGGCGGGCTTCGCATCTCGACCCGGTCGAGGCCATCCGCACGATCTGACGCCATGTCCAGCCCGCCCGCCACCCCCGTGCTGCACCTCAGCGGCCTGCGCAAAGCCTATGGCGCCGGGACGCCGCTCGAAGTGGAAGTGCTGCATGGCATCGACCTCACGTTGCAGGCCGGCGAATTCGCCGCGCTCATCGGCCCCTCGGGTTCGGGCAAAAGCACCCTGCTCAACCTCATCGGCCTGCTCGACACCCCGACCCGCGGCGAGATCCAGGTGCAGGGCCGCCCCACGGTGGCGCTGAGCGACGCCGAACGCACCGCCCTGCGCGGACGCTCCCTGGGCTTCGTCTTCCAGTTCCACCATCTGATCAATGCGTTTACCGTCATCGACAATGTGATGATGCCGGCGCTGCTCGGCAGCGCGCCGCGCGATGCGGCCACCCGCGACCGCGCCCTCGAACTGCTCGATGCGGTCGGGCTGGCGCGGCATGCCCTCAAGCGCCCAACCGAACTGTCCGGCGGCCAGCAGCAGCGTGTGGCCATTGCCCGGGCGCTGATGATCCGCCCGCCCATCCTGCTGGCCGATGAGCCCACGGGCAATCTCGACTCTCGCAGCGCCGACGACGTTTTCGCCCTGTTCCGCCGCTTCAATCAGACCTTTGGCTGTGCCGTGCTGCTGGTGACGCACGATCCACGCATCGCCGCCCGCTGTGACCGCGTCCTCGAACTGCTCGACGGCCGCCTGGTGCGCGACACCGGCGCCGCGCCCTAGAATCCTGCCTTTCGCGCCGGGTTCTGGCGCCCCCACCCCGAGACACCATGAGCCTGAAATGTGGCATCGTGGGCCTGCCCAACGTGGGCAAGTCCACCCTCTTCAATGCGCTGACCCAAAGCGCCATTCCGGCGGAAAACTATCCCTTCTGCACCATCGAGCCCAACACCGGCATCGTCGAGTTGCCCGACTCGCGGCTCGACCAGCTCGCCGCCATCGTCAAGCCGCAGCGCATTCTGCCCGCAGTGGTCGAGTTCGTCGATATTGCCGGACTTGTGGCCGGGGCAAGCCAGGGCGAAGGTCTTGGCAACCAGTTTCTGGCGCACATTCGCGAGACCGATGCCATCATCAACGTGGTGCGCTGCTTTGAAGATCCGAACGTGATTCACGTGGCGGGCCGGGTCGATCCGATCTCGGACATCGCCGTGATCCAGACCGAACTTTGCCTGGCCGACCTGGGCACGGCCGAGAAGAGCCTGCACCGCATGAACAAGCAGGGGCGCTCGGGCGACAAGGATGCCAAGCGCGTGGCCGACCTGCTCGAACGCATCATTCCCGCGCTCAACGAGGCGCGCCCGGTGCGCGCGCTGGGGCTGAGCGCCGAGGAGCTGGCCCTGATCGCGCCGCTGTGCCTCATCACGGCCAAGCCGGCCATGTTCGTGGGCAATGTGATGGAGGATGGCTTCGACAACAACCCCCACCTCGACCGTCTTCGCGACTACGCAGCCAAGGAAAACGCCCCGGTCGTGGCCATCTGCGCCAAGCTGGAGAGCGAACTGGCCGGGCTCGATGCAGACGAGAAGCAGGCCTTCCTCGCCGATCTCGGCCAGGACGAACCCGGGCTGAATCGCCTCATCCGAGCGGCGTTCAAGCTGCTTGGCCTGCAGACCTACTTCACCGCCGGGGTGAAGGAAGTCCGGGCCTGGACGGTACGCATCGGCGCCACGGCCCCGCAGGCTGCCGCGGTGATCCATACCGATTTCGAGCGCGGCTTCATCCGCGCCCAGACCATAGCCTTCGACGACTTCATCCAGTACGGCGGCGAGCAAGGCGCCAAGGACGCCGGCAAGATGCGGGCCGAGGGCAAGGACTACATCGTCAAGGATGGCGATGTGCTGCACTTCCTGTTCAACGTCTGAGCGCTGCCGCGCAGAGTTTGGCGGTCGCAGGTAAAGTCTGCGGCCCGCTCCTCCTCTTCCATGCCCCATGAATTCTGGCGTTGTCTACGCTCTGGCCGCTTACGTCCTCTGGGGCCTGTTTCCGCTCTATTTCAAGGCGCTTGAGCAGGTTCCGTCGTTGCAGATCCTGGCCCACCGCATGGCGTGGTCTCTGTTGTTCGTGGCCTTGCTGCTGGTCGTGTTCAAACGCTGGGCGTGGATCAGGCTGCTGCGCGAACAGCCCGCCGTCCTGGCGCGGTTCGCCCTCAGCGCCGTGCTGTTGTCGACCAACTGGGGCATCTACATCTGGTCGGTCAACAGCAACCATGTGGTGGATGCGAGCCTGGGGTACTACATCAATCCGCTGGTGAACGTCGCCCTGGGCTCGGTGCTACTGCACGAACGGCTGCGACGCATGCAGTGGGTTGCGCTGCTGATCGCCGCAGGAGGGGTGAGCGTCATGGCCCTGGAAGTCGGCCATGTGCCCTGGATCAGCCTCGGCCTGGCTTTGACCTTCGGCAGCTATGCGCTGTTGCGCAAGACGGCTCCGCTTGGCGCCCTCGAGGGACTCGCGGTGGAGACGGCGGTGCTGTTTCCGCTGGCAGCGGCCTATCTGTACTGGCTCAGCACGCAGGGCATCAACGCTTTCGCCTCGGCCGACCTTTCCACCCGGGGCCTGTTGATGGCCGCTGGCCCGATCACGACAATCCCGCTGCTGCTGTTCGCCGCCGGGGCGCGGCGCATGTCGATGACGCTGCTGGGCGTGTTGCAGTACATCACCCCCAGCCTGCAACTGGCGCTGGGGGTCTGGCTCTATCACGAGCCGTTCGCCCAGGCGAAGGTGATTGGCTTCGGCCTGGTCTGGCTGGGCCTGGCGGTGTTTCTGTTCGACGGCTTGCGGGCCGCCTGGTCCCGGCCCGCAGCGCAAGCTCCGTCACCGGGGGAAGACGCCGCAGCGATCACGACCAAGCCGTGACCGTGCGGCGCCAAGGCCGGGTTACGGATAGAGCCCGCGCTCTTCCCTCGCCTGCAGCACGCGCTCGCAGGCCACCACAAAGGCTGCCGTGCGCAGACTGATCTTGAGCTGATCGGCCGTGTCCCATATCCGGGCGAAGGCGTTGCCCAGAATTCTGTCGAGCCGGGCGTTGATGTCGTCCTCGTCCCAGAAGAAGCTCGAGAAATCCTGGACCCACTCGAAGTACGAGACGGTGACGCCGCCGGCATTGCAGATCACATCGGGCACCACCAGAATGCCGCGGCTCGCGAACACATCATCGGCCGCGGGGAGCGTCGGACCATTCGCCCCCTCCAGAATCACTTTGGCGGTGGTCTTGCTGGCACGTTCAGCCGTAAGCTGGCCCTCGAGCGCCGCCGGGATCAGCACATCGCAGCGGACATCCCAGAACTCCTCATGGCGGGCGCTTTGAGCGCCCGGAAATCCGGCAACGCCGCCATGACGCTCGACGTGAGCCAGCAAGGCCCCCACATCGAGCCCCTTGTCCTCGATGAGGGTGCCCGTATGGTCTTGAACGGCGACGATGCGCGCACCAGCCTCGGCGAACAACTCGGCCGCGGTGCCGCCCACGTTACCGAAGCCCTGTACGGCGATCCGCAGATCTTTGAGTTCGTGCCCGAGCCGACGCAGCGCCTCCCGGCCCGTCACGAACACGCCCCGCCCCGTGGCCTTGACCCGCCCCAGCGACCCACCCAGGGGAATGGGCTTGCCCGTCACGACACCGGTGGCCGTGGCCCCGACGTTCATGGAGTAGGTGTCCATCATCCAGGCCATGATCTGACCGTTGGTGTTGACGTCAGGCGCGGGAATGTCTTGCTGCGGGCCGATGATGATGCCGATCTCGCTGGTGTAGCGGCGGGTCAGACGTTCCAGCTCTTTGCGCGACAACTCGGAGGGCGTGACCCGAATCCCCCCTTTGGCGCCGCCATAGGGCAACCCGACCGCCGCGTTCTTGATCGTCATCCAGGCCGAAAGCGCCATCACCTCTTCCAGCGTGACGTTGGGGTGATAGCGAACCCCACCTTTACCCGGCCCGCGCGACAGGTTGTGCTGCACCCGATAGCCTTCGAAGTGCCGCACGGCGCCATCGTCCATTTCGATAGGCACATCCACGATCAGGGCGCGCTTCGGGCGCTTGAGGGTCTCGCCCCAGCGGGCGAGATGACCCAGATGCGGCAACACCCTGTCGACCTGGGCCAGATAGGTCAGCCAGGGGCTATCGGCTTCGGGGTGGATGTAGGACAGCGAGCACACGGGCGTGATTGCCGCCGGCGCGGTGGATGCTGAGGCTTTCATTGCGTCTCCATTCAAGCGTTGTTATGTGACCGCGCCACGCAAGGCCTGATGGTGCCTTGGTTCGGGCCAGGGCATGGTGTGCCCTGCTGATACTGTAGTCGCTTGCGCCCAGGCCGGCACCCTGTGAGCCGTATGCGTTGGAAAGACCTGCAAGCAATCCTGACACGTTCGCCTCATGCAAAAAGCCCATCGCCCGCTTGCCCCGCATGGCTGCGGAACAAACGGGCGATGGGCTCTGAGACTTCAGTAGGGCTGCGCGTGGGTCAGACCCGGCGGCACCCCCGAAGGTCAACGGGCTTTCGCGCTCAGATAATCTGACCCTTGGTGATCAGACGGCTGACAACCCAAGCCTTGGTCTTCGAGATCGGGCGCGATTCGGCAATCTCGACCACATCGTTCAGGTGGTACTGGCCGGACTCGTCGTGCGCGCTGTACTTCTTGGAACGCGCAATGAACTTGCCATAGATCGGGTGCTGAATACGGCGCTCGACAAGGACGGTCACTGTCTTCTGGCGCTTGTCACTGACCACGCGGCCGACCAGCGTACGCTGGACTTTCTTTTGTTCAGTCATGGCTTAACCCTTGGCCTTCTTTTCTTGAATCAGGGTGCGAACCCGTGCAATGGCACGCTTGGTGTTGCCAAGCTGGCTCGTGTTCTGCAGCTGCTGCGTGCCCTTCTGCATGCGCAGATTGAAGTGGGCCTTGAGCAAACTGTCGAGTTCGGTCTGCAGCGCAGGAATGTCCTTGGCGCGCAGTTCGGTGAGTTGAGCGGTCGATTTCATATCGCTCTCCTTAGGCGCCGATCTGGCGCGAGACAAAGATGGTGCGGAACGGCAGCTTGGCAGCGGCGAGCTCGAAAGCTTCACGCGCGATGGCCTCGGGCACACCCTCGATTTCGTAAAGCACGCGGCCCGGCTGGACTTCCGACACGTAGTAC
The DNA here is from genome assembly GCF_002028405.1 of Thiomonas intermedia. Taxonomy (NCBI): domain Bacteria; kingdom Pseudomonadati; phylum Pseudomonadota; class Betaproteobacteria; order Burkholderiales; genus Thiomonas; species Thiomonas intermedia. Next base: position 1,472,685 of record NZ_CP020046.1, read on the forward strand.
TCGGGATTGCCCTTGCCGTTACCCATGCGCACCTCGGCGGGCTTGATGGAAATCGGCTTGTCCGGGAACACGCGGATCCAGATCCGGCCGCCACGCTTGACGTGACGGGAGATGGCGCGACGGGCCGATTCGATCTGGCGAGCGGTGATGCGGCCGCGGGTGGTCGCCTTCAGGCCGAACTCACCAAAAGCCACGGTGGCGCCGCGTGTGGCCAGGCCCGTGTTGCGGCCCTTCTGCTCTTTGCGGTATTTGCGACGAGCGGGTTGTAGCATGAAATCTCTCCTTAAGCGCCGGTCGCACCGCCGGACTGAGCCGGTTTGCGCACGCGCTTGACTGCAACGGATTTTTCGCCATCGGCAGACGGCGCGGCGCGGCGGGCGCCAGACGGACGGGCTGCACCAGGACGGCGGTTGCGGCGATCATCTTCGGGCGCGGCAGGCTCGGCCTTGGCCGGGACGATGGCACCCTTGGCCGGCGTATCGCCCTTGTAAACCCACACCTTCACGCCGATGACGCCATAGGTCGTCTTGGCTTCGGAGGTCGCGTAGTCGATGTTCGCACGCAAGGTCTGCAGGGGCACGCGGCCTTCGCGGTACCACTCGGTACGCGCAATTTCGATGCCGTTCAGACGACCCGCGGACATGATCTTGATGCCCTGGGCGCCCATGCGCATGGCGTTCTGCATCGCGCGCTTCATGGCGCGACGAAACTGAATGCGCTTTTCAAGCTGCTGCGTGATGGAATCGGCAATCAGTTGGGCATCGATCTCGGGCTTGCGCACTTCTTCGATGTCCACGGCAACCGGCACCCCAAGGCGCTTGGTCAGCTCGGCCTTCAGGTTTTCGATGTCTTCGCCCTTCTTGCCGATCACCACGCCCGGACGGGCGCTGTAAATGGTGATGCGGGCGTTCTTGGCCGGACGCTCGATGAGCACGCGCGACACCGAGGCGTTTTTCAGGCGCTTGGCCAGGTACTCGCGGACCATGATGTCCTCGCTGAGCATCTTGGCGTACTGGGTGCTCGGCGCATACCAGCGCGAAGCCCAGCCACGCGTGACGGCCAGACGGAAACCGGTCGGATGAATTTTCTGTCCCATGTGACGTCCTCAGTTCCCGACTTGAATATAGATATGGCAGGTGGGCTTGCTGATGCGGTTGCCACGGCCCTTGGCACGCGCACTGAAGCGCTTGAGGGTCGAACCCTCTTCCACCATGACCTGGGTCACTTTCAGCTCGTCCACATCGGCGCCATCGTTGTGCTCGGCGTTGGCGATGGCCGACTCCAGCACTTTCTTGATGATGCCCGATGCTTTTTTGGGCGAGAACTCCAGGATGCTGAGAGCGGAGTCCACTTTTTTGCCGCGGATCAGGTCCGCCACCAGCCGGCCCTTTTGAGCCGAGAGGCGAACGCCGCGTAGGGTTGCACGAGTTTCCATGTGTCTGCCTTACCTCTTCGCCTTTTTATCGGCGGGATGTCCTTTGAATGTCCGCGTCAGCGCGAATTCGCCAAGCTTGTGACCCACCATCTGATCGGACACGTACACCGGGACATGCTGCTTGCCGTTGTGCACGGCAATCGTCACGCCGATGAATTCGGGCAGGATGGTGGAGCGACGCGACCAGGTCTTCACCGGGCGCTTGTCCTTGGTGCTGACAGCAGCTTCAACCTTCTTCAGCAGATGCTGGTCGCAGAACGGACCTTTTTTGAGTGAGCGAGCCATGTGCTATCCCTTACTTCTTACGACGCGACACGATCATGCTCTGCGTGCGCTTGTTGTTGCGGGTGCGATAACCCTTGGTCGGCGTGCCCCACGGGCTGACTGCCACGCGGCCTTCACCTGTCTTGCCTTCACCACCACCGTGCGGGTGATCGACCGGATTCATGGCCACACCTCGCACCGTCGGACGAATACCTTGCCAGCGGATCGCACCGGCCTTGCCATACTGGCGCAGGTTGTGCTCTTCGTTGCTCACCTCACCCAGCGTGGCACGGCAGTCGATGTGAATGCGGCGAACTTCCCCGGAGCGCATACGCACTTGGGCATGGATGCCCTCGCGCGCCAGCAGCACGGCGGAAGCACCGGCGGAGCGGGCAATCTGCGCGCCCTTGCCAGGCTGCATCTCAATGCAGTGAATGGTCGAACCCACCGGAATATTGCGAATCGGCAGCGCATTCCCTGCGCGAATCGGCGCCTCCGAGCCGCTCATCAGCATGGCACCCACTTCGAGGTTGCGCGGCGCAATGATGTAGCGGCGCTCACCGTCGGCATAGCACACCAGCGCGATGTGCGCGGTACGGTTGGGGTCGTATTCGATACGCTCGACCTTGGCCGGAATGCCGTCCTTGTCTCGACGGAAATCGACCACACGGTAATGGTGCTTATGACCACCGCCACGATGGCGCGTGGTGATATGGCCATTGTTGTTGCGGCCAGCCTTCTGAAACTGGGGCTCGAGCAGCGAACGCTCCGGCTCACCCTTATACAGATGCGGATGCGTGACCTTGACGACGGCGCGGCGGCCGGCCGAGGTCGGTTTGACTTTGACGACGGGCATTTAGATACCCTCCTGCGCGAAATTCAGCTCTTGGCCCGCCTTCAGGCAGACATAGGCTTTCTTGACATGATTGCGACGGCCCGTGCCACGCGCCGTGCGCTTGACCTTGCCCTTGATGTTGGCGACCTGTACCGACTCGACGTCAACCTTGAACAGCAGCTCAACCGCCGCCTTGATCTCGGGCTTGGTCGCGTCGCGCAAAACACGGAACACCACTTGATTGCGCTTTTCGGCAACCAGGGTTGCCTTTTCGGAAATGACCGGAGCGCTGAGCACCTGCATCAGGCGCTGAGGATTGAGAACGGCTTGCGTCATGACAGCATCTCCTGAAGTTGGCTGACGGCGCCCTTGGTCATCACGACCTTCTTGTAGAACAGAAGGGACAGCGGATCGGCGTAGCGCGGCTCGACAACCAGAACATTCGGCAGATTGCGGGCAGCGAGAAACAGGTTCTCGTCCGTGCCGTCGGCGATGATCATCACCGAATCGAAGCCCATCGCCTTGCACTTTTCTGCAACCAGCTTGGTCTTCGGCGCATCGACGGTGAAGTTGTCGACCACGACGAGACGGCCTTCACGCGCCAGCTGCGAAAACAGCGAGCGCATACCCGCGCGATAGGCCTTCTTGTTGACCTTGTGGGTGAAATTTTCGTCCGGCGAATTCGGGAAAATCTTGCCGCCTCCACGCCACAGCGGGGACGACGTCATACCGGCGCGCGCACGGCCCGTACCCTTTTGCTTCCAGGGCTTGCGGGTCGAGTGCTTGACCACCGCGCGGTCCTTCTGGGCGCGATTGCCCAAGCGCGCATTGGCCTGGTAGGCGATGACGATCTGGTGCACCAGATCTTCGTTGAAGTCGCGGCCGAACACTTCCGGGCTGACATCAAACTTGTCCGCAGGCTGACCCTGCGCATTCAGAAATTCGAGCTGCATCACTGACCCCCTGCCGCAGACTTGACTGCGGGACGCAGAAACACAAAGCCAGAACGCGAACCCGGCACCGCACCCTTGACCAGAATGAGTTGGCGCGACTCGTCGATGCGAACCACTTCCAGGTTTTGCACCGTCACGGTTTCATTGCCCAATTGGCCGGCCATGCGCTTGCCGGGGAACACGCGGCCTGGGTCCTGCGCCATACCGATGGAGCCCGGCGCACGCGTCGTGACCGAGTTGCCGTGAGAGGCGCGGTTGGACGAAAAGTTGTGGCGCTTGATCGATCCGGCAAAGCCTTTGCCGATCGAGACACCTTGCGCATCCACCATCTGCCCGACCTGGAACAACGTGGCAGGCACCGTTGCGCCAGGCGCATAGGCAGCCGCCTTGTCAGAAGGCAGATCGAATTCCTTGAGGATTTCGGCCGGCTCCACGCCAGCTTTGGCCAAATGGCCAGCCTGGCCCTTGGTCAGGCGTGACGGCTTGCGTGAGCCGAAAGCCACCTGGACGGCACTATAGCCATCCACATCCTGTGTGCGCACCTGCGACACCCGATTGCCGGAAGCATCCAGCACGGTGACGGCGATGGACTCCCCATCGTCGGTGAACACACGCGTCATTCCGACCTTGCGCGTGACAAGGCCCATTGAATGTGAGCTCATTGTTTTCTCCTGCCTGGCTACGATTGGCCAGACCCGTAGGTTATCAAACGGCCCAAACCTTTTGGCTGAGCCCAATTGGGACCCGGGCTCACGCCACAGGCCTCATGCTTCTTCTTTTGCCAAAGCAAAAGAAAGCTGTGCATCATACATCACTCACCTCGCCTCTAGCAAGGCAGTGCAGTTACTGCAACTTGATTTCGACGTCAACGCCTGCGGGAAGATCGAGCTTCATCAACGCGTCGACGGTCTTGTCCGTCGGATCAACGATGTCCATCAAACGCAGGTGGGTGCGAATTTCAAGCTGGTCACGCGACGTCTTATTGACGTGCGGCGAACGCAGGATGTCGAAACGCTGCAGGCGAGTAGGCATCGGCACGGGACCCTTGACGATGGCGCCGGTGCGCTTGGCGGTATCGACAATTTCCATGGCGGACTGGTCGATCAGCTTGTAATCGAACGCCTTCAAGCGAATACGGATTTTTTGGTTTTGCATGATGATCTCTTCAAAGAGCGAAAACCGGCGCCATGACGAGACGGCGCCGGTGCATTGCGATGAACGATTTACTCGATGATCTTGGCCACGACGCCGGCGCCGACGGTGCGACCGCCTTCACGGATGGCGAAGCGCAGGCCTTCTTCCATGGCGATGGGGGCGATCAGCTTGACGGTGATGCTGACGTTGTCGCCAGGCATGACCATTTCCTTGTCCTTGGGCAGCTCGACCGCGCCGGTGACGTCGGTGGTGCGGAAGTAGAACTGGGGACGGTAGTTGTTGAAGAAGGGGGTGTGGCGGCCGCCTTCGTCTTTGCTGAGCACGTAGATCTCGGCGGTGAAGTGGGTGTGGGGCTTGACCGAGCCGGGCTTGCACAGCACTTGGCCGCGCTCGACGTCTTCACGCTTGGTGCCGCGCAGCAGAATGCCCACGTTGTCGCCGGCCTGACCTTGGTCGAGCAGCTTGCGGAACATTTCCACGCCGGTGCAGGTGGTCTTCTGGGTGGGGCGGATGCCGACGATTTCAATTTCTTCGCCGACTTTGACGATGCCGCGCTCGATCCGGCCGGTCACGACGGTGCCGCGCCCGGAGATGGAGAACACGTCTTCGACGGGCATCAGGAAGGCGCCGTCCACGGCGCGCTCGGGCGTGGGGATGTAGCTGTCGAGGGCGTCGGCCAGGCTGAAGATGGCCTTCTCACCCAGGTCGCCTTTGTCGCCTTCGAGGGCGAGCTTGGCCGAACCTTTGATGATGGGGGTGTCGTCACCGGGGAAGTCGTACTTGGAGAGAAGTTCGCGCACTTCCATCTCGACGAGTTCGAGCAGCTCGGCGTCGTCGACCATGTCGCATTTGTTGAGGAAGACGACGATGTAGGGCACGCCGACCTGGCGGGCGAGCAGGATGTGCTCGCGGGTCTGGGGCATGGGGCCGTCGGCAGCGGACACGACCAGAATGGCGCCGTCCATCTGGGCGGCTCCGGTGATCATGTTCTTGACGTAGTCGGCGTGGCCGGGGCAGTCGACGTGGGCGTAGTGACGGCTTTCGGTCTCGTATTCGACGTGCGCGGTGTTGATGGTGATGCCGCGCGCTTTCTCTTCGGGCGCCGCGTCAATCTCGTCGTACTTCTTGGCCGATCCGCCAAACTTGGCCGACAGCACGGTGGTGATGGCCGCCGTCAGCGTGGTCTTGCCGTGGTCCACGTGACCAATCGTGCCCACGTTCACGTGCGGCTTGGTCCGCTCAAACTTTTCCTTCGCCATGATGTTTTCCTTCTCTGAATTCTTTTGAAAGGGGTCGCTATTGATTGGATCGATTACTTGCTTGCCCGGGCGCTCACAATGGCGTCAGCCACGTTCTTGGGCGCTTCGGCGTAATGCTTGAACTCCATCGTGTAGGTGGCACGACCTTGAGACATGGAGCGCAGCGTGGTCGAGTAGCCAAACATTTCCGACAACGGCACTTCGGCCTTGATGGCCTTGCCACCACCCACCATATCATCCATACCCTGTACCATGCCGCGGCGGGACGACAGGTCCCCCATCACGTTGCCGGCGTAATCTTCCGGAGTCTCGACCTCCACGGCCATCATCGGCTCGAGGATGACCGGGCTGGCCTTGCGGCAACCTTCCTTGAAGCCCATGGATGCCGCGATCTTGAACGCTTGCTCGGAAGAGTCAACGTCGTGGTAGGAGCCGAAGTGCAGCGTCACCTTGACGTCGACGACCGGATAGCCCGCGAGCACGCCGGAGTTCAGCGACTCCTCAACACCCTTCTGCACTGCAGGGATGTACTCGCGCGGCACCACACCGCCCTTGATCGCATCGACGAACTCAAAACCTTTGCCAACCTCGTTCGGCTCGACCTTCAGCACGACGTGGCCATACTGGCCCTTGCCGCCCGATTGGCGCACGAATTTGCCTTCAGCATTGTCCACCGTCTTGCGAATGGTTTCGCGATAGGCGACCTGCGGCTTGCCGACGTTGGCTTCGACGCCAAATTCACGCTTCATGCGGTCCACGATGATTTCGAGGTGCAGTTCGCCCATGCCGGAAATGATGGTCTGACCCGATTCCTCGTCCGTCTTGACGCGGAAAGAGGGATCTTCTTGGGCCAGACGCTGCAGTGCCAGGCCCATCTTCTCCTGGTCAGCCTTGGTCTTGGGCTCCACGGCCTGCGCGATGACGGGCTCGGGGAACACCATTTTTTCCAAGGTGATGATGGCGTCAGGACTGCACAGCGTTTCACCCGTGGTCACTTCCTTCAAACCCACGGCAGCGGCGATGTCGCCGGCACGAACTTCCTTGATTTCCTCGCGGTTGTTCGCGTGCATCTGCAGCAGGCGACCGATGCGCTCCTTCTTGCCCTTGATCGGGTTGTAGACGGTGTCGCCGGAGGAAAGCACCCCGGAGTAGACGCGAATGAAGGTCAACTGACCCACATAAGGGTCGGTCATCAGCTTGAACGCCAAAGCCGAGAACTTCTCGTCATCGGCAGCCTTGCGCACAGCCTCCTGCTCGTCGTCGTCATGACCCGAAACCGGAGGAATATCGACCGGCGAAGGCATGAATTCGATCACGGCATCCAGCATGCGCTGCACGCCCTTGTTCTTGAACGCCGTACCGCAAAGCATGGGCTGGATTTCGCTGGCAATGGTGCGTGCGCGTAGACCTTGCTTGATCTCGTCCTCGCTCAACTCGCCCGATTCAAGATACTGGTTCATCAGCTCTTCGCTGGATTCGGCAGCCGCCTCGACCATCTTCTCGCGCCACTCCTTGCAGGTCTCCACGAGATCGGCTGGAATGTCTTCATAGCTGAACTTCATACCTTGGGACGCCTCATCCCAAATGATGGCCTTCATCTTGAGCAGGTCGACAACGCCCTTGAAGTTCTCTTCGGCGCCAATAGGCACGACGATAGGCACCGGGTTCGCCTTGAGGCGGGTGCGCATCTGCTCATAAACCTTGAAGAAATTGGCTCCCGTGCGGTCCATCTTGTTGACGAACGCCAGGCGCGGCACCTTGTACTTGTTGGCCTGGCGCCAGACAGTTTCCGACTGGGGCTGCACGCCACCCACGGCGCAATACACCATGCACGCACCATCAAGCACGCGCATGGAGCGCTCCACCTCGATGGTGAAGTCCACGTGCCCAGGGGTATCGATGATATTGATGCGATGGTCAGGCAAGGAACGGTCCATGCCCTTCCAGAAACAAGTCGTGGCCGCAGAGGTGATCGTGATACCACGCTCTTGCTCCTGCTCCATCCAGTCCATCGTGGCGGCGCCGTCATGCACCTCGCCAATTTTGTGATTGACACCGGTGTAGAACAGAATGCGCTCCGTCGTCGTGGTCTTGCCAGCGTCGATGTGCGCAGAGATACCGATATTACGGTAACGCTCGATCGGGGTAGTTCGTGCCATGATGAAATCCAGGTTTGTATTTAGAAGCGGAAGTGCGAGAAGGCCTTGTTGGCCTCGGCCATGCGGTGCACTTCATCACGCTTCTTCATTGCGGAGCCACGGCCTTCCGCCGCCTCCAGCAATTCGTTGGCAAGGCGCTGCTGCATCGACTTCTCATTGCGCTTTTTGGCGGCCTCGCGAATCCAGCGCATAGCAAGAGCCATGCGGCGCGAAGGACGCACCTCAACGGGAACTTGATAGTTAGCCCCACCCACACGGCGGGATTTGACCTCAACCATGGGGCGAACATTACCCATGGCGGCCGAAAAGACCTCAAGCGGATCTTTTCCCGACTTTTCTTGAATTGTGTCGAAAGCACCATAGACGATGCGCTCTGCGACGGCCTTCTTGCCGGAGAGCATGACGACATTCATGAACTTGGCTACATCCACACTGCCGAATTTCGGATCCGGCAGAATTTCTCGCTTCTCTACTTCGCGACGACGAGGCATGATTTCTCCAATTCAGTTGGGCTGAGCCCAAGCCCTATTTGGGCTGCTTACTCCGCAAATGCGGACGGAAATCGATTTGCAATCAAGTAAATCGAATTATTTCTTCGGGCGCTTGGCACCGTATTTCGAGCGCGACTGCTTACGGTCTTTCACCGCCTGCAGATCCAGAGAGCCACGCACAATGTGATAACGCACACCTGGCAAGTCCTTGACACGACCACCGCGCACCAGCACCACCGAGTGCTCTTGCAAGTTGTGCCCCTCACCACCGATGTAGGAAATCACCTCAAAGCCATTGGTCAGACGGATTTTCGCGACCTTACGCAGCGCAGAGTTAGGCTTCTTCGGCGTCGTTGTATAGACACGGGTGCACACACCACGGCGCTGCGGGCAGTTTTCCATCGCAGGACTTTTGGATTTGATGCGCTCGCTCACACGAGGAGAGCGAACCAATTGATTGATCGTCGGCATAGATCTTCCTCACTCCTGCTGGAGTACGGTAACTGGAACAAAACAACATGACAAAAGCCCGACCATCAAGGGATGGCCGGGCTCGTTAGGGTAGCCTGACGATGTCCTACTTTCACACGCGAATGCGCACTATCATCGGCGCTGAACTGTTTCACGGCCCTGTTCGGGATGGGAAGGGGTGGTTCCAGTTCGCCATGGTCATCAGGCATAACTTGTTGACGAAAACTCGTCCAATTCAAAAGCTGATTGATTGCATCTCTATGGTCAAAATTATAGGATCAAGCCGCACGGGCAATTAGTACTGGTTAGCTCAACACATTACTGCGCTTCCACACCCAGCCTATCAACGTTGTCGTCTTCAACGACCCTTTAGGGAGATCAAGTCTCCGGGGAGGCCTTATCTTGAGGCAAGTTTCCCGCTTATATGCTTTCAGCGGTTATCTTTTCCGAACTTAGCTACCCGGCGATGCCACTGGCGTGACAACCGGTACACCAGAGGTTCGTCCACTCCGGTCCTCTCGTACTAGGAGCAGCCCCTCTCAAGCCTCCAACGCCCACGGAAGATAGGGACCAAACTGTCTCACGACGTTTTAAACCCAGCTCACGTACCTCTTTAAATGGCGAACAGCCATACCCTTGGGACCGGCTACAGCCCCAGGATGAGATGAGCCGACATCGAGGTGCCAAACACCGCCGTCGATATGAACTCTTGGGCGGTATCAGCCTGTTATCCCCAGAGTACCTTTTATCCGTTGAGCGATGGCCCTTCCATACAGAACCACCGGATCACTATGTCCTGCTTTCGCATCTGCTCGACTTGTCAGTCTCGCAGTTAAGCACGCTTATGCCATTGCACTATCAGCACGATTTCCGACCGTGCCTAGCGTACCTTCGAACTCCTCCGTTACGCTTTGGGAGGAGACCGCCCCAGTCAAACTGCCCACCATGCACTGTCTCCGAACCGGATTCACGGTCCAGGGTTAGAACCTCAAACACATCAGGGTGGTATTTCAAGGTTGGCTCCACGACACCTAGCGGCACCGCTTCAAAGCCTCCCACCTATCCTACACAGATCTGTTCAAAATCCAATGCAAAGCTACAGTAAAGGTTCATGGGGTCTTTCCGTCTTTCCGCGGGGAGATTGCATCATCACAAACATTTCAACTTCGCTGAGTCTCGGGAGGAGACAGTGTGGCCATCGTTACGCCATTCGTGCAGGTCGGAACTTACCCGACAAGGAATTTCGCTACCTTAGGACCGTTATAGTTACGGCCGCCGTTTACCGGGGCTTCGATCAAGAGCTTGCACCCCATCACTTAACCTTCCGGCACCGGGCAGGCGTCACACCCTATACGTCCACTTTCGTGTTTGCAGAGTGCTGTGTTTTTAATAAACAGTCGCAGCCACCTTTTCACTGCGGCCCTTTTCTGCTCAGCCTGTACGGCGTCACATACCGAGGGCGTACCTTATCCCGAAGTTACGGTACAAATTTGCCGAGTTCCTTCTCCCGAGTTCTCTCAAGCGCCTTAGAATACTCATCTCGCGCACCAGTGTCGGTTTGCGGTACGGTCGTGTCTAGCTGAAGCTTAGTGGCTTTTCTTGGAAGCAGGGTATCAATCACTTCAGCAGCAAGCTGCCTCGTTATCATGCCTCAGCTAAGCCCCCCGGATTTGCCTAAGGGGCACGCCTACACACTTGAACCGGGACATCCAACACCCGGCTGATTTAACCTTCTCCGTCCCCACATCGCACTAGACATCGGTACAGGAATATTGACCTGTTTCCCATCGACTACGCATCTCTGCCTCGCCTTAGGGGCCGACTCACCCTACGCCGATGAACGTTGCGTAGGAAACCTTGCGCTTTCGGCGAAGAGGCTTTTCACCTCTTTTAACGCTACTCATGTCAGCATTCGCACTTCTGATACCTCCAGCATGCCTCTCAGCACACCTTCACAGGCTTACAGAACGCTCCTCTACCATGTGCTTACGCACATCCGCAGCTTCGGTATATAGCTTAGCCCCGTTACATCTTCCGCGCAGGACGACTCGATCAGTGAGCTATTACGCTTTCTTTAAAGGGTGGCTGCTTCTAAGCCAACCTCCTGACTGTCAATGCCTTCCCACTTCGTTTCCCACTTAGCTATATTTAGGGACCTTAGCTGGCGGTCTGGGTTGTTTCCCTCTTGTGTCCGGACGTTAGCACCCGGTGCACTGTCTCCCGCGCTGCACTCACCAGTATTCGGAGTTTGCATTGGTTTGGTAAGTCGTCATGACCCCCTAGCCAAAACAGTGCTCTACCCCTGGCGGTGATACGCGAGGCACTACCTAAATAGTTTTCGAGGAGAACCAGCTATTTCCGGATTTGTTTAGCCTTTCACCCCTATCCACAGCTCATCCGCTAGTTTTGCAACACTAGTCGGTTCGGACCTCCAGTACGTGTTACCGCACCTTCATCCTGGCCATGGATAGATCATCCGGTTTCGGGTCTACACCCAGCGACTAGACGCCCTATTCGGACTCGGTTTCCCTGCGCCTTCCCTATTCGGTTAAGCTTGCCACTGAATGTAAGTCGCTGACCCATTATACAAAAGGTACGCCGTCACCCCGGAGGGCTCCGACTTTTTGTATGCATACGGTTTCAGGATCTATTTCACTCCCCTCCCGGGGTTCTTTTCACCTTTCCCTCACGGTACTTGTTCACTATCGGTCGACTACGAGTATTTAGCCTTGGAGGATGGTCCCCCCATGTTCAGACAGGATTACACGTGTCCCGCCCTACTTTTCGCATACTTAGTTCCACATAAGACATTTTACATACAGGGCTATCACCTTCTATGGCCGACCTTTCCATGTCGTTTTGCTATGCCAAATGCTAAATTATGCAGGCTGATCCGATTTCGCTCGCCACTACTATCGGAATCTCGGTTGATTTCTTTTCCTCGAGTTACTGAGATGTTTCAGTTCGCCCGGTTCGCTTCAATGACCTATGTATTCAGTCAAAGATACCCTTTCGGGTGGGTTTCCCCATTCGGAAATCTGCGGGTCAAAGCTTGTTTGCCAGCTCACCGCAGCTTATCGCAGGCTACAACGTCCTTCATCGCCTGTAGTCGCCAAGGCATCCACCGTATGCACTTAGTCGCTTGATCCTATAATTTTGACCACTGGTCAAATAGGATTGAACTCATATTTGCGATGCAATCGCAATGCATGACTACTGTCATGCAAATATCAGCTTTTGAATTGTTAAAGAACACAACGATGGTTTCATCAAAAGAAAATTGCTTTTCTTTTGAAGACTGGTGGAGGTGAACGGGATCGAACCGATGACCCCCTGCTTGCAAAGCAGGTGCTCTCCCAGCTGAGCTACACCCCCAGGGTAAACTCCAGTTCTGGTGGGTCTGGTTGGATTCGAACCAACGACCCCCGCCTTATCAAGACGGTGCTCTAACCGACTGAGCTACAGACCCGCTTGGGCCACGAAGTTCGGTATCGCAACCACCATCAACGTTGACAACCGATAAGTGTGAGCGCTCGACTTAATGCATCTCTAGAAAGGAGGTGATCCAGCCGCACCTTCCGATACGGCTACCTTGTTACGACTTCACCCCAGTCATGAAGCCTACCGTGGTAATCGCCCTCCTTGCGGTTAAGCTAACTACTTCTGGTAAACCCCACTTCCATGGTGTGACGGGCGGTGTGTACAAGACCCGGGAACGTATTCACCGCGGCAAGCTGATCCGCGATTACTAGCGATTCCGACTTCATGCAGTCGAGTTGCAGACTACAATCCGGACTACGAGCGGTTTTAAGGGATTGGCTCCCCCTCGCGGGTTGGCAACCCTCTGTACCGCCCATTGTATGACGTGTGTAGCCCTACCCATAAGGGCCATGAGGACTTGACGTCATCCCCACCTTCCTCCGGTTTGTCACCGGCGGTCTCATTAGAGTGCTCTTGCGTAGCAACTAATGACAAGGGTTGCGCTCGTTGCGGGACTTAACCCAACATCTCACGACACGAGCTGACGACAGCCATGCAGCACCTGTGTCCAGGTTCTCTTTCGAGCACCAAACCATCTCTGGTAAGTTCCTGGCATGTCAAGGGTAGGTAAGGTTTTTCGCGTTGCATCGAATTAAACCACATCATCCACCGCTTGTGCGGGTCCCCGTCAATTCCTTTGAGTTTTAACCTTGCGGCCGTACTCCCCAGGCGGTCGACTTCACGCGTTAGCTACGTTACTGAACAGTAACCCGTCCAACAACTAGTCGACATCGTTTAGGGCGTGGACTACCAGGGTATCTAATCCTGTTTGCTCCCCACGCTTTCGTGCATGAGCGTCAGTGCAGGCCCAGGGAGTTGCCTTCGCCATCGGTGTTCCTCCGCATATCTACGCATTTCACTGCTACACGCGGAATTCCACTCCCCTCTGCCGCACTCTAGTCAAGCAGTCACAAATGCAGTTCCCAGGTTGAGCCCGGGAATTTCACATCTGTCTTACTTAACCGCCTGCGCACGCTTTACGCCCAGTAATTCCGATTAACGCTTGCACCCTACGTATTACCGCGGCTGCTGGCACGTAGTTAGCCGGTGCTTATTCTGCGGGTACCGTCATCACCGAATGGTATTAGCACTCGATATTTCGCCCCCGCCAAAAGTGGTTTACAACCCGAAGGCCTTCATCCCACACGCGGCATTGCTGGATCAGGGTTGCCCCCATTGTCCAAGATTCCCCACTGCTGCCTCCCGTAGGAGTCTGGGCCGTGTCTCAGTCCCAGTGTGGCTGGTCGTCCTCTCAGACCAGCTACGGATCGTCGCCTTGGTAGGCCTTTACCCCACCAACTAGCTAATCCGCCATCGGCCGCTCCTATGACGTGAGGTCTTGCGATCCCCCACTTTCACCCTTAGGTCGTATGCGGTATTAGCTACGCTTTCGCGTAGTTATCCCCCATCACAGGGCACGTTCCGATGTATTACTCACCCGTTCGCCACTCGCCGCCAGGTTGCCCCGCGCTGCCGTTCGACTTGCATGTGTAAAGCATGCCGCTAGCGTTCAATCTGAGCCAGGATCAAACTCTATAGTTCGATCTTTTTTGCATTGCGAACAATGCACACTCAAGGAATTACGGAAAATTTCCGTACTTCATATGAGCGTTTGGTATATTTGCATCAAGCCAAACGCCCACGCTTATCGGTTGATTTCTTAATGAACTCGCCGTTTGGCGTTTGCTGCATGAGCAGCGAAGACATCAATTATTGCACTAATTTTATTTCCGAGTCAAGCGAAAGGTTATTAACTACTTTCTTTTTTCTTGCTTCGTTTCGCTGTTTGCAGCGAAGACATCAATTATTGCACTAATTTTATTTCCGAGTCAAGCGAAAGGTCTTTGTTAACTTTCCTTTTGCTGACCGCCTCAAGCGGGTTAGCGCCGAGAGATGAGATTGTGCACGCGGCCAATAGCCGCGTCAAGTGTTTGTGCAAAATAATTTGTTTACTCTTCCAATAAGGCCATAAGAGCCCCCCAGCCTCAATGGGATTGCAGGCGCTTGGCCTCTTGATAGGCTTGGTACAGAGAGATCCCTACAGGGCCAGGCAGCCCTGCACCGACGGATTTCCCGTCGATGGCCGTGACGGAGACCACCTCTTTGGTCGCAGAGGTCAACAGAATCTCGTCAGCACAGCGCAGTTCCCACTCGGCCACCGGCCGGAACTCAAGCACCACACCCAGCGCTGCCGTCAACTCCTCCAGAAGGCTCACCCGGATTCCTTCCAGCTTGTCATGGTCACGCTGGGGAGCTGCCAGGCGCCCATTGCGGACCAGCCAGACATTTGAAGCAGAGGCTTCTGTCAGAAATCCGTCTCTTATAAGAATGGTCTCTGAGGCGTCATTCTCCACGGACAACTGGCGTGCGAGCACGTTGCCTAGAAGCGATATCGATTTGATATGGGCGTTTCTCCAGCGCAGATCCGGGGCAGTGATGCAGGCCATGCCCTGGGAACGCCGCTCCATCGAAAGGTGCGGAAACGGAGAGCTCATCATGAATACCGTGGGCTCGACGCCCTGAGGAAAAGCATGATCACGCTTTGCGACGCCGCGCGTCACCTGGATGTAGATGCACTGGTCATCTGGCGTGTTGCGGGCGACAAGTTCGCGCACAAGGGACAGCCAGTCAGCGGCCTGCCGCGGGCTCTTGATGCCGATGGCCGACAGGCTGCGCAGCAGTCGCGCCAGATGATCTTGGGCCCTGAAAACGCGCCGACCGTAAACCGGTATGACCTCGTAGACGCCATCACCGAAGATGAAGCCACGATCCAGAACGGACACCTGGCATTGCGAAAGGGGCTGAAACGTGCCATTGAGATAGCACTCCGAAGCTTCCAAGGACAAGGGGCTGGCTGACATATATATAGATAGAGGTAGGCGGGGGATGACAACCTTCCGGATGTGGCGATGGGCTCAACGCACCAGTCCGCGCCGAACCGCCTCCAGGGCAGCTTCGGCGCGGGATGAGATATTGAGCTTGCGATAGATCTGCTTGACGTAGTCCGCCACGGTATGGCGCGAGAGGCCGAGTTGAACAGCGATTTCCGGCAAGGTGTAGCCCTTGCCGACCAGTTGCAACACCTCGCTTTCCCGCTCAGTCAGTGCAATCTGATCTTCCTGCGGGACGTTCGAGGACGGCGCTGACATCGTGCGGTGCAAATGCGTGAAGTGCTGCACCATTCTTCGGGCAATACTGGGCGAAAGCGGGGGCTCGCCGTCTTGAATGCGTCGCAGCTGGGCGCGCAGCTCGATCTTGGGACGGTCCTTGAGCAGATAACCGAATGCCCCGGCCTGCAACGCAGGGAACAGGTGGTCATCATCGTCAAAGATGGTGACCACCACGGAACGCGCCTGCGGACGCGTGTCGGTCAGGGTGCGAATCAGCTCCAGCCCACTGGCGTCGGGCAGACCGAGGTCGACCAGCAGCAGATCCACGGGTTCGCGCTGCAGCAGCTGCATGGCGTCTGCCATGCGTCCCGCCTCGAAAATACGCGCACCCGGATAATTTTCCCGCAGCAGCTCGACAAACCCGGCCCTCACCGCGGGAAGGTCGTCGACGACCAAGGCACATTGCATGGCGCTCATCGGATTCCGTTTCTGGTCTTTACGCCGAGCAGACAATGTCGGCATCAGGCCGATACTATCAACTCACGCCCCTGAATGCGGGGGAATCGTGGGCGTTTCCCGCCCACACCCACAACAGCCCTCATGTCCATTTCGTCCGTGCAACTCAGACACACTTTTTCTCCACCCGACAACGCCCGCCTCGCCCAGCTCTGCGGACCGCTGGATGAGAATTTGAGGCAGATCGAAGTCGCTTTCGATGTACGCCTTGCCCGACGGGCCGATACCCTGACCGTCGAGGGTGAAAGCACCGCCGCTCGGCGCGCACTCGATTTGCTGCAGACACTCTGGAGCCGGACCGAGGCCCGATTCAGCCTTGAGGACATCCAGCTCGAACTGGTCCAGGCCGCCCAGGGTCTTCGGCCGAAGCTCGCCGCCGCAGACGACGAGCCGGTGCTCTACACGCGGCGCGATAGCCTTCATGGTCGCACGCCCAATCAGGTGCAGTACATCCGCAACATCCTTCAGCACGACATCACGTTTGGCATCGGTCCGGCGGGCACGGGCAAGACCTTTCTCGCCGTGGCCTGCGCGGTGGATGCGCTCGAACGTCATGCCATCTCGCGCCTGGTGCTCACCCGCCCCGCCGTCGAGGCGGGTGAGAGGCTGGGCTTTCTTCCCGGCGACCTGACGCAGAAGATCGACCCGTATCTGCGCCCCTTGTACGACGCGCTGTACGACCTCCTGGGCATGGAGAAGACGCAGAAGCTGTTTGAACGCGGCGCCATTGAGATCGCACCGCTGGCTTTCATGCGGGGGCGCACACTCAACCAGTCGTTCATCATTCTGGACGAGGCCCAGAACACCACGCCTGAGCAGATGAAGATGTTCCTCACACGCATCGGCTTCGGGTCCCGCGCGGTGATCACCGGCGACATCAGTCAGGTCGATCTGCCGCGTGGCACGCAAAGCGGGCTCGCCCAGGCGCAGAAAGTGCTGGCCCAGGTTCGGGGCATCGCCTTCAATCACTTCACCAGTCAGGATGTGGTGCGGCATCCCCTGGTTGCACGCATCGTCGATGCCTACGAGGCCCACGACACCCAGCAGGGCCTCGAAGCCGCCGGTGTGTCCGACCGCCATCCAAGCGACAGCACCCCAACTCCACGCCGGCGCACGCCGCGCCCGGCATGACGCGGCCAGCCCGACTTCCCTCACCCGCTTTGCGCCTTTCGGTCCAGTTCGCCGACCCCACGCATCGCGCTCTGCTGCCCCGCGCCTTGTTGCTGCGCTGGATTCGCGCGGCCTTGCGCGTTGGGCCCCAGACCTGTGAGCCCCAGTCCTCCAACGGCGAGGCGCGGCCGCATCAGATCACCTTGCGCTTCGTGACGGCCGACGAAGGCCAAGCGCTCAACCGTGATTACCGCGGCAAGGATTACGCCACCAATGTCCTCACCTTCGACTACGGCCACTGGCCCGTGCTGGCTGACATCGTGCTGTGCAGCCCGGTCGTCGCGCGCGAAGCACAGGCTCAAGACAAGCCTCTGGTCGCGCATTACGCCCATCTCGTCATCCACGGCGTACTGCACGCCCAAGGCTGGGACCATCTGACCGAGCGCGAAGCGCAAGAGATGGAGCGTCACGAAGTGGCCGCCCTGCAGCGCTTCGCCATCCCAGACCCCTATGCTGACGGCAGCACCCTGCCTGCAGGGTAAAGTCCGGGCGCCGCACCCTCCGACCCTTCCTGTTTCATGCCTGCACATCCCGCACCCCGCGATCGCCACTCTGCGCGCCCCCGCTCCCGTCTGGGGCGCCTGCTCGCCCACCCTCGCCTCGCCCCGTTTCTGTCGATCCTTCTGGGGGGGTTGCTCGCCCAGACCTTTGGGCGACCGCAGTTCGGCGCGTGGTCCATCCTGATCCTGGCCCTGTGGATCGGCCTGCTCTGGGCCGATCCACAGTCCACCCGGTCGAAAAGAGCCAAGCGCGGCGCCTTGCTGGGCTTCAGCCTGGGTCTGGGCTGGTTCACGGGCGGGCTCTGGTGGCTCTATATCAGCATGGCGGTGTACGGCGGCATGTCGCCGCCCCTGGCGGGTGGTGCCCTGCTGCTGTTCTGCGCCTATCTCGCCATCTACCCCACGCTGGCTGCGGCACTCGCCGCCGCACTCGCACCGCCTGCTCGACGCGAGCCTTGGCCGCTGCTGCAGGCGCTCGGATCGGCGTGCGTGCTCGCCGGCGGCTGGACCCTGGCCGAATGGTTGCGCGGCACGGTTTTCACCGGCTTTCCCTGGCTGGCGCTGGGCTATGCGCAGGTGGGCAATCCGCTTTCGGGCTACGCCCCAGTCGTCGGGCAGTACGGGGTGAACTTCGCCGCGGCCTTGGCCGCCGCGCTGCTGGCGCTGCTCTCGCAGGTCAGTCTGCGCGGCGCACTGGTCAATGTGGCCCTGCTGGCGGCGCTCTTTCTGGGCGGCCTGCAATTGCAGCAGGTCCGCTGGACGCACCCGGTCGGTCCCGCCCTGCGTGTGGCGCTGCTCCAGGGCGATGTGGCGCAGTCTGAGAAATTCCGCCCCGATTCCCTTGCACCAACGCTGCGTCTGTACGGCGACTGGCTGAGTTCGCTGCACGCCGATCTCATCGTCACCCCGGAGACCGCGGTGCCGGTCCTGCCGGAAGACCTCGACCCGTCCTATCTGCGACAGGTCGAGCGCTCGCTAAGAGAGCACCACGCCGCCGCGCTCCTCGGCATTCCTCTCACACGGGGCACCGATCAATACACCAATAGCGTGCTGGGGCTGGGGGGCACGGCGCCCTATCGGTACGACAAAGCCCACCTGGTGCCCTTCGGCGAGTTCGTGCCCTATGGCTTTCATTGGTTCGTGAAGCTGATGGACATGCCTCTGGGTAGCTTTGCCCGCGGCGGTTTCGACCAGCCGCCCTTCGTGGTGCAGGGCGTGAAGGTGGCGCCGAACATCTGCTACGAGGATCTGTTCGGCGCGCAGATGGCGCAGCGCTTTCGCTCGCCCGGCCATGCTCCCAACCTCTTTGCCAACCTGACCAATCTCGGTTGGTTCGGCAACACCATCGTCATCCCGCAGCATCTGGAAATTGCGCGCATGCGCTCGCTGGAATTTCAGATTCCCGGCATCCGCGCCACCAATACCGGCGCCACCGCCCTCATCGACGCGCGAGGACGGGTTGCCGCCGAGTTGCCGCCCTACACCGTGGGCGTCCTCAACGTCACCGTGCAAGGCCATGCCGGCCTGACCCCGTTCGCCTGGGCCGCGTCGCGCTATGGCGACTGGCCCGAAGTGCTGCTGGCTCTCTTCGCGTTGCTGCTGGGCTGGGCCCTGGCGCGCCCACAGCGCGGCGGCACCCGCCACCACAGCGCCAAGGTGTAAACCCCCACCGCCAGATAAAGCACCGTGAACACCGACAGCGGCAGGTTCCAGAAAATCAGGCGATCGATCCAAGTCTGGATCAGCCCGGCCGCATACCCCTGCCGACCTGCGTCTCGCAGCAGCTCGCTCTGCCACAGAGTGAGGAAGCAGGCACGCCCCATCGCGGCCTGAGCCGCCACCACCGCCATCGACAGCAGATGCGCGGCGCGCCAGAAGCAGCCGCGCACCCAGGACCAGCGCCGCCATGCCCCCAGGGGCACGACGATCAGTCCGGCCACATTGAACAGAATCACCCCGAGGTGGACGCCGAGGACCAGATGGGCCAAGAACAGGTCGAACGCTGCGGACATGGCGGCATTGTCCCCTTGCCGAAAGCCACCATGCGTGGAACCGGTACTACATGCCGTTACATTTCCAGCGACGTCTCGCGGCTATGGTTTGAGCATCAGCGTCACGGACATCCACCGAGAGCACGGGAGCTCAACGAGACCCGCTCGCCTCCTTGGACAGCGACGCTACGTTCCTTCCCCTGGAGTCGTTTCATGCCTTCCATGACTGTTCTCATGCGCCGCGCCAGCGCGGTGCTCGCCGTGTGCATCGCCTGTGCGCCCGCCTCTTGGGCGGCCGGGTTTACCTTCACGCCCTACCCCACGCCCCACAACCTCCCCCTGTCGCAGGTCACGTTCGAGAATGCGCAGGGCAAAGCCATGACGCTTGCGGATTTCAAGGGCAAGGTCGTGCTGCTCAATATCTGGGCCACCTGGTGTCCGCCCTGCGTGCGCGAAATGCCCACGCTGGACAAGCTGCAGAAGCAACTGGGCAGCAAGGACTTCGCGGTCGTCCCCCTGTCAGTGGACAAGGGCGGGATCTACACGGTGAAGAGTTTTTACGATGACAACTTCATTGGCAACCTGCCGATCTATGTCGATCCCACCACCCACGCGCTCGACACCCTGAGCATTCTGGGCACCCCCACCACCATTCTGATCGACAAGCAGGGCAAGGAAATTGCACGCACCATGGGCCCGGAAAATTGGGATCAGGCCGCCGTGATCGCCCAGATCAAGCATTACATGGCGGCCCCGTCCGGCACCACCGCCAAACCACAGCAGCAGGCCCACGCCCTCGAAACCCGTGATGCGCACCTGGCTACGGCCTCGATCGAACAGCGACGGCCGGAGTAAACGAGCCCCGGGATGCAAACCGCAGCGCCCCCCTGGCGCCCTGACGACGCCTCACAGCCCAAACCCAGCGCCTGGGCGCAGATTTCTCTAGCCGCACGGCGCGTGATTCTCGCGCGCATGTCGCGCAGCATCGGCCAGGGGGCCTTGGTCGCAGCCTTTACGCTGTATCTGCACGCCCTGCAATGGAGCGCGCCGCAGATTGGTGCCGTTCTCAGCGGCGGGCTGTTCATCGGTGCGGCACTCACGTTGTGGATCGGACCGCTCAGCGATCGCCTCGGACGACGTCAGTTCCTGCTCGGCTACGAACTGATCCTCGTCATCTGCGCCGCCGTGGCGCTGTTCACAAGCACCCCCTGGCTTCTGGTGCCCGCCGCCCTGCTCGGGGGCTTCGGGCGTGGCGCCAACGGCGCGGCCGGCCCCTTCGGCCCGCTGGAGCAGGCCTGGCTGGCGCATGGCACGCCGCCTGCACTGCGCTCGCAGATCTTCAGCCTGAACTCAACCCTGGGAATGCTGGGCATGGCCTTGGGTGCCGTGTTCGGCGCGGCGCCGCACTGGCTGAGCAGCCTCATGTCGCAAGATTGGGCGTACCGCAGCCTGTTCGTCCTGCCGCTGCTGGGCTCCGCTGCGGGCTTCTTCCTGCTGCTGACGGCCGAAGATGCGCCAACCGCCAGCCGCGTTGAACCACGCCCCTTGAGCGCGCTCGGCGCGGACGAGCGCAGCGATGACGACAGCCCTCGGCAAGAGCGTCACCGCCGCGAGAACCGCCTGCTTTGGCGACTGGGCCTGGTCAACGCCCTCAACGGCCTGGGCATCGGCATGGTGGCGCCGTTGATGGCCTATTGGTATCTGGTGCGCTTTGGTCATGGCCCAGCCAGTATCGGGCCCGCGATGGCGGCCAGCTTTGTGTTCGCCGCATTTGGCGCGCAGGTCGCCAGCCGCCTGGCCCAGCGCTTCGGCGCGGTGCGCGCGGTCGTCGGCATGCGCACGGCCGGGCTGCTGATGCTCCTGCTCACCCCCTTGTCGCCCGTGTTCTGGATTGCTGCGAGCTTTTACGCCCTGCGAGCCACCGCCAACCAAGGCACCATGGGCGTGCGTCAGGCCTTGACGGTGAGTCTGACGGGCGCGGACCGGCGCGGTCTGGCCGCCACCGTCAACAATGTCTCGATTCAAATCCCCCGCGCCATCGGCCCTCTGTTTGCCGGCGTGCTGCTGCACATGGGGTGGTTGGTCGCACCCTTTCTCGTGGCCGCTGCGTTCCAGGCGCTGTACCTGGTGCTGTATCAACGATTGTTCCGCAACATCGAACCCAGCAAGGCCGCTACCTGAATGACCAATGCGCTGCCATGGCAGCGCATTGGCAGGGCCGACCGGAAGACGTTCAGCGCGCCTTGGGGGCGCCGGTATCGCCCAGCAGTTTGCCGTTGACCTTGGTACCGTAGAGGCTGAACTTGCTGTCGTGGTACTTGGCGCGCGTGCCCGCCACCGTGCCGGTCCAACGCGGGTCTTGCGGGCGCTCCTGCGCATCCATGAAGTAAGCCACGTCCCAGGCCTGCTGCGGCGTCAGGCTGTAGCTCTGGCCATAGGGCATGTTGGCGTGGATAAACTCCGCCGCACTCTTGATGCTGCCCATGCCCGCGCCCCAGTTGAAGGACTTGTCGCCCCACAGCGGCGGAAACACCGTCTTGCCTTCGACGTACTGCCCCTGGCCGTCTGCGCCATGGCAGATCGCGCAGCTCTGCGCATAGACCTTCTGCCCGCGCACATAGTCGGGAGCCTGCGCCGCCTTGGCCAGCGCGGGATAGCCACGGCCCGGCGTCTTCTCGTCTACAGGCAGGCCGGTGGACAGCCAGTACGCGTAGCTCTCCAGCGCCACCAGCGGTTCGCTGCCCAGCGGCGGCGCCTTGCCGTTTTCGCTGTACATGAAGCAGCCTTGCAATCGCTCCTCGAAGGTGTTGACCTTCTTGTTCTTGGCCCGGTAGGCCGGGTAGCTGACATAGGCCGCCCACATCGGCGCCGACCCGGCCATGCGTCCGCCGTCGGTATGGCAGTTCACGCAGCTCAGGCTATTGCCGACATAGGCCTTGGCGTACTTGGGTGTGTCGACCATGATGTCGCGGCCCAGGCGCACCATCTTGCCGAAGTCATTGTTCGGAATGGCCGACTCCGGGGGCGGTTGAAACTTGGAACCCGTCCCCACGGCGGCATTGATCTGCGAGGGCGGCGGGGCCACCGGCACTGCTGGCGTCTGCGCGGCGGCCGTGGCCGTGCCGGCAGCCGCCAGCAGCGCCGCCTGCAGCAGAGCGAGACGGCCATGGCGATGCAGGCGGGACGTGGCGCGGGTGATCAGGACTGTCATGGGAAATCCTCAACGATTCGGTTCGGTCAGGGACGCAACGCCGGGCATGCAGCGCTGCGGTTCACGCAGGCAGGTTTCAGGGCGCCTTCTTGACAGGCGCGGCCGCCTTGGGGCCGGGAACGGGTTGTGCTGCCAGCCAGGCCGCGGCGGCCTGCGTCTGGGCATCGGTCATTCGCAACGCCACCGTCTGCATCAAAGCCTGCGGATCGCCCCGGCGCGTGCCCTCTTTCCAGGCCTTGATCTGCGCTTCGATATACGCGGCTGGCTGGCCCAGCAACGGCGGAAAGGCCGTGCCGACGCCCTCCAGCCCGGGGCCGTGGCACCTTATGCACGCGGGAATGCCCTTCGACCAGTCTCCCTGGTGAACCAGGGCATCGCCCAGTGCCGCCTGCTCCGCTGGCGGCGCTTTGGCCAAAGGCGCCTCTCCGAGATGCAGGCCCGAGTAATAGGCCGCGAGATGGGAGATGTCGGCCGGGTTCAGCGGTTTGGCCATGGCCGACATCAGCGCATTGTTGCGCTGCCCGTCGGCGAAGGCTTTCAACTGGGCTTCGATGTAGGCCTTGGGCAGACCCGCCAGGCGGGGGTAGCCCGCCGCGGCATTGCCCATGCCGTTGGCGCCGTGACAGGCCGCGCACGAGGCAGGGTCTGCCGCGGTCGCCGCCAGAACTGGCAGCGCGGCGCTGGCGGCCAGCACCGCAACGCTGGCGGCAAGCCGCCGCAGGAACTGATGTAAAGGATTCGATCGGATCATGGGCGCATCTCCTGTAGCCGACATGACGCTGACGAATGAATCTTCCTTCCGCTTAGTCGGGCCTGCCCTCAAGCATAGAGTGTCGTACCCAATCCAATTGTGTCTGGATACGACCGATCCAGCTAGCGGAACAACCCGCCGATGAGGTTCTGCACCTCCCCGGCCAGATCAGACGCGGCGGGCACCTGGCCGTTGGGCGTCATGGCGTCCACGGCCTGGGGTAGCGACTGCGACAGGGCCCCCGCCACTTGTTCGGGCTGGATGCCGAGCTTGCTCGCCATATCGCCCAAAGCGCCGCTGCCGAGCACCTGCTGGATCTGTTCCGCGGAAATCGGCAGGTTCGCGCCGGTCCCCACCCACGACTGCACGAGGTCGCCCAGTCCGCCCTGCTGGAATTTGCTCAGCAACCCACTCAAGCCGCCGCTGTCGTTCATCAACCCCATCACGGCCTGCAGCATCGGGTTGTCGCCCGCTCCGCCTTGCGCCTGCTGGCCACCGAGCATCTGACCCAAACCACCTGCCACGCTATCGAACAATCCCATGATCCGCTCCTTTGTCTAAATCAATCAGTCCAGCATGTCCGGCCCCCTTGACGCACAATAATCGCCTGGCCCGGGCTTTGCGACGGCAGCTTAAACGGATTGCATGGTGTTGCGTGCGGTTCGTATCCCGAATTTCTTTCATTCCGCGTTTTTTACAGTTTGATGGACGCCTCCTCTGAACAGATCCACACCCTGATGGCCGATCTGGGCGCGCGTGCCCGGGCCGCTTCGCGCGACATGGCCCGCGCGCCCTCGGCCGCCAAGAACCGGGCGCTGATCGCCCTGGCGGCCGCCATCCGCCAGCAGCGGCCTGCGTTGCAGGATGCCAATCTGCGCGATCTGCATGCCGCCCGCGATGCCGGACTGGAGCCGGCGTTCGTCGATCGCCTCACGCTGAGCGACAAGGTGGTCGAGCAAATGGCGCAAAGCTGCGAGCAGGTGGCGGCCCTGCCCGACCCCATCGGCGGCATCGATGGCGTGCGGCGGCGCCCCAGCGGCATCAGCGTGGGGCAGATGCGGGTGCCGCTGGGCGTGTTCGGCATGATCTACGAGAGCCGCCCGAACGTGACCATCGAAGCCGCCTCGCTCGCCATCAAAAGCGGCAACGCCGTGATTCTGCGGGGTGGTTCGGAAGCCATTCACAGCAACCGGGCGCTGGCCGCGCTGGTCGCGCAGGCCTTGCAGGCCGCCGGACTGCCGGCCGACGCCGTGCAACTGGTGCCCACGACCGACCGCGCCGCCGTCGGTGCCCTGATCACCATGCCGCAATTCGTCGATGTCATCATTCCGCGCGGCGGCAAGAGCCTGATCGAGCGCATCAGCGCCGAAGCGCGGGTGCCCGTGATCAAGCACCTTGACGGCAACTGCCATATCTATGTCGACGACGACGCCGATCTCGACATGGCCGTGAAGGTGACGGACAACGCCAAGACCCAGCGCTACAGCCCCTGCAATGCAGCCGAGTCGCTGCTGGTCGCCCGCGATATCGCCGCGGAGTTCCTGCCCCGCATCGGCGCCGTGTTCGCGCAGAAGGGCGTGGAAATGCGCTGCTGCCCGGCCAGCCGATCGCTGCTGGCCACGGTGCCCGGCGCCGAGGCCCTGCTGCGCGACGCGACCGAGGCCGACTGGAGCACCGAGTACCTCGCCCCCGTCATCTCCATCAAGTTGGTGGACGGCGTGGACGCTGCCATCGCCCACATCAACCGCTACGGCTCGCAACATACCGACGCCATCCTCACCCGCGATCACCCGCGGGCGATGCAGTTCCTGCGCGAAGTCGATTCGGCCAGCGTCATGGTCAACGCCTCGACGCGGTTTGCCGACGGCTTCGAATATGGCCTGGGCGCCGAGATCGGCATTTCCACCGACAAATTCCACGCCCGCGGCCCCGTGGGCCTCGAAGGCCTCACCAGCCTGAAATGGGTGGTGCTGGGCGACGGCGAAGTCCGGCCCTGAACCCTTGACAGCCCCATCATGACCTCACCGCGGATCGAGACCGCCGTCCTCACCCTGCCCACTCTGCTGCGCATCAATGCCGCCATCGGTGCCGGTTTCGGCCTGCTCAGCGCATTGCTCACAGCCATCGTGAAGTGGCAGGACTTCAATGGACTGGAGCTTCTGGCCATCCTGCCGGGCGCCCTGTTCTTCAACACCCTGGCCCTGCTTTTTGTCACGTTAGTGGGGTATTGGCTCTATCGCTGGCTCGCCGAGCGCCAACACTGGAGCCTGCATCACCTGCACACACGCCGGACCCATCCGCATCCGTCCGATTGATCCCATCGACCTAGGAGAAACCATGAATCCACGTGACCGCATCAAATGGCTCGGTGCCGGGCTGGTCGGGCTTGGCGGTGCCCGTCTGGCGCAGGCGCAGACCCAAGGCCCCGTGTCGGCGAAGGCGATCTCGAACGAGCCGTGGAAGGTCGCGATGCAGATCAGCGACAGTCTGGAACAGGCCTACGAGGGTTTGATCAATATCCAGAACGTTCTGGAGCTCGATCCGAAGATGCAGTTCATCGTGGTGGGCTATGGCAAGGCCATCCACTTTCTGCTCAACGGCGCCAAGACGCCACAAGGCGCCTTGTTCTCCGGCATGATCGGCGACCTGGCCAATCAGGGCGTGCAGTTCAAGGCCTGCAACAACACCCTCACCTTCCTGAAGATCCCACAAAGTCAGCTGGTGCTCGAAGCCACCCTGGTTCCCGCCGGCGTCTACGAGCTGGTGAAACTGCAATCCGAAGGCTGGTACTACATCAAGCCCTGAACGGAGACGGTGCGGCGCGGCGCGGCGCGCCTCGGCTTCGGCCTCGTCTCGCATCGCACCGGCAGAATTCGGCGCCGCAGCATTCGCGCCAATCTCGCGTTGAGGCAACGCAAGATGAACCGGCCCTTCTGCTGGTTCACCCGAATGTATCTATTTGCTACATTTCGATACCTTTTGTGATGGATCAAGGACCGTGAGATGTCTTCTGATCTGCCGCTCTATTCCTTCAAGGAGGCATCGAATGTTGCGCAAACTTCTGCTGACGTCCCTGCTCTGCGCCACAGGCGCGGCGCATGCGGGCACTTCCCTGGTGACGCCGGCCCAGTCGCTGGCCGCCACCTGCTTCAACTGCCACGGGCCGCACGGCGTGTCCACCGCCTCCATCCCCTCCCTGGCCGGGCGTAGTGCCGCCTCCATCGTGGACGCCATGGCCGAATACAAGTCGGGCAAGCGCACCGGCACCATCATGCCGCAGATCGCCAAGGGCTACACCGAGGCCCAGATCCAGTTGATCGCCACCTATTTCGCCCAGCAGAAACCGTAAGGACGTCCCATCATGCAATCACGTCGCAACTTTCTTGCAGGCGCCACCACCGTGGGCGCCCTCGGCCTCGCACCCGCCCTCTCCGGCTGCGCCAGCACCACGCGCAACGCGGCGGGCAAAGGCAAGGTCGTCATCGTCGGCGCCGGTTACGGTGGATCGACCGCCGCCAAATACATCCGCGACTGGTCGGGCAACACCATCGAGGTCACGGTCGTGGAGCCGGGCGATGACTTCGTCTCCTGCCCGGTATCCAATCTGGTCATCGCGGGCGCCAAGTCCATGCAGGACATCACCACCTCCTACGACGCGCTGCGCGGCCGACACGGCGTGACATGGATCAAGAGCATGGTGGAGAGCATCGACCCGGCCGCGCGCACCGTGAAGCTCGCCAACGGCGACAGCCTGAAGTACGACAAGCTCGTGGTCTCGCCCGGCATCGACCTGATGTACGACACCGTCAAGGGGCTGAAGGCCGCGAATGAATCCGGCAAGATCCTCATCTCGATGAAGGCCGGCCCCGAGACCGTGGCGCTGCGCAAGCAGATCGAAGCCATGCCCGACGGCGGCGTGTTCGCGCTGACGGTGCCGAAGGCGCCCTACCGCTGCCCCCCCGGGCCGTACGAGCGTGCCTCGCTGGTGGCTGCCTACTTCAAGAAACACAAGCCCAAGTCCAAGGTCATCATCTTCGACGCCAACGACAAGGTGCAGTCCAAGGAGCCGCTGTTCAAGAAGGCCTGGGCCGAGATGTACGGCGGCATGGTGGAGTATGTGCCCGACCACAATGTGGTGGGCGTGAACACGCAGACCATGGAGGCCGAATTCGAGGTTGACGCCCCGGTGAAAGCCGACGTGCTCAACATCATTCCCATGCAGCGCGCCGGCGTCATTGCCCAGCGCACCGGTCTGTCCAATATGAATGGACGCTGGTGTGCGGTGGACTACCGCACCTTTGAGTCGACGGTCCACAAGGACATCCACGTGCTGGGCGACTCGATCCAGATCTCGCCGCTGATGCCCAAGTCGGGTCACATGGCCAACCAGCAGGCCAAGGTGGCGGCAGCCGCCATCGTGTCCATGCTTTACGACCAGCCGATCAACCCCAGCCCGGTGGTGATGAACACCTGCTACAGCATGGTGAGCTTCCATCAGGCCATCCACGTGGCCACGGTGCACCAGTACAGCGAAAAGGACAAGACCTTCCTCACGGTGCCGGGCTCGGGCGGCATCTCGGCCGGCCTGTCCGACGTCGAGGCGCACTACGCCGAGGCCTGGGCCACCAACATCTGGCGCGACACCCTGTCCTGAAGACACCCACGCGCCGCAGGGTCTGAATCCGCACGGATTGTGCGGCGCGTCGTTCGCAGGCATCATGCAAGGGTCGATCATGAATCGGCCCTTTTTCTCGCACTAGCGCCTTCAGAGCGTGATACGCCCCCACCCCAAGGAGGAGACCTATGGAAAACACCACCAACCGCCGCAAGGCCCTGGCCGCAGCCACCGTTGGCGCTGCGGCGCTCATGGCCAGCACCACCGCACGGGCGCAAGGCCGCGCAGACAAGGAAGGTCCCGTGAAAGTTGTTTATCACGTCACCCAAGGCGATGCGCAAGGCTCGCGCTGTCTGGGCAATGTGCGCAATCATCTCGCCGCCGACCCCACGGCGAAGATCGTCGTTGTCGGCAATGGGGCCGGCATTGATTTCATGCTCAATGGCGCGGTGGACGGCAAGGGTGCCGAGTTCGCCGGGCTGGTCGGCGGACTGGCCTCGCAGGGGGTTTCGTTCCGAGTGTGCAACAACACCCTGACTACGCGCAAGATTTCCAAGGACCGCGTGCTGCTCGATGCCACCATCGTCCCCTCCGGCGTGGCCGAGGCCGCCAATCTGCAGTATCGCGAAGGCTTCGCCTACATCTGCCCTTGAATGCGCGCGTCGCCCCGGTGCGACGCATTGTTCCCCGAGCGCCCGCTTCATGCGGGCGCTCGCATGTTGGGGACAGGGACGTAGCAGCATCGATAATGCTCCGGTGACTTCCCCATCCTCCAGCCCCACCCCCAAACCGCACCAGCGTCCCCTGTGGCGCGATCTCCTGGCCAGCGCGCAGTTGATCGGGGCCGTTCAATCCGGTGCATCGCTCGCCACCGCCTTGCCGCAGGCGGCGGCCCGCGGCAAATGGGATGCGGGCCAGCGCGGCGCGGCGCAGGCCATGAGTTTTACCGTGCTGCGCCACCTGGGCACGGCGCGAGCCGTGCTGGCCGAACTCCACCCCCGCAGTGTTCATCCGCCCTTGCTGCGCGATGTGCTGCTGACGGCCCTGGTGCTACTTCTTCCCGATACGCCGCTTCAATACTCGGCGCACACCGTGGTCAATCAGGCGGTCGAGGCCTGCAAGCGCACACCGGCACTGCGGCATGCCGAAGGATTTGCCAACGCCTTGATGCGCCGTTTTTCTGCCCAGGCCAAGGCGACATCGCCAGCGAGCGAGGCGATCGAGGCCCGGTGGAATCACCCGGCGTGGTGGGTCGAATCGCTGCAGACAGCCTATCCGGGCGACTGGCAGCGCCTGCTTGCCGTCGCCCAGCGCCAGCCGTCCATGACCCTGCGAGTCAACACCCGGCGCATCGCCCGCGACACCTATCAGGCCGCGCTCCAGCAACACGGCATGCTCGGCGCGACGCCCGATGAGGCCGCGCTCGACCAGGCCCTCGTGCTGAGCCACGCCGTGGCGGTCGAACGGCTTCCCGGCTTCGATGCCGGCTGGGTCAGCGTGCAGGACGCTGCCGCGCAATACGCCGCGGGCCTGCTCGACGTGCAGCCCGGCCAGCGCGTGCTCGACGCCTGCGCCGCCCCAGGCGGCAAGACCGCCCACCTGCTCGAGCGCTGCGACTGCGACGTGCTCGCGCTCGACAAGGACGCGCAGCGGCTGCGCCGCGTCGAGGACACCCTGCAACGCCTGGGGCTTCACGCTCGCACCCTTGCGGCCGACGCCTCCACCCCTTCGGCCTGGTGGGACGGCCAGGGCTTCGACCGCATCCTGCTCGACGCGCCTTGCAGCGCCTCGGGCATCGCCCGCCGCCACCCCGACATCCGCTGGCTGCGGCGCGCCGCCGACATTCCGGCCCTGGCCGCCACCCAGACCGCCCTCCTCGATGCGCTCTGGCCGCTGCTGCAACCCGGCGGCAAGTTGCTGTACGTCACTTGTTCGGTGTTTCCCCAGGAGGGCGTGGACCAGGCCCAGGCCTTCCTCGCCAGGCACGCGGATGCGATAGCATCGCCCGCGCCGGGGCAGTTGTTGCCACAGGAACCCGATCCCGATTCGACCGAGCAGAGCAGCGGCCCCCACGCCGCAGGTCATTCGCAAGACGGCTTCTTCTACGCCCTGTTCACCAAAGCCTCGTGAAAGCCGCCCGCCCCACTCCAGACCTCCTGCGCCGCAAGCTGCTGCGCAGTGGCCTGGCGCTGGCCGCGGGAGCGAGCCTGATCTCGCAGGCCAAGGCCACCACGGTGGATACGGAACCGCTGATGCTGACCATGAGCCCGGAGGGTTTGTTCGTCACCACGGCCGCGGTGTTTGCCTTGCCGCGCAGCCTCGAAGACGTGCTCAGCCGAGGCATCGCGCTTTACTTCGAAACCGTGGCCACGGTGGTCCGCCCGCGCTGGTACTGGTTCAACGAAGACATCGCCCTGGCCAGACGCGAAGTGCGGCTGGCCTATCAGCCGCTGCTGCAGCGCTACCGCGTCTCCGTGGGCGGCCTGCAGCAGAACTATGACAGCCTCGACGAAGCACTGGGCGTGGTGCAGCGCACCCGGCATCTGCGCGTGGCCGAGCCCTCGCAACTGGTGGCGGGTCAGTCCTACCAGCTCGATGCCCGGTTCAGACTCGACCTGTCGCAACTGCCACGGCCGTTCCAGCTCAACGTCTCGTCGCAGTCAGACTGGAAGATCGAAGCCACCTTCCAGCCTCAACCCTTCGTCTGGACGCCATGACCAGGCCGAGCGGCAATGCCTGGGACAGTCGCACCTCGCGCTGGGCCATGCGTCTGGCACTGGCCCTGGGCCTGCCGCTGGCCGTCTTCCTGGTCTTCCTGCTGGCGGTATCCACCGACAACACGGCGCAGCCCAGCCCGTTCTTCGGCTGGCTGTACTGGATCAACTTCGTCGTCGCCGGCCTTTTGCTGCTCCTCGTCGTCGCCCTGGGCCTGCGGCTGGGCTGGCGACTGCACAAGCGACGCTTCGGCAGCCGTCTGCTGTTCAAGCTCGCGGCGGTGTTCGCGCTGGTGGGCGTGCTGCCCGGCGTCGTCATCTACACCGTGTCCTATCAGTTCGTCGCCCGCAGCATCGAGACCTGGTTCGATGTGAAGGTCGAGGGTGCGCTCAACGCCGGCCTGAATCTGGGGCGCACCACACTCAACGTGCTGCAAAACGATCTGCAGACCAAGGCGCGCAATCTGTCGGTGCAGATCGCCGAAGACCCCACACTGCTGTCCCCGCTGGCCATGGAGCAATTGCGCCAGCAGCTCGGCCTGCAGCAGATCACGGTGTTCGATGGCAACGGCACGGTTCTGGTCACCGCGGGAGGCAATCCGTTTTCGCTGATCCCCGACCTGCCCGGACCGAGCAGCATGCGGCAACTGCGCACCATGGGATCGATTTCGGATATCGAGGGTGGCGACGACGGCTCAGGTCAGACGCCGCAGAAGCTGAAGCTGCGGGTCGTGGTCGGCCTGCCCACGCGCAACTTCGTCCTCCCCGGTCATGGGCGCTATCTGCAGCTCATCCAGGACGTGCCGCAAGCCATCTCCAGCAGCGCCCTCGAAGTCCAGCGCGCCTATGGCGAGTATCAGGAGCGCGCCCTGGGGCGTGAGGGCCTCAAGCGCATGTATATCTCAACCCTCACCCTGACCTTGTTCCTGGCCGTTTTCCTGGCGGTGCTGCTCGCGGTGGTTCTCGGCAATCAACTGGCCAAGCCACTGTTGCTGCTGGCCGATGGCATGAAGGCCGTAGCCGAAGGCGATCTGCGCCAAAAACCGCACTTCCAGCGCAACGACGAACTCGGCGTGCTGGTGCGCTCGTTCAATGCCATGACCAACCAGCTCGCCGAAGCCCGGGCGCAGGTGCAGTTCAACCACGACGCGCTCGAAGCTTCGCGCGCCTATCTGCAAAGCGTGCTCGACAACCTCAGCGCGGGCGTGCTGGTGCTGGGCGGCGACCAACGTCTGGCCCTTGCCAATCCAAGCGCCACGAGGCTACTGCGCGCCCCGCTGCAAGGCCTGATCGGCCAGCCCTTGAGCCAGCACCCCAGCCTTCAGCCCCTGGCGCAGACCATCGCCGAGGCCTTCGCCTCGCTCGACGAGCAGGACGCCTCCGCCCCAAGCCCGCACTGGCTGCAGCAGATCGACTACACCTTCCCTGGAAGCGATGCCACCATCACCCTGCTGGCGCGGGGCGCGAGGCTGGCCCTTCCTGGACAGCCGGCCTCGGTCGTCGTGTTCGACGACATCACCGAAGTCATCAGCGCGCAGCGTTCGATCGCCTGGGCCGAAGTGGCGCGGCGGCTGGCGCACGAGATCAAAAACCCGCTGACGCCCATCCAGCTCTCCGCCGAGCGCCTGCAGATGAAACTCTCGGGCAAGCTCGAAGGCGCCGACCGCGACATGCTCCAGCGCAGCACCACGACCATCGTCAACCAGGTGCAGGCCATGCAGCACATGGTCAACGACTTCCGCGATTACGCGCGGCTGCCGGCCGGCAGGCCCGAGGCCATGAACCTCAATGACCTCATCCGCGACGTTCTCAATCTCTACAGCAGCCTGCCCGCGAAAGACGGCGCCAGCCCCGAGGAACATCCGCAGGTTCGGGCCGACCTCGCAGCCGATCTGCCCGACATCCTGGGCAACGCCACCCAACTGCGCCAGGTCATCCACAACCTGCTGCAAAACGCCATCGATGCCGTGGCCGCGCAGCCCGAGCGCAAAGTGCGCCTGCGTACCGAGATCCTGGCGGCCCAGCCGGGCGCCGTGCCCCGCATTCGCCTGAGCGTGAGCGACAACGGGCCGGGCTTCAGCGACAAGATCCTGCACCGCGCCTTCGAGCCCTACGTCACCAGCAAGCCGCGCGGCACCGGCCTGGGCTTGGCCGTGGTGAAAAAGATCGCGGAGGAACATCATGCCCGCATCGAGATTCAGAACCTGCTGGCAGAGGGGTCGGTTGGCGGCGCACGCGTATCCCTTATATTCCCGGGACTGGCGCAACAGCCTCCTGTGCACGCGCCCTTGCAGCATGCATGACCGCCCGGAAGCCGCGCCCCATCAAGGCCGTCCCCAGGGGGGTCGAGAAAACTTGGGGCTGCCCGGCGTTTTCTTGAAAGAGTGAATCGGTATGGCAAGCATTTTGGTGGTGGATGATGAGATGGGGATTCGTGAGCTGCTCTCCGAAATCCTCAATGACGAAGGGCACAGCGTGGCACTGGCCGAAAACGCCGCGCAGGCCCGGCAGCTGCGTGCCCAGGCCCAGCCCGACCTCGTGCTGCTCGACATCTGGATGCCCGACACCGATGGCGTCACCCTGCTCAAGGAATGGTCCAGCAGTGGCCAGCTCACCATGCCCGTCATCATGATGTCCGGCCATGGCACCATCGACCATGCCGTCGAAGCCACCCGCATCGGCGCGATGGCCTTTCTCGAAAAGCCCATCGCCCTGCAAAAGCTCTTGCAATCGGTTTCACAAGCCCTGACCAAGCCCGTGGCTCGCCAGGCGGGTGGCGCAAGCCTCGCACCCCCGGCGGTCGCCCCGGCAGGCTCCGCCGCGCCGGCACTGCCCCCGCAACCCGCGGCACTGCCTGCCGAGCGCGCCTTTCTGCTCGACCGCCCCTTGCGCGAGGCCCGAGACGAGTTCGAGCGCGCCTACTTCGAGTTTCACCTGGCCCGCGAGAACGGCAGCATGACCCGCGTGGCCGAGAAGACCGGGCTTGAGCGCACCCATCTCTACCGCAAGATCAAGCAACTCGGCGTCGACCTGGGCCGTGGCATGCGCAGCCGCAACGAGCCTGCATCCCCGCAAGACGACGAAGCCATCACCCCTCTCGGGCCTGCTGCTGAGTGAACCCGTTGGTGAGGTGGCGCCCAAAGGCCCCGCAAATTTTGTTAGCATGTCAGTTTTTCCGAAATGCTGCGCACGGTCTGCCGATGCCCTGCAGGTGAAAAACAAGGCCAGGTAGCTCAGTTGGTAGAGCAGCGGATTGAAAATCCGCGTGTCGACGGTTCGATTCCGCCCCTGGCCACCAAGACTTTCGAAGGCCTCCTGTCACCAGGAGGCCTTTTTGTTGGCTCGGAGATGTGCTTTCATGGCGCACCTCATGAGCCCCACTGACCTCCCCAATTTCTCGACCGCCCCGCCCGACGCGCTGGAGACGGCCGCGCGCATCCGGCACGGCGAGCTGAGTGCGGAAGGCGCCTTGCTGGACGCGCTGGCGCGGTGCGATGCGGTCAACCCGCGCATCTATGCGGTCAGCGGCGATTTGCGCGCCTACGCACAGGGTCGCCTGACGCAGCTCGGCGCTTCAAGCGCGCCCTTTGCTGGTGTGCCGTTTCTGCTCAAGGATCTGGGTATGGATCTGGCCGGATGCGCCACCAGCCAGGGCAACGCCTGGCTGGCGCGCATGCCTGCGGGACAGACCGATGCGGTCGTGCGGCGTTGGGAGCAGGCGGGCCTGGTGATTTTCGGCCGCACCAATGCGCCCGAGCTGGGATTGAAAGCCATCACCGAGCCGCTCGCCTTCGGGCCCACGCGCAACCCGTGGAGTCTGGAGCACACGCCGGGCGGCTCCTCAGGTGGCGCGGCGGCGGCCGTGGCGGCAGGCATCGTGCCGGTGGCGGCGGCCAGCGACGGAGGCGGCTCGATTCGCATTCCGGCGGCGTACTGCGGCCTGTTCGGTCTGAAACCTTCGCGAGGCCGGGTGAGCTGCGCACCGCAGTTCGACGAGCAGTGGGAGGGCGCGGTCAGTGTCCATGCGATCTCGCGTTCGGTCCGCGACAGCGCCGCCCTGCTCGATGTGCTCGCTGGCGCCGAGCCCGGCGACCCATTTGTCGTTGCGCCGCCCGCTCGCCCCTATGCGCAGGAGGCGCATCCGCCTGCCGGGCGGCTGCGCATCGCGCTGAGCACGACCTCGCCCATCGGCGGCGCGGTCGACGCGGCGTGGTCGCAAGCCGCGGCCGATTGCGGACAGCTTCTGCAATCGCTCGGCCATCACGTCGAGTGGGTCGATCCGGTGGGCGATGGCATGCAGCTGGCGCGCGATTACCTCACGATGTACTTCGGCCAGGTTGCCGGCCAATTGCAGTACTGGAAGGGGCGGGGCGTGCCCGCCTCGGCCTTTGAGACCGACACTCAGGCCCTGGCGCTCATTGGCCGCAGCCTCTCGGCCGGGGACTACGCCCTTTCCCGAGCTCGCTGGAACGCCCCGATGCGGGCGCTGGGCGCCTTGTTCGCGCGCTTCGATCTGTATCTCACCCCGACCTGTGCGCAACCGCCCGCCCGCATCGGCGAGCTGGCCACGCCAGACTGGCAGCGCACCGCGCTGGGCGCCATTCTGCGATTCGGCCTGGGCGGGGTGTTGCGCCGCAGTGGCCTGGTGGAGCGTCTGGCGTTCGAGAATCTGCATCGCACGCCATTCACCCAGTTGGCCAATCTCACAGGCACGCCGGCCATGTCGGTGCCCTGGGGTCTGGATGCGCACGGCTTGCCTGTCGGCGTTCAATGTGCCGCCGCCTGGGGCCGGGAAGATTTGCTGCTGCAGGTCGCCAGCGAACTGGAGCAGGCGCATCCCTGGGCGCATTGGCGCCCGCCCATCTTCGCAGCATGAAAAAGGGACGCCGGAGCGTCCCTTTTTCATGTGCGATTGACCGCGTCAGGCCGCGGCCAGGTGGGGGCCGGGCTTGAGCAGCAGCTTGCCGAACAGGCGGAAGTAGACCTGAAGGGTCTTGAACTGCACGAGCACCAGCGGCGACATGAGCAGGAAATACACCCACGACCCCACACCGACCAGCTTGGGCATGACCAGCCCGAAGTTGAGGAAGAACATGCCGAAGACGAAGAACGCCACGCCCGGGCAGATCAGCGCGAAGGCCCCGGCATTGCTCTTGGCACCGCCGGCATAGTCGGCAAAGTAGTTGAGCTTCTTCATGACCGCGTAGCCGATCATGCCGAACAGCACCTGCATCGACACGATCACCGAGGTAAACAGCAGCAGATCGGTGGGGTGATGTGGGTTGCCGAACTGATGCGACAGCCCCATGGACCAGCGCACCCAGGTAATGCCGAGCAGGGTGAGGATGGGGATCAGGATCCACAGACTGCCCGCTGCCTGCGGCGCGATGCCATGACGCAAAATGGCGTCAAAACCCAGCACGACCTTGATGACCAGCAGCAGGATGGCCGCGCTGGCGAAGAAGACCGACAACACCATGGCGATGGCGTTGATTTCGCGGTGGTGGCTCATGGCGCCCGGCGCGGCAAGACCCACGGCAATCATGGCCAGCGCGAAGATCGACACCATCGGGGCGAGCGAGTTGTTCTCGGCGAAATCGAACTGCGCGTGCACGAACAGGCGGGTGAAATAGGCCCCCAGAATGCGCAGCGCGTAGATGCCGACCGCGAGGAAGGCCGCGATCGCACCGGGATACATCCACTCGACCACACTCCAGAGATTGGGCACGAACACCGCGCCCAGCACGAAGGCCACATTGATGGTCATGGCCAGGGTGAGCGGCACCGCCATCAGGCTGATTTCGGCATTGGAAGACAGCAGCTTCTGATAGGCCTCCGTCTGGCGGAACAACCTGAACTCCCGCAGATTCCAGGCCAGCAGCCAGAAGTGCAGGATCGAGAACAGCGCAATCACCGCCAGATCGATCCCGACGAGCGCGGACAGCAGCGGGTTGTCCCCCGACGTCAAGATCGGCCACAGATGGTTGAACGTCACCATCGGCGTATCCGGATGGGGCAGCAGAAACATGGGATAGATGAAAAACGACACCGCAAGCCCGCCTGCGCCCAACGCGGCCAGGAAGTACATCGGGGAATAACGCTCTCGAAGGTTGTTGACCAGCATGGGTAGCACTCCTGGGAGAAAGAGGGAACGCAACCGGCGACGGCATCGCCGCTGCGGTTGCAGTTTGTTTCAAATACGGGGTGGAGTATATGAATGCAAATCCCACGATGTTTGATGGATCGCAATTTCCAAAAAATGATCCCTGAAAAATCAAAGGCTTTCTCGCGCGAAAAACGCTCACGGCCTTCGAACGTGGAGGTCTCTGCCTTGATTGTCAGAGGCTGACGGCGGCCCGCGCCTGGCGCCGTGTCGGCGCAAGCCGCTGGACGATTCAAGGGCCGTCAAAGAAGAAGACCTCGCTGACCCAGAGCGCCACGCCGCCATAAACGAAGGACGATCGGCGCGCCCAGCGGGCGCCGATGCCGTGAGCCGCGTGCGGCATACGGCACAGGGGATGCGCCGCTCGCAACCGTCGGACGCGAAGGTCGCTGCGCCGGGTCTGGGGGCGGGTGAACACCGCGTCGCCCACCGGCTTGACGCCAAGGTGCCGCAGCAGCCGCCACGGGCCGCGCAAGGCAGCCAGGGGGCAAACGCTGTGGCCCAGCACCCTGGGCACGCCATCGGCCATCAGCAACACGTCGCGGCGCCAGACCTTGCGGCCTTGCGGCAGCCCGAGCAGGGGGTATTCGTCTCGCAGGGCCCGCGCCGCCCCCTGCCGCAGCAGCCGCAACTCGAAGTGCGTGCTGTGCTGGCGCAGCCTGCGAGTGAGCGAGCCCGCGTCGGTCAGCCAGTTTTCCAACCCGCTGCGCCGCCCCAAGGGCAGCGCTGGCGACCAGGACTCGGAGGACGGAGCGGACATGCGGCGGACGCGGTGCAGGGCCATGGGCAAGAAACGCAAAGCCGCCAGTATCGCGCATGGGCTGCGCGGGCATGCAGGCCCGCGCCGATCTGTCGATCAGCCGAGGTGTCGGGCGAAGAACGTCAGTGCGCGCTCGCGGGCGAGTTGGGCCGCTGCAGGGTCGTGGCTGGCCCGCACGTCGCAGTTGAAGCCGTGGTCGGCGTCGTAGACATGGAACTCCGCCGAGGGATTGGCGACGCGCACGGCCTCACGGTCGGCCTCGGAGATGTGGGCATCCCGCAGGCCGTAATGAAATTGCAGCGGGCCCTGCGCCGTCTCCTTCACCAGCTGGATATTGCGGCCGCCGTAGTAACTCACCGCAGGCATGCCCGCACGGATGGACGCGAGATAGGCGATGCTGCCGCCCCAGCAATAGCCGACGACGCCGACCTTGCCCGCAGTCGCGACGGCCTGCGCCGCGGCCTGAACCGAGGCCAGCGCACGGTCAAACCCCAGCTCGGAAACCAGCGCCATGCCCTTCTGCATGCCGGGCCCGTCGTAGCCCAGTTCGACGCCCTTCTCCAGCGTGTCGAACACGGCGGGCGCGATGGCGAGATAGCCGGCCGCCGCATAGCCATCGGCCACGCTGCGGATGTGGGCGTTCACCCCGAAAATCTCCTGGACGACAACGATGCCGCCCTTGGGCTTGCCCTCGGGCTCGGCGAGATAGGCGCCGACGGTCTGTCCATCGGCGGTATGCAGGGTCAGGTACTTGTGTGGCATGAAAAGGCTCCTTCAGGGCATGTGCGGGGAGCGGATGTCAGCGCCCTAGACCGGGTCATGGCCCGGTCCACGTCCGCGACGAAACCTCGCGGCGGCAACTTGAACGTCCGCCCGGACATTGTGCGGCGCGGTCACGTTGCGCGCCGGGCGCCACGGCTTACCCCGGCACGTCGGCAGCCCATCTTCAGAGCAGTTGCACACCGTCGAGATGCGTGGCAACGCGCTGCCGGATCATTTCCACGAGATCGCCCACATAGGGGCGCAGGGCCAATTCGCGCGGCACGGTGACGTGCAGTTCGCTCCACAGCCCGCGCGCCCCGACACGACGAGCCTGCACATAGCCGCTGTCGATCGATGGCTTGAGCGCCCAGTTCGGCAGCGCCGCGATACCCCGGCGACTGGCCACGAGTTGCAGGATGGCGATGGTGAGCTCGGCCGTGCGCCGCGGCAGATGGATGCCTGCCGGCTGCAGCACCTCTCGAATGAGGTCGATGCGCGCGTCGGGCGCGGGATAGGTGATCAGGGTCTCGCCCTCGAGATCTTCGGCCCGGACGCTGCGCCGGGCCCCAAGCGCATGACCCGGCGGCAGCGCGAGCAGGATCTCGAATCGAAACAGCGGCAGCGAGACCCATTGCCGCCCGGAGGCGCGTCGCGCCCCGATCACCAGATCGGCCTTGCCCTTGCTCAGCAACGCCTCGGGGTCGCGGTGGAATCCCGACACCAGATCGACCTCCACATCGGGCCAGCGCTGGCGGAAGGCATCGAGCACCGGCATCAGCCATTCGAAGCAGGTGTGACATTCGAGAACCAGCCTCAGCGTGCCAAGGGTGTCGCCCTGAATACGCTGCAAATCATGCTCGGCGGCCTGCTGCGCCTCGCGCATCTGCCGCGCCAGCGCCAGCAGACGCTCTCCCGCTGGCGTGAAGCGCAGGCCGCGCGCGTCGCGCAACAAGAGCGGCATGCCGTAGTGGCTTTCCAGCGCGCGCAGCTGGTGCGACAGCGCCGAGGGCGTGAGATGCACCGCCTCGGCCGCGGCGTTGATGCGCCCGGTCTCGGCAATGGCGATGAGAGAGCGCAGATGACGGAGTTCGAGCATGGCCAGAGGAAAGTTGAATGCCATTCAGCCTAACCTAAAAATTCATCGCTTGATTCACTTCAGCGGGGTGCGCAAACTCCCTCCTGCTTTCATTTCACCTTGGAGTATCGGCATGACCACCACGCACATCCTGGGCTATCCGCGCATCGGCCCGCAGCGCGAGCTGAAGTTCGCGCTCGAACATTTCTGGCAAGGCAAAAGCTCGGGAGCCACGCTGCAGTCAGCCGCGGCACAGCTGCGATCGGCAAACTGGGCCACGCAGCGTGATGCAGGACTGCGCTTTGCCACGGTGGGCGATTTCGCCCTGTACGACCACATGCTCGACACCGCCGTCCTGCTCGGTGCGCTGCCCGCGCGCTTCGGCTTCGACGCCCGCTCGCTGCGCCTGGAGCAGCTCTTCGCGCTGGCCCGCGGTCATGCCACGCAGCCCGCGATGGAGATGACCAAGTGGTTCGACACCAACTATCACTATCTCGTACCCGAACTCGACGCCGCAACCATGTTGGACGGCGGCGGTGAAGCGCTGTTCGACCGCGTGCGCGAGGCGCAGGCAGCGGGGCATGCGCCCAAGCCGGTCCTGATCGGACCGCTGACTTTTCTGTGGC
The DNA here is from genome assembly GCF_002028405.1 of Thiomonas intermedia. Classification (NCBI taxonomy): domain Bacteria; kingdom Pseudomonadati; phylum Pseudomonadota; class Betaproteobacteria; order Burkholderiales; genus Thiomonas; species Thiomonas intermedia. The sequence goes on from NZ_CP020046.1 coordinate 1,513,211, forward strand.
TGTCCAAATCGCACCAGCCCGGCTTCGACCGCCGACACTTGGCGCCCGCGCTGTCCAAAGCCTACGCCCGGGTGCTGGCCCGCCTCGCCGAGCTGGGGGTGGAATGGGTGCAGCTCGACGAACCCGCGCTCACCCTCGACCTCGACACGGCCTGGCGCGATCTGCTGCCCTCGCTCTACGCCGCGCTGCCCGCGCAGGCCGGTGCGCTTCGCCCCAGGTTGTTGCTGACGACTTACTTCGAGTCGATCACCTTCGCCCCGGCCACGCTGGCCGCGCTGCCGGTCGATGGCGTGCATCTCGATCTGGTGCGGGCGCCACGGCAACTCGACGTCTGGCGCGAGGCGCTACCGCCGCAATGGGTGCTGTCCGCGGGCATCATCGACGGTCGCAATGTGTGGCGCAGCGATCTGGCTGCTGCGCTCTCCACCCTGCGACCGCTGCACACCGCGCTTCGCGAACGCCTGTGGATCGCGCCCTCTTGCTCGCTGCTGCACGTGCCCGTCAGCCTGGCCGCCGAGGGCGGCGCGGGCGCGCGCCTGAACGCCGAGGTACGGCCCTGGCTGGCGTTCGCGCAAGAAAAGCTGCAGGAACTGCGCCTGCTCGCCACCGCGCTCGACCAGGGCTTTGAGGCGGTACGCGAGGCCTTGCAGGTTCATGCGGAGGCCCTGGCTTCGCGCCGCGACTGCCCGCGCGTGACCCTGCCCCAGGTACGCCGCCGGGTGGAGGCGCTCACCGAGGCCGACGCCCGCCGCAGCGCCCCCTATGCGCAGCGCATCGCCCTGCAGCGCGCGCGCCTGATTCTGCCGCCGCTGCCTACGACCACCATCGGCTCCTTTCCGCAGACCACCGAGATTCGCGCATCGCGCGCGGCCTGGCGTCGCGGCGAATGTCGGCACACCGACTATCTGCAGAAGATGCGCGAGGAGATTGCCACAGTCATTCGCCAGCAGGAAGACATCGGCCTGGACGTGCTGGTGCATGGCGAGGCCGAGCGCAACGACATGGTGGAGTTTTTTGGCGAGCAGCTCTGGGGCTACACCTTCACTGCAGGCGGCTGGGTGCAGAGCTACGGTTCGCGCTGCGTGAAGCCGCCCATCATCTGGGGCGATGTGTGGCGGCCCGAGCCGATGACGGTGGACACGGCGCGCCATGCGCAATCCTTGTCCGCGCGCCCGGTCAAGGGCATGCTCACCGGCCCGATCACGCTGCTGCAATGGAGCTTCGTGCGCGACGATCTGCCGCGCGCGCAGGTGGCGCTGCAGATCGCGCTGGCGGTGCGCGACGAAGTGAACGATCTGCAGAATGCAGGCCTTGCCATCATCCAGATCGACGAACCCGCCATTCGCGAGGGTCTGCCGCTCAAGCGCGGCGACTGGGCCGCCTATCTCGACTGGGCCGTGCGCGCCTTCGGCGTGTCGGCGGGGGCAGCGCGCGACGACACTCAGATCCACACCCACATGTGCTATTCGGAATTCAACGACATCCTGCCGTCCATCGCGGCGATGGACGCGGATGTCATCACCATCGAGACCTCACGCTCGAACATGGCGCTGCTCGACGGCTTCGGCGCCTTCGCCTATCCGAACGACATCGGCCCCGGCGTGTATGACATTCACTCGCCGCGCGTGCCCTCCACCGCCGACATGGTTCGGCTGCTGCGCCGCGCCGCGCAAGTCATTCCGCCCGAGCGCCTGTGGATCAACCCGGACTGCGGCCTCAAGACCCGCGCCTGGCCGGAAACCGAAGCGGCCTTGCGGCACATGGTGCAGGCCGCACGCGAGCTGCGTGAGGAATGGCAGAGCCTGGGCCGGATTGCCCCGCCCATTCCGCGCGCGTCGCCCTCCTTCCCGCCTGGGACCGAGTGCCAAAGTTGCGGCGCGCCCGACATCGGGTGATCCGCGGGGCGCGCCAAACCGAGTGGTGGGCGGGGTGGCCGTGGCGCGGATGGTGGGATAGGGCGTTTGCAAGGCTGCAACGCTTATCCCAAGGAAGGTGAGGCGTCGGAGGGCAAAGCGGGAAATCGCATCAGGATCGGTTTACATTGCGAACTATGTCCGCGCCCGACCAGACGGACCTCGACATTCCACCGAACCATGCTGCCTTCCGAGATTTTCCAATCCTGCATCGACGATGCCATCCAGCGCTCGGATGAGCTGATGCGGTCGGTCGTGCGCCAGGTCATCGAAGCCCTGGAACAGCAGGCCGAAGGCGCGGGAACGGGGCGGGACCGGCAGCAGTTCTCCGACATGAGCCACGCGCTGCGGCAGAACGAGGGCCAACTCATCCGCGCCTTCGTCGACCGGTTTCATCAGGTGCTCGACGAGGAGATCCGCGGCCAGAAGCCCGTGGCCCCGCGCGAATTGCAACTCGAAGCGCTCAGCCTGGTGGACGAATCCGACCTGGAGGAAGGCGTGGAAGTCTCCCGCCTCACCCACCTGCTCGAATCAGAGGCCCAGTGGGAGGTGCGCGACCTGGGCGCGCGGCTGGACAGCCTTCGCGCCGGCGAACATGCCACACCGCAGACCAACCCGCTGCGGCCGGAGGTGTTCAGCAAATCGCTGCACCACGCCCTCGGCGTGGTCGATCTCGATGCCGAAGAACGCCTGGGGCTGCTGCGTGTTTTCGGCAAGGGCATGTCGGCCGCGCTGAAAGACACTTATGCGCTTTACAACAAACGGCTGGCCGAGTTGCAGGTCGAGCCCGCGCAGTATCGGCAGCAGCGCCGCGGCCCGACCCGGGCCGCGACCGGCGCGATCGACGAACAGGCTTTGATGGGCGCGGCGCAGGGCGGCGCAGAGCTGCATCTCGAAGCCTTGCAGCAGTTGCTCGCGGGACGGCGCGGCGCGGCCCAGGCCGTTGGCAGCCCGGCGCAGGGTGGCCAGGGCGAGGGTTTCGCGCCCTCGGGTTTCGGCCCCACGCCGTCGGGCTTCGGCCCCTCGGTCTTCGGCCAGGCCTACGGCCTCAACCCCCAGCTGCGCGATGCGCTCGACCGCCTGTTGCTCAGCGACCGTCTGGGCCTGCGCGAGGTGAACTGGCGCGACGAGCCGGCTTCGGCCGCCACCGCGGTCAACCTCATCGAACGCCACCGGCAAAGCCTGTACGAAGTCGCCAACCGCCCGCTGGAGCGGCTCACCATCGACGTGGTCTCGCTGCTGTTCGATCACATCCTGGCCGATCCCAAGCTGCTGCCCGCGGTCAAGGCGCAACTGGCCCGGCTGCAGATTCCGGTGCTGCGTCTGGGCCTGCGCGATGCCAGCCTGTTCAGCTCGCGCAACCACCCCACGCGCAAGCTGCTCAACCGGGTAGCCGAATACAGCGCTGGCTTTTCGAGCGTCGAAGAACCCGCCGCCCAGCGCTTCCTGCCGTTTCTCTCGCACATGGTCGAGGCGGTGGTCAACGCCGACGAAGACGATGCCTCGGTATTCACGCAGCAACTCGCCGATCTGCAGCGCCACATTGCCGAAAGCGCCGCCGCCGTCGAGCAGCAGCAGGCCGACGCGGTCGACGCCCTGCGCCGCGCCGAATTCCGCAGCCTGCTGCACGGCGCGCTGTACCGGCACCTGCACGACGTCTTTGCGCGGCTGCACACCCACCCGCAGCTGCGCGAGTTCATGCTCGAGCACTGGTCCACGGTGCTGGCCGAATCGGTACTCCGGCATGGCGAAGATGCCGACATCACACAAACCTACAAGCAGACAGCCAGCGATCTCATCTGGAGCGTGCAGCCCAAGACGCTTGACGCCGACCGCAAGGCGCTGCTCAAGCTGCTGCCGCCCCTGGTGCAACGATTGAGCCAGGGCCTCGACCTGATCTCGCTTCCCGCCGACAAACGTCAGGAGTTCATGTCGTGGCTGATGGACGCGCAGGCGCAGGCCATACGTGGACAAGGCGAAGCCCAGCAGGCCACCTCGCGTGACGATGCCCTGCTGCTGCAACGCGAATGGACGCGCCTGCTGCACCCGCAACCCAGCGCCTCCGTGGCCAGCGCCATGCCCGAGGCGCTGGTGCGCAATGAGGAAAAACTCACCAGCGGGCTGATCGAAGCCAGCGACGTACCCGCCGAGCCCCCGCAGCCCCCCGCCGCCGACCCTGCCGATTCGCAGCTGGGCCCGGCCAGCGTGCCCCCGGCCGAGCAGGCCTTGCTCTCGCCCACCGAAGTGACCGGGCTGATCGCCTCGCTTGATATCGGCACCTGGGTGCAACTGCAGATCCAGGGACGCAGCGCACGCGCCCAGCTGACCTGGCGCAGCCCGCAAGGCCTGTTCTACATGTTCTCGAGCAAGGTGGGCGGCCGGGCGCACTCCATGACCCGCCGTGCGCTCGAACGCATGGCGGCGCAGGGCCTCATCCTGCCGCTGGAAGCGCAAGGTCTGATGGATCGCGCCATGCAGGGCGTGGCCGAGCAACTGCGCGAGCGCCACGCCGACGAACCCCGCTAAGGCGCACCGACCTGTCTGAGCCTCGCTTCGGCGCCAGGCTCAGCGCTGCCTCATGACGTTCGTCTTGGCCCCTTTTGGTGTCGGTTTGACGCCTGACTGCGCGATTGCACCTGAAACACCTGCAAACACCTCCCAGCGGATCGCTTCGATATATTTCATTGAAGCGTTCGCTGCGCGAATTTCCAAGACAATTCCAACGCTTGATCTCAACAAACAAGGAGTTTCTGATGAACTGTCGTATTTTGGTGAAGCTTTCCCTCGCTGCCGCGATGGGCACCGCCTGCGCCGTTGCCAGCGCCCCGGCCTTCGCGGCCGAGCCCGTGCTGGCGGTGGCCTATGCGGGTTCCATGGGCGCTTTGATGGACAAGGCGCTGGGCCCGGCCATTGCCAGGCAGGACCATGTGCAGTACCAGGGTCAGGGCGCGGGTGCCTTCGGCCTGGCCCACCTGATCGCCGCCAAGCAGATCAACCCCGATGTATTCGTCTCCATCACACCCGGGCCGATCGAAGTGCTGCAAAAAGCCGGCCTGATCGATACCGCCGTACCGGTGGCCAGCACGCAGATGGTGATTGCCTACAGCGACAAGAGCAAGTTCGCCGCCGACTTCAAGGCCGCTGACGCCGGGAAAATGCCGTGGTACTCGGTGCTCGAAAAACCGGGCCTGCGCTTTGGCCGCACCGACCCGAAAACCGATCCGCAGGGCCGCAACATCGTGTTCACCATGCTGCTGGCGCAAGAGTTTTACAAGCAGCCGGGACTGGCCGACAAGATTCTGGGCAAGGTCGAAAACGAGCAGCAAATTTTCACCGAACCCTCGCTGCTCTCGCGCCTGGAGTCGGGCCAGCTCGACGCCACTTCGGGCTACCTGAGCGCGGTGATTTCGCACAAACTGCCCTACATCAAGCTGCCGGAAGAGATCAATCTCAGCGATCCCGGCATGATCGAAAAGTGGTACAGCAAGGCACACTTCGACATCAAGCTCCCCAACGGCAAGACCGACACCCTGTCCACCCAGCCACTGGTGTTTTATGCCGCGGTGCTGAAAAACGCGCCCAACCCCAAGGCCGGAGCCGCCTTCGTCAAATTCATGAACAGCGGCGAGGGTCAGGCCTTGTTCAAACAATACGGCTACAGCGCCCCCAAGGGCGGCGATCTTCAACCGGCTCATTGACTCGTGCTCTGAGCTTCGAGCTGCGACGACAATGACGGCATGACCCTGACCCCGCTGGATACCGCCGCAGCCCCGTTCTTTGCGCCGCACGCCAAGCAAGCGCCTGCGCGCCGCGCGTGGATCGTGGCGGGCGCCGGGCTGGCCGGGCTGCTGTTTCTCAGTCTGCCTTTCGCCGGGCTGTTCCTCAGCACGCCGTGGCAAACGCTGCATCTGCAGCAAGGCGACCTGGGCTCGCTCTGGGTGTCGGTGAGCTACAGCCTGATCGCCGTGGCCATCGTGGTGATGTTCGCCACGCCGGTGGCCTGGTGGCTGGCGCGGCACGACTTTCGCGGCAAGTGGCTCATGGAGATGCTGGTGCTGCTGCCGCTGCTCACGCCGCCGCTGGCCATGGGCCTGTTGCTGTCGATGAGTTACGGGCCGTACAGCTGGATCGGCCAGCCACTGGATCGGCTCGGCCTCAATCTCACCAACACGCCCTCGGCCTTTCTGCTGGCGCAGGTGTATGGCAGCGCGCCGTATTTCATCGTCGCCGCGCGCTCGGCGTTCGAGGGCGTGCCGCGCGAGCTTGAGCAGATTTCGCTCACCCTGGGGCAGTCGCCCTGGCGCACCTTCTGGCGCATTACCGTGCCGCTTTCGGGGCTGGGTCTGGCCGCCGGGGTGGCGCTGGCCTGGGTGCGGGCGCTGGGCGAGTTCGGCATTGTGCTGATCGTGGCGTATTACCCGCAAGGCATTCCGGTGAAGCTGTGGGTCAACCTGCAGGACACCGGCCTGCCCGCGGTGTACCCGCTGCTTTGGCTGTTCTTCCTCATCGGCCTGCCCCTGCCCCTGCTGCTCGGCGCGCTGTCTCGGCGCGGGCAGGGCGGCGCCTGAACCTGGCCTGAACCGTCCGCCGGACATGATGCCCTCGCCCGCCCGCCTGCACGTCAATCTGCAGATCCGCCAGCCGATCGCTCTCGACGTCGATTTCGAGGTGCACGGCTTCACCGCCCTGCTCGGCTCCAGCGGCGAAGGCAAGTCCACGGTGCTGAAGGCGCTTGCGGGGCTCATTCCCAGCCAGGGCCCGCCTTTCGGCGCCCTGCCGCCGCAGCGTCGGCCCGTTGGCTATCTGCCGCAGGGGTATGCGCTGTTTCCGCATTTGCGCGCCTGGGAGAACGTGGCCTATGCGCTGGGCGGGGCGCTGGGCGCTCAGCGGCAGGCGGCCGTCAAGTTGTTGCAGTCGGTCGGGCTGGCCCAGCAGACCGAGCTGCGCCCCGCCCAGCTTTCGGGCGGACAGCAGCAGCGCGTGGCACTGGCCCGCGCGCTGGCGCGGCGGCCGCAGGTGCTGTTGCTCGACGAGCCCACCTCGGCGCTCGATGCCAGCACCCGCGACGACATCATGGCCGAACTGGTGTCGCGCATGCACCAGCTCTCCATGCCGGCGCTGGCCGCCACGCACGATGCCAGCCTGGCGGCCATGTCTGACTGGGTGGTGCTGCTCTCGGGTCGGCAGGTCATTCAGCAGGGGCCGCCTGCCGAGGTGTTTGCGCATCCGGCCAATCAGGCGGCTGCAGCGCTGCTGGGCGTGCGCAACCGTTTTACCGCGCGCGTGCTGCGCCACGCGGTTGAGCGCGGGCTGACGCTGTTGCAGTGGGAAGAAGGCGGGCTGCCGCTGTGGGCGCCCTTGATGGCGTCATGCGAGATCGGCTGCCTGGTTGACTGGGCCGTATCGCCCGACGAGGTGCGCCTGCCCCCGCTCAAGCCGGGACAGACCGCCGATCTGGAAAACCCGGTCTCAGGCCAGATCGAGCACCTGGTGGTGCAGGGCGCGAGCGCGACCCTGGCGATGCGCTGCGGCGACGCACGGCTGTGGCTGCGCGCCCCGCTGCGGCTGATTGCCCACCACGGCCTGCGCGCAGGAGCGCCCGTGGTGGCACATCTGCGCGCCGAGCATCTGATGTGCTGGCCGCACTGAAACGACTACCCCCTCACTCGCGCAGCAGTTTTTGCAGCACGTCGAGGTCGGGCTGGATGGCCCTCAGCGCCTTGCGCTCCATGCGCCGGTAAATCGACAGCACCTCGCGCCCCAGCGGGGTGAGCTGCGCACCGCCGCCGCCCGCGCCACCCTTGGAGGCTTCGACCAGCGGTTCTTTGTAAGCCTGATTGACGCTGTGAATCAGTAGCCAGGCGCGGCGGTAGCTCATGTCGAGCGCGCGTCCGGCGGCTGAAATCGAGCCGGTGCGTTCCAGCGCTTCGAGCAACGCGGCCTTGCCGGGCCCGAGCGCCGTGCCTTGTTTGATCTGCAAGCGCACCCTCGCCGTATCCGCAGGTGGCAGGGGCGCCTTGTCGTCTGCTGTGCCGTTCTCGTTCATGCATATAGCGTAGCGCTTCGCTGGCGCCTACGGTTCAGTGCTGAACCAGTACGGCGGGCAGCCCATCCGGCGCCGCTGCCAGAGTCTGCACCACATCGAGCCCGTAGCGGTCGCCCATGCCGAGTTCGACCTGCAGCGGCAGGCCATCGCTTTGCCGCAGCCAGATGCGCAAAGTGGCGCTGCTCTGCGCGCTGTGAGCGTCGAGCAGGGTGCACGCCTCCTCCTGCCCCTGCCATTGCAGCGTGGCGCGCTGCGGCGTGATGTGGGCGGTCTGCACCTTGTCATTGATGAGCAAGGGCACGGTGAAGGCGCGGGTAGGCAGCGGGCGCTGCAGATAACCCCAGCTCAGCGTCAGCGGATCGGTGAGCCCGGGTGGCGCGGGCTGTGTCGTTGCCGTCGATTCAGCCGGCGCTGACGCCGCCTGACCGGCTGTCGTCACTTGCATACGCCCATGCTCGATGTGCATCAGCGTGGCCGGGCTATCCCCGCGCTGATTGCTGGCCGAGAGCAGCTCGGGCCTGCCGTCGCGCACTTCTCCGCTTGCACCGCGCACCCAGTGCAGCCGACGCAGCAGCACGGCAATCGCACCGCGCGGCGTGAGGGTGCTGTCGATGCGGTAGGCGCCGCTGCCCTGCGCAGGCCAGGTCACCTGGTCTTGCGCGGTGGCCACGCCCTCTTGTCCGCCCAACCCGCCGAGCAAAGCCAGCCATTGCGCACCGCGGGAGTCGGTACCTTGACCGTCACTTTTCAGAGTGACACGCCATTCCGCCTTGAAACGGACAAACTCCGGGGCCGGTTGCGCGTTAACGGGAAGCATCGGCTGCACCACGAAAGCAAACAACAGCCCGGCGATCACTTTATGGCCGCGCCAAATGGAGAGCAAGCCCATGCGTTTGATCGATTTGATGAACATGGATGGTTAACGAAAGCTCAGGCGCAATGTTGACACGCCAAAGCCATGGCCATTTTTATCGGCAACAGATTTCGCCACACTTTGACACATCAAATTTCACTGATCTTTCGTATTCTGCTGGACTTGGCGCTCGAGATAGCTGGTTATTGCTTCGTCGTTTTTCTTTTCTCGAAGCGGCCCTGCACCCTCAGTCTGTGCCATCACTTCATGAGCCCCGTTTCTGCTAAATCACCCCCAAAAGACCTGCCCATACAACCGGCCGATCAACTATCCATCGGAACGGAGGATTTGAACCGCGCTCCCGGCGGAATCCATCCGCGGACTGTGTTCATTTTGCTGCTGGCGTTAGGGATCGGCGTTGTGGCAGAGTTGATTGCACAACTGCTCATGGCACTGATCGGGCTCGTTACACACCTTAGCTTCCAGGGCCGCATCGGCTGGAGTCTGGTCAGCCCAACGGACACCGTACTGGGCGCTTGGATCATCGGCGTACCCATCATCGGCGGCCTCATCGTAGGCGTCATGGCGCGATATGGATCTGCCGCCATTCGCGGCCATGGCATCCCGGAGGCCATGGAACAGGTGCTGGTCAACCGCAGTCGCATTTCGCTGCGCGTGCTTTTTCTCAAACCCCTGTCATCCGCTATTTCCATTGGCACTGGCGGACCATTTGGCGCCGAAGGGCCGATCATTGCCACTGGCGGCGCCTTGGGTTCGGTGGTGGGTCAATGGGTCTCCATCACTCCCAACGAGCGCAAGGTACTGTTGGCCGCAGGTGCCGCCGCAGGCATGGCAGCCGTGTTTGGCACGCCACTATCTGCCATGATGCTCGCGATCGAATTGCTGCTGTTCGAGTTCAGCCCAGCCGCGTTGCTGCCCGTGCTGGCCGCCTGCGTTTCTGCTGAAATCATGCGCACGCTGTTCGTCGGTGCTACGCCGTTTTTTGTCATGCAACCGCTGGCTTGGCCGCAAGCCCCGGCGTTACTGGCCTGCGTACCCCTGGGGGCTGTGGTCGGACTGGTTGCTGTGTTTGTTACCCAAGGCGTGTATGCGGTGGAAGATGCATTCGATCATCTCCCTGTCCACTGGATGTGGTGGCCCGCCATAGGCGCGGTGGCGGTAGGCCTGATTGGTTGGTGGCAACCAAGAACCTTGGGAGTGGGATATGACAACATCACGGACGCATTGTCTGGCAACCTCCTCGGTCCTGCACTTTGGCTGCTCGGTGCAGCCAAGCTGGTTTCGTGGACCATCGCGTTGGGTAGTGGAACCTCGGGCGGCACGCTGGCTCCATTGATGACCATAGGCGCCTGCCTGGGCGCGGCTCTGGGCCATATCAGCGCCGTCATGTTCCCGCAACTCGGCCTGAGCCCAAACCTGGCCGCTCTGGTGGGGATGGCCGCCATTTTCGCGGGTTCCTCCCGCGCCCTTTTCATGTCCGTGATATTTGCCCTGGAAACCACTTGGCAGGTAGCGGGACTGCTGCCCTTGCTCATAGGTTGCGGCACAGCTTTTCTCGTATCCAGTCTGCTGATGCGTCAAACCATCATGACCGAGAAAATCAGCCGCCGCGGGCTGCACGTACCCGATACGTACCAAGCCGATCCACTAACGCAGGCCCGCGTGAGCGACTACGCCAGCCTCAAGCCGGTCACATTGCTGGCAACTCAAAGTGTGGCCGAAGTGCGGGCTTGGTTAGACACTCGCGCACCAGGAAGTCATCACCAGGGCTACGCCGTCGTTGATGCAAACGGTGCGGCCCTTGGCGTGATCACGCGCAAAAGTTTGTATGGCGCTGACATTGATGCCACGCAGCAATTGGGAAGCCTAGTCAGAGGCTCTGCCGTGTGCGTGAACATGGAAACCACCCTTGCTGAGGCCATCTTGAAACTCTCGGCCCATGACATAGGACGCCTTCCTGTAATAGCGGGTGATGGCTCTGGTCGGGTCGTTGGCATGCTCACGCGAAGCGACATCCTTGCCCTGTGGCGCGAGCGACTTCTTGACCAGTTTCAACGAGGACGTTGAGCCGTGGCCGAGTAGAGCTCGACGGATTCGTTGCAGCTCCGAGACACTTGGATCAAGTCACTTATCCTGGTTGACCGGTGTTGGCGCAACGCGCCGCCATAGGCTGGCGGCGCTCCTCTATTTGCTGCCTGAGTTTCAACGCACAAAGCGCTGTGCCCCTCAATCCTCGGCGTAAATGTCGCGGTCTTTAGTCTCAGGCAAGAAGAACAGGCCAATGACAAAGGTGGCCGCAGCAATGATCACCGGGTACCACAGGCCGTAATAGATGTTGCCGTTCTGCGCCACCAGAGCGAAGGCGATGGTGGGCAGCAGACCGCCGAACCAGCCGTTGCCGATGTGATACGGCAGGCTCATCGAGGTGTAGCGGATGCGGGTCGGGAACAGTTCGACCAGCGCCGCCGCAATCGGGCCATACACCATGGTGACGAAAATCACCAGCAGCGCCAGGATGGCGATCACCATCGGCGTGTTCATCTGCGCCGGGTCCGCCTTGGCCGGGTAGCCCGCCGCCTTGAGTGCGGCACCGATCTCTTTCTTCAGCGCGGCCTCCTTGGCCTTGAACTCATCGGACGGAAGATCTTTGGCGCCCAGCACGGTGATGGTCTTGTCGCCAATCTGAATGACCGCCGGGCCGGTACCAGACACCGTGTTGTAGTTGGCCGAGTTGGCCGCCAGCATCTGCTTGGCGATGTCGCAGGAGGAGGTGAACTTCGCCGTGCCAGTAGGGTTGAACTGGAACGTGCACTGCGATTGATCGACCGTGAGCGTGACCGGCGAGTTTTGCACCGCTTGATACAGCGCTGGGTTGGCGTAGTGAGTGAGCGCCTGGAACAGCGGGAAGTAGGTCAGCGCAGCAATCGCACAGCCAGCCAGGATGATGGGCTTGCGGCCAATTTTGTCTGACAGGGAGCCGAACACGACAAAGAACGGTGTACCGATGAGCAGCGCGGCGGCAATGAGCAAGTTAGCCGTCACCGCATCGACCTTGAGCGTCTGCGTCAGGAAGAACAAGGCGTAGAACTGGCCTGTATACCAGACCACCGCCTGACCGGCGACCAAGCCCAGCAGGGCCAGAATGACGTATTTCAGGTTGCCCCAGCGCGCAAACGCCTCGGTCAGCGGCGCCTTGGACGCCTTGCCGTCGGCCTTCATCTTGATGAAGGCCGGAGACTCGTTGAGCTTGAGACGAATCCACACCGAAATGCCCAGCAGCAAAATGGACACGAGGAAGGGAATGCGCCAGCCCCAGTCGTTGAACACATCCTCGCCCAGCAGCGTGCGCGTGCCCAGAATCACCAGCAGCGACAGGAACAGGCCCAGCGTGGCGGTGGTCTGGATCCACGAGGTGTAGGCTCCGCGCTTGCCATGCGGCGCGTGCTCGGCCACATAGGTGGCGGCGCCGCCATATTCCCCGCCGAGCGCCAGGCCTTGCAGCAGACGCAAAGCGATGAGGATGACGGGTGCCGCCGCGCCGATGGCCGCATAGTTGGGCAGCACGCCGACGATAAACGTCGACAGACCCATGATCAAAATCGTCACCAGGAAGGTGTATTTGCGGCCGATCATGTCGCCCAGCCGACCGAACAGCAGAGCACCGAAGGGTCGCACGATGAAACCTGCTGCAAATGCCAGCAGCGCGAAGATGAACGCCGATCCGGCATCCAGACCAGCGAAGAACTGCTTGGCGATGATGGCCGCCAGCGAACCGTAGAGGTAGAAGTCGTACCACTCGAATACCGTGCCGAGGGATGAGGCAAAGATCACCTTCTTCTCGCCCGCCGTCATGGGGCGCGCTTTTGCGCCCATTGCAATGGAAGCCATGCTCAAGTCTCCTGTATGTGGACATGGGCGTGGCGTCGCTGCTGGGTCTGATGCCCGAGGCCCGCAACGCAACGCATCAACCCAGCCTCGCGGCAATTGTTACTGTACGTCACTGGGATGACGGATTGTTTTCAGGCTAGCTGACCGCGCGCTGACATAGGCACCGCGCAAAATCTAGGGAATTCACTGAGCTGCGCTGCAGCAATTTGCCTCCGTGACCACGCCAGAGAATATTGCCCGGCCAAAACCTGTCACTGTGGAGAAATGTTGCAACGCACCAAATTCCCGCAGGCAGCGCACCCATGAAAAAAGCCGGCACAAGGCCGGCTTCCTTCATGCTCGAACTGCCGTTCAGCCGGGAAGGCCGACGGTGGGGTTGCCCAGGTTGGTCCACTCGTTCATCGAGTTGGCGTACAGCTTGCTGTTCTTGTTGCCCACGATCTCATGCACCACGAACCATGCGCCCGAAGCCAGGTGGCCGGTGTTGCAGTAGGTGGTGGTGGGCGCGCTGTCCATGATGTTGTAAGCGCCGAAGATGTGCTTGTAATCGGCGGCGGTCATGAAGCGGGTGACGCCATCCTTGCTCTGGACGATGGCATCGGTCGGGAAGGACTTGGCCCCGGGCAGATGACCGGCCGACTTGTCGATGGGCTTCTTGGCGATGCCGAGGTATTGCGGGGTCGGGCGAGCGTCGATGAACTGCTCGGAGCCCCCCTTCAGGCCCGCCTTGACCTCGTCGATCGACGCCAGGATGGCGTGATCTTCGGCACCCGCCTTCCAGTTGCCCATGGCCGTGGGCGCCGCATCGGTGCTGACCTTGTAGCCGGCATTCAGCCAGGCGGCGGTGCCGCCGTTGAGAATCGCCACCTGGTCGGCCGCCTCACCGAAATAGCGCAGCTGGAAGTACAGGCGCGTGCCCATGTCCATCGGCGCCAGGCCTTCGCCCTCGGGGACGATGACGATGGGCTTGCCGCTGTTCATGCCGGCCTTGTCCATGGCCGAGGTGAAGAACTCCGCCGTCGGCATCAGCGCCTTGAGCTTGACGCCGTCTTCCACGCGGGCCTGGCGGATGTCGCCGAAATCGACCAGGATCGAGCCGGGCACATGGCCGCCGACCTTCATCACGGCGTTGTTCTTGCCCATCTGCGGCTGGGCGGTGAACATTTTGGCGGGGTTGTCGCCGATGGTGACGATGGTGACTTCACTTTGATGCGCCTTGAGCCACTGGGGTGTGACCAGCGGACCGGGCACGTTCATGGCGAATGCGGCGTGGGCGGCGCCCATGCCGATGGCGGCAGCAATCAGGGTTTTGGCAATTTTCATTTGGCTCCTCACGAGGTTAGGTCTTCGCCGATCTCTGCGGTCAGCGATGGATTCGCGCCGATCGGCCCGGTCGGGCCGTTGGCACTGCATGCCCCGGCCGCATCCTGGCGGGTGCGACCGGTACGACATTGGGCGGATGATCTGTTTCACCCTGCAGCGATACCCGCTGCCCGAAGTCTCCACATCGATTCTTCTTGTCATCAGCGCTCCAGCCTGCGAACGCAGTGCTGCGGCGCACTCCCTGCTCATCGGGGCGGCGTCATCCGGGGTACAACCGAACCACGCCTGACCAAGCTTCACAGCAACGAGGAGCAAAACCTGGATGAGGGCACTGTAGGCAGATGAGCGAGCGGAAACTAGGGCCAGTATGTATCAACTGTGACCTGGCGTATCGCGCCACGAGGTGCCGCGCCAAGACTTGAATCACAACCCGCTTGGCGCCAGGTCCGCAGGCATCGATCGGGATGACTGTAAAAAACCTGCGCATCAAGGAAAGGCCGCTAGGGATTTCCGGCTGCATCCCGCAAAATCCGGGTAGCGCGTGAGGTTTTCGCGTCTTCCCACACCCGATGAGGAGTTTTCCCATGTCTCTGATGCAAGATTTCAAAGCGTTTGCCATGAAGGGCAATGTCGTCGATCTGGCTGTCGCCGTGATCATCGGTGGCGCGTTCGGCAAGATCGTCGAGTCCTTGGTGAACGACATCATCATGCCCATCGTCGGCGCGCTGGTGGGCAAGCTCGACTTCTCCAACCTCTTCCTCGTGCTGGGCAAAGTACCCGACGGAACGGAAATGACGCTGGCGGCGGTGAAAAAGGCCGGCGTGCCGGTGCTGGCCTATGGCAGCTTCATCACCGTGGCCGTGAACTTCCTCATTCTGGCTTTCATCATCTTCATGATGGTGCGCATGATTTCCAAGCTCAAGCATGCCGAGCCGCCAGCGCCGCCCGCCCCGACGCCGGAAGACACCGTGCTGCTGCGCGAAATCCGCGACGCGCTGAAGAAATAAGCGCCGCAAACCGCCTGCAGCCTGGATGCGCGACGCGCGAAGGACTTGTTCAGCCTTGCCCTGAATCGAGCCTGGGCAGTTCCACCCAGAAGGTGGCGCCCTGACCAGGAGAAGACTGCACCCCGGCGCTGCCGCCGTGCTTCTCCGCCACCAGCCGCACGTAGTAAAGGCCCAGACCGGTACTGCCGGACAGGGAGCGATCGCCGTCGTCGTTGCCCCGGCTGAAGCGCTGGAACAGGCGCTCGGCTTGCGCCTGGCTCAAGCCGGGCCCCTGATCCCTGACCCAGAAGCGCACGGCGCGCGGCGTCGGCGCCGCGCCTATCGTGACCACGGCCTCGGTCGGGCTGTGCTGCACGGCGTTGCGCAGCAGATTGGTGGCCAGACGCTCCAGGGCGCCAAAATCGCCCCGCACCCAGATCGGCTCGTCGGGCAAGGCGCGCTCGAAACGCACACCCCGGGCCAGCGCCTCGTCATAGGCGAAATCGGCGGCCTGGTGCAGCACTGCGCCCAGATCGAGTTCGACCAGTTCAGAGGGCTCAAGCGACTGCGCGCTCGACAGATTGAGAAAGCCCTGGGCCAGATCGAGCGCCCGCCGCAATTGGCCAAGCAGCCTGTGCCGCGCCGCATCGTCGAGGGCGCCAGCCTGCAATTGCTGCACCGCCCCGGCCAAGGGCGCGCGTACGTCGTGACTGATGAACGCCAGCGCATCATCGCGCCGGGACTGCAGATCGCGCAGACGCCGCTGCGCCGCCTGCACTTCCAGGATGCGACCCTCAAACCCCAGCCGACGGTGCGCGGGCGCGGCCTCTTCCGCGCCCGAATCGCGACCGGCCTGACGCAACTGGCGCAGCTCCCCATCGAAATGCCGCCGGGCCGCTTCCAGCCGCCGCCAACCCCACAGCGGATAGGCCGAAAGCGCGGCGATCAATGCCCCTTGAGGCGCGAACCACCAGCCCGACCACAGCGGCAACGCGGCAGCCGCCGCCACCAGCCCCACGACCCAGGCGACACTTGCCAGCAGACCGCCCAGCGGCATCAGCCGTGGCAGCCAGAGCAGCGGGGCGAGCGCGAGCAAAGCGGTGATCAGCAGGCTCCAGCCCGCGTTGACGGGGCGGATCAGCGTGCCGTCGCGCAGGGCGAGCAGCGTGTTGGCCAAGACCTCGACGCCCGGCATGGGGGCGCCCTGCGAGGTCACCGGCGTGGCGAGAAAATCGCCCAGGCCCACGGCCGTTGCACCGATCAGCACCACCTTGCCCCGCAGAGCGCCGGGCGGCAGGGCCCCGTCGAGCACCGCGCTGGCCGAGAGCCGGGGCACCGTGCCGCTCGGCCCGACAAAGCGCAGCAGGCGCCGGTCCGCGGCGGCCAGGGCGTAGGGATGGCGAGGCACGGCGGCCATGGCCGGGCGCGGCGTGCTGCCGCGCACCGGCGCGTGGGCGAGGCCGAGCAGGGTCTGCGCCATCAGCGGCCAGACCGGGGCGCCCACCCCCTCCCATAGATCGACGCTGCGCGCCACGCCATCGGCATCCAGCCGCACGCCCACGCGGCCCAGGCCCGCCGCGGCCGAAGCCAGCACCGGAATCGGCAGGCCTTCGACGAACTGCCCGCCGCTGCGCAGACTGTCGATCACCACGGGCAACGCCACGCGGCCACAGCGTCTCAAGGCCTGCGCCAGCGCGGCATTGCCCGCCGGGTCGGCGCCGGCCTCGGTGAAGGCGATGTCGAGACCGACGGCCGCAGCGCCGGCGTGGCAGACCGCGTCCACGAGGCGGGCATCGGTGGCGCGCGGCCAGGGCCAGGCCCCGAGACGTTCGAGGCTTTGCTGATCGATGGCGACGATGACCACGCCCTGCGGCGTCGCCACGGGCTGCAGCTGCTGCCCCAGGTCGAACACCAGATGATCGATGCGCTGCAGCCAGCCGCCCAGGCTCAAGCCGATGGCCAGAATCAGCAGCAGCGCGCCGACTCGCAACATCTCCAGCCCGGGGCGCCAGGGACGCACCGCCCTGGCCGATGCCGCAGCCTGCTCACCCCGGCCTGAGCGCGAACCCCGGCGCCGTGAAGCCGCCTTGCGGAAACTCGGAAAGAACCCCACGGCGTCGGTGCCTCAAAGCGCCGGCAGCAGCGGAATCAGAAGCAGCCAGAGATAGGGATAGCGCGGCGGCACGTCGATGACCTGCACCACGGGCGGCCCCTGCGTGCCGTCGCTGTCGTCCACCAGGCGCGCGCCCAGATAGCGCTTGCCCGAAGCCGGGCGCGGCAGCGAGACCGCGCCCCCCGATGTCTGCGTCTGCGCCAGCGCCGGTTGCAGGCCGACGTGATCGGACAAGGTCAGGGCGTAATGTTGTCCGGCGGGCGCGGGGGGCAGGTCGAGCAGCAGATGGTCGCGGTCGAAACGCACGGCGGCTTTCGCCAGATCGGCAGGCCCTGGGCCGGGCAGGTAGCGGAACGTCTGCGCCGCGCTCCACGGCCCTTGCCGCCCCTGGGCATCGAGGCTGGCCGCGCGCCATCGCAGCTCGCCCGCGGGCAGATCGGCCGACGGCGCCCACGCCTCACCCGGTAGGACGACGTCGAACAGGGGTTGCGCGAAATCGGCCCCCGCGGCGACCTGAAGATGGGTCCGCGTCACATCCACGACCTGGGACCAGCGCAGCGTGGGCCGTGGCACGCGCACGGTCGCCCCCGCGCCAGGGGCCGTCAGCATGGGGAAGAAGGGACGTGCGAAAACGGTGAACGCATGGCTCGCATCCAGCCCCTGCAGCCCGTTGGCATCGACCGCGCGAACGCGCAGGACATAGCGGCCATCGGGCAGGTCGCCGATGTTAAGCGCCTTGCCCACGCTGAATTTCTGCACCAGCACTTGCACCGGAGCGGCTTCGGGCGCGATCTGCCCGAACCACGCCGCCGCACCGGCCTGCCCCGGCAGCGTGAAGCGCAGCGGAAGCTGCTCGAACACGCTTGGCAACGACGAAACATCGGGCGCGGCCAGCAGCGTCACCGGCGGCAACGGCGGCTGACCCTGGCGCGCCAGCGAGCCCTGCCCGCCATCGACCCGAACCTGCGCGCCGGCCGCCTGCAGCTCGACGGCGCCGCCCAGGGTTTCTTCGCGGGTGATCTGCGCCTCCACCCCGACGCGGAACTGCGTGCCCCGCACCACCGCCTGCGCCGAGGGCGTGAGGATGCGCAGGTTCTGGTTGGGCAGACGACGCGGGTTGTCGCGAATCTCCACCTGGCCGTGCTGCAGGCGCAGCCGGGTGTCGGCCATCAGCCCGTCGGCATAGAGACTGAGGGTGTCCAGCGCGAGCTCGCTGCCCGGCTGCAGCGTCAGCCGGGTGCCGTTGGCCAGTTCGATGACGGCGCTGCCTTCCTCGGGCGCCTGCACCTGCGAGCCGGCCGCAAGCATTTGTCCCGCCTCGGCCGGTTGCCAGGCGCTCTGCGCCTGCGCACGCCAAAGCACCTGGCCGAACACCTGCGCCAGTCGCGCCGACGACGGCTGCTGCCGCAACAGATCGGCGGGAATGCGCAGCACCGTGCCTGGCGGAATTTGCCGGGCGTGGGCGATGTGGTTGTCGCGCTGGATCAGCGGCCACTGCGCCGGGTCGCGCAGATATTGCCGTCCCAGGCCGATGAGGGTGTCGCCGGGCCGCACGGTGTATTGCCACACTGGGCCGTGAGCTTCGGCCGCGGCGGCCGGGAGCGACAGGGTCTGCGCCTGTGCCAGCGCGGGCGAAAACGCCACCAGAAACAGGCTCAAGGCTTGCGCCAGGCGGCGCGGGGGCATCAGTCTCGAAAATCGCATCGGGTTCCATCGGTCGGCCAGGCCGCACTCGCTGCGCGGCGCCCAAGCCGCATTGTCGACCCGAGCGGAATCAATCGTCGAGTTCAGGAGGCACGGTCAGCGGGCCCTCGTCGGCGCTGCGCGCGCGTTCGAGTCGGTAGCCTCGTCCATACACCGACACCAGGCGCCAGCCGGACTCGGGCTGCAGCCGCAGCTTGCGCCGCAGCGCGCTGACGTGCACGTCCACCGTGCGGGTTTCGACCTCGGGGCGCAGGCCCCAGATGGTCTGGATGAGAAAGTCGCGCGTGAGCAGGCGGTTGACGTTTTGCAGGAAATGCAGCGCCAGATCGGTTTCGCGGTCGGTCAGGTCCACGCGCAGGCCTTGGACGAAAATCTGCCGCCGGGCGCAATCGGCCTCGATCTCGCCCAGCCGCAGCCGGGCGGCCGGCATGACCGAGCCCGATCGCCGCAGCACAGCCTGCAGCCGCGCCAGCAGCACAGGGCGCGAGAGCGGCTTGACCAGATAGTCGTCGGCACCCGATTCCAGCGCCTGCACCACATCCGATTCGGCGTTGCGGCCGGTCAGGAAAATCACCGGCGGCACGCTGGCGCCGAGTTGCAGACGCAGGCGGCACAACACATCGGGCCCGCTCAGGCCAGGCAGCATCCAGTCGAGCAGGCAGGCGTCCGCGCCGCCGCGCTCGACGGTGCGTGCAAATTCCTGCCCATCAGTGAAGTGCTGAACCACATACCCGGCCTGGGTCAGCCATTCCGTCACTTCGAGCGCGGTGATCGGATCGTCTTCCAGATAAGCAATACGCAGGGCTGTGACGGGAGGCACGGTTGAACTGAAAAATGTCATGCGACGAGGCAGAGATGAGGCAGATACAAACGATGCCGTCCGTACCGATTTTCGAAAACCCGAAACAGGCGGGCGACGAACAAACGCGACAACTTATGTGAAAACCGTGAATATGTTCACACTCCGCGCTGTTACAAGCAAGCACTGTCAGTCGCGCTTTACAAAGCAGCTCCGAGGGCAGACGCCGCGCAAACCTGGCCTCGCCGCCGCTCGCGGCGCCCCGGGCATGGCCCCACGGATCCGCATGAATAATGTGCGTATGCATCAAAAACCGGCCCAAGAGACGACTGCCAGGCACCAAGGCGCACGAGGTCCGCTCGCGCCGCCACGACGTTGGGGCCGTCGAAGCCGTCTTGCGCTGCTGCTCGCGCTGGCCAGTCCCCTGAGTGCGGCGGCCGAAGTGTCGGCTCCTGTGGCTCCACCGGCTCCGGCAGCGTCTCGTGCGCAAGCGGCGCAGCCGCTCTATGACGTTCAGTTGGATGTGCCGAAGGATTTGCAGCCCCTCTTATCTAATAATTTAGATCTGTTGCGCTGGCGCGACTTTCCCGACTTGCAGCGCGCCCAGGTGCAGCGGCTGGCCGATGATGCGCCCGCGCAGGTGCAGCGGCTGCTTGAAACGCAGGGCTTTTTCTCGCCGCAGATCACCGTGCGGGTCGATTGCCCCGAATCCGGCCCCATCGACGTCGTGCTTTCGGTCCAGCCGGGCAGCCCCACGCTGGTGCAGTCGGTCGATGTGCAGGTGGATGGCCCAGACGGCAAACCCGACGCCGCGTTGAGCGCCCGGCTCACCCGGTTCTGGGCGCTCAAGCCCGGCGCTATCTTCCGCGATGCCGACTGGGAGGCGGCCAAGTCCAAGGCCCTGTCGGCCCTGCTGTCCGGGCGATGGCCCGCGGCGCGCCTGACCGAGAGCCGGGCCACGGTCGATCCGCAGACGCACGAGGCGCGCCTGCAACTACGCCTGCAGACTGGCGCAGCCTACGTCTTCGGCGGCCTGCACATCACCGGACAGCAGCGCTACCCGCTGAGCATTGCCGAGCGCCTGGCGCCGATGCAGCCGGGCGCGCCCTATTCGCAGGGCGCCCTGCTCGACTATCAGGCGGCCCTGCAGAACAGCCCGTATTACCGCAACGCCGTGGTCGACGCCGATCTGAGCCAGGCGCAAGGCGATGTCGTGCCGGTGGACGTGCAGCTGACGGAGAACCGATCGCAGAAACTCGGTTTCGGCGTCGGCGTGAGCAGCGACACCGGCAAGCGCGTGCAGATGGGCTGGCACGATCTCGACTTTCTGGGGCGGGCCTGGCGGCTGTCGAGCGACATCAAACTGCAAACGCGCGAACAGAGCGGAAGCCTCAAGCTGGCCTTTCCGCGAACCGCCATCGGCTACGACGACAGCGTCACGCTGTCGCAGGACCGTACCGACATCTCCGGCCTGGTCACGCGCAATTCCAGCATCGGCGCGCAGCGCGAACGCACGCGCGGCCACATCGACACCGCGCTGGCGCTGCAGTACCAGGCCGAGAGCCTGGAGCCCGCGGGCGCCGCCTCCAGCGAGGTGCACGCCCTCAGCGTGAACTACAGCTGGACGCGGCGCGACATCAACAGCGTGCTCTACCCCAGCCGCGGCACCGTGATCAATCTGCAGCTCGGCGGCGCGAGCAAGGCGCTGCTGTCGAGCGCCAACTTCGTGCGGCTGTACGCGCGCGGGCTGGGCTATCTGCCCATCGACCGCAACAACCAGCTGGTCTTCCGCGCCGAAGCCGGTGCGGTGCTGGCCAACGGCGCCAGCGGCATACCGCAGAACTTCCTGTTCCGTGCCGGCGGCGCCAATTCGGTGCGCGGCTATGCCTATCAAAGCCTGGGCCTGACCCAGGGCGATGCCATCGTCGGCGGGCGCTATCTGTTCACCACCAGCGCCGAGTTCGATCACTGGTTCACCCGCCAATGGGGCGGTGCGTTGTTCTACGACCTCGGCAACGCGGCCGACAGCTGGGGCGCCCTCAAGCCCGTGCGCGGCTATGGCGCAGGCGTGCGCTGGCGCAGCCCGGTCGGGCTGATCGCGGTGGATCTGGCCTATGGACAGGCGGTGCATGAGTATCGGGTGAACTTCACCGCAGGGTTGTCGTTCTGATGGCCGAAGACCCGACGCCCTCGCCCCCCGCGCGCGCCCGCCCCCGCCGGGGCCTGCGCCGGGCTGCCTGGGTTTTGGGCGCGGCGGGCACCCTCGTGCTGATTGCCGCGGGCGCTCTCGCCTGGCTGGGCAGCGAAAGCGGTCTGCAGTGGCTGGCCGCACGCACGCCGCTGCGCCTGGGTACGAAGCAAATCACGCTGAAAGACGTGCAAGGCAGTCTGTGGCGCTCGGTGCGCATCGGGCAGTTGCAGCTCGTCACCGCCGACTCCACCACGACCCTGTACCAGGCCCGCCTGCACTGGACGCCCGCCGAGCTCTGGCACCGCACGCTGCACATCCAGAGCTTCAGCGCGCAACGCCTCGATATCGCGCAAACCCATGCCGCCCCCGCGAAAGGCCCGCTGGAGCTGCCCGCCAGCCTGCGGCTGCCGTTGCGCATCGACCTCGACCGGTTCGACCTCGGCGCGCTGCAGATCGGCCCGCCCGGCGTGCTGCAGCCCTATGGCCGCTTCACCGGCGAGCTGCACTACGGCCAGGGCCGCTACCGCGCCCGGCTCAACGCCGTCACCCCCTGGGCCCAGGCCCAGCTTCAGGCGCAACTGGGCGACAGCGCCCCCTACGCCTTGCAGGCCACGCTCAACGCCACGCACATCGGCCTGGCGGGGCATGCCGCCGCGGGCAACGCCGCCGATCTTCGCGCCCAGGGCACGCTGCGCGACCTCAGCCTGAACGGCACCCTGCAGATGGACGCCGCCCACGCCCGTCTGCAGGCCCACCTCACGCCGTTCGACGCCACGCCGCTGCGCAGCGCTCGCCTCACCGCCCGCGCGCTCGACCCGGCAGCCTTCAGCGCCGCGCTGCCCCGCGCCGCGCTCGACGTGCAATTCGACCTCGGGCCGTCGAGCGCGCAACGGCTTTCAGGGGAGCTGCAGGTGCGCAACGCCCTGCCCGGCCCGATCGATCAGCGGCGCCTGCCCCTGCGCAGCCTCAGCGCCACGCTGGCCGGTGACGGCCAGCAGGCCGCCGCGCGCGATCTGCGCATCGACCTCGGCCCCGGCGGGCAGATCCACGGCACGCTGACCTGGACCCGGCCCACGCTGCAGGCCCGGTTGCAGGTCGCGCAGCTCAACGCCCGCGCACTCGACGGCAAACTGGCCGCCACCCGTCTGTCCGGCCCGGTCGCGATCGACGCCTCGGCGCAGCAGCAAAGCGCGCAGATCGCCCTGGCCCAGCCCGGCTGGGACTTGCGCATGGAGGCGCAGCGACGCGGCGACGCGGTGCAATTGCAGCGCCTGCGGCTGGCGGCGCCCGGCGGCCGGCTCGACGCCAGCGGCACCCTGTCGACGGGCGGCGCGCAGCCCTTCGATCTGCGCGCCAGTCTGCGTCAGTTCGATCCGGCGCAGTTCGGCGCCTATCCGCAGGCCCGGCTCAGCGCCGACCTCACCGCCCGCGGCACCCTTGCGCAGCGGCAGGCCAGACTTGCGCTGCAGCTCGCGCCCAGTGTCTGGCGCGGCCACACCTTCACCGGCCACGCCCGCCTGGCGCTCGACAGGCAGCGCCTTTGGGACGTCGATGCCGCGCTGGCCCTCGGCGCCAACCAGCTTCAGGCGAAAGGCGCCTTCGGCCGGCCCGACGATGCGCTGCAATGGACGCTGACCGCACCGCAACTCGCGCAGATCGACGACACGCTTCAAGGCAGCGCCGAGGCCCAGGGCCAGCTGCGCGGCGGTCTGCAGGCGCCCGCGGGCAAGCTCACCCTGCAGGCCGACGGCGTGCGATGGGGCAAAGCGCTGGCGCTGCATCACCTCAGCGCCCGCAGCAGCTTCAGCACCGCCCGGGCGAGCCCTGCCACGGCGACCTCCCTCGACACCCTGCTCGACCGCCTCGCGGGCTCGCTCCAGGTCGATCTCGACGGCCTCGACTGGCATCAGGACGGCCAGACCGTGCAACTTCACAGTCTGCAGACCCAGGCCCAGACCACGGCCGGATTGAAGGGCCAGCTCGACCTGAAAGTACGGTTGCAGCAGCTACGGCTCGCCGGGCTGGGCAAGCCGCAACACGACACCACCTTGAGCACCGCCTCGCTCGATGTCACGGGCACCCGCGCCCAGCACAGCCTCGCGCTGGACGCTCAGGGCCAGCTTCCCCTGGGCGGCGCAGAAAGTACGCCCCCTACGGGCGCCAGCACAGCAGCCCAGCAGCCGCTGCCGGTGGATCTGCATCTGCGCGCGCAAGGTGGCTGGCTGGGTGCGCCACAGGGCTGGCGCGGCCAGATCACCGCGCTCGACAACAGCGGCCCGCTGGCATTCAAGCTCCAGGCCCCGGCCGCACTCGACCTGGCCTTCGCGCCCTTGCGTCTGCAGCTCCAGCATGCGGCCCTTCAGCTTCAGGCCGGACACATCGATCTGAACAACCTTCAACTGGCGCCGGGCCTGCTGCGCACCGATGGGCGCATGAGCGCCGTGCAGACCGCCGATCTGCTGAGACTCGCTGGCATCGCCCCCGCCCGGCTGCGCGACACCCTCGTGCTCTCGGGCGACTGGAAGATCGACGCGGGCGCGAGCGTCGAGGGCCATGTGCATCTGCAGCGCGACAGCGGCGACATCGCCCTGCAGGTCGCCGCGCCACCGGCCAAGCGCGTGGGCACGGTGAAGCTCGGCCCCACCTGCGACGCCACGTTCGGCCCGGCTGCGTCGCGCGACGGCTTCATGCCGCTGGACATCGGCCAGCTCGTGCTCGACCTCACCGCGCACGAAGGCCGCCTGCAAGCGCAGGGCGTGTTGCAGACCGGCATGGGCACCGTCCAGGCCAGCGGCCATGTTCAGCTCAGTCGGCGCGGCGATCTCTGGGGCGTCGCGGCCGACGCGCCGCTGCAGCTCGACGCCGGTGCCGACATGCCCAGCCTGGCCTGGGCCGCGCCGCTGATCGGCTACGACTACCGCGCCGAAGGCCGACTGCAACTGGCCGTGCAAGGCCGCGGCACGCTGGCCGCACCGCAGTTCAGCGGCTCGCTCGAAGGACGGGCGCTGCGGCTGGCCTGGCCTGCCCAGGGGCTCGATCTCAAGAACGGCGTGCTGCGCGCCCACTTCACCGGCGACCGGCTCCAGCTCGACCAGTTGCAGCTCCAGGGTGGCAAGGGACAACTCACGGCCACTGGCGACGCACGGCTGCAGAATGGCCTGCCCCGCGCGACCCTCGACCTCAAGGCCGACAAGCTCCAACTGCTCAGCCGCCCCGATCGGCAGCTCGTGCTCAGCGGCACCGCCCAGGCCCAGCTCGCCGACAAGGTGCTGGCACTCACCACGAATCTCACTGCCGATCGTGCCGACATCGCCCTGCCGCGCGCCAGCGGTCCCACACTGAGCAGCGACGTGGTCATCAAGGGCCAGACGCCCGCGGCGAGCAAGCCTCCCGCCGCCATGCCCAACGCCGTGCGTTTCGATGGCACGTTCAACCTCGGCTCCAACTTCCACCTCTATGGCCAGGGACTGGACGCGATGCTGGGTGGCAGCGTGCGCGTGCGCGCCGACAATGGCGCCACGCCCACGGCCACGGGCAGCATCGAAGTGGTTCAGGGCGAATACACCGCCTACGGCCAGCAGCTTCAGGTGACACAAGGGCGCGTCAATTTCGCCGGGCCGGTGGACAACCCAGGACTGAACATCACCGCGACCCGGCCCAACCTGCCCACGGGCATCGAGGTCGGCGTGAACATCGGCGGCACCGCGCGGCGGCCGCTGATCAAGCTCAGCTCGACGCCCGCGATGCCCGACACCGAAATCCTGTCGTGGCTGGTGCTCGGGCAGCCGCTCAGCCAAGTCGGCGCCTCAGACATCGGCCTGCTGCAGACCGCCGCCGCGGCCCTGCTGGGCCCGAGTGACGGCCAGCCGCTGCAGACCCGACTGGCCCATGCCGTCGGGCTGGACAGCATCAGCGTGCAAAGCGCCAGCAGCACCGACCCCCTGGGTACGAGCAACGCCACCGGCACCTCGACGACCAGCACGAACGGTCTGCCCAGCACCGTGCTGACGCTGAGCAAACGCCTGTCGTCGAACACGCTGGTGACGTTCTCGCGCGGGCTCAACGGCGTGTCGAACATCTTCAACATCCAGTACCAGCTCACCCGCCGCCTGTCGGTCCAGGCCCAGACCGGCACCGAGAACGCGGTGGATCTGTTCTACACCTTCGAGTTCCGCTGAGGCGACGCCGAATGCCGCCCAAGGGAACGCTTCTGGCGCGTCGGCGTCCTAAGATGAAACCCTTCCTGCCACAGCGAGATCCCCCATGGCGACCAAACCCCTGAAAATCGGCATTTCAGCGCGCATCGACCACCCCCAGCCGGGCCAGGCCGGTTTGCGCAGCAAAACCCTGCAGTACCTGGAGCAGTCCGTCGCGCACTGGGCCATGTCGCGCGATGTGCTGGTCTTCATGGTGCCCACCGTGGCCACGGGCAGCGGACTGGTGCGCAGCAATATCCGCCTGGGCGACTACGCCGACGCGCTCGACGGGCTCATCCTGCAAGGCGGCGCCGACATGAGCCCGAACAGCTACGGCGAAGATCCTCTGAAGCCCGAGTGGGCGGGCGACCCGGTGCGCGACGGCTATGAAATGGAACTGCTGCACGAATTCATCGAGGTGCGCAAGCCCGTGCTGGGCATCTGCCGCGGGGCGCAGCTCATCAACGTCGCCATGGGCGGCACGCTCTATCAGGATCTGCCCTCGCAATTCACCGCCAGCCAGACCCAACACCTCAGCGATACCTACGACCGGCATTACCACCCGGTGCGATTCACCGAAGGCGGTCTGCTTGCCCGCCTCTATCCCGAAGTCGACCCCGGCAGCCTGAACATCGTGTCCGTGCATCACCAGGCCGTGCGTACCCTGGGCCGCGATCTGGTGGTGGACGCGATCAGCCCCGAAGATGGCCTGCCCGAAGCCATACGCGGCACCGGCCGCAACTTTCTGCTGGGCCTGCAGTGGCACCCGGAATTCCACCACCCGTCCAACCCCGAGCTGCTCGACTGCACGCCCATCCTCGACGAGTTCCTGCGCAACGTGCGCAAGCGCCGCTGGTGAGCACGGCTCAGAGGTTGTGAATGAATCCGGCGTGGCCGAGCAGCGCACCCCAAAGGTTCCAATCAAGGCGCAAAGCACAGCCGTGCCCCGAGGCACGGCGAGCATTTGCAACGCCGAGTGGGGCCTTTGGGGCGCGATGAGCGGTCATGGCGGATTTGTTCACAACCTCTCAGGCCGCGGGGTTCAGCCGAACTGCGCTGGCCGCCATTTGAGCAGGCGGTTTTCGAGCAGGGTGATGAGCCCCTCGGCCATCAGGGCGACGACGGCCAGCACGATCATGGCGCCGAATACGCCACTGGCATTGAACGCGCCCTGCGCCGTCGAGATCAGCAGCCCGATGCCCTGGCGCGCGCCGAGAAACTCGCCCACCACGGCGCCCACCAGCGCGAAGCCGAAACTCACGTGCAGGCTGGCCAGAATCCAGCTCAGCGCCGAGGGCACGACCACGCTCATCGTCACCTGCCGCGGCGACGCGCCCAGGATCTGGGCGTTGGCGATCATGTAGCGGTCGGCCTCGCGCACGCCCTGGAAGGCGTTGCCGAAGACGACGAAAAACACCATGACCACGGCCAGGGCCACTTTCGACGCCATGCCCAGCCCGAGGGCGATGACAAAGATCGAGCCCAGCACCACGCGAGGGATGGAATTGGCCACCTTGATATAGACGCTGAAGATGTCGGCCAGCAGCTTGTTGCGGCCCAGCAGGATGCCGCAGACGATGCCGCCCGCCGCGCCGATCAGAAAGCCCAGCACGGTTTCTTCGAGCGTGACCAGCACCTGCTGCCACAACGGCCCCTGAGAGGTGCCGTGCACGATCCAGGTGTAGATCTGCGCCACGATCAGCGTGGGCATCGAATAGAAGAAGGGATCGATCCAGTGCAGCCGCGCCGCCAGCTCCCATCCGCCCAGGATGATCACCAGCACGGCGATGCGCCAGAAGGTCACCAGCCGCGCGCGGCGGCGCATCAGCCGCTGCGCGGCCGCCTCGGCCTCGGCCTGCGCGGCGGCCTGGGCGCTGCGGCCCGGGGACGTGGGGGCCGCATCAGACTGCGAACCCTCGAATTGCACGGTGCTTGCCATCTCTCGGTCTCCAGCTCAGATGTGGACTTCCTCGCGCAGATCGTTCCAGATCTCGCGGGCGTAATCCATGAAACGCGGCTCGTAACGGATCTGCGACATCACGCGCGGCCGCGGCAGATCGATGGTGTAGACCTGCTTGACCGTGGCCGGGCGCGAGGTCAGCACCAGCACCTTGTCCGCCAGTGCCACGGCCTCTTCCAGATCGTGGGTGACGAACACCACGGAGCCGCCGCTGGCCGACCAAAGCTGCAACAGCTCATCCTGCATCAAGGTGCGGGTCTGCATGTCGAGCGCGCCGAAGGGCTCGTCCATCAGCAGGATTTCGGGCTTGTTGATGAAGGTCTGCGCCAGCGCCACGCGCTTGCGCATGCCGCCCGAGAGCTGGTGCGGGTAGTGCTTTTCAAAACCCACCAGCCCGACACGCCGCAACCACTGCTCCGCCAGCTCGCGCGCCTGCGCCTTGCTCTGGCCGCGAAACATCGGCCCCGCCGCCACGTTGTCGAGCACCGTGCGCCAGGGAAACACCGCATCACTCTGGAAGACGAAGCCGATGCGCGGGTCGATGCCCTGCACCGCCTCGCCCATCACCCGAACCTTGCCGGTCGTCGGCTGCAGCAGCCCGGTGATGAGACTGAGCGTGGTCGATTTGCCGCAGCCGGTCGGGCCGACGATGGCGCAGAACTCGCCGCGCTGCACCGTCATGCTGAAATCCTGCAGCGCCACCGTGGCCTTGCCATCGGGCGACAGGAATCTCAGGGTCACGTTGTCCAGCTCGATGGCTGGCACGCTGGGGGGTTGAAACGCCATGGCGCCTCCTGGAACGAGGAGCAGGCGCGCCCGGCCCGCCCGGCATGCCGCGCCGGACCGGAGGCGTCTGCAGATGCGATGCTTACTTCGCCGCGGCCGTCACGAACGCGGTCGTGTAGGTCTTGGAGAGGTCGATGTGCGCGGCCTTCACCGCGGGCTTGAAGGTGGAAAGAACCTGCAGCACGGTCTGCGGGCCGCCCTCGGGCATGCGGCCGTCTGCGGTAAACATGGGCAGCGACGCCTTCAGCGCCTGCACATACAGCGCCTTGTTGCCGCCGTAGTAGTCCGCGGGCATCTGGTCGGCCACCTGTTCGGCCGTGTGGGTGTGGATGTACTGCAGCGTCTTGACGAAGGCCCGGGCGAGCTTGGTCACCTCCTCCTTATGGCTGTTGACCCAGGCATTGGGCATGTACAGGCAGGCCGCCGGATACACACCGCCCAGCGCGGCGCGCGTGCCCTGCTCGGTGCGCAGATCGACCAGCACCTTGGCCTGGCCGGTGGACAGCATCTGCGCCGCCGTCGGATCGGAGGTCATGCCCGCGTCGATGCGGCCCTGCTGCATGGCCGCGATGAAGGTATTGCCCGCGCCAACGCCCAGCAGCGAATAGTCGCCCTGCTTGAGCCCGCTCTTGGCCGCCATGTACTGCGTGAGAAAGTCGGTGGACGAGCCCAGTCCGGTCACCCCCAGCGTCTTGCCCTTGAAATCGGCGGGCGACTTGATGGCACCGGCCTCCTTGGTCGACACCAGTTCCACCTCGCCCGGCACCTTGGCGAACTGCACCACCGACTCGATCTCCTTGCCCTTGCTCTGCAGGTCGATGGAGTGGTCGTAGAAGCCGACCACACCTTGCACGGCGCCGGCGATCATTTCGTTTTCAGCGTTGACCCCGGCGGGTTCGGACAGCAATTGCACGTCCAGCCCTTCCTGCTTGAAGTAGCCCAGTTGCTCGGTGAGCTTGGCCGGCAGGTAGATGATCTTGTTGATGCCGCCCACCATGATGCTGATCTTCTCTGCGGCCTGCGCCGACGCGGCCAGGGCCGTGCAGGCCAGAGCCACCGCCGTGGCGCCTGCGATACGCTTGAATGTGTGCATGGTTTGTCTCCTGTGAAACCTGTTGTCGTGGCGGCGACGCCGATGCGGTGCGCCGTGAACGGAATGCTAGGCAGGCCCAGCCTTCAATCCGCTTTCAGGCGCACCGCGCGAATCTCGGGACTTTCCCGGATGCCGCGGCGCCTGCCCACGGCGACAGTGCCTCCCTTCGCCCCCGGATCTGATGCCATGAAATTGCTGCTCGTCGAAGACAACCACGATCTCGCCCTCTGGCTGGGCAAGGTTCTGCGCGAAGAGCAGTTCGACGTCGACACGGTGCATGACGGCGAGGCCGCCATCGCGCGGCTGGAGCAGACGCCCTACGACCTGCTGCTGCTCGACCTCAAGCTGCCCGGGCTCGACGGCCGCAGCGTGCTGCGCCGGCTGCGACGTCAGCGCAACGACCTGCCCGTGCTCATCCTCACCGCCAGCGCCTCGCTCGACATCAAGGTCGACAGCCTGGAGCTTGGCGCCGACGACTATCTGGTCAAGCCCTTCGAGATCCGCGAGCTGGTGGCGCGCATCAAGGCGCTGATTAGGCGCCAGAGCCGCAGCGGCCAGTCCCAGCTGCGCTGCGGCGACCTGCTCTACGACCTGGACACGCGGGCCTTCCAGGCCGCGGGCGCGCCCTTGACGCTCACGCCGCGTGAACACCGGGTCCTCGAAACGCTGCTCCTGCGCATGGGCAAGACCGTGAGCAAGACACAGCTCGCGCAGGCGGTGTTCGCGCCCGAGGACGCGGTCGGCGAAGACGCCATCGAGATCTATGTGCACCGGCTGCGCCGCAAACTCGACTCCACCCAGGCGCGCATCGTCACCCTGCGCGGTCTGGGCTATCTGCTGCGCGACGCCGACGCGCCATGACCAGTCTGCGTTTGCGGCTGCTGCTCTGGGTGCTGCTCCCCATGACGCTGGCGCTGGCCCTCACCGCCCGTCTGTCGTGGAGCAATGCGCGCGATGTGGCGCGGCTCGTCCAGGACCGGCAGCTGCTCGCGTCGGCGCAGATGATGGCGGGCCAGGTGAGCTGGCAGGACGGACAGCTCACCGCCCAGACTCCACCGGCCGCGCTGGAGATCTTCGCCTCCCCGGCGCAGGACCGCGTGTATTTCCAGGTTCGCACCGCGCAGGGGCGGCTGCTCGCAGGCTGGCCCGGGCTGACGGTGCCCGCGCTGCCCGGCGGTGCCGCGGCGCGCTATGACGATGCCCGGTTTCAGGGCGACACGGTGCGCCAGGTCACGCTGTCACGGGCGCTGTACCGCAACGACCAGACGACCCAGGTCTTGATCAGTGTGGCCGAAACCCGCCGCGCCTTCGACCGGCTCGCGGCCAGTCTGTGGTGGCCCACGCTGCTGCACGAGTCGGCCCTTCTCATCTTGGCGCTGGCGCTGATGCTGCTGGGCCTGACCCTGGAGCTGCGGCCGCTGCTGCGGCTGCGCGCGGCGCTGCGCGCGCGCGACAGCAGCGACCTGTCACCCCTGCGCACCGTGGCCCTGCAGCGCGAGCTGCGGCCCATCGTGGAAACCCTCAACCAGCATGCCGCCCAGCTCACGCGGCAGATCGAGCTGCAGAAGCGCTTCATCGCCGACGCCGCCCATCAGCTGCGCACCCCGGTGGCCCTGATCGCCACCCAGCTCGACTACGCCAGCCGCCAGCCCGCCAGCGCGGAGTTGCAGCACACGCTCGCAGCGCTGGGAAACGGGTCGCGGCAGCTCGCGCAACTCATCCATCAGCTGCTGAGTCTGTCGCAGGCCGAGGCCTCGCGCGGCGGCGTGCGGCCCACGCAGGCGGTCGATCTGGTCGACCTGGCGCGCGAGGTGGTCATCGAGCTGGCCGCGCTGGCCGATGCCCGGGGCATCGACCTCGGCTTTCTCCCCGCGTGCACGCAGGCCGAGGTGCAGGCCTATCCCGCGCTGGCGCACGCCCTGCTCTTCAATCTGGTGGACAACGCGGTGCGCTACACCCCGCGGGGCGGCAGTGTCACCGTGCAGGTCGGGCTCGACGAGGGCCGCGCCTGGCTGCAGGTAGACGACACCGGGCCGGGCATTCCGGCGGAGTTGCGCCCCCATGTGTTCGAGCGGTTCTACCGCGGCAACAGCGCCGACACCTCGGGGACCGGGCTCGGGCTGGCCATCGTGCGCGAGTCGGCGCTGGCCTTCGGTGCCGAGGTCACGCTGGACAACCGGCCCGATTCAGCAGGGCTTTCGGCCCGCGTGCGGTTCCCGCGGGCCGACGTCTGAACCGCCAGCGCTTCACAGCGCGGCCGGCGGGGACAGCCTTCAGTCGAAGGGCGTCGGCCGCTTGGTGCTGTCGGCCGAGGGCGGCAGCAGAGGCAGCAGAATTTGCGGCTGCTCGCCCGTCAAGGTCTTGAGGAAGGCCACGATGTCGGCGTTCTCCTGGGCGGAGTATTTGCGTCCCAGTTGCAGACGGCCCATGATGTCGACCGCTTCCTTCAGGGTATCGGCCTGCCCGTCGTGGAAGTAGGGATAGGTCAGCTCGACATTGCGCAGCGTGGGCACTTTGAAGTTGAAGCGGTCGGCATCCTTGCCGGTGACGGCCGCACGGCCCACCTCCTTGTTGGCGGTCTTGTACGGCTCCTGCACGCCCATTTTCTGGAACGAGGTGCCGCCCATGATGGTGCCGTAATGGCAGGCGATGCAGCCGCTCTCCTTGAACAGCTTGTAGCCCGCGAGCTCCTGGGCGTTCATGGCCTTTTTGTCGCCCTTGAGCCATTGGTCGAAGCGCGAGTTGGGCGTGACCAGCGTGTCCTCGAACGCGGCGATGGCGGTGGTGATCGCGCCGATGCTCACCTGGTCGCTGCCGAACGCCGCCTTGAACTCGGCGCGGTACGCGGGAATCGAGGCCACCACATCGGTGGCCAGATCATGCGTGAAGCCCATTTCGCCCGGATTGGCGATGGGCCCGCCGGCCTGCTCCTTGAGATCCTTGGCGCGGCCGTCCCAGAATTGGGCCAGGTTCATGCCCGAGTTCAGCACCGTGGGCGCATTGATTGGGCCCTGGTGCCATTTGTGGCCCACGGAGGTCTTGATGTTGTCGGTGCCGCCCATGCTGAGGTTGTGGCAGGTATTGCACGACAGCACGCCCGACTTCGACAGGCGCGGATCGAAGTAGAGCTTCTTGCCCAGTTCCACCAGGGCGGGGTTGATGACCTTGAAAGGCTCGATCGGCTGGATCGGCTCTTTGTCTTGAGCGAAGGCCGCCCCTCCGACCAGCAGGGCGGCAGCGGCAACGGCGCGTAAAGTCCATGAATGACGACGAGTTGTGGCTTGCATGATGTTTCCCTTGAATGAATCCTCGGATCGGCCAGGCCTGTCACGTGATGGGTTCTTGTGTGACATTGAGTAACCGATAGGGTCAGCTTATGCGGGTAAACCCTTGCATCCTTTGCGCCACAACAAGGTTTTGCGGGCCCGCCTGCCCAGGCGTGGTCGGGCTGGCGCGGGCCACGCCCCTATGATGCCCACAGCCTATGCACGGTCTCCCGCACTGCAAAACGCTCGGCCGCCCCCTGTGATGGCTGATCCATCCAGACCACCCTCGCCTCCTCCGCAGCACGCCCTCGACTGAACCCGCCCATGCCGACCCATACCCTCTCCCGCCTCTGGGTGGCCGCCCAGTTCGGGCTCATCGGCCTGATGGTCTTCTGGCCTGCGCCGCATGGGAGCCGGGGCTGGATGTCCTACCTGCTGCTGGCCGCGGGCGCCGCCCTGGTGCTGTGGGTGTTCTGGCACAACCGGCCGGGCAATTTCAACATCGTGCCCGAGCCTCGCCAGGGCGCGCATCTGGTGACGACGGGCCCGTACCGCTGGGTGCGTCATCCCATGTACGTGGCGCTGCTGCTGTTCATGGCCGGTGTTGCCGCCGCGGCGCACAGCCCGGTGCAATGGGCCTTGTGGCTGGCCCTGTGCGTCGTGCTCAACTTCAAGGCCGCCATGGAAGAGCGCCTGCTCTCAGGTGTCTGGCCCGAGTACGCCGGGTATCAGCGTGTCACCCGGCGCTTCATTCCGGGCGTGTGGTGAGGCGGCCGCGAGAAGAAACGGAAACGCCAGCCCGCCGCAGAGGGTCTGCACGAAGATCGCGCCCAACCCGTCCGCGCCAGGCAGGAAATTCCAGCTCGGACTGAAGGCCACCGCAGCCAGGGGCAGCAGCAGCGCAGCAACGCAGAGTTGATAGAAGCGCCAGCGCATGAGTTCCTGCGGCCGCATCTGGGCGCAACGCATCTGCTGAAACCCCAGCGCGAACGCCCATGCGGCCACTGCCGCGAGCAGGCCCGCGCCCCCGTGCCCGTCGAACCAGGACCAGCCACCAAGCAGCGCCGCGCCGCCCGCGCCGATCAGCAGCCGCCGCCCCCACGCACGGCGCCGCCCGCGCCATGTCAGCAAAGCCAGGAACAGCCCCAACAGCAGCGCGAAGACCACCGCCACGCGCCACAGCGGCATCTGGTCCACGGCCAGATACAGGCAGGCCCATTGCACGGTGAACAACATGCCGCCCCAAAGCGCCGGCCACAGCGAGGCGCCCTGCGCAAACAGCGCCAGACCGCGCCACCGCGTCCACAGCCACAGCAGCAGCATCGACCAGGCCACGGCAATGGCCGCCTGGAACAGGGCCGCCACCTGCGGCGCCGCATACTGCACGCTGCCGTACTGCAGCAGCCAGCACAGCAGGGCACAGACCAGCAGGCCCAGCGATCGGAGCCTCAACACATCGCGCGCAGCAAGGAAAGCCATGCCGCGCATTGTGGCTGAACATCCCGCCGGGGTGAACACGGCAAGTCGGCAGCCCGATCGCCCGGGCCTGGCGCTTCCTTGTGAGACACGTCAATCTGCCGCCGCCCGGAGTCTGCTGCAATACAAACCACTCCTGCCGCCGGGCCGCCTGCCATGAACTGGACTTTTTTTGCGCAATTCCTGCACCTGATCGCCGTGATCCTGTGGATCGGCGGCATTGTTTTCATGGATGGGTTTCTGGCGCCCGCGCTGCGTCGCGCCATCGCTCAGGCCGAGCCGCGCGCGCGGCTGCTTTACGGGCTGTTCCGCAACTTCTTCGCCGCGGTGTGGGGCGCGGGCTCGACCCTGGTGGTCACGGGCTACGGCATGGTGTTTCTGCGCGGCGGCTTTGGCGCGCTCGGACCGGCGCAATGGGTCATGGTGGGGCTGGGCAGCGCCATGGTAGGGCTGGCGCTGTACATCTTTTTCGTGCCCTTCCTGCGCATGCGGGCCGCGGTGCTGCGCGGCCAGTGGGACGCCGCCTGCGTTCAGGCCGGGCAGATCGGCTGGCTCTCGACGGTCAACATCGTGCTGGCCGTGCCCACCTTGCTGTCGGGTGTGTGGGCCACCTTCGGCGCGCCGTTCTGAGTCGGCGTACCGAAGCCGATCAGGCCTTCTTGGCTTCGCGCTCGGCGGCCAGCGTGGCGGCCACGCCGGGCCGGGCTTCCATACGGGCCTTGTAGCGCACGAGTGCCGGCCAGGGCGACAAATCCACGCCCACATAGCCGGCCCAGCTCATCACGGTGTAGAGGTAGGGGTCGGCCACGCTGAAGCCGGTCGGCATCAGGTAGTCCTGCTTGTCCAATGTCTGCGCGATCAGGGCGAAGCGGTCTGCGAGCTTGGCCTTCTGCGCGGCCACCAGATCGGCGCTGCTGGCGGGGTTGAACAGTGGGCTGAACTGCTTGTGGAGTTCGGTCGAGATGAAGTTCAGCCATTCCTGCAGCTGGTAGCGTGCCAGCGTGCCGTTGGCCGGGGCGAGGTTCAGCTCGGGCTTGCGGTCGGCCAGGTATTGCACGATGGCCGGGCCTTCGGTGAGGATGGTGCCGTCGTCGAGTTCCAGGGTGGGCACATAGCCCTTGGGGTTGATGGCGCGGAAGTCGCGGCCGTCGCTGGTCTGCTTGGACTTGAGATCGACCTTGACGCCGTCGTGCGGCAGGCCGAGTTCATGCAGGACGATGTGCGGCGACAGCGAACAGGCGCCGGGGCTGAAGTAGAGCTTCATCGATGGGTCTCCAGAGAGTTCGCCACGCGGACCGCGGCTTGTGTCGACTCATCGTAATTCGCGCCCCTGATTTCTGCAGGCGCTGGATTTCAGGCCGGCGCCGTCGCGCGGGCCTGCCTGGCCAGATCGACCAGGGCGGCGCGGGCAGAGGGCGCGTCGAGCACGGCCTCGGCAAAGGTGAAGCGCAGCACATGGCCGTCGGCGCGCACGTCGAAGCCGTCGCAGTCGATCCCGATCATGGCCGCGTCGAGAACCTCCACGCCATGCACATGGCGGCAGTATTCGCGCAGGTTGTGCGCGTGGTCGGCATTCATGTGCGCGAGGATGCCGTCTTCGGCCTCGGCCAGCGCGGGCGCGGCGGGCGGGGCGTAGCGCTCGGGGCGGATCCAGTGGATCTTGCCGAAGCCGCCGATGAAGCGCACGTCTTCCACCCGCAAGCGATAGAAATGAAAGTCGTGCATGGCGAAATAGCCCTCGGCCTGTGGCAGGTAGCGCAGATAACGTGCGCCGAATGCGGTCTTGTCGGGCAATGGCTCGGCCCGCGCCACCAGGGTGACGCGGCCAGCGGCCTGCATGTCTTCGGTGCAGGGGTGCACGATCAGGCTCACCCGCGGATCGGCCACGATGTTCTTGGTGTGCTCGGCCAGGGTGGAGATGAGAATGACAGGATGACCCTCGTGATCGAGCACATAGGGCGACACCGAGCCGAAGGGAAAACCGCCCAGCCGCTTCGACAGCGTGGACAGCACGCCGTTCTGATGCTGGCGCACAAACAGTCGGGCCTCCTGGCCCAGGGCAAGCGCGTGTTCGGTATCCGCCATGATGATCGCCTCGAAATGAATCGTTGGAGCCGCGCGACGCCGCAGGGTTCAACCGTGCGGGTTCTGCACGTCGCGGGCCTGAATGGTGTCGCGCAGCCCGTAGATCAGCACCACGCCCGGCACCGCCGCCGCCACGGTGAACAAATAGAAGTGCGGCCAGCCCAGCGCCTCCACCAGATAGCCCGTGGCCGGGCCGACATAGACCCGCCCTACCGCCGACAGCGCCGACAGCAGCGCGAACTGCGTGGCGGAGAAACGCACATCGCACAGCGCCGACAACAGCGCGACGAACGCCGCCGTGCCCATGCCGCCGGTGAAGTTCTCCACCCCCACCGCCAGCCCCATGAGCAGCAGGCTCTGCGGCGACACCGCCAGCACCCAGTAGGCCAGATTCGACACGCCCTGCAACACGCCGAACAGCAGCAGCGCCCGCCACAGCCCCAGCCGCGCCTGCAAGGCCCCGCCCAGGAGGGCGCCGACGATGGTCGCCGCCAGCCCCATGCTCTTGTTCATCAGGCCCACGTCGGCGGGGCTGAATCCCACGCCGCGGATCAGAAAGGTGGTGGACAGCGCCCCGGCGAACGCATCGCCCAGCTTGTAGAACACGATGGCCAGCAGCAAGACCCAGGCCCCCTTGCGGCTGAAAAATTCCTGCAGCGGTTCGACCACGGCCTGGCGCAAGGTGCGCGGCGGCTGGACATGCACCGGCGGGCGCGGCGCCCACAGCGTGACCAGGGTCAGCCCCAGCATGAGGGCCGCCATGAGGGCGTAGATGCCGCGCCAACCCGTCACATCGGTTGCGAGCCACAGCGCCAGTCCGCCAGAGACGATCATCGCCAGCCGGTAGCCCAGGACCAGCACCGCGGCCCCGGCGCTGCGCTCGGCCGCGGGCAGCATATCGGTGCGATAAGCATCGATCACGATGTCTTGCGAGGCGGAGAAGAAGGCCACGCCCACGGCCAGAAGCAGCAGCGGCACCGCACGCGCGCTGGCCGCGTCCACCCCCAGCGCCTGCGCCGCATGCACCAGGCCCGGCCAGGCCGCCGCCTGATCGGGGCCGGGTACGCCGACGAACGCCATCAGGCCCAGCGTGGCCGCGAGCAGCAGTTGCGCGAGCAGCAGCCAGCCGCGACGGCGCCCCAGCCAGCGCCCCCAGAACGGCACCGCGAAACGATCCATCGCGGGCGACCAGAGGAACTTGAACACATAGGCCTGACCGACCAGGGTGGCAAAGCCGATGGCCTTCAGACTCAGGCCCTCCACCGTCAGCCAGGCCTGCAAGGTGCCCGCGGTCAGCGCCAGCGGCAGGCCCGACGAAAACCCGAGCAGCAGAATGGCGGCGATGCGGCGGTTGCCGAAGACCGCCCAGGCCGAGACGGCGGGCGGCGTGTCGTTCATGGATTCTGCGGGAGTGGACATCGGGCGAGGCAGGCAAGGGACCAGGGCGCAGGATAACCAGCCCGCCGATCAACCCTGCGTCATCTCATGAGAAAACGCCGGGCCGTCCCAAGTTTTCTCATCCCCCTCGGGGGGCCTGACGCGAATGTGTCAGGCATGGGGGCGCACGGTCGGCAGTGGCCAGCCCAGCAACTCCGCCAGCCGGCTGACCACCCACTGCGCTTCCGCCGCGTTCACGCCGGAGTCGGGCGTGCACAGCCCGCGCCATACCCGCGACAACACATCGTCGTCGGTGACGTGCAGGCTGGACTTGATCTCGGCGGCGTGCTCGGTCAGCATCGTGGCGAGGTCTTCGCAAAACTCGTAGCGCGCGGTGATGACCTCGCGCGGCGCGCTGGGGCGGGTGCGGTGCGGCACCAGGTAGAGCGCGAGGAACGAGGGCGGAATGACGAGCTGGGAGTCGTCGGCCATCACTCGAACCCGACCACGGGATGCGGTTGATACGGCGCCTCCAGCGCCGCGCGTTCATCGGCGCTGAGCACGATCGACAAGGCGGCCACGGCGTCGAGCAGATGCTGTGGCCTGGACGCGCCGACGATGGGCGCCGTCACGCCGGGTGTGCCCAGCAGCCAGGCCAGCGCGATCTGCGCCCGCGGCACGCCGCGGCGTGCCGCCACTTCGGCCAGGGCCTGCGCCACCTCGCGGTCGTTGTGCTGCGTGCGCTCGAACAGCTTGGCGCCAAAGACATCGCTGGCGATGCGCGGGGTTTCCTCGCCCCAGGGCCGCGCCAGGCGGCCGCGCGCCAGCGGGCTCCACGGCAGCACGCCCACGCCCAGGTCGCGGCACAGCGGCAGCATCTCGCGCTCTTCCTCGCGGTAGAGCAGACTGAGCTCGGGCTGCATGCTGACGAAGCGCGTCCAGCCGTGTTGCTGCGCGACCTGCTGGGCTTTGGCGAACTGCCAGGCGTACATGCTCGACGCGCCGATGTAGCGGGCCTTGCCCGCCTTGACCACGTCGTGCAGGGCCTCCATGGTTTCTTCGATGGGGGTGTGCGGATCCCAGCGGTGGATCTGGTAGAGGTCGACGTAGTCCATGCGCAGGCGTTTCAGGCTGGCATCGACCTCGAACAGAATCGCCTTGCGCGACAGTCCGCCGATATTGGGCGCCTGCCGCGACGGAAAGCGCACCTTGGTCGCCACCACGATGTCTTCGCGGCGGGTGAACTCGGGCAGCACACGGCCCAGGATCTCCTCGGACGTGCCGTCCGAATACGAATTGGCGGTATCGAAGAACTGGATGCCCAGTTCCACCGCCTGCCGGATCAGGGGGCGGCTGGCGGCTTCATCGAGCGTCCAGGGGTGATTGCCGCGGTCGGGCACGCCATACGTCATGCAGCCCAGACAAAGACGCGAGACTTCCAGGCCCGTGCGGCCCAGACGGATGGTTTCCATGCAGATCTCCTTGGGCGGCCTCGGCCGCGCAAAGCGTCATTGCAGCACGAGACGGGCGACGGTGCACAACCCGTTGCCACGGCTCAAGGTAGCGCGATGGTTTCTCCGGCCGAGGGCATGTGCCAGGGCTGTCGGCGCCGTTGCAGTTGTTCGCCGAAGGCGCGCATGCCGCGATCCTCGTCGCCGTGCACCAGAAAAACCCCGCGCGGCGTGCCGCAGCGCGACAGCCAGTCCAGCAACTCGGTCTGCCCGGCATGGGCGGAGAACCCGTTGATGGTGTGGATCTGGGCCCGCACCGTGATGTCTTCGTCGAACAGGCGCACCTGCCGGGCGCCGTCGATGATGCGCCGCGCCAGCGTGCCATTCGCGGCGTAGCCGACGAACAGAATGCTGGCATGGGCCACGCCCAGGTTGTGGCGCAGGTGATGGCGCACGCGCCCGCCCGTGGCCATGCCCGAACCCGCCAGGATGACCGCGCCGCCGCGGATGGCGTTGATGGCCATCGAGTCGGCCGTTTCCCGCGTCATGCGCAGACCGGGCAGCGCGAAAGGGTCGTGAGCCCGCAGTCGGGCGTGGACGTCCGTGCGCATGGCCTGTGGGTAGCGCGCAAAGATCTCGGTGGCGGAAATGGCCATGGGGGAATCGAGGAACACGGCCAGATGCTTCGGCAGACGACCCTGCGCAAGGCCCACGGACAAGGCGTAAAGCACGTCCTGCGCGCGCTCGAGCGCGAAGGTGGGAATGATCACATTGCCGCCCCGCGCCTGGGTGGCGGCCACGGCCTCGATCAGCTCATCGATCGAGGCGCTCCAGGCACGGTGATCGCGGTCGCCGTAGGTCGTCTCCATCACCACGTAGTCGGGCGGCACGGGCGGCGCCTGAGGATCGTCGAGCAGCGGGCGGCCGCAGCTGCCGATGTCGCCGGAAACATAGATCGTGCGCGCGCCGCCCTGGTCTTCGAGCTCCAGCAGCACCGAGGCCGACCCGAGGATGTGACCAGCATTCATGAACGTGGCCCGCACGCCGTCGGCCACCTCGATACCCTCGCCGTAGGACGCCGTGCCGTCGAAGAAATCCAGGCTGTGAAAGGCCTCGGCCAGGGTGTAGAGCGGCCAAGGCGCACGCTCTTTGCGCCGCGCGGCATGGCGCGCCGCGCGGCGGGCCTCTTCTTCCTGCAGGCCTGCGGCGTCGATCAGCACCAGGCGGGCCAGCTCGCGTGTCGGCGCGGTCGAAAAAATGCGGCCGCGAAAGCACCGCTTCACCAGCAGGGGAATGCGGCCGCAATGGTCGAGGTGGGCGTGAGTCAGCACCAGGGCGTCGATGCGCGATGGATCGAAGCCAAAGGCCTCGGCGTTGTCCTCGGCCAGCTCGCGGCTGCCCTGGAACAGCCCGCAATCGACCAGCACGCGGGCTCGGCCGGTCTCGATCAGATGACAGGAGCCGGTGACTTGCCTTGCAGCACCGTGGCAGGACAGGTGAATCATGCGCATGCTCCTTTCAACAGATCGCGGACGAACCCCGCGCCTCCACGAGGCAGGCCAGATCGCGCGCCACCTCAAGAATGACGCGCGCCCAGTCTTCCCCGGCCTGCTGGCGGTACAGCCGCATCACGCCG
The DNA here is from genome assembly GCF_002028405.1 of Thiomonas intermedia. Taxonomy (NCBI): domain Bacteria; kingdom Pseudomonadati; phylum Pseudomonadota; class Betaproteobacteria; order Burkholderiales; genus Thiomonas; species Thiomonas intermedia. The sequence continues at coordinate 1,554,374 of NZ_CP020046.1, forward strand.
GGATACCAGGGCGAGTCGGTGCGGTCGTCGAGCCAGCGCCAATCGGTCTTGTGATGGGGCAGCAAAACCCAGCAGGGACACGCCAGCGCACCCGCCAGATGGGCCACGGCGGTGTCCACGGAGATGAGCAGATCAAGCTGGGACAGCACCGCCGCGGTGTCGGCAAAGTCGCCGATCTCGGCCCCAAGCGGGATGATCGGAAAAGGGGCGCGACCGGGCAGCGCCTCCGCCTCGCCCTCGCCCTTCTGCAGGCTGACAAAGCGCACCCTGGCGACCCGCCCCAGAGGCGCCAGCGCGTGCAGCGACGCCAGCGAACGCTCGCGGTCGTTGACGAAGCCGGGGTTGCCCTTCCAGACCAGGCCCACCCGCAGGAGGTGCGAAAGCTCACTGGCCCGCGGCTCCCGCAGCCGCGGCGACCAGCGTGCGAGCCGGGCAGGATCGGCCTTCAGATAGGGCAGGCGATCGGGCATCGTGTCGAGCCGCGTTCCGCAAAGCCCCGGCAGGCTGAGCATGGGGCACCACAGATCCCACGGCAGATCGGCGCCTTGTTCGGCGGCGGGCACGCCGACGGCAATGGCCTGATCGATGCCGTCGGCGTGTTCGAGCAGCGGCTGCAAACCGGGATGACACAGCACGCCGACACGCGAGGCGCCCAGCCGCTTGAGCCAGGGCGCATAGCGGCAGAACTGGATCATGTCCCCGTGTCCGGCCTCCACCCCGAGCAGCACGGCGCGTCCCCGCAGCGGCTCGCCGCGCCAGCGCGCAAGGCCAATGCGCGCCTGCACCTGCGCATACCAGTCGCGCGCCTCCAGGTAGCGCCAGCCCTCCTCCAGCCTCCCCAGACGAAGCAACAGCATGGCCAGATTGACCGAGGCGTGAGGCCAGCCGGGCGCCAGGGCCAGCGCACGGCGGTGCGCCTGTTCGGCGTCGTGGTGGCGCCGCTGTTGCTCGTGTAGCACGCCCAGGCTGGTCCAGGCGGCAGCGCTGTCGGGCTCGATGCGCAAGGCTTCGCGGTAGGTCTGCTCGGCTTCGTCGTAGCGTTTGCGCCGCTCCAGCAAGGCGCCGAGGTTGATCCAGATCTGAGCCCGCTGTGGCGCAAGCGCGAGTGCCCGGCGGTAGTGGCTCTCGGCTTCTTCATCGAGACGGCTCAAATCCAGCGCCAGCGCCAGGTTGGCATGGCCTTCGGGCCGGTGGGGCTGCAACAGCACCGCCGCGCACAGAGCGTTGACCGCCTCGGAGAGGCGGCCCTGTTGCAGCAGACGGGTGCCTTCTTCAAACGGCTGCGCCCCATCGCCCCCCGAGAGCGCGGCTGGATGTTCCGACGAAGCGGATAAGAGCTTCAAATGGAGTCCCGTTGAAGGTGCCCGGGTGGCGCAGAACGCCACCCCGTCGAGTGGGACTTGAGCATAGCTCGGCGGCACGGTTTCGTCGCTGACGCGCCTGCAGGAAACACGCCGCGCGCGTAAAGTCTCCGGCTTTGCCCAAGGAGAAAATATGACCCTGAATCTCGCTCCTGCTTCGCTGAAGGATCGTGTGGTCCTCATCACGGGCGCGTCCTCCGGCTTCGGCGAGGCAACCGCCGAACTGTTCGCCCAGGCCGGTGCGCGCCTGGCGCTGAGCGCACGCCGGGGCGACCGGCTGGACGCCCTGGCCGCGCGCCTCAGCGCGTTGGGCTCCGAGGTACTGGTTCTTCCCGCCGACCTGGCCGACATCGGCGCCGCGCAAGCCATCGTGCACGATACGGAAGCGCATTTCGGCCGACTCGACATTCTGGTCAACAACGCCGGGGTCATGTACTTGGAGCCCATCGACAGCGCGGACATGGCCCGCTGGCAGCACATGATCCAGCTGAACCTGCTCGGACTCATCGCCAGTTGCCAGGCCGCCCTGCCCGGCATGCGCGCCAGAAAGGACGGCCACATCTTCAACATGGCCTCCACGGCGGGGCGCCAGGCCAACCCCAACGGCGGCGGCTATTCGGCGTCGAAATGGGGCGTCGTCGGCTTCAGCGAATCGCTGCGGCGCGAGGCCTACAAAGACAACATCCGCGTCACCGTGATCGAGCCGGGCGTGGCCCAGACCGAGCTGCGCGACCATATCGCTCACGCGCCCACGCAGACGGCCCTCAACAGTTGGGCCGACAGCATGCGCCAGTTGCAGAGCGCAGACATCGCCCGCGCCATCGTGTTCTGTGCCGGCCAGCCCGCGCATGTGAACATCAACGAAATCTTGATGCGCCCCACCGACCAGGAACGCTGAAACCGTTCCACAGCCCAGGAGACTGCAAACCATGATTCATGAACTCGCCGATATTCAGATCCGGCCCGGCACCCAGGCCGAGTTCGAAGCCGCCATCGCTCATGGCGTGAACACCGTCATCGCACAAGCCCAAGGCTTCGAAGGCTACGAGATCCGCAAGGGGATCGAGGCCCCCGAGCGCTACCTGCTGATGATTCGCTGGACCACACTGGAAGACCACACCGTGGGCTTCCGCCAGTCCGAGGCCTTCGCGCAATGGCGGGCGATAGTCGGCCCCTACTTCGCCCAGCCCCCGGTGGTTCTGCACTTCACGACCCTGTAAGAAGGACAGAGGCTTCGAGCACAAAACCGGCGAACTGACGCCCGGCAAACGGCCCGGCGGCGTAAGCAAGACCTGCTTTCCGATGAGGCGTTCAAGGTCTTCGAGGCTGAAGTCCGTCGCCTTATGGCTGCAGGACAGCCAGAGGCTCGTGACTTCGAGCGCGACACGAGAGAGGTCGAGAACATCATGAACGCGATCAGGCAGGGCGTCGTAACGTCGACGACGCTCAAAGCTCTCCAAGACGCCGAGGCTAAGGTGAACGCCGCCAAGGCACGCCAGCACGAAACCGCGAGGATGGCGCCTGTCGAGATGATCCCGCGGGCTCGGGAAATCCATCAAGAGATGGTTTCCAAACTCGAACAGATTGACGACGTCGCTGCCGCCAGAGAGGCCATTCGCGCCATCGTTGGCGAAATTCGGCTGGTCCCGGATGGCGGCGAACTAAGCGCAGAAATGACAAACGCCGGACTGGCCGGCGTTTGTCAAATGGCGTTGGTTGCGGGGGCAGGATTTGAGCGCTGGTTGACTCCTGTGAGAATTCGTCTCACACAGCGCTGATCGTTGATGCGTAGTGGGACGGCGCCGCGATCTCGGAGTGGTCGGGGCGTGGCGTGCTTGACGCCGCGGCCTGCGGAGCGATGGCGCGAACTGGAACGTGGCGCTGGACCCATCGGCTCAGTGGCGGCATCGGATGCGGCACTGCCGAACGAACCACAGGAGGGGGGCGAAGAACCCCTTCGGCGTCTCGTGCATGCCTTGCTTAAAGCCAAGGAAGAAGGCCTTGATTGATCGGATCATGGTTGAGATCGTACCCCTACGGGCGATCCATCGATTTTCAACTGCCACGCACCCCGCGGCCACCTGACAGCACCTCCGCGTCGGGGCATGCCCCTCTGGAATCCGACCGTTTCACGCGGCCTGGCGGCGAACATCACCTCCATCGAGGACGACGGCCGCGCGTATTGCTCATAGCTGCCCCGCGTGACGCCGCGCATCCTTGAGCAGCAAGATCAGTTGCCGCTCGTTCTCTGGCATGGGCTCGAAGCCGAAGCGACGATAGAACGCCTCGGCACTGGCGTCGATGGGGTGCGTCAGCAGCGCTCGGATTCCCGCCTGTTCGGCAATCGCGAGGGTGCGCCGGATGGCATCCTGCAGCAGACTGAAACCGAGGCCGCGCCCCTGGTAGTCGAGATCAACAGCAAGCCTCGCCAGGATGACCAGCGGGATCGGATACTGCCCCATGCCACGACGAATCCGCTCGGGCGCCTCGAGCGTGTCGATCTGGCCGACGGTCAGACTGTAGTAGCCAGCCACCCGCTCCCCGTCGCACAGGACAAAGGTTCGGGCCGAGCCACTGCCGTGGGCCTGGCGGGCATGGCGTAGCAGCCAATCGGTGAGCGCAGGTTTCCCGCAGTCAAACGCTTCCACCCGATGATGCGCGTCAAGCGGCTGCGGTGCGGACAGGCTCATTTAGTGGCCCAGACCGGGCGTCGGGAGAACAGATCGGCCAAACCAGGGTTGTCGGATTCCGGCCGATCCAGCATATCGAGGATCGCCTGGTACTGGCTACCGGAAACCATGAACAATCGCTGGTCGAGCAAGGTCTGTTCTGCGGCCTGGTAGGCCGCGTCGAGCACGAAATCCGTCAGCGACTTGTGCGCGACTTCAGCGGCGCGGCGCAGCACGGTTTCCTGTTCAGGGGTCGCGCGCAGCCCGAGTCGAGCGGTGCGCGCTGTGGAAGTGGCTGCGGTCATGATGAGCCTCCTTGGGCATACAAGAGACTCAATGTTAGTACGAATGACGCCGACCGTCCGCCCAATGCCTGCTGTCGGGCGGCTGCCTGAATTTGCCGGAATGCCCGTGGCGTAAAGGTGGCACGGCGCAATCGTGCTGAAAGTCGGTGACCTGCTGTCAATGGGTACTCAGTATCTTCGGGGGCGGGAACTAAGCGCGCCGCGCTTTTCAGAGGGAGCATGGCTGTTTTCGGGTTTTAGATACCCCTCACGACACCCCATGCTTTTACGGGTGTCGCGGTTCGGTGCCTCCTCTGTCGAAAAGGAGTTCACTACCGGCGCCGCTGCGATCATCACGCTGGTGTGCTCGTACAGCCTGGAGAACAGGTGGAACAGCAACGCCCCTCCAGCCTGACAGAACGGCAGATAGCCCAGCTCATCAAGGATGACCAGGCCCATGCGCAGCATGGCTGGTGGCGATGCGACCGGCCTTGCCTTGGGCCTGCTCCTGCTCCTGGGCGTTGACCGTGTTCAGTGGTTGCAGATGCCGAACACGGTATCGAAGCGCTTGAGGGCCGCGGCGAGCAGCTTGGTGTGGCCTGTTCCCCAGGGATGCGGCCGTGCATGGCGCTCGCGCCAGTCGAAGGACTTGGGCTGATGGGTCAGCAGGTAGCCGGGCTCACCCTTGGCGCCTGGCGCTGCGATGGCAAAAGGGTTGTCGGCATGTCGCTGGGCGTGCGTCATTGGGAAGCCCACGACGATGCCCGTGCGCTCGGCAAAGGCCTTGGCCGAGATCACCAGCATCGGATGGTCATCAGGCATCTCTTCACCGACCGCCGGGTTGTACTGGATGAAAATGATCTCGGCCCGCTCGGGCACCCAGAGCGCGGATTTACGTGTCGCCATGGGCAAACGCCTCCACACCCGCGGCACCACCAGCCATCACTTCACCGCCGTGCTTTTTCGGATCGAAGGCGGCCAGCATCTGGTCCAGTGTCGGCTCGGTTTCGGTCTCGATGACGATTCGGCCAGGCTTGACCGTGACACGCACAGGCGAACCCTCGGCCACGCCGGCGGTCTTCGCCATTGGCTTCGTGAGCCGCAGCGCGAGACCGTTGCCCCATGCGCTGATCTGTGCTGCTGAAATGCTCATGTGCAATCTCCGATAAGTTGACACGATGGTATCAACATGGCGGGAACGTGTCAACATTCGTTGATACGCCATAGGAGATCAAAGTTGGCGCAAGGGCTGCGGCTCTCGGCGATGCGCCAAACCGCGTTGTGCATCTCACCGCCGTGGTGGAGGTGTTCAGTCGACGCAGCTTTGCGCACCGGTGGCCACCCCCTGGAGGCGAAGAACGCGGAGGAGGCGATCCAGGAAGCGCTGGCGCGTTACGGCACCCCAAAGATTGAACACCGAGCAGGGCAGCCAGTGCACCGCGCAGGACTTCGCCTGCGCGGTGCAGAACTCTGGCGCCAAACTCTCCATGGACGGTCGCGGTTCAACAGCGCACGGGACAACGCCTACCGCCCCATACGCTACTAATTGCAATACTTGGTAACCCATTAAATCTTTAATCATTTCGTCATGTCGCTTAGGGACTATCGCTGCATCGCGCGCACTGCACGACGCCCCATAAGACCGATACACCCTGAAATGACCACAACTCGACTCGCCCTTCGCAAGCCCTTGCTTGCGCTCGCCCTCGGCGCGGCCTTCTCCCTTGGTGCAGCATCGCCATCGCTGGCCGCTTCACCTGCCAGCCTGTTCCACGTCTCGGGGGACTTGCGGCTTTACAACTTCAACAAGAACTACGGCGCGCCGACCCAACAGGATCAACGCTCCTCCGCCATCGGTGGGGGATTGAACATCACCACCGATCCGTTTCTTGGTGGATTCGGCCTGGGACTGAGCCTGTACCACGCCAGCGCCCTCGAAACCTTCCCGGCGGGAGACAAGGCGCGGGAAACCACTCTGATGGGAAGCAAGTCGTCGCTGACCACGGTGGGGCAAGCCTATGTCCAGTTTGCACGCGATGGCGCCTTGATCCGCGCCGGGCGCCAGATCATCAATACGCCGTGGATGGGCGCGCGAGACTCGCGGATGATTCCGCAAACCTTCCAGGGGGTGTGGGCGTCACTCGTGCCGATGCACGGCCTGGAATTGATGGCTACGCGCATCAATGCCTTCAAAAGTCGGACATCGGACGCCTTCACCCATGACAATCTCTATTACCCGAACGGGTACGAGGGCGATCAGCTCTATGGCACGACCGCCGTCTTTCCCAAGAAAGCCGTGCTGCCCGAAGCAAACGGCACGAGTGTCGTGGGAGCGCGCTATCACGCCGTGTCTGCGCATGCCGAAGCCTGGTACTACGACTACAACGACTTTGCGCGGAGCCTCTATCTGAACGGCGGCTACGCCTTTGGGGCTCCGCATGCCGCGGTCGCACCTTATGTCGACGCGCAGTTCATGCATCAGACGGGCGGCTCGATGTTTCAGCAGTTCAAGGCCACCCTGTTCGGCAAAGGCGGCGCGGTCAACTCCACCTTGTGGGGTCTGCGCGGCGGCGTGAAGTTCTCCGGCAACAATGTTTCCCTGGCCTACAACAAGCTGGAAGACCATGCCAACGCCTTCGGCGGCGGCGCCATCGTCTCGCCCTATGGCGACTACACCGCGATGTATGCCGCAGTGATGACGGCCAACCTTCTGGCCTATGGCCCGGGTGACGCCACTGAACTGGCCTACAGCCGCAGCTTCCTGGATCACCAGATCAAGCTCAAGGTCGCCGCCTTGAAGTTCCACACCACCTACAGCGGCAACCCGCATGCCTTCTATCTCGATGCCACTTACGCCTTCACCGGCAAACTCAAAGGCCTGACCCTGCGTGACCGTTTGGCGGTGAGCAATGGAGCGCCATCGGCCGCGTACCGCTCCCTGGCCTACAACCGCTTGATGTTGCAATACGCCTTCTGATCGAGCATTGCCATGGCGGCGTTATGCATTCAGGGGCTCGGTGTGCGGTATGGTGAGCAGCCCGTGCTGGAAGACATCGGGCTCAAACTGGCAGCAGGTGATTATGCCTGCCTTCTGGGGCGTTCAGGCTCGGGCAAAAGCACCTTGCTTGCCGCGGTTGCTGGGTTCATCAGGCCATCCGCGGGTCAGATCGTGATCGGCGCGGAAACGGTCCATGACGCGCCAACGGGTCTCGATCGCTCGCCCCACCAGCGCGGATTGGGCATGGTGTTTCAGGAGGCCAATCTGTGGCCTCACCTGAGCGTGACGGACAACATTCTGTTTCCCCTACGCAGCCGAAGGCTACATGCAGATGCTCGTTGGGCAGAAGAACTGCTGGATCGTGTCGGGCTCACCGGGCTGGGCAAACGCAAGCCTGCGTCGCTGTCCGGTGGCCAGCGTCAGCGGGTGGCCATCTGCCGCGCCCTGTCGGCCAAACCCGGCCTTGTGCTGCTCGACGAACCGCTATCGGCCGTCGACGGGCCGACCCGCGAGGAATTGCGGGCTTACCTGCAAACCTTGTTTGCCGAAACCGGCACCACCGCGCTGCATGTCACCCATGATCCGGCCGAGGCTTTCGCACTGGGCCATCGTGTGGCCGTGCTGGATCAGGGCCGCATGGCGCAATGCAGCACGCCCGTCGAGATCTACCGCCAGCCAGACAGCGAAACAGTCGCCGGACTGACCGGAAGTTATCGGAGCGTTCCGGTTCATGTCGAACAGCATGGCGGGGGTCAGGCGCATTTCGAATTTGATGGCCGCGCCTGGGCCGCACCCGCACATGCCAGCGTCCGTCGCGGCCCCGCCCGGCTGCTATTGCGGCCACAGGCTGTGCGCATCCGGCCGGAGACCGGTGCGTGGCGCGTGCACAAGCGGCGCTTCGATGCGGGGGTTTTTCACATCGAAGTCGAACACCCGGGCGGAAACCAGATCCATGGCCTTTGCCCCCAGAATCCCGCGCACGATGCCGTGGCCATCGACCTGATTCCCGAACACTGCTGGCTGCTCCCGGCCGGTCAGCGCACCGTCTGAACTCGTCTAACGAACTGCACACCATGTCATTCAAAAAGCTGCTCTCCCTTGCCTTGATTCTGACCGCGCTGAGCGTGCGCGCGGCCGTCGCCGCCGATCTGGTGGTATACAGCAGTGCGCCTGCCTCGTTGGCCAAGGCTCTGGCCGCGGGCTATGCCAAGCAGACCGGACAGCAGGTCGACCTTTACGCCGCCAGTACCGGCAAAATCATGGCGCGTCTGGCCGCCGAGGCCGAGCATCCGCATGCCGATGTCGTCATCTTGGCGGACTGGACTGCTGGACTCGCCCTCGCCGATCAAGGCCTGGTGCAGCCGTATCGACCCCAAGCCCTCGTCGACAAGCTGCGGCCGCAAGTCAATGCCCCGGGCCCATTCCTGCCCGTCGGCGCCGACGTGGTGGGCATCGTCACCAACACCCATCTGGTGAGCGCTGGCCAAGCGCCGCGTGATTGGGCCGATCTGGCCCATGCGCAATGGAAGGGGCGGCTCACCATGCCCGATCCCACGCTGTCGGGCACCGCCTCCGATTTCGTAATAGCCTACATCGCCCATGAAGGACAGGAGGGCTGGGACTGGTTCAAGCAACTCAAGGCCAACGGCTGCATCTGGCCCGGACCGAACGCCAGCGCGCTGCGCCCGGTCGAAATGGGTGAGCGCAGCATCATGGTGGCCGGCGTCGGGCATACGGCGCTCAAGGCCAAGCTCGCCGGAAACAGTCTCGACCTCGTCATTCCACGCAGTGGCGTGCTGCTCATCCCGCGCCCCATCATCGTTCTGAAGAGCAGCCGCCAGCAGGCCGCGGCAGACCATTTCGTCGACTATGCGCTGTCCCCAGCGGGTCAAGCCGATGTCGCCAAATCGCTGCTCCTGCCTGCCGTGGCATCTGTCAAGCCCGCGCCCGTCTGGCAAGACCCGAACTCGATGCAGGTTCTCCCGGTCGACTGGGCCGCATTGGCGCAACAGCGCGCCAGCGTTCTGGCCCGCTTCACCCATCAAATCCTCGGACGTTGAATGAGGGCGGGATCCTGGCCACGCCGCACCAGCGAGGCCTTGCTGCTCATACTGTTCGCGCTGCTGGTCCTGGCGCCCCTGGCTGCGCTGGTTTTCGAGGCGATCCAGCCCGTGCGCTCCGGGCAGTCCCTGTTGTCCGTGTCGTCCCTGCTCGGACGGGACACCTTCGGTAACCTGAAAGCCACCTTGCAGCTGGCGACATGGACTGCCGGGGTCGCGCTGATGGCAGGGGCCTTCCTGGCAGGACTGCTCGATGCCGTTCCGCCGCGCGGGCTGCGCTGGGTCGAACCTCTGCTGCTGGGCTCGTTTCTCATCCCGCCCTACTTGACGGCGGTGGCCTGGACGCTGATTGCCGGGCCTGTCGGTCTATGGAATCAGCTCTTCGGGCATGGCGGGGCCTGGCTGGCGAAGGCGCTGTACTCGCTCCCCGGCATGGCCATCGTCATGGCCCTGCACTTGACGCCGCTGGTCTACGTCATGGCAAGCGCGGCGTTGCGTGGGGTCGACCATAGCCTGCGCGAAGCCGCGCAGGTACATGGCGCACCCCCATGGCACGCCCGCTGGATGGGCTATCGGCCTGGAGTCATCCCGGCCCTTCTGGCCGCAACCTTGTTGGTTTTCCTGGCCAGTGCCGAAGAGTTTGGCGTGCCCAAGGTGCTGGGCAATCTCGCGGGCGTGCAAGTCCTCAGCGTCGCCGTGGAACAAGCCATGGACGTCTGGCCGACGAATCTTCCGCGCGCCTCCGCCATCGGCTTGCTGCTGGGAGCGATCTCGCTGGTGATCTGGCTCCTCGCCTTCCCATTGACGCGGGCGAACGCAGGAACTGCGCAACGGCGCCCAGCTCGAACGCACCGCTGGAGCGGTGTGCCGCCGCTGTTGTTCGCCTTGATCGCCACCGGCTTGCCACTCGCTGCCATCGCCATCACCGCGTTGCAGAAGGCGGTCACCAACGGTCTGGCGTCCGGCAACTGGACCGGGTCACATTTTGCGCGGGTCTTGCGCCTTGGCGATGGGGGCCTCTCCGCGCTGATGGCCAGCACAGGCTTGGCCGTCTTCACGAGCATCGTCGGCATGGCGTTCGCGGTCATCGGCTTGTTGGCACTGCAACGCGCACCCCGCCGACTGGGACGTGCCCTGGAAGCCGCTGGCTATGCCCCGCAGGCGGTCCCCGGTGTGGTCATGGCCACCGGGTTGATTCTGTTCTGGAACGCGCCGGGCAACCCGCTGCCGATCTACGGCCATATCTCCATCATCGCGATCGCTTATCTCGCGCTGACATTGCCGTATGCCCTGCGCTACGCCGCGAGTGGTCTGCAACAAATTCCGGAGAGCATGACGCAGGCGGCGAGCGTGCATGGGGCCCGTATGCCTCGCATCCTCGCCCGCATCACCCTGCCCTTGGCCTGGCCCCATATCGTTGCTGGAGCCGCCGTGCTGTTTGCGTTCTCGATGCGCGAACTGGCGTCGTCCATCTTGCTGCAGCCGCCTGGCGTGCAGGTGATTTCAACCTACATCTATGCCCAGTTCGACCAAGGCAACGTCAACGATGGCATGGCCCTGGCAGTGGTCGGCTTCGCCTTGACCTTGGCTGTTTTGGTGATCGCTCGTGTATCTGGCAGTGTGCTGCAGCGCCTATCGGGGTGATTTCAGACTAACTCAAATGCAGTCAGGTGGCCGGCACCCCTGATGATGAAAGTACTTTTGTTGTGGGGAAACACAGCCAAATCCGGATAGCCAAAAAGTTGAGGCCCCGTGATCGACTTACCAGCACCAGTGGCGGCATCCGGCGTGGCCTACCGCTGATGAAATGAGAAATCAATCCGCCGGAACCTGACGGGGAATGAATTTGACCTGCCCCCCGCCATCCGCGAAAAGGCCACAAAACGGGCCCATTCAGGCCAAAACGCATGAGAAATCCGCTCGATTTTTCATGCCACTCCCGCTATATGAAAAACAACGCATCACCTCGCGTTGTACCGTGGGTTGTGCAGACCTTCCTTAGCGCTTCTACTCAATAGCATCCCGGATGATCGTAGGGACGCTTGACAAACAAATCAGGCCGCTCAGCGTACCAGTCCTTCATGGCCTGAATGGGCGTTCTGGACTTCAACGCTGACTGGGGCAATTGGTGGTTGTACAAGGCCACGTATCGCAGCAGCGTCTGCTCCAGGTCCAGTCCACTTTGGAAGCGGTGGCTTCGCAGCACATCGGCAATGCGCCCATTGAAGCGTTCGACCATGCCATTGGTGCGCGGGGTTCTGGGCTTGGTCAGCCGGTGTTCAATGCCCAGGCTGGCGCAGAGCTGATCGAATTCGTGCTCCCCGGTGGGCTGTCTGGCCCGTGTGGCGAAGAACCGATCTGTGAACTCCTTGCCGTTGTCGGTGAGCACCTTCTGGATGCGCATCGGGCAGGCCTTGTGCACCGCGTTCAGGAACGCCTTGGCACTGGCCGCCGTCTTGTTCTTCTTGATCTGCACGAACACCCAGAGCGTGGCACGGTCGATGGCCACGAACAGATAGCGCCTGCTGCTCTCATCCTGCATCTGCGGCAGGTACTTCAGGTCCATGTGCAGGTACCCCGGCTCGTAGGCTTTGAACGTCTTGCTCGCCGGTGCAGGTTGCGCGGGTTTGAGCTCGCCCAGATTGCCCACACCATAACGGCGCAGGCAGCGGTCCAAGCCCGAGCGGGTGGCCTTGGGGCAGATGAATTCACGGGTGACCGCCAACAGGTCATCCAGGGGCAGCAGCAGGGTACGACGCAGTTCCACCACCCCTCGTTCCTGCGCGGGCGTGAGGGTGGTTTGCAGCCGGTGCGGGGTATGGGAAGCGTCGTGCACGCTGGTGCGCTTCTTCCACTTGTAAACCGTCGCTTCGGTGATGCCATAGCGCTGGGCCAGGGCTGCGGCGCTGTCCGAGCTAGAGGCAAGCTCGGCCCGGATCGCCGGCGTGGTCCGGGCGTTCTTGTGCAGCGCGATCATCATCAGAGGGCTCCCGGAACAAGGATTGAACGGCCCAGCAGATCCTCCACCAACTGGCGCATCGCCTCGCGTGCGGCCAGCAACGGATATCTCCTGGGGTCTATGTGTGCAATCAGCCGGGATGCGACACCTACTCTCAATTGAATTGACTCTCGACTTTGTTTCTTCCACGGGCGCCGACCACCTTCGTTCCTCATGAGACGAAAAGAAGCGGGTATGTAGTTGGCACGTCTGTCAAACGACGTATTTGCACGTACGCGCCCTAAAAATATTCTCTGGCCCGTGGTTGCCGCAATTGTTGGTGACCTGATGGGTTTCTGTTGCCTAACATCTATTTGCCGGGAGTAATTACTATGTCTAAGAAAGAAATGCCTCAAGGCACAGCTTTTCAAAGTGAGGTGGGCGCAGGACATCCGAGCTCCCCGCTACGCCGCAAGTTGGTTACCGCGATCGCCGGAATTCCCCTGATTTCCGCAAGCGGTTTGGTTCTCGCCGCGAATCCGCCGACTGCCAAGATTAATACCACCAAGCTCGCCGTAACAGATACAGAAGTGACGGTCGGAATTCTGCATTCTGCGACCGGCACGATGGCAATTTCTGAAACCGGTGCGATCCAGGCAGAAAAACTGGCTATCGACCAAATCAATGCCACAGGCGGTGTATTGGGTCGGAAGATAAAGGTTATACAGGAGGACGGTGCATCGGATTGGCCAACTTTTGCAGAGAAGGCCAAGAAACTCCTGGAAGAAAATCACGTTGCAGCAATTTTTGGTTGCTGGACATCGGCATCACGTAAGGCCGTACTGCCGGTTCTGGAGAGAGATAACGGTCTTCTGTATTACCCTACTTTCTACGAAGGTTTGGAGCAGTCGAAGAATGTCGTATACACCGGCCAGGAAGCTACTCAGCAGGTGTTTGCCGGACTCGATTGGGTTGCCAAAGAAAAGAAAGCGAAAACCTTCTACCTGATCGGATCAGATTACATCTGGCCCCGCACCACCATGAAGTTGGCACGCAAATACATCGAGACCGTTCTTCACGGCAAAGTGGTGGGTGAGGAATATGCTGCGCTTGGCAGTACGGATTTCGGTTCCACCATCAACAAAATCCGTCTCAAAAAGCCGGACGTGATCTACGCTGCGGTGGTGGGTGGCTCGAATGTGTCGTGGTTCAAGCAGTTGAAGGCCGCGGGCATCAACGGCCAGAACCAGACTCTCCTGACCCTGTCGGTGACGGAAGACGAGGCCAAGGGTATCGGTGGTGAAAACCTGGCCGGCTTCTATTCGGCGATGAAGTACTTCCAGTCGCTCGACACGCCGCGCAACAAGGAGTTCGTCAAGCAGTTCAAGGCCAAGTGGGGCGCCACCGCGCCGATCGGCGACGTGACCCAGGCCGCCTACGAGGGCCCGTGGCTCTGGAAGGCCGCGGTGGAGATGGCCGGCAGCTTCGACACTGACAAGGTGGTGAAGGCCGAGGAAAGCGGCAAGATCAGCTACGACGCGCCGGAAGGCATGGTCTACCTCGAGCCGAACCATCACCTGAAGACCCGTTTGCGCATCGGTAAGTGGCGCAATGACGGACAGGCAGACATCGTCTACACGTCCGACTACATCATGCCCAACCCCTTCCCTAAGGGCTACTGATCGGGTATCGGGGGTCCCGTTGCAGCCAGCGCGCTGCTGCGGGATCCTCCCGGTTCAACGCGCGGGTTCAATCTGTACTGGAGAGTTTCCATGGACGGCTATTCGCTTTCCGATTTGTGGTCGATCCTTGTCATGCAGGGATTTTCCGGGTTGAGCCTGTTTAGCGTGCTCTTGCTAATGGCTTTGGGCTTGGCGATCATTTTTGGTCAGATGGGTGTGATCAATATGGCGCATGGCGAATTCATGACCATCGGGGCCTACACCATCTACGTGTTTTCGAAGATTGCGACAAATTATTTTCCGTCGCTGATGCCTTATTACTTCGTGCTGGCTATTGCGGCGGCATTTATTGTTGCATTCGGTGTGGGGTATGTCGTCGAATTCCTGTTAATACGGCATTTATACAAAAGGCCACTTGACACTCTGCTTGCAACTTGGGGATTAAGTCTCATCATGCAGCAGATATTCCGGTCTGTTTTCGGTGCGCGTGAGGTCAGCGCCACCCTCCCAAACTGGCTGATGGGGGCGTGGAAACCGACGGACACTATTGATATTCCGCTTAACGGCCTGTTCGTAATGTTGGTGTCTGTGATCGTGACTGGTGCCGTCATGCTATTTCTCTACCGCTCGAGTTGGGGTTTGCATGTGCGTGCCACAACGCAAAATCGAATGATGGCGGGCTCGGTGGGCATCAATACTAAAAAGGTGGATCGGGTGACATTTGCGGTCGGTTGTGGCATTGCTGGAATTGCCGGCGCTGCATTTACCACCATCGCCTCCACCGGGCCGACAAGCGGCTCGCTGTATATCGTCGATACATTCCTGGTGGTGGTTTTCGGCGGAGCGGCAAGCCTGTTGGGTACCGTGGCCTCGGCCTTCTCCATCGCCCAGGCGCAGTCGATTCTCACCTTCTTCATGACCAATGCCATGGGCAAGGTGGTCACGCTGCTCACCATTATCGTCATCCTGATGCTCCGCCCCGAAGGCCTGTTCGCGGCCAAGGTCCGGAAATAAGTCGAAGGAGAAAACCATGCAGGCCATCTTCAACAAATTTCTTGGCGGCAAATCGGGTGCGATCGAACTGCTGATTCTCTCGGCGCTGATTTTCCTGCTGCTCCCGGCGACCCTGGATATTTTCCGGCTGAACCTGGTGGGCAAATACCTGACCTACGCCTTCGCTGCGGTGAGTCTGGTGATGGTGTGGGGCTACGGTGGCGTGTTGAGCCTGGGGCAGGGAGTGTTCTTCGGGCTGGGTGGCTACTGCATGGCCATGTTCCTGAAGCTTGAGGCTTCCGACCCGGTGAGCACCGCCCGCCAGACCACCCCCGGCATCCCCGACTTCATGGACTGGAACCAGGTGACGCATCTGCCCCTCTTCTGGGTGCCGTTCCACAGTTTAACGTTCACCATCATCGCGGTGTTCGTGGTGCCGACGGTATTCGCCTACATCATCGGCGTGACTATGTTCAAGCGGCGCGTGGGCGGGGTGTACTTCTCCATCATCACCCAGGCGATCGCGGCCATTCTGACCATTCTGGTGGTCGGCCAACAGGGGTGGACGGGAGGCATCAACGGGATCACCGATCTCAAGACCCTGCACGGCTGGAACATCAACACCAACTCGGCCAAGTACATCCTGTACTACGTCAACGGGGTGTTGCTGATCGCCACCATCATGCTGTGCCGCTACGTGCTCGCCTCCAAGCTGGGCCGTCTGCTGCTGGCCATGCGCGACCGCGAGGACCGGGTGCGCTTCTCCGGCTACGACGTGGCGAGCTTCAAGATCTTCACCTTCTGCCTGGGCGCGGTGATCTCGGCCATCGGCGGGGCGATGTTCACCCTGCAGGTCGGTTTCATGTCGCCGTCGTTCATCGGCATCGTGCCTTCGATCGAGATGGTGATCTTCGCGGCCATCGGCGGACGCATGTCACTGGTGGGCGCGGTGTACGGCACCCTGCTCGTGAACTACGGTAAGACCGCGTTCTCCGAGAGCTTCCCCTCGCTGTGGCTGCTGCTCATGGGTGCCATGTTTATCGGCGTGGTGATGTTCTTCCCCAACGGCCTGGCCGGTCTGTACGACACCTATCTCAAGGGGTACGTCAGCAAGCTCGGCGCCATGTTCAGCCGCAAGCCCGTCGGTCAGCAGGCCTAGTCGATCTCCCCATCAACGGACGCTGAGCCATGAGCCAATCCCATGAAATCGCCCTCGCCATTGAGGACCTGACCGTGTCGTTCGACGGGTTCAAGGCGGTGGACGGCCTGAACCTCTACGTGGAGAAGAACGAGTTGCGGGCGGTGATCGGCCCCAACGGCGCTGGCAAGACCACCGTGCTCGACCTGATCTGCGGCAAGACCAAGGCCACCGCCGGAACCATCCAGTTCAAGGGCGTTGAGCTGACCAAGCTGCCCGAGCACAAGATCGTGCAGGCCGGCGTGGGCCGCAAGTTCCAAAACCCGTCCATCTACGAGAACCTCTCGGTGCTGGAAAACCTGGAGATCTCGTTCCCGCGGGGACGCGGCGTGCTGGGTTCGCTCGTGTTCGAGCGCACCGCCGACGTGGTCGAGCGCATCCACGAGGTGCTCGAAACCATCTTCCTGTCGGAGCACCTGCACACCCAGGCCGGGCTGCTCAGCCACGGGCAGAAGCAGTGGCTGGAGATCGGCATGCTGATCATCCAGGACCCAGAGCTGCTGATGCTTGACGAGCCCGTGGCGGGCATGAGTGTGTCTGAGCGCGAGAAGACCGCCGATCTGCTCAGCCGTATTTCGCAGGGACGCTCGGTGATCGTGATCGAACACGATATGGAGTTCGTCAAGCGCATCGCGCACAAGGTGACCGTGCTGCACCAGGGCAAGCTGCTGGCCGAAGGAAACATGGATGCCGTGCAGAACGACCCGAAGGTCATCGAAGTCTATTTGGGCCATTGAGGGAGCCAGTGATGTCAGCATCCATGTTCAGCGTCAAGGGTCTCTCGTCCGGTTACGGACAAAGCGAAGTCATTCACGATCTGGACTTCAACATCGGCCAGCAGGAAATCGTGGCCATCATGGGCCGCAACGGCATGGGCAAGTCCACGCTGTTCCGCACCCTGATGGGCATCCTGCCCGCCTTCCGTGGCGACGTGGCCGTGGACGGTCAGTCGCTCGATCGGTTGGAACCGTATCAGCGCGTTGCGCAGGGCATTGCCTATGTTCCGCAGGGGCGAATGATTTTCTCTCACATGACCGTACTGGAGAACATCCAGACGGGCCTGCCGCCCAGCGCCAAGGGTGTGGTGCCGGAAGAGCTGTATGCGCTGTTCCCGGTTCTGTTCGACATGCGCGGACGCAAGGGCGGCAATCTTTCCGGAGGTCAACAGCAGCAGCTCGCCATTGCACGTGCCCTGGCGACCAACCCCAAGGTGCTGCTGCTTGACGAACCAACTGAGGGTATTCAGCCGTCGATCATCAAAGACATCGCCAAGAGTCTGCGAGAGATTCGCGACATGCGCAAGCTGACCATCGTCGTGTCCGAACAGGTGCTCAGTTTCACGCTCGACATTGCCGACCGCTTTTTTGTCATCGACAAGGGGCGCTTCGTCTATGAAGACCTGCGGGCCAACGTGGACGAGCAGACCATCAGCCGCTACCTGTCGATCTAGTTAGTCCTGCCGCATCGCCTGCAAATGCAGGAGCGGCAGATGGTTGTTTCTACTGTTCTACCAAGGAGTTCATGATGGCCGACACCCTCATCAAAGTCGATCTCGCGCAGTCCCCGTACAACAACGAACGGGTCCACAACCGCTGGCATCCTGACATTCCGATGGCCACTTGGGTGAAGCCCGGCGACGACTTCATCCTGGAGACCTACGACTGGACGGGCGGCTACATCAAAAACAACGACAGCGCGGACGATGTGCGCGACATTGATCTCAGCACGGTGCACTTCCTATCTGGTCCCGTAGGAGTGAAGGGCGCCGAGCCCGGCGATCTGCTGGTGGTGGACCTGCTCGACATCGGCGCCAAGCCCGACAGCCTGTGGGGCTTCAACGGCTTCTTCAGTAAGAAGAACGGCGGCGGCTTCCTCACCGAGCACTTCCCTAAGGCGCAGAAGTCCATCTGGGACTTCCACGGTATGTTCACCAGTTCGCGCCACATTCCCGGCGTGAATTTCGCCGGCCTGATCCACCCTGGCCTTATCGGTTGCCTGCCCGACCAGAAGATGCTCGACATGTGGAACGAGCGCGAGGTGGACTTCATCGCCACCAATCCGGAACGCGTGCCGCCGCTGGCCAACCCGCCGTTCGCCAAGACTGCTCACATGGGCAAACTCAAGGGCGAGGCTCGTGACAAGGCGGCCGCCGAGGGCGCGCGCACCGTGCCGCCTCGCGAGCATGGCGGCAACTGCGACATCAAAGATCTGTCGCGCGGCTCCAAGGTCTTCTTCCCCGTTTACGTGGACGGCGCCGGCCTGTCGGTTGGCGATCTGCACTTCAGCCAGGGCGACGGCGAGATCACTTTCTGCGGCGCCATCGAGATGGCCGGCTGGGTGCACATGCGCGTGAACCTGATCAAGGGCGGCATGGCCAAGTACGGCATCAAGAACCCCATCTTCAAGCCCAGTCCCATCACCCCGACTTACAAGGACTATGTGATCTTTGAAGGCATCTCTGTCGACGAGCAGGGCCAGCAGCACTACCTCGACGTGCACGTGGCCTATCGCCAGGCCTGTCTGAACGCCATCGAGTACCTCAAGAAGTTCGGCTATTCCGGGGCCCAGGCCTACTCCATTCTGGGCACCGCGCCGGTGCAGGGACATATCAGTGGCGTGGTGGACATTCCCAACGCCTGCGCCACCCTGTGGCTACCGACCGAGATCTTCGAGTTCGACATCAACCCGAGCGCAGCCGGGCCGATCAAGCACATCACCGGCGGGGTCGATCTGCCGCTGTCCGAGGATTGAGGGCAACCGGGCCGGAGCCTCGCGGCTCCGGCCAAATCTGATCCGAGCACGCCATGCCGACCTACGAATATCAGTGCGACAGCTGCGGCACTTTCGACCTGCTGCGCCCCATTGCGCAGCGCGACGCCAGCTGCAACTGCCCGATCTGCTGCCGCGAGGCCCACCGCGTCATTGCCTCGGCGCCCGCTTTGTCCGCCATATCGGCCACCGCGCGCAAAGCCCATGCGACCAATGAGCGCGCCTCCCACGCGCCCATGACCAGCGGCGAATACCGCGCCTACAAGCATCCACCAGGCTGCGGCTGCTGCAGCAGCACCGGCTCCAAGGCCACCGTGCGCGCGGCCGACGGCGCCAAGGGCTTTCCCACCAAGCGCCCATGGATGATCAGCCACTGAGCGCCATCAACTAGAGACAGAGGACACGCCATGCTTCACGGAGATATTTCCAGCAGCAAGGACACGGTCGGTGTGGCCGTGGTGAACTACAAGATGCCGCGCCTGCACGCCCGTGCCGAGGTGCTCGACAATGCGCGCAAGATCGCCGCGATGATCGAGGGCATGAAGGTTGGCCTGCCCGGCCTGGATCTCGTGGTCTTCCCCGAGTACAGCACCCACGGCATCATGTACGACGCGCAGGAGATGTACGACACCGCCTCCACCGTGCCCGGCGCGGAGACGGAGATCTTTGCCGAGGCCTGCCGCAAGGCCAAGGTGTGGGGCGTGTTCTCGCTCACCGGCGAGCAGCACGAGGAGCACCCGCACAAGGCGCCCTACAACACCCTCATCCTGATGAACGATCAGGGCGAGGTGGTGCAGAAATACCGCAAGATCATGCCCTGGGTGCCCATCGAGGGCTGGTATCCGGGCAACTGCACCTATGTGTCCGAGGGGCCGAAGGGCCTGAAGGTCAGCCTGATCATCTGCGACGACGGCAACTACCCCGAGATCTGGCGCGACTGCGCCATGAAGGGCGCCGAGCTCATCGTGCGCTGCCAGGGCTACATGTACCCCGCCAAGGATCAGCAGGTGCTCATGGCTCAGGCCATGGCCTGGGCCAACAACGTGTACGTCGCGGTGGCGAACGCCGCCGGCTTCGACGGGGTGTATTCCTACTTCGGGCATTCGGCCATCGTCGGCTTCGACGGCCGAACGCTGGGCGAATGCGGCGAAGAGGAGTACGGCATCCAGTACGCCGCGCTCAGCACCAGTCTGATCCGCGACGCCCGCAAGAACGGCCAGTCCGAGAACCACCTGTTCAAGCTGCTGCACCGCGGCTACACCGGCAAGATCAACTCGCAGGAAGGTGACAAGGGTGTCGCCACCTGCCCGTACGATTTCTACGCCAAATGGGTCAACGACCCCGAAGGCACGCAGAAGATGGTCGAGTCGTTCACCCGCCCGATGGTCGGCACCGAGGAATGTCCGGTGCCAGGCATTCCCAACCCGGAATCGGTCGGCCACAAGTGACCGGCCGTGCCGTGACCAGCGCCGCACCGGGGAGGAGGGTCTGATGTCCGATCCGCTGGCCTCCTGGCGGATCGGGGCCGAGCCCTATTACGCGCGGGTCGGCCGCGAGGTCGCGGCCTTCGAGGCGGCCGCTGCCCTGCGTATGCCGCTGCTGCTGAAGGGGCCGACGGGCTGCGGCAAGACGCGCTTCGTCGAGCACATGGCCTGGCGGCTTGGCCGAGCATTAGTCACCATCGCGTGCAACGAGGACACCACCACCGCCGATCTAGTCGGGCGCTGGCTGCTCGACGCCGACGGCACCCGCTGGCACGACGGCCCGCTGACCTTTGCCGCCCGCCATGGGGCGATTTGCTACCTGGACGAAGTAGTCGAGGCGCGGCCCGACACTACCGTTATCATCCACCCCCTCACCGACACGCGGCGGGCCCTGCCCATTGAGGCGCGGCACGAACTGGTGCGCGCGCATCCCGACTTTCTGCTGGTCGCGTCGTTCAACCCCGGCTACCAGGGGCTCGGCAAAGCACTCAAGACCTCCACCCGCCAGCGGTTCTGTG
The DNA here is from genome assembly GCF_002028405.1 of Thiomonas intermedia. Taxonomy (NCBI): domain Bacteria; kingdom Pseudomonadati; phylum Pseudomonadota; class Betaproteobacteria; order Burkholderiales; genus Thiomonas; species Thiomonas intermedia. The sequence goes on from NZ_CP020046.1 coordinate 1,575,328, forward strand.
CCCTGGACTTCACATATCCGGCAGCTGATGTGGAGGCAGCCATCGTGGCGCATGAATCCGGCGTGGACGCCGAGCTGGCGGGCCGCCTCGTCGCCCTTGGCCGCAAGACGCGCATCCTGCGGGACGCCGGGCTGGAGGAGGGGGCCTCCACCCGCATGCTCGTGCATGCCGGTGGGTTGGTGACCCAGGGGCTACCGCCGGGCGAAGCCTGCCGCCTCGCGGTAGTGGCCGCCTTGACCGACGACGCCGACCTCGCCGCCGCGCTGGCTGCCGCGGTGGACGCGGCCTTCTGAACCCGGCCATGCAGGCGCGCACCATCGCGACATACCGGCAGCTGCCGGTGTATGTGCGCATGCTGTGGGGCAACATGCCGTCGTTGCACGTCCTGCCGGCCGACGTGAGCCCGCAGCGCGCGCGCATCGACGCCGACGACTGGTACCTCCCCGTCGGGCTACCCACGGACGAGCGGGTGCTCCTAGACATTGCGACGCTTGCCCATGCTGCGGCGCACCGGCGCTTCGGCATGGCGCCGATGCCGCGCGGCGGCCTGCGCGTGGTGCAGCAGATCCTCGTGGGCCTGCTGGAGGACGCGCGGGTGGAATGGCTGGCCATGGAGGATCTTCCTGGCCTGCGCGCGCTGTGGGTACCTTTCCACGTTGCCGATGTCGCCCTTACTCCCACCCTTGAGGTGCTGTTCGCCCGCCTAGCCCGCGCCCTGTTCGACCCTGCGGCCCGTGACCCCCATCCCTGGGTGCTCAAGGGGCGCAGGCTGTTCTTCACGGGTCACGGCGAGGGGCGGCGCGACTGGCGGCCGCCGTCGCCCACGGCGCTGCGCCGCGTCGCCTCCATCCTGGGGAACGATCTGGGTCAGCTGCGTCTGCGCCTGAATGCCGGCGTGTTTGAGATCCAGCCGGCCTATCGCGACGACAACGCCCATCTCTGGACGACCCCACCGGAGGACGAAGGCATGCCATTGCCGCGGTCCGCCCGGCCGGTCGAGCAGAACCCGGCCGATGCCCCGCCGCCAGGCGGCGCGACTACGCCACCGAGTGCCCCGCCTACCGAGGCCGATGCCCGGCCCGCGATGGAGAACGTCGCGGCCAGCGAAGGCCTCGACGGACAGGTGGTGCGCGAACTCGCCACGCCGGAATGGGACTACCGCATTCGCCGCTACCGCCACGCCTGGTGCACTGTGCAGGTGGAGGCACCGGTTGCGGTGGAGAGCGAAAGCGTGCCCGGCGAGTCCGCTCCGCTGAGCGACCGCCTGCTCGCCCGTCGCGTGCTCGCCCCGGCGCATCGGTCGCCGAAGCGGCGGCGTTCGGTGCGTGGGCCGGTCTTCGACCTCCCCGCCGTGGTGGACGCCCGCGCGGCGCAGCGTCGGCGCGAGCCGGTGGACCCGCGCCTGTACCGCGAGCGGACCACCCGCACGCGCGGCGAGGTGGTCGCCATCGTGCTCGATGTGTCCGCCTCGACCTCTGAGACACTGCCGAGAGGCTGCGGGCACACGGTGCTGGAGCGCATGCGTTGGCTCGCCCTTGCGCTGGCGGAGGGCGTGTTGCGCTCCGGCGGGCGGTGCGCCGTGCTGGCCTTTGCGTCGAACACCCGCTCGCAGGTGCGGTTTCAGCGCCTGCGCGACTTCGCCGACCCTCCTGCGGCTGGGCCGCTCTCGGAGCGGCTGGCTCGGCTGTCGCCCGGCTGGTCGACCCGCATGGGGGCGGCGGTGCGCGGTGCGTCGGCGCTGCTCGCCGAGGTGCCCGTGGCCGACGGGCGCCGCATCATCCTGCTGACCGACGGGCAGCCGCACGACGTGGACTGCCACGATCCCCGCTACCTGCGGGAGGACTTCCGCCGCGCGCGCCTGGAGGCGGAGCGGCTCGGCATCGCCGTTCTATCTATCGACCCGGCTGCGCTCCGGCCCTGAAATCCTGGGGAGACATGCGTTTGGGGGGCGCGCAAACAGGTGCGGCGCGTACGTCAAATGACGGAGTAGCAAATTGTCAGAATGGAATAGCATTGTCGACATTGACATCGGGCCGTCCGAGCCCCCGACATCCAGCGCTCTGTGGCCGCCGCAACTCAGAAGATCTTTCGCATCCGGCGTAGCTACAACGCCTGGGTGGCCGACGAGACCATGGAGGACTATGCGCTGCGTTACACACCGCGCAAATTTCGCAAGTGGTCGGAGCTGCGCGTGGCCAACACGGCCTTCGGCGCGGTGTCGTTCCTGGCGATGGAGGCCATCGGCGCCACCATCGCGCTGAACTACGGTTTCACCAACGCGGTGATGGCCATCCTGCTCGTCGGACTCATCACTTTCCTCACAGGCCTGCCCATCAGCTACTACGCCGCCCGCTACGGCGTGGACATGGACCTGCTCACCCGCGGCGCGGGGTTCGGCTATCTCGGCTCCACCATCACTTCGCTGATCTACGCGAGCTTCACCTTCATCTTTTTTGCGCTCGAAGCGGCCATCATGGCGCTAGCGCTGCAGATGTGGTTGGGCATCGGGCTGATCTGGTGCTATTTGCTGAGCTCGCTGCTCATCATTCCGCTGGCGATGCGGGGGATCACGCTGATCTCGAAGCTGCAGACGTGGACGCAGCCGCTCTGGATGTTCCTGCTGGTGCTGCCGTTCCTGGCGGTGGCCTGGGAGCGTCCGGGGGCGTTTGCCGAGTTCACCCATTTCGCGGGCCGTATTTCGGGCAGCAGCGGCTTCGAACTGGTGATGTTCGGCGCCTCGGCGACGGTGGCTTTTTCTCTCATCGTGCAGATCGGCGAACAGGTGGACTTTCTGCGCTTCCTGCCTGAACGCACGCATGAGAATCGTGTGCGCTGGTGGGCTGCGGTGCTGGTGGCCGGACCGGGGTGGATTATCCCGGGCATGCTCAAGATGATCGGGGGCGCCTTCCTGGCCTATCTAGCTGTGCAACACGGCGTTGGCGCGTCGCACGCGGTGGAGCCCACGCAGATGTATCTCACCGGATATTCGTATGTATTCAGTTCGCCGACGCTCGCGATCGGCGTGACCACGCTGTTCGTCATAGTGTCGCAGGTGAAGATCAACGTAACCAACGCTTATGCCGGTTCGCTAGCCTGGTCAAATTTCTTTGCGCGGCTGACCCACAGCCATCCCGGTCGCGTAGTGTGGCTGGTATTCAACGTGGTGATTGCTTTGATGCTTATGGTGATGGATGTGTTCCACGCCATTGAAGGAGTGCTCGGCCTTTACAGCAATATTGCCATTGCCTGGGTTGGGGCGTTAGTGGCCGATCTAGTACAACATCCCTGAAATACCGTTACATAGAGAGGGGCATGAAGTAGACTGTTTGGCCATGAGTCGTGAGCGCGTGGCATCAGTCATCAAGTTGTCGAGGAAGGATCAGGCGAAGCTGCGAGATACGCTGCGTCGGGGTACGGCGCCGCAGCGCGACGCGCTGCGAGCGCGGATCGCGTTGCTGCTCCACGATGGACACACGATCTCGTCGATCGCATCGACGTTGCAGGTGTCGCGGCCGACCGTGATGCGCTGGCGAGAGCGGCTTGCGCAATCGGGTGTGGAAGGCCTGCACGAGGGGCTGCGCCCGGGCCGACCTCGACAGATTGACCCGGCGCAGCGTTTGCAACTGCTGGCGCTAGCGTGCGAGACCGGCGAGGATCGCGCCGGGACGCTGCCGACGCTGGATGAGTTGTGCGTGCGCGCAGTGGAGCGAGGCGTGGTCAAGCACATCAGCCGTAGCCACTTGCAGCGCATTTTGCAGGCTGGCGACGTGCGGCCGCACCGCGTTCGGCAATGGTTGCATTCGCCCGACCCGCAATTCCGCGAGAAGGTCAACGCGATTTGCGCGCTGTACCGGCGCGCGCCCAAGGGCAGCGTGGTGCTGAGCGTCGATGAGAAGACCGGCATCCAGGCCATCGAGCGCAAGCATGCGGATCGCCACGCGCAACCCGGGCGACTGCGCCGCCACGAATTCGAATACATCCGCCACGGTACACAGGCGCTGACCGCGGCGCTGGACGTGCATACCGGCCGTGTGCTGGGGCGCTGTACCGATCGCCGCACCCAGGCCGACCTCGTGGCTTTCATGGAAGACGTCGCGCGCGCATATCCCAGCGGGCCCGTGCATGTCATCTGGGACAACCTCAATACCCATCGCGCCTGGGGCGTGTGGCAGGCGTTCAATGCCCGACACGGCGGACGCTTCGTCTTTCACTACACCCCGCTGCATGCCAGTTGGGTCAACCAGATCGAGTTGCTGTTCGGCATCTACGCCCGCCGGGTGCTGCGCCGTGCCAGCCACATCTCGGTGCACCATCTGCGCGAGCGCACCGAGGACTTCATTGCCCAGCGCAACCTCGATCCGCGACCGTTCCGCTGGACGTTTGCAGGCTTCGAGTTGCAAACTGGGGAGCCTAGGCATCACGTCCATTGCTCTCGCCATGACCGCACCCCTCGTCCCCGACCCCGCCAGTGAATTGCAGGGCTTGCTCGCCCAGTTGACCGGGCACGCCGCCGCCCGAGTGCGCCGCTATGGCAAGCATCTGCTCATCCAGATGCAGCGCGACGAATCCCTCGACACCGTCGCCCGATTGACCGAGACAGGGCGCGACCACTACGTGGCTGCCTTTCGAACCCATTCAGGGCGTTGGGAGCCACTGCCCGCCTCCGGCAACCTGCACCAAACCGCCGAGATCGTGGTCGCCATGCTGGCGCCATACCTTGATCCTGAGCTGTAACTCTATTTAAGGGATGTTGTACTAGTAATCAATAAGCCGCTCGGGCTGAGCCCTAAAGGCATCGAATTCAAGCGAGGGCATCTGTACGACGTCAATCCGGTTGGCATCGGCGCGATGTTGCTCGCGGCGGTTATGTCGATTGTGGCCCATGCCGGCTTGATGGGCACGACGGCGCAGGCGTTGGCTCCGCTGATTGCATTGGTTGTATCCCTTGTCACGTCACCATTGATTGCCTGGCTGACCTGTGGGCGTTACTACATTGCGCGCCCGAACGACTCCGGGTTTCGCCCCGGCGCGGCGGTGCGCTGCAGTGTCTGCGATAACGTCTTCGAATCAGAGGACATGTCACATTGCCCGGCTTATGACGCCCCGATCTGCTCGCTGTGCTGCTCGCTGGAATCGCGCTGCCATGACCGCTGCAAGACTGGGTCGCGGGCAGCCGAGCAGGCTGAGGAAATGCTGACGATCTTGCTGCCGCGGGCAATCGCGCACAAGGTCAACGTACGCGTCGCGCACTACTTCGTAGTGTTCTTCTCGCTAACGCTGCTGCTTTTCACGGTGATGGGGGTGGTCTATCTTCAAGAAGCCGCCGCGCCTGGTGCCGATATGCTGGGGCCGTTTCTGGAGACGGCGTTCTTCAAGGTCTTTGCGGTGTTGCTGCTCATCATTGCAGTGTGTAGCTGGTGGGTGGTTCTGTCCAGTGAGAGTCGGCGCATGGCGCAGGATGAGTCCAATCGCCAAAACCTGCTGCTGACGCAGGAAATCGAGGCGCACAGGCGTACTGACGTGGCCTTACAAGAGGCCAAGGAATTGGCCGAGGCGGCTAACTTGGCCAAGACGCGCTACGTGGCGGGCATGACGCATGAACTGCGTACGCCGCTTAACAGCATCCTCGGATATTCGCAGATCCTGCTCAAGAACGAGCCCCTGGCGCCAACGGCCAAGGACGGGGTGCGCACCATCCACCGCAGCGCAGAGCATATGCTGGCCTTGGTCGACGGGCTACTGGACCTTGCCCGCATCGAGGCGGGAAGGCTGCGTCTTGATCAGGCGCCTCTGGCCTTGCCAGTCTTTATGGATGAATTGGATGCCATGGTGAGGCCGCAGATTGAGAGCAAGGGTCTGGAGTTCGCCTACACCCACAGCGGCCCAATGCCAGCCTGGGTACTGGCCGACGCAAAGTACCTGCGGCAGATTCTCATCAACCTACTGAGCAACGCAGCCCGCTTCACAGACGTGGGGCGGGTTTCGTTGCACGTAGATTGCAGGCACGAGGTGCTGATTTTCGACGTGGAGGACACGGGTGTCGGAGTCGCGCCCCAAGACGTACAGCGCATCTTCTCGCCGTTTGAGCGAGGCGCCACTGGCCGACAACGTGCCGAGGGTGGTACAGGACTGGGACTAACTATTTCGGCGTTGCTGGCGTCGCTGATGGGGGGCGAACTAGCCCTGGTACGTACGTCCAAGTCAGGCAGCCTTTTTCGGGTACGCCTGTATCTTCGCGAGATGGCTGATCCTGGAGGGCAGCGGCAGGCTGATGTGCCGGTGCGCGCGGCGGGTTACCTAAGCCCGCGCCGCTGCCTGCTGGTTGTCGACGACCAGCCAGTGCAGCGCCAGATGCTGGCGGGCATGTTGGTGCCGATGGGATTCGAGCTTATCGAGGCCGCCAGTGGCACGGAATGTATGGAAATCCTTGCTACATCGAGCAAGCCGGACGCCGTCTTGCTCGATATCAACATGGACGATATGGACGGATGGGAAACGACCCGCCGCATCCGCGAGGCCGGCCACGCCATGCCCATCATCCTTGTGTCAGCCAGCGTGTTTGAGAACCAGCAACCATTGATGCGCGCGGCGGGCTGCCAGGCATTCGTCGGCAAACCAGTGATCGAGGCGGAACTGATGCAGACCCTGCAGAAGTGTCTAGGCTTGGAATGGCTGGCTGCAGAACCGCCGCGCATCACCAATGGGGTGGTTCTTGCGGCATATGAGCGCGTTAAGCTGCCTGGCGATTTCCACGAGCGGGCCTTGCGCGAGTTGCGCATAGGCCATGTGAATGGGCTGGCACGGATTCTGGAAGACGTGCGCCACAGGCACCCCGAACTGGCTGCGGACTGCGAACGTTTGGGTCGGCTGCTGGGGCGCTTCGACCTGTCCGGTCTTGGAAGAGCCTTAGCAGAGGCGGAACATGAGTGAGGACATGGCGCGCGAACGGCTGGTGGTGCTGGTCGTGGACGATGCGCCCAGCAGCCTAGCTTTGTTGTGCCGCATGCTCGAAGACGCGGGATATACCGTGCTCGTGGCCAGTGACGGTGAGATGGCGCTGGAGCGACTTCGCCTGGTGGTGCCAGATGCAATCCTGCTGGATGCGATGATGCCCGGTATGTCGGGTTTCGACACCTGTCGATTGATCAAGGCGGACCCCGGCCTAACGCATATTCCCGTCATTTTCATGACCGGCCTGTCCGACACCGACTCAGTGCTCCAGGGATTCGACAGTGGCGGAGTGGACTATGTGGTCAAGCCTGTGCGCGCACCCGAAGTGCTGGCGCGACTTCATACCCACACGCGCAACGCTCGCATAGCGCGGCTTGCGCGCGACGCGGTAGACATCGCCACTCTGGGGGTTGTGCTGGTGGATACACAGGGGCGGATCGCTTGGCGCTCCCCCAAGGCCATCGCCTGGCTGCAGGATCTGTCGCCACACGGCCAGATCGATAGGCTCCCGCCGTCGCTGACGCCGGTGCTTACAGCACAATCCAGCCCAGATGGGTATTTCCTGCGCGGCGTTGGCGAGCAGGCTTATATCGTCAAGAATCTGGGGCGCACTGGCGTGGGCGAAACCATGTTGCTGGTTGAGCGGCAGACGGCTGCGAGTGGCGCCTCGTCCCGGCTGGCGCATGCCGCGCTCACGCCACGTGAAGCAGAGGTGCTCTCCTGGCTCTCCAAAGGCAAGACTAACCGGGACATAGGCGACATCCTTGGATTGAGCCACCGCACGGTGAACAAACACCTAGAACATATTTTCAGAAAGCTTGGGGTAGAAACCCGGTCCGCCGCTGCTGCGCTGGCCAGCGCAGGTCTGGATTCCTGTGTCAAGCTATGACAACGTGCTGGGACGCTGTGACCCTGCCGAATGCCCTCATGTGCTTCGTCTTGTGTGGCGAGCAACTCAAGATTTCCTGCCGCTGATGTACTAGTTGAGGAGGATTGAGAGGGCGTACTTATTTCGTGGCTACGTCAGGATAAAGCACGCTATTAGTCAAAGGCATGGCGTTTTCTATGGGGCTTTATGAGCCGCCCGGAGATGGCATGGTCCGCCCACCTACAGCGCCGCCGCTGAAGTGAGACCATCCCTCCAATGGGGGCCTCGCAGAAAGGGCATACCTGTTCCGATCACTCAAGCACAAGACTTCTGCTTTCAACGACACATTACGTTATTCCGACCAGGAGTTGCAAGTGTTCAGGATTTTCTGACCCTCAGCTTAATAATATAATTAGCAACCAATCCCCACCCGAAATAAACATTTTCAAATCATCCGCTTGAAATGAAACCACCAGCAAAATGAAGATTCCGCAACGCCCCGCGCATTAACGGCCTCGCGTCACCGCCCCCACGGAAGCCCGATCGGCGCGGCTGCTGGGCAGACCCGGCCGACAAGGTTGATTCCTGCGGCGAACGTCGGCTACGGCGCAGCGGCCGGTACCCGTGCCATGTCCGATGCCTGCTCAGACCGGGCATCTGCCGGTAGGTACTCGGCAACCCGCAGCAGCAGGACTGCGACCAAGCTCGCGGCCATCTGTCGCACCACCTCTGCTAATACCCCCAATCCTCGTGCCTGACCGGCAGCCTGTTGAGCTGTTTGCGCAGGTGCTGCCAGTGCGGGAGGTGCTGGTCCATGAGATCCGAAAACCGGGCGTTGTGCGTTGGCTCTACCAGGTGCACCAGCTCATGGACCACGATGTACTCGAGGCACTCGGGCGGCTTTTTGGCGAGATCGGTGTTGAGCCGGATGGAGCCCAGGGCGGGGTTGCAGCTGCCCCATTTGGTTTTCATGCGCTGCACGAACACGCGCGCGGCCTTCACTTGCAGCAGGGGTTCCCACTGGGCCAGCAGTTGCGGCAGAGCATTGCGAACCTGCTGCCGGTACCAGCCCTCGAGAATCTGCCCGCACTTGGCCGGATCGGTGCCGGGTCGCACTTGCAGCTGGAGCTTGCGCGGCGAGATGCTCACGGCCGGCGGCGACTCGGCAAAGCTGATCTCAAGGAGATAGCGCTTGCCCCACAGAAAATGACTTTCCTTGTTCAGGAACTCATGGGGCGCCTCCCGATCCTGCGCCTGCAGCTTGCGTTGCTGGGAACGGATCCACCCCAGCTTGGAGACGACGAACAGGCGGATCGTGTCCAGCGGCATGGCCTCGGGGGCCGCGACCCGGACCCTGCCTGCGGGCGGCAGCACGCTCAGGTGGACGTGCTTGATCGCTTTTCGGGTCACCTCGGCCCGCAGCCCGCCCAGGTCGAGGGTGTCGCGCATCAGTACTCCTTCTGCGCGAACACGATGGGGAACAGCCGCTGCACTTCGTCGAAGTTCTGCAGCACCTCGTACATCGCCTGTTTGACCATCTGCTCGCGCGCGACCACCCCGCGCCAAGCGTCCGGCCGCTTGGACTTGATGGCCCGGTCCAGGTGCAGTGCCGTGTCCAGCGCCCGGTCCCACGCGCCGTAGGGAGCTTCGGGCTCCTGCACGGCATCCACGACCACGTGGCCCTTCAGGTTGTTGTACAGGGCCAGCTGGCCCTGGGTTTTCAGCTGCGGCGGCGTGTCCTCGGACTTGCCGGCGCTGACCTGCTTGGCGATGTCGGCGATCCGGGCCAGGTAGTCCTCGTACTCGACGGCTCGCTCCTTGCGCAGGCGGATGATTTCATCGAGCAGCGCGGACATCTTGGCGAAGTAGGCCGGGTCGGTGAGCTGCTCCTTGAGGATCCTGCTGCGGACGTTGTTCTCGATGGTCTCGGCGATGGATTCCTGGTTGCCCTTCATCTCGCCCAGGCGCTCGGCAATCGCGTCGGCGATGCCGGTCTTCACGATCAGATCCAGCAAACCCACCCCGTCGAAAGGAGAGATCTTGCGCGGCGCCTGTGCTTCGATGTAAGTGTCGATGAGGTGGCGCATGTCCGCCTCGTAGGGTTTCAGGTCGAGTGTCTCGCCAGCGGCCTTGCGGATGATTTCGCGCAGGTTCAGGTAGTGTTTCACCAGGGCCTTGCTGCGATCGATCTGCTCGGGCGTGTAGCCAGCGGCCTCCATCTCGTCGGCCAGGTTGGCAAAAGCGCGCACCAGGGCCACCACGGCTTTGTAGAGCGCCACGCGATGCGGTTCGCGCGACTTCAAGTCGTCGGGAATCTCGGTGTTGCCGCAGAAGTAGTGGATGTACTGCAGGTCGCCCTTGGGCGGCTGCACCGGTTCACACAGCAGGGCCAGGGCCTCGATCGCATCGTCCAGACGCACGCGGCCCACCTCCAGACGGTCTTTGATCATGATCTCGGGGTCGGCACCCCCGGCGCTGTGGTCCAGCTCCGAGGTGTAGACCGCGATCGCCTTCTCCACCTTTTTGAACAGGTCCTTGTAGTCGACGATGTGGCCGAAGTCCTTGTCATCGCCGTCAAGCCGGTTGGTCCGGCAGATGGCCTGGAACAGGCCGTGGTCCTGCATCGACTTGTCGATGTAGAGATAGGTACAGGGCGGCGCGTCGAATCCGGTCAGCAGCTTGTCGACCACGATCAGCAGTTTCATCTGCGCCGGTTCGCGGATGAAGCGCTTCTTCACCTCCTGCTCGTAGGTTTCCGTCCGGGTCATCCCCGGCCGGGCCACCACGTCCTTGAGCAAGTCGGTGTAGGTGTTGTAGATGAACTGCTTGTCGCTCTCGGTGTTGGCGCCGGTTTCCTCCTTGCTGACGTCCGAGGCTTGCGGGTCGTACGAGGTGACCACCGCGCAGCGGCCCTTGAACACCGTCTTGCCGAACAAGGCGAAGTACTTGCAGGCCTCGTAGATGCTCGACGCCACCAGGATGGCGTTGCCTCGCTCACTGGACAGCCGCGGCTTGACCGCGAAGTCGAACACGATGTCGGCCACCACCCGGTCCATGCGGGCGCGCGAGCTGAGCACATGCTGCATGGTGCCCCACTGCTTCTTCAGCTCGTCCTTCTGCCATTCGTTCAGGCCCTTGGTCTTGGCCTCGAACCACTGGTCGATCTGTTCGTTGCTGCCCAGCTTCTGGTCGATGTCGCGCGCCTCGTACACCAGGTCCAGCACCACGCCGTCTTCCACCGCCTCGGCGAACTTGTAGGTGTGGATGTAGCCGCCGAACACCTCCAGGCTGGTCTGCGCATCTTGCTTGAGCAGCGGCGTGCCCGTGAAACCGATGAACACCGCGTTCGGCATCAGCGCCTTCATCAGCTTGTGCAGCTTGCCGCCCTGGGTGCGGTGGCACTCGTCCACGAACACATAAATCTCACCCTGCGTCTGGCTGGGCTGTGCGGCCAGTTCGCGCAGGTAGGTGGCGAAGTCCTCTTCCGTGTCGCCCACTCCGCGCCGCCCGAACTTGTGCACCAGCGAACACAACAGACGCGGATTGGGCTGTGCCAGTTGCGCCATCAGGTCGCGGCCACTCTGGCTGCGCTGGATGGCCTGCCCTGCATCCTTGAACACCCGGTCAATTTGCTCATCCAGCTCTTCGCGGTCGGTGATGATGGCCACGCGCGCCGCCGGCTGGTTCTCCAGAATCCAGCGCGCCAGCAGCACCATCAGGATGCTCTTGCCCGCCCCCTGGGTGTGCCAGATGATGCCGCCACGCCGTTGCTGCACATGCGCCTGCGCCGCCTTGATGCCGAAGTACTGGTGCACCCGCGGCAGCTTCTTGACGCCGCCGTCGAACAGCACGAAGTCGTGAATCAGCTCCAGCAGCCGGGCCTTGCTGCACAGCTTGGCCAGGTACTTGTCGAGCTTGTAGCCAGCGTTGTCGGCCACGTCTTCCTTCCAGGTCAGGAAGTACTTCTCCTGCGTTTCGATGCTGCCGTAGCGCAGCCCCTCCGAATCGTTGCCCGCCATCACCAGCTGGACGGTGCTGAAGAACCAGTCGTTGAATTCCGGCTGCTGGTTCGACAGGCACTGGCGGATGCCTTCGCCCAGGCCCACGCGGCTGTTCTTCAGCTCCAGCACGCCCACCGCGATGCCGTTGAGGTACAGCACGATGTCGGGCCGGCGCTCATGCCCACCCTTGAGCGTCACCTCCTCGGCAATGGCAAAGTCGTTGTCGGCCGGCTGGTCCCAGTTCACCAGGTGCACCGTCTCCGTGTCCGCACCGGCCTCCACCCGCACCGACACGCCGTAGCGCAGCAGCTGGTACACGGCCTGGTTGGCGGCATACAGCGTGCGCCCGTGCAGCAGCGCTTCAGAGCGCAGCTTGTGCAGCGCGGCGCTGATGTGTGCGGGGCTGTAGCCGCGCCCCGCCAGGTGCGCCGACAGCAGGCCCTCTTCCACACAGTGGTTGCCCGCCCGGTCCGACCAGTCGCCCAGGTAGCGGTAACCCAGCTGCTGGGTGAAGAGCGCGATCACCCGGTTCTGGGTGGCGCGTTCGGGTTTGTTGATGCTGCTCATGTGGCCGTCCCTGGCTTTTATCCAAAACTATCTTGAAAAAGATAATTGCTTAATTCTTGGGCAGTCCTGGCGCGGGCGGGCGCTGTTTTGGCTCAGTCATTGACCATCCAAGCAAAAAATCTTCAATGCAGACAACAACCTAGAGAGCGACCACACCCGTTTGGCGCAGAAATATGGCGCAACCTGGGGAGATATCCCGGCATCTGAGCCAAATCACGACAGGTGGCAGCTAGAAGAGCCCGGTGTTCGTACCTGGCAAGGCTTGGAGCAACAGATCCCGCATCGCTGGATCGTCGGCAAAAACCGTCATCCACACGCTCCAGAAGCCCTTCGCCTGCGCGGTCTCAATGATTTGCGCGCGCATGACTTGCGTAGCGTCCAAGGGGCAGCGAGCCAGCCGATCTTTTGCACGAACGGCCATATCCCATGCCTCCCGCCGATTTAACCAGCGCCGGTCCGATGCTTCTAAGGTATCTGGTCGGACATGCAGCCCGACCAGCTTGATGAGTCGATCAGATCGAACCTGCAGGGCGCCTGGAACGCTTTCCACCACGCCGCCTTCGCTGTAGCGCAAGGCGTGGAATGTGTCGTCCCTGTCCGGCCACAGGTAGTCGTTCAGCACCACATCTGTATCGCCCTTGGTGGAATTGCAGTTGGTACAGGCCAGCAGGAAGTTGTCCCAATCAAGCTCTCGCTCTGGGATCGCTGCCGCGGCACCGGGCGGTTTCTTGGGTTGGACATGTTCGACGGCGAGCGAAGCATCCAGCTGCATCTCGCAGTAAGAACAGTACTCCCCCATACGCTGTATCAGCTCGCGACGGGCTTGCTGGTATGCGCTGAATTTGATCTCCTGCCCGTTCTGATCCTGCGGGCACGTACCCCTCAAAACCGGCCGCATTACTTGTCGCCCTTCAGCGGTCGTGACGGCCCCAAACCAGCAGCCAGACGTTCCATCTCAAGAAACGCGTGATAGGCAACCTCTTCGCTGAAGGGCGCCGACAGTTCATCCAGTCGAACCTTCAACGCTTCGAGCGCCTGGTCGTCTGTGGGGCGTGGTCCGTTCAGTTCCGCGTAATACGCCTTCGCGGCTTCATGCATTTCTTTCAGACGCTCGCTTCGTTGCGGCATCTTGATGCCCATGACGCCCTCGACAATGTCCTCAATAGACCGATTGCTGAAGGCTGCCCCTGGGCCGGGGGCTGCGACACCGTCAGGCACCGAAGCGTCGGAAATGTCCTGCAAGGGCTGATCCAGGTCGATCACTTCACCCGGGTTCAGCGATTGCAAGATGAACGGGGAGTGCGTGGTGGCAATGAACTGCAGTGCTGGAAACGCCCGCTGGAGGTCTTTCACCACGTGGCGTTGCCACTTGGGGTGCAGATGCAGATCGATCTCGTCGATCAGCACCACACCCTGCGTCTTCAGCGCGGCGTTCTCGCCATGTTGCGGATTGAGGCGGGAAGCCCGGTGCGCAATATCGGCCACCATGGCCACCATGTTCCGGTATCCGTCACTCAGGCTGTTGAATTGGACCAATCCTTCCTTTTCTAGGCGGATGGTGATTTCGTCGTACTCCGTGTCGTGGAAGAAGTCCTGAGCCCCCGGAATACACGCCAACACAGCATTTCTGACCACCTGGATCGCGGGGCTGGCTTCCCCTTTCTGCAGAGCGGTGAAAGTCAGCTTCTTGAACCACTTCTCAAATGCTTTCTGGTCTGACTTGGGGTCCAGGCAATATCGGTAGGCATCCAGCTGCGACGAGGGTTGGCTGGTCTCCACGTTGTCATGCAGCGTCCACAACCGGCCAGCACCGTAGTACAGCAGCAAAGGCAAATCCGGACTCTCCCCCGCCTTCAACAGCGCTCGGCCCTGTGCGCCCAGTTGCACCAGATTCTTGGCTTTCCCCCCGCGGTCCCCAATCTCCCTGCGCCAAGTCAAGGGTCCTGTGGCGATTTTCACAGTGGCTTCGAGCGCCACGTCATCCATCTGCTCCCTGAAGACTTGCCCTTCCTTTTGGGTGAACACCGCCCGGGCGTCCGCAGGCTTGATCGTCCCGCCACCGGTGGGCAGTCTGGCACCCTGAAAGTAGGTATTCAGCAGCATGGCCAAGGCGTCCAGCACGGTGGTCTTGCCCGCACCGTTGTTGCCGATCATGACGGTGAACTGCGGGTGAAACTGAAAACCAGCCCGCTCGTAACGCCGGAAGTTCTGTAGCGAGATGTGATGGATTTTCATGATTCGACAGCCTACTTCAGTTCAGTCGGATTTTGCCCGTCAGCAGGGCCTGGGCCATGGCCTGCTTGAGGGCGCGGGCTTTGGTGAGGCGGGATTCGAGGGCGGTGAGTTCGGTGTCCATGTCGGAGAGGACTTGGGCGATGGTCGTTTGCTCTGGCACCTCCGGTAACTCAACTTCGATTTCGCCTAGGGCATTGGCGCTGATGTGCACTACGGCATCTCCCTGACCTCTGCTGGCTTTCTGGCGCACCACAAAAGGCATGTTGAGCAGATAGCCCAGGAACATCGAATCAGCCTCCACCGTCGGGCGAAGGATCACGATGTCGCCGCCTGCGTACGCTGGCTCGTTGTAGAGGAAGGCCACGCACTTACCGATTTCCTCCTTCGTCTCACCGGAGCCTGCAAACAGCAGATCGCCTCGGCGCAGCACAGTCGATGTGGCAGCCACCACAGGCGAAATCCACGAGCTAAAGCTACGAATGTGGTCCGAATGGGTGGTGTAAATCTCGCCGTAGCGCACACAAGGCAAATCGCCACTGAGCGCTTCGTCGCGCCTAACGCCCGATCCCTTCAAGAAAGTGCCCAGTTGGCACAGCTTTGATTCTTTCCAAGGTCGGTCGAACCCCGGCAACCGCCGCTTGCCGGTGAGCAGTTCCTGCATGGCGCCTTGCTTGATCTGGCGCTTCTTGGTCAGCAGTTGCTCCAGCGAGTCGATCAGGGCGTCGGCGTCGGTGAGAGCGCTGGCGATACTGTGCTGCTCTGTGCGCGTCGGGGGCAACCCAACGCGAATTTGCTTGACGATAAGTCCACTGAGGTTCTCTTGACTGCCGCCATTGCTGAGGCTGCGGATGTACTCGTAGCGGTGAGTCAGGTTGTGGCGAACAAAGTCGCTGTCCACTTCTTTGGCAAGCGTTATCGCTGCGCATGCTTGATTGGTGGTTGCCGCGATTCTCAGGACAGCGCACTTTCCGCGAGTTTTCCCTTGACCGTAGAGCGCGATCAGTAGCGTGCCGGGCGCCAACCATTTCGCAGCCGAGTTCTGGAGGCCTGCTGCGGTGATGTGCTGTGAGGCCGCAGTGATTTGCCCACCGTCCAGCTCTGCCGTTGTGACCCAGGGAATGTCGCCATCCCAGAAGGCAGCGACTTTCCGACTCGGCGTTCCACCAGAGGTCACTTCGGCTATCGCACCAATCGGCATGTCGATCCAGTCAAACGGGATGTCTCCGGCCTCGGTTCGCTTGCACTGCGACACCAGGTACTTGGCACTGGGCTCCCTCACTTCCATACAAACCCCATCTTCGCCAGATGCCCCGCCACCCGCGTCTCCAGGTCGTCCACCTGCTGCGCCAGTTCCGGCATGGTCCGCCCGTAGCGCTCGGCCAGTTCCTTCACCCGCCCGGTGAGGGCCTGGCTCACGCGGTCCAGCTCGCCGTGCACGGCGGCGTCCAGCGCCGCCATCCACTTGTGGTCCACCACCAGGGTCTTCACCTCGTCGGGTGTCAGCGTGGGGTAGCGCGCCAGGGCCTGGGCATCGAGTGCGGCGTCCAGCGCCTTGATGCGCTTCTTCAGGCCGCTGGCCTGTTCGGACAGAGCCAGCCATTGCTTGAGCACGGCCAGCTCGTCGGCAGAGTTCGGATCTTCAGCGGCGTCCTGGCCGATCTCCTTGATGCGCGCCTTCACTTCCTTGTCGTTGATCTTCTCAAAGCCGCTGAACACGGCATCGTCACCGCTGTGTTCTTCTTCCAGCTCGGTCATGGTGGCCTGGGCGGTTTCCAGCTCGGCGGCCAGCCGGTCCAGCTCGGCCTGTTCGGCGGCAAAGTGGTGCTGCACCAGCAGGGCTTTGGGCACCAGGTCGCAGGCCCAGCCTTTGTCCACGGTTTTGCCGGGGGTGCCGTCCTTGTTCTTCTTGGTCTCCAGCACGCGGGTGGGCTCGGCCTTCCAGCCGTCTTCGCTGATCAGGTAGGCGTCGTCCTGCATCGTCTGCGCCCAGTAGTCCATCAGGTGCTGGTAGGCGGCGTAGGGGTCGATGAGGTGGCACCCCTTGGGCGGGTGTTCGTAGTGGTCGAGCAAGCCCTCGGCCACTTCGGCGATCAATGCCTTGGGGTGGAAGTCAGGCTCCAGGTCTTTGAGGTAGGGCGTGACCTCGGCCCGCCAGGCGGCGAAGTGGGCGGCCATGGTCTGGGTGAAGGCCACGAACTCGGGGTGCTGGTGGATGGCGGCCTTGACGCCGGCGGGGGGCACGGTCAGGGCCAGGTAACCGGGGCGGCGCGGCTGGAACAGCGCGTCTTTGAGCTGCGGGCAGACGGCCCAATAACGGCCCAGGGTGTGGCCCAGCGTGTCGGGGGCCAGCACGTCGGCCTCGGGGATGCCGCCGTTCAGGTGCGCGTCGATGTCCTGCGCGTCTTCGGGCGTGCTGCTGTCGATGTAGCGCGGCAGGTTGAGGTTGAAGTCGTTCTTCTCGATTTCATGAAGGCCCACCATGCGGGCATAGCGCGGGTCGCTGCCGTCCAGCCGGGTGAAGGTGTCGACGATGCGGTGGAGGTCGCGCTCGCGCAGGCGGTTCTTGGGGCCGTCTTTCATGAAGCCCTGGGCGGCGTCGATCATGAAGATGCCCTTGCGCGCAGCGGCACCGGCTTTGTCGATGACGAGGATGCAGGCCGGGATGCCGGTGCCGTAGAACAGGTTGGCCGGCAGGCCGATGATGGCCTGGATGAGCCCGCGCCGCACCAGGCTCTTGCGGATCTCGGCCTCGGCATTGCCGCGGAACAGCACGCCGTGCGGCAGGATGCAGGCGCCCCGGCCGGTGGGTTTGAGCGAGCGCACGATGTGCAGCAGGTAGGCGTAGTCGCCCTGTTTGTCGGGCGGGGTGCCGAAGCCTTCAAAGCGCTTGAACCGGTCGCCGCCCAGGCCGGTGCTCCAGCGCTTGTCGGAGAACGGCGGGTTGGCCACCACGTAGTCGAAGGTCTTGAGCTGGTCGCCATCGAGGAATTTGGGGTCGGCCAGGGTGTTGCCCTGTTCGATGACCGCACCGGGGTTGTGGTGCAGGATCATGTTCATGCGGGCCAGGCCGCTGGTGACTTCTTCCTTTTCCTGGCCGTAGACGCTGACGGCGGTGGGCGCCGCCTCGGCCACCTTGAGCAGCAGCGAGCCGGAGCCACAGGTGGGGTCGTACACGGTGGTGTCGGGGCTGGTCTTGGCGCTGGCAATGCCCAGCACCTGGGCCATGACGCGGCTGACTTCGGCGGGTGTGTAGAACTGGCCCTTGCTCTTTCCACTTTCGGTGGCGAAGTGGCGCATCAGGTATTCGTACGCATCGCCCAGGATGTCGTCACCGTCGGCGCGGTGGCGGCTGAAGTCCAGGTCCTTGGACTCGAAGATGCCGATCAGGTTGCCTAGCTTGTCGACTTTCTCCTTGCCTTGCCCGAGCAAGGCGTCGTCATTGAAGTCGGCCTTGATGCGCAGGCGGTTGGCGTCTTCCAGCGGGCGGATGATTTTTTTGTTGATCTGGTCGCCGATGTCGCTGCGGCCTTTGAGCGCCACCATGTCGGCGAAGCTCGCGCCCGCGGGGATCTGAATCGGCGCGAAGGGCTGGTCGGCGTATTTGTCGCTGATGTATTTGATGAACAGCATCACCAGCACGTAGTCCTTGTACTGGCTGGCATCCATGCCCCCGCGCAGTTCGTCGCACGAGGCCCAGAGTTTGGAATAGAGATCGGACTTCTTGATGGCCATGTGTTGCGGTTGTGCGGGTTCGATTTTTCTGGGACTGCGCTCAATGGATCGTCAGAGGTCCACATTGGCGGCGGCGGGCACATCGTAAATCGGGGGGGCGAAACCCATGTAGGCGTGACGCTGTCAGCACGCAGCGCCGTCGATAACTGGGTTGTTTGCCGAAGGGCACGAGGTGGGAATTGCCTGCGCCAACATTCGCGACAACGTGCACTCGGAACCGGCCGCCTTCTGGTTTGCTGGAGCCGTGGATCGACATGGATAGCCCATCCAGGCATACAGCATTCAAGTGGCCCGACCCGCTCAATGGAATTCCCGCCCCCGTGTCACCAGCCGTCCGAGCAACGGCGTCAGGTCCTCCAGATGCCCGGCGATGAGGCTGGCCGTGTCGCCTTCGCGCTGCCAGGTGCCCGCTACCGCCAGCAGTCTCGCTCTCAGCAGCACCGTGCGCTGCCGCTGCCGCAGGCCCTTCCAGCAAATCACCTGCACCACCCCGGTCTCGTCCTCCATCGACACGAAGGCCGTGCCCTTGGCCGTTTCCGGCTGTTGCCGCAAGGTCACGATGCCGCAGGCGCGCACGATGCGGCCGTGGGGTGCTCGCGTCAGTTCTTCCGCCGTCTGCAGCCGCCGCGCGCTGAGCATGGGTCGCAGCAAGGCCAGCGGATGCCGCCGCAGCGTCATCCCGGTCGCGGCGTAATCGAACACGATGTCCTCGCCCTCGGGCGGGGCGGGAAGGTCGAGCCAGTCCTCCCTGGGTGCGGCGTCAAGCAAACCCGGCGGGCGTTCCACCGCCGCACCATGTGCGAGTGGTCGGCCACTGTGCCTCCGAAGCCAACCTTTTTCAAGGCGAAAAAAAAGCCCGGCCTCTGGCTTGACCGGCGGGGCACTGCTGCAGCAGAGCCCCGCCTTGGCGCCGACTGGTGGGTCGACTTGGTCGAGATGCGTCCAGAAAATAGTGCTCTATTCTCTGGCGTCAAAAAATGTCGCGATCTCGGCCCGTCCAAATAGGGGGAGGTCGGCCCCGGCGTAATTCTTTATCGGCTCTGGCGTTTTTCGCCGGTGCTGCACGCCCCGTGCAAGTCGCGTGAACAACTGAGCGGTTCGGATCGGGTTTGAACAACCCGCGCAGGGTCGCGAGCGCTAACGCTGGGGCTCTTTGCCGCGTGCAGCGCACATAGCGTCCCGAGATGGTCCACCTGGGGCCACAGCGACAGCGCTCGAGGCCGGGAACCCCGGCGCGGCAGCGGTGGGGGGCGTGCGTCCGCGCTGCGGCAGCAGCGCCCCGCCTCGTTCCTGGTCGGCCGACAGGACGGGTGCTGGGCGGGCCGCTGGGCTGCCGACATCCTCACCAGGGCTGTTCTAGCGCTGCGATGAACAGTGAGGGGCCGGCATGGGCGGAAGAGGCCATTTTGAATTGAAATGCTCCCGTGAACTGTGGGGGTCATGGATGCAACCACGACCTCAAACACCGCGCCGCAATGCGCCGACCCTAAGCCGCGGGTTCTCGATTCTGCAGAAGCCGACGGGAGGGCCGTCCGACAACTGTCTGCAGCGCACATCGATCTCTTGAAAGCGCTCGCAGCCCGGGCTGTGCGCAATTACTTGACGTCAGCCGTTACGCCTCCCGCATGAAGGCAGCAACTCACGTCGGCACTTACGCCTGGTCCGGCCAGCGACCGTCCGTCGAACGTCCAGTTCATGCGTCTGCTCGCCGGCCGGGCGGCGACGGGACAATTGACGCCCCCGGTACGCGGCCAGGCCCGCCGGTTCAACCGTGTTACTCCTAATGCCATCTTGACGCTGTACCCTTAAATCGACCATGGAAATTCGAACCGCTATCTACGCGCGCTATTCCAGCGACGCACAACGCGCCGCCTCCATCCGTGACCAGATTCGGAATGTTGAGGACTACTGTCGGCGAATGAGTTGGCCTGCCCCCATCGTCTTCAAAGACGAGGCGGTCAGCGGCGCAAGGCTGGATCGCGCCGGATACCGAGCCATGCTTCAAGCTGCATCCGCAGGGCACTTCAATGTCCTCCTCGTCGACGACTACTCACGTCTGACACGTGACATCGCCGAGTCGGCTCGGCTGGTACAGGAGCTTGCCTACTACGAAGTCCGTCTCATCGGCGTAACCGATGGTGTCGACACGTCCCGGGAGGGATCGATCCTCGATACTGGTATCCGTGGTGTCCTGAATCACGTCTACTTGGTCGATCTCGCCAAGAAGACCCACCGGGGTCTGACGGGACAAGCACTTGACGGCTACAACACCGGGGGGCTGCCTTACGGCTACAGCTCAGTCGCGGCGACCGACGGCAAGCGTCGCGTGGTCAACGCCGAACAGGCCGAATGGGTACGGTGGATATTCGAGCGCTATGCTTCAGGCGACAGTTCGCGGACCATAGCCGCTGAACTCAATCGTCTTGTCGTCCCTTCCCCGCGCAAGAATGGAAAGTGGGCGCCCAACGCGATCTACCCCGACGCCAAGGGCGTTGGCATCCTCGGTAACCCCATCTATGTCGGCAAGCCCATCTGGAATAGAACCAAGTGGGTCAAAGACCCGGCAACTGGTCGCCGCCGCAGGAGGGCCCGCCCCGAAAACGAATGGATCACCGTGGCTTCACCGGACCTTCAGATCGTGAGCGACGAGCTCTGGTGGGCGGTAGAGAAGCGAATTCACGCCGTAAGGGCGCGCACGAAAACGCAGCGAACTGCGAACGGCGGCAAGGGTAGCGGCGGACGCGGTCCGAGGTACCTGTTTTCCGGTTTGATGCGCTGCGGAAGCTGCGGTGGCGCCTACATCGTCGTCGATCGATACCGCTACGGATGCGCGATGCATCGTGATCGGGGGCGTGCGGCCTGCTCGAATGCGCTCAAAGTACCCCGGGAGCGTGTGGAGAAACTACTCCTACAAGGCATTAAGCAAGACCTGCTTTCCGATGAGGCGTTCAAGGTCTTCGAGGATGGAGTCCGTCGCCTTCTGGCTGAAGGACAGCCAGAGGCTCGTGACTTCGAGCGCGACATCGCACGCGCCTCGAGAGAGGTCGAGAACATCATGAACGCGATCAGGCAGGGTGTCGTAACGCCGACGACGCTCACAGCCCTGCGAGACGCCGAGGCCAAGGTGAATGCCGCCAAGGCTCGCCAGCAGGAGGCCGAGAGGATGGAGCCTGTCGAGATGATTCCGCGGGCTCGGGAAATCCATCACGAGATGGTTTCCAAGCTCGAACAGATTGACGACGTCGCTGCCGCCAGAGAGGCCATTCGCGCCATCGTTGGCGAAATTCGGCTGGTCCCGGATGGCGACGAGCTGATCGCAGAAATGACAAACGCCGGGCTGGCCGGCGTTTGTGAACTAACTTTGGTTGCGGGGGCAGGATTTGAACCTACGACCTTCGGGTTATGAGAGTGATGATGCCGGGTGCGTGCATTTGGCGTTTTTCGGCATAAATCGTCTATAAACAATAGGTTAGTGAAGTCTCTGCTGCGCTGCATGGGCGTCCTTGACGCCGCACTGCGGTGCATTATGCCGATCAATGCCGCTATTTGGTTAAGATTAGCATAAATCAAAAGTTCACATGTTTGACCTTCGGTGTCGTTGTCGACGCGGAGCCTGCCAGTGCTGTGGTCTTCGATATATGGCAGGGCTTTACGCCTGATTCCTGGAAGAGATACAGCCGATGGTCCGGCGCTGAGGGCTTCACTGTGCGCAGAGCTTTATCATCACTATCGTGGCCAAACGTTAATAGTGGACGTGGCTATGTTCACTCGTGAGAATAACCATGCAGCGCGGAGAGACGGGACAATTTGAGGTCGCAAGCACCGCGGGCGAGGTCGTACACGCCTTCATCCCGACACCGTTGCCGCCGGTCCCGCCGCTGGATCTGACCGGGCAGCGACAGAAGCGACTCGAAGCCTCGCTGCTGGCCTGCGGCCGGCTTGACGGCATCGCGGCGATGTTGCCTGATCCGGACCTCTTCCTATACACCTATGTGCGCCGCGAGGCCGTGCTCTCCAGCCAGATCGAAGGAACACAGTCGTCGCTGTCCGACCTGCTGCTGTTCGAGCTGGAGGATGTGCCGGGTGTCCCTCTGGACGACGTGGTCGAGGTTTCCAACTATGTCGCTGCACTCGAGCATGGCCTGACGCGCCTTCGCGGTGGCTTTCCGCTGTCCAATCGGTTGATCCGCGAGGTGCATGAGAAACTGCTGGCGCGCGGCCGAGGGGCGGATAAGCAGCCCGGCGAATTCCGTCGCAGCCAGAACTGGATCGGCGGGACCCGGCCAGGCAATGCGCTGTTTGTGCCCCCGCCACCCAACTTCGTCGAAGCATGCATGGCCCAGCTCGAGGCCTTCCTGCACGCCGAGGACGACGGCTTGCCTACGCTGGTACGGGCGGCATTGGCGCATGTGCAGTTCGAAACCATCCACCCCTTTCTCGACGGCAACGGGCGGGTTGGACGTCTGCTGATCGCCTTGATTCTGTTCGAGTCGAACGTCCTGCGACAGCCGCTGCTGTACCTGTCGCTGTTTTTCAAGCAGCATCGCGAGGAGTATTACCGCTTGCTGGGCCTCGTACGCACGTCCGGCGACTGGGAGTCGTGGCTCGACTTCTTCCTGGATGGGGTGGCACAGACCGCTGGCCAAGCCGTCGAGACCGCGCACCGGCTGCTGGCTCTGTTCCGAGACGATGCTGCTCGTGTGCAGGACCTCGGTCGGGCCGCTGCGAGCGCGTTACGTGTGTTCGACGCGTTGCGTGCACGACCCCTGAGCAGCATCGGCACCATCGTCGAGCGCACGGGTGCGGCCTATCCCACCGTCGCTCGGGCCGTTGAGTCCCTTGAAACTCTTGGCATCGTTCGCGAAGTGACTGGTCGCAAGCGCGAGCGCGTGTTCGGCTACACGCACTATCTGGACATCCTCAACGAAGGCGCTGAACCCTTGTGATGTTCTAGCGCCGTCACATCTCCGATGACCTTCACTCTCGGCTCCTAGTACAACATCCCTGAAATACCGTTACATAGAGAGGGGCATGAAGTAGACTGTTTGGCCATGAGTCGTGAGCGCGTGGCATCAGTCATCAAGTTGTCGAGGAAGGATCAGGCGAAGCTGCGAGATACGCTGCGTCGGGGTACGGCGCCGCAGCGCGACGCGCTGCGAGCGCGGATCGCGTTGCTGCTCCACGATGGACACACGATCTCGTCGATCGCATCGACGTTGCAGGTGTCGCGGCCGACCGTGATGCGCTGGCGAGAGCGGCTTGCGCAATCGGGTGTGGAAGGCCTGCACGAGGGGCTGCGCCCGGGCCGACCTCGACAGATTGACCCGGCGCAGCGTTTGCAACTGCTGGCGCTAGCGTGCGAGACCGGCGAGGATCGCGCCGGGACGCTGCCGACGCTGGATGAGTTGTGCGTGCGCGCAGTGGAGCGAGGCGTGGTCAAGCACATCAGCCGTAGCCACTTGCAGCGCATTTTGCAGGCTGGCGACGTGCGGCCGCACCGCGTTCGGCAATGGTTGCATTCGCCCGACCCGCAATTCCGCGAGAAGGTCAACGCGATTTGCGCGCTGTACCGGCGCGCGCCCAAGGGCAGCGTGGTGCTGAGCGTCGATGAGAAGACCGGCATCCAGGCCATCGAGCGCAAGCATGCGGATCGCCACGCGCAACCCGGGCGACTGCGCCGCCACGAATTCGAATACATCCGCCACGGTACACAGGCGCTGACCGCGGCGCTGGACGTGCATACCGGCCGTGTGCTGGGGCGCTGTACCGATCGCCGCACCCAGGCCGACCTCGTGGCTTTCATGGAAGACGTCGCGCGCGCATATCCCAGCGGGCCCGTGCATGTCATCTGGGACAACCTCAATACCCATCGCGCCTGGGGCGTGTGGCAGGCGTTCAATGCCCGACACGGCGGACGCTTCGTCTTTCACTACACCCCGCTGCATGCCAGTTGGGTCAACCAGATCGAGTTGCTGTTCGGCATCTACGCCCGCCGGGTGCTGCGCCGTGCCAGCCACATCTCGGTGCACCATCTGCGCGAGCGCACCGAGGACTTCATTGCCCAGCGCAACCTCGATCCGCGACCGTTCCGCTGGACGTTTGCAGGCTTCGAGTTGCAAACTGGGGAGCCTAGGCATCACGTCCATTGCTCTCGCCATGACCGCACCCCTCGTCCCCGACCCCGCCAGTGAATTGCAGGGCTTGCTCGCCCAGTTGACCGGGCACGCCGCCGCCCGAGTGCGCCGCTATGGCAAGCATCTGCTCATCCAGATGCAGCGCGACGAATCCCTCGACACCGTCGCCCGATTGACCGAGACAGGGCGCGACCACTACGTGGCTGCCTTTCGAACCCATTCAGGGCGTTGGGAGCCACTGCCCGCCTCCGGCAACCTGCACCAAACCGCCGAGATCGTGGTCGCCATGCTGGCGCCATACCTTGATCCTGAGCTGTAACTCTATTTAAGGGATGTTGTACTAGTCATGCAACCGCAAAGCCACGAAAGAGGCAGTGCGATCAAACTCGGCGCGCGTCGCTTTCGATGGGAGATCGTCAGACTCAGCGCAATTCGGGGTCTCCACCAGGCGATTCCAAACGACGTGGCCGCCGGCTATCCTGGTACAGAGGATGATGTGCTGGCATTGACCACAGATGGAATCAGCCTTCTATTGCATCTGCATCCCCTGATCTTGCAGCAGGCCGGAAAGAGGGTGAGCAAGGGCTTCGTTGTCATTGGTGGGTTGAACACGTGGCAAGCCCTTCAGCCGTGGCATGCGGCCAGGATGCGGCTTGAGTCGATCGAGTCCAGCCGCCTCAGTGATCAAGAGTGCGTCGCCACCCAGCAGATTTCTACACCCAACGCGGGCAAAGATCGATCACGCGCCGCTTGTTCCGTGCTCGAACCGCTCATCGAAGAAGTTCCGGCGCTCGTCATATCCAGCAAACTCGACGACGATGACATCGCTCGGTTGGCCCTCGCCGAGCGATGGCTCTTGGCCGCCAGTGTTGCACCCAAGCGGAGGATCGGCCGTGAATTGACCGCTCTTCATGGGCAAGCAAAGACACTGGGCCTTATCGACGAACTCACACCGCAGCTGCGGACTTTTACGGCATTGGCCCGCGTATTGGGTGTGACGACCCAGGGCCTACGGAAACAGCGCAGCGATGTAGACAGCAGCGACGATGGTGCAGACGCCTGAGACAGAACCCGCGAGCCGAGCCACGGGCGCGATCGAGCGGTTGTCCCGGTTGTGTGGCCACGATGCGGACGTCAATGCATTGCTGGAATGGATTGAGCCGCCCGCATCGGCACAAGCGTTGCCACTGGTCCTCGAGGGCCTGCGCGATCTGTTGCCAGTCATGCGCGATCTTGCAGCGGACAAGCCGGACTTGTTCGACGTTGTTGACAACGCGAAATTCGATGCGCTGAGAAGTGGCCTCGAAGAAATTGCCCCTGTCCTTCGCAACCTCCCAGCAGAGCTGGAACTGGCTGAAGTCCGTCCATCGCCTCGGCGCCCCAAGCAACCGTTCCGCGGGGTGATGTCAGGGTATCCCTTGTATACCCTGATCGGGACATGGCGGCATTTTGAAGCACGCGATGCCAAAGCCAAGACCATGCGGCCCGCCCTGGCTGCCATTGTCTTGTTTGCGAAGGTGCGCAGTGTCATGCAGCACGGGGCTGACGATGGCGCGACTCCCCTGTATGCCGGAGCCAAGGCTGCACGGCAAATGCTCGAAAGTGCAGCGATCCCCGAATCGTGGAGCATGTCGTTATCTGGCCTGATTGACGGCATTCGCGGGAGCGAAGCACAGTACCGCAGTGTCGCGGACGAGGGTGTACGCCATGCAGAACTGCGACGCCTGGTCGAGCCAGTTCTAAGAGCTCGCGGCCTGATCGCCGAGCGGCCTCCCAATGGCGCGCCCGAAGACCACGTCGTCGTCATCGAGCTGCAGCAGGCGCTGCCGACGGATCGCATTGACGTGCAGCGGGAGCTCCGCCTCCACACCAGCACCAAGGACGATCTCGAACGGGATGGGCTGACCCCGGGTGAGTTCGACACGGCGGAGGAGTACATCGAGTGGACTGAGTATGGGGAGGACTGGGATGCCGAGGCGAGCCCTGCAGGGATCGAGTTAGAGCCATTGGAGCGGAGTCTCGCGGAGCAGGTCATTCGAGCCCGGAGTCTGATTGGGCGGCGCGAACGGGCCGCCCAGCTGCTCGCCTGCGACTGGATACGCCCGGCTGACGTTGAGATCGCAGCGCTGTGGGCGACTCTGAAGCTTCGGCCGACAGCAAGCCCTGACGATCAGGAACGGGAAATCAGAGCACTGCTGGCCGTGACATTGTGGACGGGCAGGCCGGTTCAGGAGGTCGCAAGGATGCAGATCATCAACCGGCGTGAAAAGGCGCCCGAGCAGTGGTCGGCAGGCCTGTTGATGTGGGCCATCGATACCCGCGATCTGGCCGCCTCGGTGCTGCGTCCAGTCGGCCAACCCAAGCATCGCGGCATCGACCTTGGCCAGGCCTTGCCAACCGTTGACCGTATCACGCTCGATGTGGATGAGCTCCTCGGTGACTTTCTCGTCGTCTTGCCCAATGCGGCTTCCCTGGCTTCGTCTGAGCGGGTTCGAGCGGCCATGGCGTTCGCCACGCCGACGAAGACCTTGATCGAAGCATCGCGGAGTTGGGTACGCGAGCACGCAAAGCAGGAGCACGGTCGCCTCACCTTGGCGATGGTCGAGACGTGGATGTTCAGATGCATCGTTGAGCACCGTCGCGACCATGCACTCGCCAGTTTGTTGACGGGGAGGCCGCATCAACTTGCCGACACCGGTTTGCATTACCTCTGCGTCAGTGCAGACGAGGCCGCGCAATGGCTTCGCGCTGAACAGCGGCAGAGGTTGGCCGAATTGAGTCGGGCGGCGCTCCCCATTCCCTATGCCATCGCCGAGGACAGAGAAATCCGGGCGCAGATCGGTAAAGCGGTGACCACAGTCGTTGGTGCACGGGTTGTGCCCCGACTCGAAGTGATCCATCGCATGGTTCGGTCACTGCGGAAGGAACTGGATTTGCAACGGGGCATGCCGATGGCCAGCGATGCCCGCTTGAAATTGCACAACGCCTACACGCAGTATGTGCATGCGATGCTTCGTTTTGCCCTTGGGATGCGTGACGTGGGACAACCGTTGCCCAATTGGGAGCGCATCGACACGAAGAACATGGTCGTGCTGCTGAGCGACAAGGATGATGTGGCCAGCACGGCCACACGAATCGCGCCGCTTTGCCCCACCCTTTCCCGGCAGCTCCAGCTTTACGCGAAGCACTGGCGCGCGACTTGGGCGAAGTTGCTCTCACACTCATGCGATAGCCTGCCTCCGGTGTTGTTCTACCTTTTGCGCAAGGGCTCGCATGTCCAGGTGATCGAGCGCCCCACTGCGGAGATGCGGCAGCAATTCAAGCTTCTAACGGGCTACGGTCTGCCGCTGAATTCAAGTCGCCACTGGCTGCGGACGCGCCTCGCACAGGAGGGCGTGCCAGGCGAGATGATCGAAGCTTTCATGGGGCACTGGCAGCGAGGCGCTGAGCCGTGGGGACGGTATAGCGCTCTGCCTGCGCGGGTGGTGACCGAGACCTTGCGCCCAACGTTGGAAAAACTCGTGTGCGAGGCGGGTTTCAGCGCGCTAAGAGGCTGGGCATGACAGGGTCCGCTTGGGGTGGTTTCGACATCGATCCCATTGCTGTTTCAGGGGCAGCCTCAGACATTCGGCGCCGGCGAGAGGCCAGCGAAACCCGGCGCGTTGACGTGCAAAGCACGGTGCGTGCATGGATCGAAGATGGGGGACATCGTTCCTGGCTCGAGGGGCAGATGGGCCTTACCGTAGACGCGCAACATGTCAAGGCGCTGCGCGCGAAGATTGACCTGGTCTATAGGGGGTCAGATAGGCGATGGGCGACGAACTATCTTGTCCGAGGCCTCGAACGTGGGCGGCTGCAGTGCGGCTGGCATGTGAAGGTGCCCCCGCACGTTCTCACGTTGCGATTGCCGTCGCCTCAGCTCAACGCAGACACCTTCGTCGGGCTGACAAAGTCAACTGACATTGAGCAGGCCATCCTCGCGTCCTGGGGCCAATGCGCGCAGTCTGCGGCCCCGGCGACGCAGGAGATGATCATTATTAGTGCGATCTGGCATTCGGCGCTGATTGATCGAAAGCGCATCAACGCTGTCGACGAACAGTTGCGTGCGGGGTCCGTGCGTGTCACTGCTGACGGGCAGTGGGCCTGGGTGGAATGGCAGGACGCACCAGGCAACTGGCAGCGCCATGTGTTCGATCCATACACGACCCTTTTGATCTTGCGTTGGTTGGACGATCGCGTCAGCGGGCCCGACAACTCTGTGGAGGCAACGCCAAAAGATCGAGAGTCTCCCTCGCTTAGGTTGTCGCTCAGGGTCTGGCGCACCCTGAGAGCGAGGCTCGGCAGTGAGGCGTTTGGCGTGCGCTGTTGGTCGGACTTCCTAGGCGCGGCGCAGGCCAAATGGCACTACGTCTTGCCGCCGGCTCTGGCGCACTACGCGCATGGGAAGATCAGTACCGCATCACTGCCTCCACATGCGTGCTGGCGGGTGCTTCTTGGAAAGAGGCTCGCACCGCAACCAGCCGAACGTGCCGAGGATGGCGAAGAATCGCCCGCCAGCTTCGTCGCAGATGGCAAGGGCAAACGAGGACGTGCCCCAGGCCAAGGTGCTCGCGCGCAGCCGGCCGGACGCAACGGCGAAGTCCGCGCACTGATGCTTGGCGACAACCGGCGTGCGGGCGTTGTCCTCGCCGCTCTGAGGCGCTATCGGAAACAATTAAGCGACTCCCGAAAACTCGACTGGATCCTGTGCGACTGGATGATTGCGCTGATGCGCCCGAGTGGTCGAACAGGCAATCGCCTGAGTTCCGCGCGCGAGTTGCTTACCCGAGTTGACCGTAGGCTTGACGCCGTGCTGGGCTCGACTCTTCCCGACGATCCATCGATCTGGAACGATTCGATCGAGGCCATCATTCAGTGTGCACCGCAGAGCAGCCGCGGCAACATCCGCACCGCGCTGGCTATGCTCGACGCCCATGTGCGCAGCGTGCGGTGCTGGGAGCATCCCGAGGCTGACCTCGGCAGGGATGAGGGTAGCGTTGTCGATGCCCAAGTTGTGACCGAACGGGAGTTTCAAGATGTGATGCAGGAGTTGCGAGCGCAGGCTGTATCCCGCGAATGTGAAGTCGCCGCAATCCTCGGCTACCGATGCGGGCTGCGGCGCACGGAAATTCGAGGCCTGCGCCTGATCGACTTTCAGGGTCGCGTGGAGCCTTTGCTATTCGTGCGCAGCCATGCGGGACGCGCGCTCAAACGCGATAGCGGCCGTCGCGTGCTGCAGCTCAAAAGCCTTTGTACCGAGGATGAGCTCGGGCTGCTGTACGCGCAAGCCGACGCCAGCGAGCGCATGGCGCAAGCCTCGCCCATTGCGCGCGACCTGGTCCTGCTGCTTCCTCAGGCCAGCGATCCGGCGGCACGCCTGCCCGAAGAGTCGTTGCTTGGTCCGGTCCAGGATGTGTTGCGACAGATATGCGGAGAAGGCGCGATTCGATTTCATCACCTCCGGCACAGCGCCGCGAACCGCACGCTTTGTGACTTGATCGAGGCGGCTGTCCCGCGGGCATCGCATCTGCTCGACCCAGAAGGGCTGAGTCGAGACATCGCATCTTTGCGTCACCGCGCTCTTGTCGGAGCCGGGCAATCGCTGAGACCGCTGGTTTGGGCGACCAGTGCCCTTCTGGGGCATGTCACACCCCAAACCACGCTCGGCAGCTATGTGCACGTTCTGGACATGTTGCTCGGCCATGCAACACGCCGGGAAGCCATGGCTCTGCGTATCCCCTCAATGACGCTGGCCTGGCTGGGGAAGACTAGGCCGTCCAGCATTGATGTGCTGCGCCACAGCCTCAAATCCGCCGCAGGCAGCGCTACACCTCAAACGCTCGCGTCGGTGTTGATCGCGCGCCTCGTGCCCAAGCTCTCGCAGCGTTTCCCGCTGTCGTGTCCGTGGCCAGTCGAGTCACTCCAGAAGGCTGGCCGCCGGTCAGCGGTGGCGGCGGAGAACGCAGCGTCCAAGCGCTTGGGCAACATTGTCGAGGCACTGCGCCTGATCCACGCGTTGCGGAATAATCCGAAAGCGCCCGAGGCCCTTCGCTTTGCCGGACCGACCGTGTGTCGGGCCATCGCAGAGCAAACTCGACGCTGGTCATCCTTGCGCGGCCCGAGCCCTGCGAGGCGGGCGACATCGGGCTACGTCGACGGGACGATCCGCGTCGGGGCCCTGGCGCTGGATCGGCCTCGAAAACATCGACTGCTTAAGCCCAGGGCGTTGGAGCGCGATGCGCAGTCATTCCTGGCTGCCTGGCGCGCATGGCACAGTGAGGAGCCGGTGGCGGTCGAGAGGGTGCTGACCGTGCACTGGGCAAGGCATGACACAGACGACCACGCAATCGTCTTCACCGACATCGAAGAAGCTCAGCTATGGCTGAGCGCGGTAGGCCGTTTGCATTCTTTGGGCGCTCCGTTGCTGCTTGATGCGCTGCAGTGGCATCACACGCCCAACGCTCGTGGCGCCGGCAGCGCGATCATCCAGCGCAACGCGTGGTTGAAGGAACTTCAAATGGACTGGGTGACGGTGACCAATGCGGCGCCGCGCAGCTTTGCACGCGCCAAACCAGTCCCCGCGGCGGGAGCATTGCGTGCGGGTGACGGCAATCAGCGCGGGCACTCCGGGGGGATGCTTCAGGCGCTTGATGCCGCCTCCTACGTTATGACATTGTCAATCTTGATTCGCGCCTCGTTGGGTCAAGTCACCTAAAGTAGGTACGCCAAGGGCCGAGGGAGCGAAGGCACCTCCGTTCAGGGAGCCCTGTGGGCAATTCTCATGTTTCTAGCGATCGCAGAAATCCTGAGGTGCACGCTTTTGCTGTGGTCCTTCGCATCGCAAAGGCGACCCCTGCAGGTCGCTGATCTCGCCGAGATCGCCGGGCTATCGGCCTTGATCTGGGTGGTGTCGATCTACCAGTTGAGACCGCTTCTCTACCTATAGACACGGCACGAATTATCCGTGAACTTTAAGGTGTCGGCCCTGATTTATTCATCTTCAAGGGGCGGCCAGTCGCAGCGCTGGGCCGTTGAGCGCATAGCAGGCGAGTTCGCGCAGCATCGGATGCCAGTTCGGGCGTAAGTGCGCAGCCTGACACAGGCGCAAATAAAGCCGACTCACAAAGGGCACCCCCTTCCTGGCGATCATGCGCAGCAGCCATTTGATGTTGTAGCCTGCCGCGCACAGCACGGCGTGCAACCGGTCGCCCTGCTCACCCTTGAGGGGACAACGGTCCATGCGGTGATCGCTCTTGAGGTGGCCGATGATGGGCTCGATGGCCTGGCGCCGCTTGAGTTGATTTCTGTCCTTGCTGCTGATGCGTTTGGATTTGCCCCGGTGCACGATATGCACATCCGGGTTGCCAGCATCCACGCCCCGATAGCCCAGGTCAACGAACGCGGTCGCCGGCTTTGACCTGCTGTCCTGCATCAGGATCGTGGCCCGCTCCAGTTGCTCGCTCAGGGTGTGGCCGTCGTAGGCCCGGGTTCAACAGTTCGCGGCGCAAATGATTGATTTCTCATGTGTGAATTTGGAATCGCTCCACTACAAGAGGGTCAGTTGAGTGTTGAGTGTCGGTTTTTTGATGGTGAGTGCCGACAAGATGTCGGTGTGCTCCTGGCGGATCGTGAACAGGCCCGCAGCGGGTTGCGCGACACCGAGCGTGACCTGGTGATGTTGAATGCGGCGCAGATTGTCCAAGGCGCACTCGGGGGACAGGCGGGTGGCGCTGGCCTGCAGTCGCGTGCGCATGACGCGGTGCAGCATTAAGGCCATGAAGCAGATGGCGGCATGGGCGCGAATGCGCTCAGGCAAGCGGTGGAACATCGGGCCGATCTCGATCTCCGACTTGAGGGCCCGAAAGCCCCGCTCGATGTCGGCCAGAGACTTGTTGTCACTTTTCGGCATAAAGGAGCCAGCCATTTTCGGCACATAGAGACCAGCCGGAGGGTCTCAAACGGGCATCATTCGGTTGTGGATTTTGCCTTTATTTGATGTCTTTTGGTTGATTGGATCTCTGGGTTTTGGTTGGCATTGCGTTGGGCATCTGGCGTGGCGTGCGGTAAGACTGGCCATCGAGCACGAGGCAATAGGCGTTGTGGCGCAGGCGGTCGAGCGTGGCGGAGGCCAACAAGGGGTTGCCTGGGAAGGCCTGATCCCACTCGGTGAAGTCCAAATTGCTGGTGACGATGGTGGTCGTTCGTTCGTAGCGCTCGGCGATGAGTTCATGCAGATCCTCGTCGGCCGGTGCGCGCAGGGGCTTGAGTCCGAAGTCATCGATGATGAGCAGGGGAATACGGCTGAGCGCCTGCAGTTTGCGTTCGTAGGCATTGGTCGCACGCGCGGCGTGCAGGGACTGCGTGAGGGCCGAGCAACTGGTGAAGAGCACATCAACGCCTTGGCGGATGGCGCAGTGGCCCAAGGCCTGTGCCAGGTGGCTTTTGCCAGTTCCACTGGGTCCGACGATCAACACAGGTGAGCATTCCCGCAAATAGCGTCCGGTGGCCAGGTCGTGCACCAGTGCGCGGTTGAGTTGGGGGAGCCGCTCGAAATCAAACTGCTCCAGGGTCTTGCTCGACCGAAACTGAGCCCGGCGGATGCGGGTGCTGAAGCGGTTCTGGTCGCGGCGGGCCACTTCATCGCCCATCAGCAGGGCCAGGAATTCCGTATAGGCGAGTTTGGATTCAATGGCTTGGCGGTTCCTGGCCTCCAGAGAATCCAGGATGCCGGACAAGCGCAATTGCTTGAGGTGTGGAACCAGTTCGGGAATGGGGATCATGGGTGAGTTGCTCCTTGGGGGGTTAATGCAGGAGGTCCTGCTGCGGGTTGTGGGCATTGGGGGTGAATAGGCTGGCGGCATCGCGTACGAACCGGGCCTTGGCATAGGCGGGCGCGACACTGATCTCGGGCATCGGCAGACGGTCGGCATTGCTGCTCAGGATGGTCTTGACGGTGCGGTAATACGGGCTGTTGTGGGCCATGGCACGCTGGCAGGCAAGCTCCAGACGTTGGGCGCCGTAGGTCCTGGCCAGGCCAACAACGCCCTGTGCTGCACGCAGCCGCTCCACAATCCGGTCGCCCAGCAGGCAGTCAATGATCTGCTGGCAGTACGGCCCGATTTGCAGCGCTTGCTCATGGAGCCATTGGCGGTCGCGCGCGAAGAACAGTTGCGCCTTGGGTGGCAAGTGGTCTGGCGTCGTGACGCGTTGGCCAGGACGCGTCCCGCGCGGGTGGGTGGCCACCAATCGGTAGTCTTCATAGAGGGCAACACAACCATCGTTGGCACGCAGCCACAACTGCTTGCCCACCAGCCCAAAGGGCGCGGAATACAGGGCGTTGTCAAACTTGACGTGGCAATCGCGGTGCAGCGTCACCCGCTGCCACACGCCCAAGTCCGGGGCCTGGGCGGGCAATGGCTTGAGCAGGGCTCGCTCCAGCGCAAACAAATCCAGGGGTTGTTGGCGGGTGGTGCCGTGAATGCGCTGCCCGGCTTCCTGTAATACCCAGGCCCGTACTTGGGCATTGAGGTCGGCCAGATCACGGAATTCGCGGGTGGGCAGGAAGTTGCGTTTGACGTATTTGACGCCTGACTCCACGATCCCTTTCTTCTGCGGGTCGTGTGGCGGACAGGGGTCAATCTTGAAGTCATACCCTTCAGCGCACTCTGCATAGGAGCGTTGCACGTGGGGATCAAACCGACAGGCCTTGATGATGGCGCACTTGGCGTTGTCGATGATGACGCGCTCGGGCACGCCGGCAAACCACTCAAAGGCGCGGCGGTGGCAGCCCAGCCACGTCGCCACTGTCTGGTCCCAGACGAATTCCACATACTGGTGGCGGCTGTGGCACAGGGTCATGACAAAGGCCCATGTGCGCCGGCGAAGGCCATCCGGGTGCAGCAGAAACGGGCCAGCACCGAAGTCGACCTGAGCAGCCTCGCCGGGTTTGAAGTTCAGCCGCACGGTGACATCCGTGCGCGGCTGCGCCCGGCTGATGTCGCGCATGAGGCGGTAGACGGAGGAGTAGCTGCCCTTGAATTGGTGATCGCGTACCAGCGCGGCATGGATGGCCACGCCCTCAACGCCCGCGTCCATCCAGCGCGCAATGAGCTCACGCCAGGGCTGGGCTTTGGAGATCGTGCTGACGGGGCGCCTGGCCACCGCGCTCAGACTCTGCGCAATCGTTTGGGCGTCAGGCGGCGGCCGATCCGGATCCAGCCAGCCCAGGCTCTGAGCGTGCTGGCGAAAGTTGGCCACCTTGACGCGGCCCATGAGCCCCAGGCGCGCTATCTCGCGGTCGCCATCACCCGCACGCAGTCGAATTAAAACGTTTCGGTATTCATGCATCTCGATCTTTCTGCGCCCCATCCGTTGCCCCTGAGCAAAAAGCTCAGAAGGTAACGGCGCTTGTGACGCGTTCGAGATGCCCGTCAAACCCCTTGGCTGGCTCCTATAGGCCGAAAATCAACTGGCCTGTATGTGCCGAAAACGCACTGGCTCGTATACGCCGAAAACGCGGTGGCTCCTATGTGCCGAAAACCGATTGGCCTATATGTGGTGAAAAGTGACACTTGTAGCGCCCGACGACATCGGCGGGGGTCAGATCGGGCACATTTGTCACCAGAAGATGTTGCCACTGACGTTGCTCTAACCGCGCTGCTGAGCGAAGCCGTGAATACGCGGCCGCCGTGAATAACTCGCCAGATGAATGGGTTATGGCAATCAAGGCTGGTAACGGCCCGAGCGGAACATGCTGCTTTGTCTGCTCCATCTCGCGTTGGCGACAACACTTGAGCGCATCCATGAGAGCCGGCCCGGTGTCGCTGCGCCTTCCCAGTAGCAAGGGCACAATAGCATCCAGGCTGAATCTCACCGAAGAGCACTTCTCGCGAGTCCTGCACCAACTCAGCGAGGCTGGGCTCATCCGCGTCGAAAAGCGCGTCATCCATATCCCGGGCATTCAGCGCTTGAGGGCAAGTGCAAGCGGAATCGGGGTGCCGGTAGCCGAGATTCGTGGCGCTATGCGCGAGCTAACGGCCGGCTGTGGCCGCGCAGCGCGGCCACAGCCGGCAGGAAGACCTCGGTCACCCAAAGCGCCTGGCCACGATGCACGAAGGCGGATCGCCGCGCCCACAACGGCGTCGCCGTAGGCAGTCCTGCGTATGCGCAGGCGGCGCGCCGCAAGGCGTCGCGGGGCGGCAAGCGTCGCACCCGGATCTCGCCGCGGCGCGTCATCGCGCGCGCGAACACGGCTTCGCCGACCGGTTGACTGCCCAGCGCCACCAGCAGCCGCCAGTTGCGGCGCAGCACGTCGCGACGCGCTACGCTCTGCCCATACACCACAGGCACACCGTCAGCAAACAGCACCACCTCGCGCGACCACGCTCGCCGGCCCAGCGGCTGCGCCAGCAGCGGCGCCTCGTCGCGCCGCGGCCGCGCCAGGCCCTGATGCAGTCGCAGCAGGCTGAAGGCACCGCAGTGTGCGCGCAACCGCGATGTCAACGAGCCGCGCTCGGCCAGCCAGGCGGCGATGCCACTGCGCCCGCCGCAGGGGTATAGCGGCCGCCAAGCGTGATCAACGCTAGCCCCGGAAGCGTACTTGCCGCGCCCTCGCATGCGATGCCCGAGTTACTTGCTGCCCAGCGCGGCGCTGAGGTCACCGGACTCGACTGCGCCAGTCACCAACACGCAACCGCTGGCCGCGACAATGAACAGGGAACGGACTCTCATGATGGTTCAATTCAAACGCGGTAACGTTGATCAACGCAGCATTTCCAACTCCAAAGCATAGCCGGTGCGGGCGCTTTTGAGCAGCGGCAATGTCCAAGTCGGCGCCTAGTCCACTGCGTCATTGAGATGGCACCGGGTGGATTCGGCGCGATGGATCGTCGTACTTCCACTTCACGGGTTTGGGATTCTTGTTGTGCGCGCGGATGTAGCGCATCAATTTGCGATCCAGATCCTTCACGGAGGTGAAGATGCCACGACTGATCACGTCGCGCTGGATGCGGGAGAACCAGTTCTCCACCTGGTTCAGCCACGACGAATACGTGGGCGTGTAGTGAACGCGCACATGGCCATGCTCAGCCAGGAACTCCGCGACCCGCTCGGTCTTGTGGCTGCTGACGTTGTCGCAGATCACATGAATGTCCTGGTGCGCAGGTTGGCTGGCCACGATGTCGGTGAGGAAGGCGACGAACTGCTCGCTGGTGTGGCGCGGTGCGGTCTTGCCCAGGACTTCGCCGGTGGCTGTGTTCAGCGCCGCAAACAGGCTCAGCGTGCCGTTGCGCTTGTATTCGAACGAATGGCTCTCGGCGCGCCCGCGCGACAGCGGCAGCATGCGGTCCTTGCGATCCAGCGCCTGAATCGCGGTCTTCTCGTCCACGCAGAACACCGCCGCGTGCGCAGGTGGGTTCAAGTACAGCCCAATGACATCGGCGGCCTTGGTCTCGAACGCCCGGTCGTTGGAGATCATGTGGCACTCGAGCCTGTGCGGACGAATGTTGTGCTTGCGCCAGATACGCTGCACGGTCGACACCGACACGTCCCCGAGTTCGGCGGCCAACTTGTAGCTGCTCCAGTGCGTCGAACCGTCCGACGGTTTGTGTCTGAGCGTGCGATTGAGAACCCGCGCCTCAAGCTTGGCCACCGGCTGCTTCGGCGCCCGCCCGGGGTGCCTCGCGTACATACCGGCCAACCTCTCGCTCAGAAAGCGGCTCGACCAGCGTGAGAGAAATCGCGAATCACATTCGAGCCTGCGCATGATCGTTTCACGCGATTCACCGTCCTCAAGCATGAGGATCAACTTCGACCTGCGCACATCGGCCGCGCGCATCGTTCGACTGCGCACGATCGCCTCCAGTTGATCTCGCTCTGCTGCACTCAGATTCATCTTGCCCATGCCCCCATTTCACCATCAATGGGGTGCGTTTTCAATGACGCATTGGGCTAGCGGTAAGGGTGATCTGATCTGGCGCTTCTACAAACCCGGAACCGTCAATTTCGCCTGGGCGATGCTCGGGCATCTGGAAGCTGGCATGGTTGGCAAGATTCTGGTGGAGTGAGCGCTCCACATGAGGTAGCGGGGGTGGCGCTCGGCAACTGCGGGGCTTGACGTTCTCAAAAATCTTGCTTGACTGTCGCCTTCTACTGTTTCGTGCCGCGCCTCCCGCCGCAAAGCGGGACCGTTTGCCCGCGAAAATCGCCTCCCTCCCGACGTCGCGGGCAGGACCCGTCCGTCCGGCACTTCAGCCAGCAAGGCATGATGGGCCAGTTCACCGTGGCCTGAGTGCCCCGGGTCCGGGACGCTTTCAGCGCATCAGGGCCTCGATGGTTTGCCGAATCTGCGGGGTGTTGTAATCGCGCCCGCCGACGGCCTGCCGGACGATCAGACCCCGCTTGTCGATCAGATAGGTTGTCGGAATCCCCATCACGCCGAAAGCATGCGCCACCTGACTATGCTGGTCCAGCAACACCGGAAATGTGGGCGAGGGATTGAGTTCCCCCATGTAGGCGAAGACGTTGTTCAGGCTCTCGCCCTGGTCCAGCGCCAACACCTCAAAGGGGCGACCTTTCATCGACAGGTAAAGCCTTTCGATGGACGGCATCTCCTGCCGGCATGGCGGGCACCAGGTTGCCCAGAAATTCACCAGCACCACCTTGCCGCGGTAGTCAGCCAGACGGTGTGCTTTGCCGTCGATGTTCAGCAGGCTGAAGGCCGGCGCTGGGCGCGGTGGCTGCACCACCGCGAGCGCTTGATCTTGCACTGGGCTGGCGGCAAACGCGGTGCGAGCTCTGGCTGCCGCCAGCAATCCGGCGCCACCGAGCCAGGACAGCACTTGGCGGCGCTCAGGGTTAGCCATGCGAGGCTGCCGCGCATTGTGGGCCTGCCAATGTGGCTTGGTGTTGCGTTCCATGTTCACTCCAGAAATAAACAAGTTTGAACCGCGCATCACGCGGTAAATCCACGGTGGTGAAGCCTTGGCCCCAATCCCCAACCTGCAGGGTTTGCTGCGCCGGCAGGATCGACCAATCCGAACTCACGCCCAGCGGCTGCCAGCGTTGCAGCCACTGGGTCTTGGTAATCAATGGGTGCCGTTTGCCATCCTCCGTCACGGCCTTCCAGTCGGCCACGTCATAGGTGATGGGGGCTTTGGCGTTGTTCCGGATCGAGGTCCCGAACACGCAGACCTGGGCAATGGCATCGATGGCCTTGGGTGGATAACCCATGTTCTCGTAGAAGGCGCGCACATTGTCGGGGCTGAGCTGGATCAACTGCACGGTAAACGCATGCTTGGCATTCGTCCATGACGGTTGGGTCGCCGCACCTGCAGTTGCCACCTGCGTGGTCTGCACAGCCCAAATACTTGGTGATAGTCCGGCACAAACGAGTGCGACGAGCCACGGGAAAACACGACCATCCATCGTTCAACTCCTTAAGAAAAACGCCAATGAGCGACTGCGTGATCAACAGTTTTTTCATGGCAGTTTCTCCAGATGATTGGAATGCAGCAGCGCTGACACAGCAGCCAAGACATGGGGTTGGCTGCTGTGGCAACCCCACATGGAAGACTTCGCCTCGCCGGGATCGCCATGCAGACCGTTCCGGACATCTCTGCACAGCGCCGCGAATCACGCATCACATCATCACGCGCATTATGGCCGGCATGCCCTCCTTGGCGAAGCGGTCGAGTTCGCGGGAGTGGGCTTTGATCACGGCGACCATCTCCGGGTCGGAGGAGGTCTCGGTCACGGCCACGCCATCGGGCAGGATGTCGAGCTTGCGCTGGTACTTGGTCGGGTTGGCGAACATCTGCGGCACGCTATTACTCATGGGGTAGGGGAAGGGGCGGTTCTGATCGAGCCGTGCATACATCTCCACCACATGCTTCTGGATGAGCGCTGCCGTCGTGGGGTCGGCCGAGGTGGTCACGTCATGCACCCCATTGGGCAGCTCGGTCACCTTGCGCTGGATCTGCTGGTGAACCTTGAACAGCTCCATGCCGGTGCGCATGGGGCCGTTCATGTTCTCGGGCGACATCATGCCGCCCATGCTGCCACCCATCATCCCTCCACCCATCGTGCCCTGGGCCTTGGCGGAGGGTGCGCCGTGTCCGGTTAAATAGCCCACGACGGTTCCAACAAAACCCACAAGGGCAGTCACAAATGAACGACGTTGCATAACGATTTCCTGGTTACAACACACAAGGAACAAACGACGAAAGGAAGCTGATCATGATGACTTCTGTCTGCATGTCGGGGGGCGGCATGGCCCTCATGGGGTTGTTCGGACGGCTGGTGCTGGCTTTAATCGCGCTCGGCGTGATGGCGCTGATCAAATACATCTTCTCCAGCCCCCGGCTTTGACGCAACAGGCTCCTGAAATACGTGCGCCCTGCACGCTGAGACTTGCGTGGCACGACAGGGTTCTGAGAGCAGCCGAATCCTGCAGCAACACGATTTGACATGGATCAAGGACGGACATACTGGGCCGCTTCCGAACGTCCTTGAGGCCTTTGTGAGGGCCTGATTGCGGCTGATTGATAGTGCTCATGAAGCCACCTCCAGCCTGGGACTCTCGCCCAGCCCCAGGCGCCGCTTCTGCCACAGGGCGTAAACCGCCGGAATCACCAGTAGCGCCAGCAAAGCAGCCGTCAGCATGCCGCCAACCATGGGCGCGGCGATGCGCTTCATCACGTCGGCACCAGCGCCTTCGCTGAACATGATGGGCAGCAGGCCGCCGACCACCATGGTGAGGGTCATCGCCATGGGGCGCAGCCGCAGCAAGGTGCCCTCGACCACCGTTTGCTTGAGGTCGCCCCAGGTGTTGAGGCGGTCGTGAATCTTGCGCCGCTCCAGCGCCGCGTCGAGATACAGCAGCATGACCACGCCGAACTCGGAGGCCACCCCGGCGGTGGCGATGAAGCCCACGCCCACCGCAACCGAGAGCTTGTAGCCCAGCCAGTCGACGTACCAGAATCCGCCCACCAGCGACAGCGGCAAGGTCAGCAGGATGATGGCGACCTCGGTGATGTTCTTGAAGTTGAAATACAGCAGGAGCGCGATCAGGCCGATCACCGCCGGCACGACGATCTTCAGACGCTGCACGGCCTGCTCCAGCGCCTGGTACTGCCCAACCCAGTCGAGCGTGAAACCGGGCTGCAGATGAACCTTCTGTGCCAGGGCCGCTTGCGCCGCGGCCACGTAGCTGCCGATGCTGGTGCCGGGTTTGAGGTCGATGTACACCCAGGAATTCAGGCGGCTGTTGTCGCTGGTGAGCATGGGCGGGCCGCCCTCGATGCGCAGCGTGGCCACCTGCGCCAGCGGAATCTGGCTGCCCTCGGGCGTGGCGATGCGGCTTTCCATCAGCGTGGACAGCGACTGGCGCAGTTCGCGCGGGTAGCGCAGGCTGATGGGGAAGCGCTCCAGGCCGTTGACGGCGGTGGACAGCATCTGTCCACCGATGGCGGTCTCGACCAGGCGGTTCACATCCGCCACCGAAAGGCCGTAGCGCGCGGCTGCCAGCCGGTTGGTGTCGACCACGATGTAGCGCCCGCCGGTGGCCCGCGCCGCATAGGCGTTCTGGGTGCCCGGGACCGTTTGCAGCGCCGCCTGGATCTCCTGCCCCAGCCGGTTCAGGGTGTCGAGATTGCTGCCGGTGACCTTGATGCCGAGCGGCGTTTGCAGGCCGGTGGTCAGCATGTCCACCTGGCCCTTGATCGGCTGGGTCCAGGTGTTCGATACGCCAGGAATCTGCAGCGCCTGATTCATCTTCTCGATCAGCTTGGCGGTGGTCATGCTGGCCGGCCAGGTGCTGCGGTCCTTCAGGTTCACGACTGTCATGAACATCGAGATCGGCGTCGGGTCGGTCGCGGTCTGCGCCCGGCCCGCCTTGCCGAACACGCTCTCCACTTCGGGGAAGGTCTTGATGATGCGGTCGCTCTGCTGCAGGATCGCGGCGGATTGGCCGATGGAGATCGACGGATCCTGCGACACCGGCATGTACAGCAGGGTGCCTTCGTTCAAGGGCGGCATGAACTCCGAGCCGAGGTGCTTCCAGGGGAAATACAGGCTGGCCACGGCGACGAGGGCCAGCACGATGACCAGCCATGGTGCCCGCAGCACGCCGTGGATCAAGGGGCGGTAGAGCCAGATCAGCATCTGGTTCAGGGGGTTCTTCCCCTCCGGGCGGATATGCCCGCGGATGAACCAGGCCATCAGCAGCGGCACCAGGCTGATGGACAGGATGGCGGCCGCGGCCATGGCATAGGTCTTGGTGAAGGCCAGGGGCCGAAACAGCTTGCCCTCCTCGCCGCCGAGCGCGAACACCGGCAGGAACGACACCGCGATGATCAGCAGCGAAAAAAACAGCGCCGGCCCGACTTCCGATGCCGCCACCCTGGCCTTCATCCAGGGATCGGCGCCGGGATCCTGCTCCATATGCTTGTGCATGTTCTCGATCATCACGATCGCAGCGTCGGTCATCGCGCCGATGGCGATGGCGATGCCCCCTAGGGACATGATGTTGGCCGGAATGCCCTGCGCCCACATCACCAGGAAGGCGGCGAGGATGCCCAGCGGCAGCGACACGATGGCCACCAGCGCCGAGCGCGCGCGCAGCAGGAACAGGAATGACACCAGGGCGACGATCAGCGACTCCTCCAGCAGCTTCTCGGTCAGGGTGTGGATGGCGCGCTGGATCAGCGGCGCCTGACTGTAGGTGGTGACGATCTTCACCCCGGGCGGCAGCGAGGGCTGGATGCTGCGGATTTTGTCCTCGACTCGGCGGATGATGGCATCGGCGTTCGAGCCCTGGTTCATCATCACGATGCCCCCCACCACCGCGCCCTCGCCGTTGAGGTCGGCGGCGCTGTTGGGCAGTTCCGGGCCGAATTGGACGCGGGCGACATCCTTGAGCGTCAGCGGCACCCCGCCACGCGCCGCCAGCGGCGCGTTCTCCAGATCCCGCAAGGAGCGGATATAGCCGGTGGTGCGCACCATATAGCTGGCCTCGCCGAGATCGACCACCGAGCCGCTGGTCTCGCCGTTGGCGGCGCGGATGGCATCTTCCACCTGCGGCAGGGTGAGGTTGTAGGCCAGCAGGGCCTGCGGGTTCACAACCACCTGGTATTCCTTCACCATGCCGCCGACCGTGGCGACCTCGGCCACCCCCGGAATGCCCTGCAATTGGTATTTGAGGAACCAGTTCTGCAGGGTGGTGAGCTGGCTCAGGTCCTGCGTGCCGCCGGTATCGGTCAGGGCGTACATGTAAACCCAGTCCACCCCCGAACTGTCAGGCCCCAGCGCCGGCGTCACTCCAGGCGGCAGTTTGGATTGCACCTGGCTGAGATACTGAAGCACCAGGTTGCGCGCTTGATAGATGTTGGTGCCATCCTTGAAGATGACGTAGACAAAGGAGTCGCCGAACATCGAATAGCCGCGCACCGCGCGCGCGCCGGGCACCGACTGCAGGGTGGTCTCCAGCGGATAGGTCACCTGGTCCTGAACCACCTGCGGCGCCTGCCCGGGGTAGGAGGTCTTGATGATGACCTGGGTGGGGGAGATGTCGGGGATGGCCTCCAGCGGCGTGTTGCGCACCGCCAGGATGCCCGCGGCCAGCACCATCAGCGCGCCGATCACCGTCAGGCTGCGGTTCTCGAAGCACCACTCCATGAGCCGCCGGATCATGGGGCGCTCCGGTCAGGAGCCATGTTCATCCCGGCTATCGACCCGGCGGCGGGTGGGGGCGCGGCTGCCGGCGTGGCGGGTGGTGCGCCCGTTGGTGGGGCTATTGGTGCGACCGTTCGCGAGGTCATTGGCCCAGCAGAGCCAGCTTGCGGGGCGCTCGCTGGCGGCATGCCTGGCATCGCTCCCGTGGCGGGTATGCCACTCGCGCCGCTCGTGCCGGCATGA
This sequence comes from Thiomonas intermedia, assembly GCF_002028405.1. Classification (NCBI taxonomy): domain Bacteria; kingdom Pseudomonadati; phylum Pseudomonadota; class Betaproteobacteria; order Burkholderiales; genus Thiomonas; species Thiomonas intermedia. Next base: position 1,618,767 of record NZ_CP020046.1, read on the forward strand.
CCACCGAGCATGCGCGCCTTGACCGACTGGAACTGCGATTCAGAGTACAGCAGGAACTGGGCGCTTTCCACCACCTGGTCACCCGCCTTGAGCCCCCGGGCGATGACCACCCAGCCGTTCGCCTCGGGCCCAAGCGCAACTTGCACCGGCAGGAAGTGGCCGCCCGCCTGCGCCAGCATGGCGTAATCGCCATCCTGCGTGCGCAGCACCGCGCTGCTCGGCAGCGCCAGCGCGGTTTGCGCCTGGGCCTGCACCGTGGCGTTGGCATACATGCCCGGGCGCAGAATGCCGCCGGGGTTGGCGAAGCTCAGGCGCGCGGTGATGGTGCGGGTTTGCGGGTCCAGCGTGGGGTAGAGAAAGTTCAGGCGCCCATCCCAATTCCTGCCGGGGTAGGCCGGAAGCTGGAGCTGCACGCCGTCGCCCAGGCGCACCCACGGCATCTGGTAGTCGTACAGCGCCACATTGACCCAGACCCGATCCAGATTGGCGATCTCGAACAGGCTATTCTGCGACGAGACATAGCTGCCCTGGCGAATATTGAGCGCCGTCACCACCCCGCTCTCGGGCGCCAGGATGGGAACGTTGCGCATCGGCTGGCCCGAGGCCTCCAACTGCTTGAGCGCAGCCCCGGGCAGGCCCAGCAGCAGCAGGCGCTGTTTGGCCGCGGCCAGCAAGCCCTGGCTGTCGGCATGACCGTCGGCCGCGCCGGCTTGCTGGCGCGCAATGCTGTATTCCTGCTGCGCGCTGTACAGCTCGGGCGAGTAAATCTCCGCCAGCACCTGACCGCGCGCCACCGGGTCGCCCACGGCACGCACCTTGAGATGCACGACCCAGCCGGAGAAGCGCGGGGTGACGGTGGTGACGCGGTTCTGGTCCACGGCCACGGTGCCCACGGTCTGGATCGCCTGGCCCATGGGACGCATCTGTGCGGTCGTCAGGCGCACGCCCAGGTTTTGCGTCAGGCGCGGGTCGATGCGCAGCCCGCTGTCGTTGGCGCCGGCTTCGGCCGGGGCGTAGACCGGCACGTAATCCATGCCCATGTTGTCCTTCATCGGACGGTCCGAATGGATCGCCGGATTCATCGGGCTGACCCAGTACAGCACCCGGCGCTGCGGCGCCGCAGCCGGGGCGTAGACCGGGACATAGTCCATCCCCATGTTGTCTTTCATCGGGTGGTCGGAGTGGATGGCGGCGTTCATCGGGTTGGCCCAGTACAGCACCCGGCGGCTTGCCGGCGCTGCTGCGGAAGCTGTTGCGGAAGCCGGGGCCGCCGCGGCGTTCGGCGTCTTGGGGTCCGAGGCGCCGTGCGGCAGCCAGCGACTGGTCCAGAGGCCCGCGCCGATGCCGACCAGCAACAGGCCGAGGCCGAGAGTGAAGGTTCGCAAATTCATGGCTGCTGCTCCGAAGGCGTTGTCAGGTAGTCGAGTTCGGCCTGGGTGGCCAGCAGATCCCGGCGCTGTTGCAGGGTCTGGAGTTCAAGGGCAAAAACGGCTTGCTGCGCCTTCAGCACGTCGCTCATGCTGGCGCGGCCGTTGCTGTAGGTGGTGAGGGTGGAGTCGTACGCCGCATGCGCCAGCGGCAGCATGTGCGCGCGCATGCGCTGCCACTTCTCCTGCTGGCTGCGCATGCGCGCCGTGGCGGTGCGGATCTGCTGCTGCAAGGCCAACCGCTGGTCCTGCTCGTCGTAGCGGGCTTCCAGCACCTGGGCGCGGGCGCTGTCGAGTTCCTGATCCAGCCGATGGCTGGAGAAGATCGGCAAGTTCATCGAAACCCCGGCGGAGAAAAAGTTGGGAGAGCCCGGAAAAAAGCTCTTGCCGTAGGAGGCGCCAACCGTGATCTCCGGCAGGAAATCCTTCTTGGCCACCTGCACGCCAGCCTGGGCGATCTGCACCTTGGCCTGGGCCATGCGCAGCAGCGGCTGGGTCGGGGGCGCTTGCTCGGGAGCCGTCGCGCCTGGCGACAAGCTCGGCCAGTCAGGATCGATCTGCGGCGTTTGATCGCTGCCGAGTGCCTGGGCAATGTCGGCCAGGGACGCCGCTTCATCCGCGGCGAGCGCGCTTTGGTCGTTGCGCAGTTCGTCCTCGGCGAGACGGGCGCGCAACACATCGCTCTGCGGTCCGTTGCCTGCCCGGTAGCTGGCCATGGCCGCGTCGACGTTCTCACGCGCCAGCGTCTGCTGCCGCTGCACCGTCGCCATGGCCTGGCGCGCGTACACCGCTGCAAGCCAGGCGCGTCGCAAGGCGAGAACCAGCTGCGCGCGTTTGGCTTCGCGGCTGAAGTGCTGCTCCGAGGCTTGCGCCTGCAGCTTGTCGCCTTCGAGGGCCAGCTTGCCGATCGGCGGAAAACTCTGGCTGACGCCGACGCTGAGCATGGTCATGCTCTGCTGCGTCAGCGAGAAGCTGTTGGTGGGCAGGTTGACCGCGTCGAACGACACATGCGGGTCGGGCAACTGCGTGGCCGCCGCGGCCTGGTGCTGGATGGCGCGGATGCGCTGCGCGGCTGCGGCCAGACTGGGATTGCTCCGCGCCAGTTGCGCCTCGGCGGCACCGAGGGTCAGGGGCGCGGCTTGGGCGGGTGCGGCCAGGCCGGCGAGCAGTAGAAGCGTGACGAGAACGGGGATGGCCGCCGGGCGTTCAGACCAGACGGATGACAACCGCCGGGCTTGCGCACGGCGGCACTGCAGGATGAGGGACATCGCTTTCCTCTTCGGCGGATGGAACGCTGCAAGGCCGCAGCGTTGATCGCAAGGCGAACACGAACATCGCCCGGTGAAGGTTCACCGGGACGGGTGCTGCCGAAGGGGTCAAACTTGGAGGCGAGCCGCGAGGAAAGGCGGCTTGGAGGGAGGCGGCGGATCGAAGCGCCCGATGGGCAAGGCAGCCTGCTCAGGCTGAGCTTGGAGGACGAGCACCAAGCGTTGGATCAATGCTGCGTGAGGAAATGATGCGGCGTTGGACGTGCTGGAAACGGCAGCCGCGCCCAGGTCATTGCAGGCAGCTTGGCAAAACGCACGCTCGACTCGCGAATCGTCATGACCAGCGAGATTCGCTTGATGGCCGGCACCTACCATCGGCATAGCCGCCATGCCTGTGCAGCATGAGGCTGGCACGACCCGTATCGGGGCTGCCGTGGCTTGCATCCAGGGCAAGAGAACCAATGCGCAGACGAACGCCCAATAGCGGGAGAAGGTTCGAAAGGAGCGCATGAGTTTGAATGTGAGGGATGTACAGGATGTACAGCGATTTGTGTGCAGGCATCATAGCCAAAGCTCTGAGCTTGTCAATTATGTCTTGTTAACACTAATTGACTTAGGCATCTAGCTGCGAGAAAATGCGTGCATGGAAATCACGCCTGCGCAGTTCGCCCAAATCGAGCACTGCTTGCCGACGCAGCGAGGCAATGTCAGCTTGTCAAACCTGGATGTGTTGAATGCGATTCTGTACGTGGCCGAGCATGGCTGCAAATGGCGCGGCTTGCCCAGGCGGTTCGGCAACTGGCACACGATCTATACGCGGATGAATCGGTGGTCCAAGTCGGGCGTCATGGACCGAGTGTTCGAGGAGCTGCAGCGATCGCAGGTTGTGCGCATCAAGATCGAAACGGTTTCACTGGACAGCACCAGCATCAAGGTGCATCCGGATGGCACCGGGGCGCTAAAAAAACGGCACCCAATCCATCGGCAAATCTCGAGGCGGATGGAACACCAGGATTCATATGGTTGCCGCGGATGTTCGCACGGCCATAGCGTTCTCCTTGTCACCTGGCCAGGCGCACGACGCGCCGGCTGGACGGGCACTGCTCAGTCGCCTGGGTGCGCCAAACAGGCCGCTGCATCTGCTCATGGATCGGGCCTACGAGGGCAACGAGACGCGGCAGCTTGCCCTCGAACTCGGCTTCATCCCTGCGGTCCCGCCCCTGAAGACTCGGGTCGAGCCGTGGGAGTACGACCGAGCAATGGACAAGCGCCGCAATGAAGTCGAGCGATTGTTTCGGCGACTCAAGGGCTTTCGTCGCATCTTCTCGCGGTTCGAGAAGCTTGATGTCATGTTCGTCGGCTTCATCGGTTTCGCGCTGATCGCCGACGGCCTCCGGTTGTGTTAACACGGCCTAGGGCCCAGGAATGCCCGGGAAGACCCTGGCGGGCAGGGTCGATACCGTCAATGCGGCGATCAAATCGTACCAAGTCATCCCGTACTCACCGGCGCAGCAGTCGCATCCCGTTGAACACCACCAGAAGGCTGGCCCCCGTGTCGGCGAACACCGCCATCCACAGGGTCGCCACTCCGCTCAGGGCCAGCACGAAGAACACGGCCTTGATGCCAAGCGCGAGTGCGATGTTCTGCTTGAGAAGCATGGCCGTGCGCCGACTCAAGCTGATGAAGTCGGCAATCTTGCGCGGGTCGTCGTCCATGATGGCCACATCGGCGGTCTCCAGCGCCGTGGCGGTGCCGGCCGCCCCCATGGCGAAGCCGATCGTCGCACGCGCCAGCGCCGGCGCATCGTTCACTCCGTCGCCGACCATGCCGACCGACCCGTAGCGCCCAAGAAGCTCCGCGACAGCGGCTTGCTTGTCCTGCGGCAGCAGATTGCCGCGTGCATCCTTGATGCCGAGCTGAACGGCAATCGCCCGTGCCGTGGCCGGGTTGTCGCCGGTCAACATGACCGGTTCGACATGCAGCGACTTGAGGGACGCAACGGCCCGCGCGCTCTCCGGCCTCAGGGTGTCGGCAACGCCAAACACGGCCACCGGATCGGCCGCGTCACACAGAACGATGGCGGTTTTGCCGGCATTTTCCAGGACAGCAAGCCGCGCCTCCAGTGCCGCCGAACACCCCCCGATCTCTTCGACCAGACGGTGATTGCCCAGATGCCAATCCTGACCGGCAATACGGCCTGTGACGCCGCGCCCCTGGAGCACGCCGAAATCGTCGACGGGCAGGAGTGCGGCACCTGGCTGCTGCTCCCGCCAACCGGCAACCAGCGCCTGGGCGACCGGATGCGTGCTGTGGTCATCGAGGCTGGCGGCGATCCGCAAGGCTTGCGCGATCGGCATGTCGCCAAGCGGGATTGCATCGGTCAGCGCGGGCTTGCCGCGGGTCAGCGTGCCAGTCTTGTCGAGCGCCAGGGCTTTGAGCAGCCGGCCGCCTTCGAGAAAGGCCCCGCCCTTGACCAGGATGCCATGCCTGGCCGCCGCCGCAAGACCGCTGACCACCGTCACCGGGGTGGAGACCACCAAGGCGCAGGGGCAGGCGATGACCAGCATGACCAGGGCCTCGTACAGCCAGGAACTCCAGCTTCCGCCGGTCAGCAGTGGGCCGAGGATGGCCACGGTGATGGCGAAGACCACCACCGCAGGGGTGTAATACCGCGCGAATCGATCGACGAAACGCTGGGTCGGCGCGCGCTGTGACTGCGCGCTCTGGATGGCCAGGGCGATGCGGGCCAGGGTGCTGTCACCTGCCGAGGCCGTGACGGTGGCTTCCACCACGCCATCGGCAACGATGCTGCCGGCATACAGCAGGTCACCCGCTTGTTTGTCCACGGGCAGGCTCTCCCCGGTGATCGGCGCCTGGTTCAGCGCAGCACGGCCGAACTCGACGCGTGCGTCCAGCGGCACCCGCGCGCCGGCGCGTACCCGAATGCGGCGGCCGACGGCCACCTCGGCCACGGGCTTGGCCTCCCAGGCTTCGCCGATCTTGACCTCGGCGGTTTCCGGTGCGATTGCCGTGAGCGCCTTGATCGCGTTCCTGGCACGCTCCAGCGACAGCGCCTCGATCGCCTCGGCCACTGCGAACAGGAACACCACCATCGCCGCTTCCGGCCACTTGCCGAGAGCCACGGCCCCGACCACGGCGATGGACATCAGGAAGTAGATGTTGAGGGTCAGGTTGCTGAGCGCGATCCAGCCCTTTTTGAGGGTGGGCAGGCCGGCGCTCACGATGGACACAGCGGCAAGCGCCATCACCATCCATGAGGTCTCTCGCCCGGTCGACCAGGCGATGATCTCGGCCGCGACCGCGGCGACGCCAGCCACGGCGAGCAGACCTTTTTGCCGTGGACTGAGGGCAGGGGGAAGCACGGACGCTGGCGCGTTGGCTTCAAGCAGGCGTGGCGCCATGTCCAGCCTCTCCAGCGCTGCGGCAATCTCCCGGGGCTGGTCCAAACGGTGATACACCGTGAGTTCCCGATTCAGGAGGTTGAAGTCGAGCTGGACAACCCCGGGCATCCCCTCCAGCTTGTTGCGGATCAGGCGCTCCTCGGTCGGGCAGTCCATCTTGTCGATGCGGTAGCGCACCCGACTGGTTCCTTCGGGTGCCGGATTGGACTTGCAAACCCCCGTCAGACAGTCGGTCTGTGTCGCCGGAGCGCAGCAGGCATCGGCCGCCGCGTGCGTGTGGTGATCGTGGTCACAGGCGGGTCCATGGTCTTGCGCCTGGACAGGCAGGCGTAACGCTGTGCTGGTGTGGTCGTGCTGGCTCATGAAGGCGGATCTCGGTGAACAGTGCGATCATTGAACAGCCTGTACCTGCTACAGGGTCAAGTGCTTTTGCACGAGAGGGGAATGCATCATGCGAATCGGGGAATTGGCGCAGCGTGGCCACTGCGACGTGGAGACGGTGCGTTTTTACGAACGCGAGGGCTTGCTCGACGCGCCCGCCCGCGACGGCAACGGTTATCGCAACTACACCAGCGGCCATCTGGTGCAACTCAACTTCATTCGTCACTGCCGCTCTCTTGGCATGGGATTGCCGGACGTGCGCGTGTTGCGCGGCTTTCAGGAACATCCTGAATCTGCGTGCGACGCCATCAATCAGTTGATCGACCAGCAGATCGCGCGCATCCACCATCAGGTCGAATCACTGCGCCTGCTGGAGAAGCAGTTGCACGCGTTGCGCGAGACCTGCCAGGCCAACCGGACGGCGAGCGACTGCGGCATCATGCAGAACCTGCAACAGGCCGCGGCCAGCGGGCCATGCGAATGCCATGCGGAGCCGGTCGATCGGCCCGGAGCGGATCCTCGAGGTGGCGGGTCGGCGTGAGCGTAGGCGTGGGTCGGCGAAAGATGACAGAGTTTTAATGTCCCTGTCATGAACGGGACAGCGTTGCGGCGCTAAGGTGGAAACAAGCCGGTTTCCATACGGCGGAGCGGATTGATAGTCCGCTCCGCCGGCGCAGCCATCCGATTCAGGAACAAGACGGTCCCCATGAACACCACCAGCGTCATCGATGTCTCCGGGCTGGTGTCGAGTCTCTCCGCCCGCGGGGTCGAAAAGCAGCTCCGGCGCCTGCCCGGTGTCAGCGACGTGCAGGTCAACTACGTCGGGGGCAGCGCCACGGTCGTGCACGACGCGGCGTTGACAAACGTGGCCGCACTGCAGGCGCACGTCGCGCGGTGCGGCTATCACTGCCGTGGCGAGTCGGTTCCCGACCACCTGTGCGAGCCGCACGCGAAGGACGCCATGGCGCACGACATGGGTCACGGCGCCGGCATGGATGCGCACGCCATGGCACGGGACATGCGCAACCGGTTCTGGGTGTGCCTGTTGTTCACGGTCCCGCTGTTCGTGTACTCGCCCATGGGCGGCCTGTTCGCGCCCCCGGCGCCGCCCTTCGGTGTCGGGCTCAAGTACTGGCTGTTCGGCCTGGCCAGCGCCGCGGTGATCTATCCGGCCTGGCCTTTCTTCGTCGCGGCGGGACGCGCATTGCGCAACGGTGTGCTCAACATGGCCGTGCTGGTCGCGCTCTCCGTCGGCACAGGCTATCTGTTCAGCGTCGGCACGACTTTTTTCTTCGAGGGTGCGCAGTTCTACGAGGCCGTGTCGGTGCTGCTGGTGTTCATCCTGCTGGGGCACTGGCTCGAAATGCGCGCCCGCGCCGGCGCTTCCGAGGCGATCCGCGCGCTGATGAGCCTGGCGCCGCCCAAGGCGACGGTGCTGCGCGATGGTGCAGAATTCACGGTGGCAACCTCCGAGGTGCTGCCGGGCGACGTGGTGCTCATCCGCCCCGGTGACAAGATTCCGGTGGATGGCGAGGTGCTGGAAGGCGCCTCGCAGGTCGACGAGTCGATGCTGACCGGCGAGTCGATGCCGGTGGGGAAAAAACCCGGCGACGCGGTGATCGGGGCGACCATCAACAAGAGCGGCAGCTTCCGCTACCGCGCCACCAAGGTGGGCGCCGACACCGCGCTGGCGCAGATCGTCAAGCTGGTGCAGGAGGCGCAGAACTCCAAGGCGCCGGCGCAATTGCTGGCCGACCGCGCATCGCAATGGCTGGTGGTGATCGCCGTCCTGATCGGCGTGGCGACCTTCGTGTCCTGGTACGTCGTCCTCGGACAGCCGCTTCTGCTGGCGCTGGCACTCACCATCACCGTGTTCGTCATCGCCTGCCCTGACGCGCTCGGCCTCGCCACTCCGATGGCTGTGATGGTGGGGACGGGGCTCGGCGCGATGAACGGCATCTTGTTCAAGAACGCTTCCGCACTGGAGGACGCGACCCGATTGAACGTGGTGGTTTTCGACAAGACCGGTACGCTGACCCTGGGACAGCCGGAAGTGGTCGAGTTGGCGTTGGCTGCCGGAACAGCGGAAGACGACCTGCTGAAGACCGCCGCGGCCGTGGAGAAATTCTCCGAGCATCCGCTGGCGCTAGCAATCCTCAAGCGCGCCCGGGGCCTTGCACTGGAACCCGCCGGCGCGTTCACCAATGTCGACGGCATGGGTGCCCGGGCAGAACTGGGCGGCGACACTGTGCTGCTGGGCAACGCCAAGTTGATGGCGCTCGACACGGTGGACATGAACGGCCTCGAGGCCGCATCGCAGCGCCTGCAGGGACGGGGGCGCACGGTGGTGCACGTCGCGCGCGCAGGGCGGCTGCTCGGCCTCGTCGCCATTGCCGACGCCGTGCGCCCGACCTCAGCACCCACCGTAACGGCGCTCCACGCAAGGGGCGTGCAGGTGGCCATGCTGACCGGCGACAACCGGGCGACGGCGGAGCGCATCGCCCGCGAGATCGGCATCGACATCGTGTTGGCCGACGTGCTGCCCGGTGACAAGGCAGCAAAGGTCAAGGAGTTGCAGGCGCAGGGAAAGCGAGTCGGCATGGTGGGCGACGGCATCAACGATGCACCGGCGCTGACGCAGGCCGACGTCGGCTTCGCCATCGGCGCCGGAACCGATGTGGCGATCGAAAGCGCCGACGTGGTTCTGATGAAAAGCGATCCGTTAGATGTCGTCGGCGCGATTGTGCTGTCGCGCGCTACGCTGCGCAAGATGCATCAGAACCTATGGTGGGCAGTGGCCTACAACGTCATTGCGTTTCCAGTGGCTGCAGGAGTGTTCTACCCCTTCACCATCAGCCCGGAAGTGGCGGCGCTCGCCATGTCGGGCAGCTCGGCGCTGGTGGCAGTCAATGCCCTGATGCTCAAGCGCACCCGGTTGACCGGCATTCACATCGGCCCGGCCACGAGCGCCGTGGCTGGGCCGCAGGTAGCAACAGCGCAGGCGTGACATGCAGTGGACAGAGCCATGCGCCATACGATCCCATCAAGGACCGTGCACCACCATCTTCAACCCGTTCATTCCTTTCCAAAACTCGGAGAGTTACCCATGAGTGACTACGTCTTTACCGTGACCAGCCCCAAAGGCTTCGAGGCCACCGTGCAAGCGGCGACCGAGGCATTGCAACAGGAGGGCTTCGGCGTACTGACCACCATCGATGTGGCCGCCACGCTTAAGGCCAAACTCGGCATCAAGGAACGTCCCTACCTCATCCTCGGAGCCTGCAATCCGCACTATGCCCATCAGGCCTTGCAAGCCGAGCCGGATATTGGCGCGCTGCTGCCCTGCAATGTCGTCGTGCGGGAAGAGGCGGACGGCAGGGTCAGCGTAGTGTTCATGGATCCAGCGGCCGTGCTCGGCATGGTCAAGCGCCCCGAGGTGGACAAACTCGGCGGCGAAGTGCGCGACAAGCTCAAGCACGTCGCCGAGGCCCTGCGCGCCTGAGGGCTGGGTCGGAGCCGTCATCATCAAGGCGCTGATTCGGTCCAGCCGGTCGGTGCCTGGTTATTGTGAACATTCAAAGGGAGCATGGTCATGGGCTATGGATATGGAATGATGGGCGGATGGGGCGGCTTCGGTTTGGGCTGGCTCTTCATGCTGGTGTGGTGGGGTTTGATTCTCGCCGTGCTTGTGGGTTTGATCCGATGGCTGTTCACGGGCCATTCGGGCGATTCCGGGGCGCGATCCGACAGCAAAAGGCACTTGGACATTCTGAAGGAGCGCTACGCCCGCGGGGACATCGACCGCGACACCTACGACCGCATGCGGCGCGAGCTGGAAAGCTGAGGTCCGGATCATGAAACCGCTACCGAAGTGGTTGCTCGCGCTGGCGATCGTGCTGTTCGCTTTTTACCTGCTCTTAATCCCCGAATTCGGCGCTGTCCCCTTCTGGGGTCAGCGATGGGAAGCGGGCGCACCGCCCCCCTGGCGTGAAAGGGTCGGCTGGTGGGGACCACGATTCGGATACGGCATGATGAACGGCCCGGTCAGGGACTGGGGTGCGCTCGGCGTTCAGGGCGATCACGGCTATGGTGACGACGGCGGTTATGGCTACGGCATGATGGGCGGGGGCATCTGGCCGGCGGCCAGGGGCACTTGGCAGGAAACGTTCACGCCGCAGCAGCGTGTGCGCATTGGGCAGATCCAGGCCGAGGCCTTGCGTCAGGAAGGCGCCTTGCAGGCGCAGCTCTACGCCGCTCGGGCCAACCTGCTGGCGGTCAACTCCGTGGCCACGCCCGATCCGGCGGCACAGGCCAAGGCCGGCGCCGCGGTTGCCCAAATCCTGCGGCAAATCGTCCAAATACGCCTTCGGGCGGAGCAGCAAATCCAGGTTGCGTTGAGCGCCCCGCCGCAGCCGACAGCGACATCGTCAGCGCCCGGCTCCTGACCTGTGCGACGGGTGGGTTCTGGGATGCAGGGCGGGCCACTACGGCGAGGCAACATTAGCCCGCTGAATCTGAGCCCTGGGGCCGCTGGGCCATGCCGAGTTTCGTGGACGCCGCCGGCGGTATCCCTCGAGCACGCATGGATGTCGCGTTCATCGCGACGAAGCGATAAGCGTTGCGGGTGGAAGACATAGCCCCTTGTCAGCACAGGCTTGGACCCGCACCTGTAGGTGGACACTGCGCAGGCTGGACAGACCGGGTAGTGCGATGCGTGTGCCATTTTCGTAGACCCGGATGATCTTGCCGTCGACCCGTAGGCCAATGTCCTGACCAGGTGGGTAGCTCGGCTGGAGATCCAGCACGTGGCCGCCACGTTGCACGACGATCGTGACAGGGATCAAGTAAGGAGCCGACGGCGGATTTGCGTAAACATGCCAGCCCGGCTGGATGTGCAACGTCACCACAGCATCGCGGCCATCGACCGCGGCGCCAGCGCGAACCTTCATGGAGGAGTCGACGAGGTTGGCGGGGATGCTCGCGCCGAAGCCAGGAGGGTGGGTGGCCCGGATCAGCAACATGGCAGCAAGCACAAGGGCAAGAACGATGAACGAGGCGATGGCAATGCGTAGGGTTCTTGGATTCATCATGAGTTCTCTATCGGTGGATGGCATTCAAATCGCCGAGAAGCGCGTCGGCCGTGAACAATCCTGAAAGATGATCGATCTCCCTCCCATGTCGATCCAGGATCGCCACGAACGGCAGACCATCTCCGCCGTACGCGGCAAGCAGCTGTTGCAGTTCTGGGTTGGGGCGTGTCAAGTCGACTTGCAGTGGGACGTCACGGCCGGCGCGCAGAACTTGCACAACGCGCGAGTCGCGGTAGACGGTTTTCTCCAGAAACCTGCAATTCAGGCACCACTGCGCGGTGAACTCGACCAGCGCAGGTCGATGCAGACTGGCAATCTCGGTGATCTGAGCTGCCTTGAGCGGCTGCCAGGGGATGCCCTGCGATGGGGCGGGCCAGATCCCCGCACTCAGGTAGACCAAAGCCAGTGAAGGAAGGCTCGATAGTGGCGCGGCCCAGCGGGAGGCGCGATCTGCGGCGCGAATGCTCGTTGCGAAGATCCACAGCATGATCCCGACAACCAAGCTGAACCATAGCGCTTTGTCGAGCATGGCTGGAACCAGGCTTTGCGCGAAAAAGACTGCGGCACCGGCAAGCAGCCAGCCGAAGCTTTGACGCACTACGTCGGTCCAAGCCCCCCCTCGCGGCAGTCGATCCAGCAGCCCGGGCTTCAGAAGCAGAATGGCGTAGGGCAGAGCCAGACCGAGGCCGATGGCCATGAAAATGATCACAATCTCTGTCGCTGGCCGGGTGAGAGCAAACACGAGGATCCCACCCAGCAAGGGGCCGGTGCAGGGAGAGGACAAAAGGGCACTGACCAGGCCGGAGATCAGTGGCTCGGCAAAACGATCGCCTCCCATTCTGGCGATGACCGGAGGAATGGGCAATCCGCGCCCCGTGAAATTCATCACCGCCATCGCGAGAAGGACGATAACCAAGCCGATCAGCACGGCCTGTGATTGGAACAGCACACCCCATTGAAGATGCAGCAGCGCTGTGGCCAGCCCCAGGGGGGTGAAAAACAAGAGGGAGCCTGCAGCGAACAGGCTGGCAGACAGGGCACGGGTTGCCGGTTTTTCTCCCGCTTCGCGCAGGATGGTGCGAACCTTGATTGGAATGACCGGCAGCACGCATGGCGTCAGGTTGAGGAGCATGCCTGCGCCGAGCGCGAGCATGACTTCGAGGATGAGTGAGCTGTCCATGGGGCTTGGTCCTTTCAAGCGTTTTTAGCCAGTTCGTGTTGGATCAGCCGATCGAGTTCAGAAAGGTCTGGCTCGCCGAGAATCCTCTTGACGATGTTCCCTTGCTTATCGACCAGAAACGTGGTCGGAGTCAGGCGCACGTCGTAAAACTCGCGAGCCAGACCGCCGCCCACGTCTTTGGCAACACCGAACGGCAAATGCCGGGTCGAGGTGTAATCGGTGACATAGGGCAGCGGGTCATAGCGCATATCCACCGCAATGAACTCGAAATCCCTTCCCTTGAATCGCTCGTACGTCTTGCCCATTTTGGGCATTTCCTTGATACAGGTGGCGCAGCTCGTGGCCCAGAAATTCACCAGATAGACCTGGCCTCGCAGGGAAGAGGTTGAAAGCGTTCTTCCAGACAGCAGCACAAACGTCGCCTGCGGGACAGCCCGCCTCCTAGCCAGGACAAAATAGGTCATGCCGGCCATGACGAACACCACGATGGCAGCAATTGTGAAACGCACACGCATGATTTCACCTCGATCGATGTTTTCAAGAAGACTGTGGCGATCGGCTCCCCCAGCTTCATCGCGGAACGATGCTCCCGGACCGGGTCCGGAGGCTGGTCGCTTGGATGAGCCAGGGACAGAAAGCGACCTCGCAGATTGACCTGCTGCCGCAGCGCTGAGGCCGGGCGAATGCCAGCTTTGAGGGGTGATCAGACCCTGGGCGGGTGATAAGGGATGTCCGGCGCCGTGGCCGCCTGGCTAAGCGGGGCGAACAGGGCGCCGGCGAGGAGCGGTGGAACGGCCGACAGCAGTCGTCCGGCGGCGCGCAGGGAGCGGGATGCGATGGTGGTGTTGGTCATGGCAGTCTCCTTGGCGAGGGGATCGAAGGGGAAGGACGGCAGCGCCCATCGCGGCGCGTCAGTTGGGGGCGAAAAGGCGGCATTCCTGCCAGGCTTGGTTGGCAGGCCAAGTGGCCATGCTGAGTTGGTTTGATGGGGTTTTGTCTGCCGGGTTTCATGCGCGGCATTCATGCACGGCTTTCGCGCTGCGCCGGCGCCACGCCGAAGCGCAGCGCCAGTTGCGGCAGCACGAACAGGTTGTACAGCAGGCTGGTGAGCAGACCGCCGAGGAGGGCCACGGCCATGGGGCCTTCAATTTCGCGGCCTGGCGCATGCAGGCCCAGCGCCAGCGGCAGCACGCCGAGGGCCGTGACCAGCGAGGTCATGACGATCGCGGCGAGGCGGTCGGCCACGGCGCGCAGCAGGGTGTCGGCGTTCCATGCCAGCCCATGTTCGCGCTGCAACTGGCCGACGTGGGCGAAGATGAGAATGGCGTTGCGCAGGCTGATGCCCATCAGCGCCAGCAGGCCGATGACTGCGCCCAGCGACAACACGCCGCCCACCAGCCAGGCGGCAAACACCCCGCCAGCCCAGGCCGCGGGCACGGACAGCAGCACCAGCAGCACTTGCCGCGTGGTGGTCGATGCGGCCTGGCGTGGTGTGATCGCCGCCGCATCGCCAGCGGCGGTGGTGGCATTGCGCCCCAGTGCCATGGACAACAACAGCATCAGCCCGGCGAACACCCCGAGCACGTCCACCCCCAGCCGCTGCAGCGTGGCGTTGCGCTGCGCCGCATCGCCCTGGAACTGCAGGCTGACGCCGGGCGGCACTTGAACCTGCGCGTGGATGGCGGTCTGGGCGCGCTGCACGAAGCTGGTGATGTCGGCCGAGGTGGTCGATGCCAGCACCGTTTGCACCCGCTGCTCGCCGAGGTGGCGAATGTCCGACGGGCCACTGGCGGCGCTGATGCTGGCCAGCTGGGCCAGCGGAACGAAGCCCAGCGACGGGGTGTGGATGAGCAAGTCGCCCAGCGCCTGCGGGTTGTTGCGTGCACTGCGCGTCAGCACCACGCGTACCGGCACCGGAACGGAACCGTGGAACACCGTGCCTGCGCTGCTGCCGGCAAAGGCGGTGTGGATGGCCTGCAGCACCGGCAGCGGCTGCAGGCCCCAGGCGCGCAGCGCCTGGGGCTTGAGCGCGATGTCGAGCTGCGGCACGCCGGGCGGGGTTTGCAGTTGCACGCCGGTGGCGGTGGGCAGCGCGGCCAGGACCGCCGCAACCCGCTTGGCCACTGCGTCAATCGCCGGCAGATGGGTGCCCAGCACCTGTACCACCAGCGGGGCGCCGCCGCCGCCGGCCACGGTATTGTCCAAGCGCTCGGTGAGAAAGCTGTTGATGCGGAAGCTGGCGCCGGCAAAGCCGTCGACCACGTGTCGAATGGCGGTGAGCGCCTGCGCCGAATCGGCCCCCGGCTTGAGGTTGACGTCGAGCGAGCTGCTCTGTGTGCCGGAGGCGTCGGGCGACAACGCGGCGCGCCCCGTGTGCTGGGCGACCAGGCGCACTTCGGGTAACTGCTCCAGCGCTTTCACCACGCGGGCGCCTTCGTCCAGCGAGGCCTGAATGGACGCGCCCGGCGCCAGCCGCATGTGCACGATGTACTGCCCTTCCTGCAGCGGCGGCAGAAAGCTGCCGCCCATGCCCCGCGCCAGCAGCGCCGCGCCGATGACGAGCAAGAGCATGATGATGGAAGCCGGCAGCCAGTACGGCAGCAGCAGCCGCAGCAAGGCGGTGTAGCCGCGCTGGGCCACACGCACCGGGGCGGGGGTGTGCAGGGGCGTTGAAGTGCGTGCTGCTGCGGACATTGACGTGGACGTGCCGTGCTGCGGCTTGGTGCCGTCCGGCATGGCGCGGTGCTGGCCGCGCCGCGCCAGCAGCAGCGCGGCCAGCGCCGGGGTGACGGTGAGCGCCACCAACAGCGAGGCCAGCACCGCCAGCGCATAGGCCTGCGCCAGCGGTGCGAACAGCCGCCCGGACAACCCCGGCAGCAGCAGCACCGGCACCACCACCAGCAGCACGGCGGCGGTCGCGTACACCACCGCGCCGCGCACTTCCAGGCAGGCGGCAAGGATGACGCGCAGCGGCTGCTGCGGCTGTTCGGCCACGGCGTTGTCGCGCAGCCGCCTCAGGATGTTCTCGACGTCGATCACCGCGTCGTCCACCACCACGCCGATGGCGATGGCCAGGCCGCCGAGGGTCATCACGTTCAGTGTCACGCCCATCCACACCAGCACCGTGAGGGCGGCCAGCAGCGACAGCGGAATGGCGAGCGAGGAGATGAGCGCGGCGCGCCAGTCCAGCAGCGTGAGGGCGATGACCAGCACCACCAGAGCAGCGCCCAGCAAGAGCGAGTCACGCACGTTGTGCATGGCGATGGTGATGAAGTCGGCGGGCCTGAACAGCGTGCCGTGCAGGGTGATGCCTTGCGCTTGCAGACCTGCGCGATGCTGCTGCAGCACGGCCTGCACCGCGCGCGTCACCTGCATGGTGTTGGCGCCGTAAGACTCCTGAATCTTGATGATCACCGCCGGCTCGCCGCTGACGCTGCCCCCGCCGATCGCGGGCAGCGAGGCGTAGCCCACCCGCGCCACGTCGCCTAGCGTCACCACCCCTTGTGGCGTGGCGCGCAACACCGTGGCGGCCAGCGCCTGCGGCGTGGGCGCGAGGCCGTGGCTGACCAGCAGCACGCGCTGCTCGGGCGTGGCCATGAAGCCGCCGCCCAGCAAACCGCTGGCGTGTTGCGTGGCGGCCAGCACCTCCTGCAGATCGAGCTGAAAACGCTGCAGCGTCTGCGGATTCACCAGCACCTGCAGCGCACGTGTCTGCTGGCTGAAGATCAGGACGTTGTCCACACCCGGCACCGCCATGAGTTGCGGCCGGATGCGCCATTGCGCAATGGACTGCAGATCCATCAGACTGTGGCGTTGCGATGTGAGCCCAGCCATCAGCACCGTGCCGGTGCTGGAGGTCAGCGGAATCAACTGCGGCGCACCGACGCCTGTGGGCAGGTGCACGGTGGCAAGGTGCTGCGCCACGCGCCAGCGGTCGTCCTGAAGCTTGGTGCCCGACTCGAAATACAGCTTCAGGATGGAGAGGCCCGGGAGGCTTTTCGACGTTACCTGCTTGACGCCAAGCATGCCGCTGGACGCCGCCTCCAGCGGGTCGGTGACGAGCAATTCAACCTGCTCGGGCGACAGGCCGGGAGCTTCGGTCTGCACCTTCACCATCTTGGCGGCGAATTCGGGAAATACATCGGTACTGGCCTGGCGCGCGAAATTGACCGCCAGCGCCGCCAACAGCACGGCCAGCGTCAGCACCACGCCACGGCGATGAATGCTGGCGCCTATCAGCGCCGCCTGCAGACCACGGGCGCGGGCCATCAGTCGTCGTCCCCGGCGGTTGTGTCATGCGCGGCGGGCTTGGCTTGTGTCTTGGGCGGCGGCGTGAGCAGCAGGGCTGCGCCGTGCGTCACCACATCCAGGGCAGCCCAGCCGGGCTGCATGTAACCGGCTTTCAGCGGCCAGGCGGTGGACAACGCGTGGGCAGTGAACCGGCGTGCATTGTTGGCTGCGGGCGTGGACGTGAACACCAGCGCCTGGCCGTCCGACCACACCACGGCGCCGGCAGGCAGCAGCACGCCTTGTTGCGCCTGGCCGGACTGCACCTGCGCCAGCAATTGCAGCCCCGGCATCAGGCCACTCGCGGCCGGGCTGGTGACGACAAAGCGCAGCCCCTGCACATGGGCCGAAGCCGCCGCCGCCGGGCCGATGACGGTGGCGGGAAGCCAGCCATCGCGCAGCTCGCCCGAGCCCCCGGGGACATACAGCCGCACCTGTGCTACCGCAGGCAGATTGGTGCCTGGTGGCAGGGTGAGATCGACGATGAGTTCGCGCCCGCTGGCGATGGCGCTGCGCAGCGCGGGTGTCGTTTGCAGCCGCGCCGCCAGTGCCGGGCCGAGGCTGGCCGTGAGTTCGGCTTGCGCCGCCTGCAGCGTGGCTTGCGCCACAGCCCCCTGCGCCTGGGCCGTTTGCGCCGCGGTCTGCGCCTGTTGCACTTCGGCCAGCGCAATGTTCTGCCCGGCCTGGAACAAGCCCTGCGCCCGCTGCGCCTGCAATTGCGCGAGTCGCAAACTGCTACGCGCCGCCGCGAGTTGCGCGCGAGCCATGTCCAGCGCGCTCAGGTCGCGCAAGAGCGCGGCCGGGCTTTGCACCGTGGCGCTGGCCTGAAACGTCCGGCGATACGCGCCTGGCGCGAGGTGCTGGATCTGCAGGTCGGCGCTGACGATTTGCGCCTGGCTCCACTGAACCGCCTGTGGCAGCGCGGCGTGGGCCGGCGTGGTGCCGAGGGTCAGTGCGGCGGCCACGGCCAGCGTGAAAAAGCGTGGCAATGACGGCGGATTTAGAGGTGTTGGCATGATGGCTTCATCGATGTTTGTGCGAGAGCGTTGGGCGTTGATCGCTGGCGGCGGCACGCCACAGGCGCGGCGCTCATCGCGCTTCTGAAAATTGGGAGTGCCACCCCACGGCGGAAAGATGTGGTGAGGTCTTGAGCTGCGGCGCCAAGGGAGCAGCGGCGGGTGCCGCGGTTTTTCGCATCTGCGCATCCGGTGGCTTCAGCTCATGCTGCAAAACCGCTTGCAGCGCGCCCAGCGCCTGCCATTGCGCGGTGCGGGCCTGCAGCGCGGCGTGTTCCGTGGCGAGGGCGCGCAGCTTCGCGCGCAGCACTTGCACCGGGCCGATCAGGCCCTGGTTCTGGGCGGCCTCGTCGGCTTGCAGCAGTTCCAGGTTCTCCGCGCGCAGGCTGTCGGAGCGGCGGGTTTCGTCTTGCGCGGCCTGCAACGCGGCCTCGGCCTGTTCGATGCGCTCAAGCACCTGCCCCTGCACCTGCTGCAGCACCGCCCGGGTCTGTGACAAACGGGCGCGGGCGGCGGCAATTTGTCCCTGGTGCTGGTTGAACAGCGGCAGCGGCACGCGGGCGCTGAGGGTCAGGCGGTTCACCCCCTGGTCGCGTTCGGCGCCGGGCGCAATCATCGGCGGCCCGCCGTCGCGCAGCGCCTGCGCCAGTTGCAGCGCGGCTTGCGCGGCCTGTTCCTGTTGCCAGGCGGCGCGCACGTCGTCGCGGTGCGCCAGGGCGATGCCGCGCAGCTGTGTCAGGCGTGCGGCGTCGGGCTGTGGCGGGGCGGCGGCCAACGCGGAGAAGTCAATGTGCACTGCGCGCAAGGCGGCGTCGGGCACGCCCAGCGCGGCGGCCAGCGCAGCATGTGCGACCTGTTCCAGCCCCAGGTCGCGGCTGCGTTGCAGGGCTGCGGTTTGCGCGGCGGCTTGAGCCAGCGCGGCGGCCAGTGGCGAGTCCCAGCCACCTTGGGCGCGGGCGGTGGTGCGGCCTTGCAGTTCCAGGGCGACGTCCAGCACCTGCTGTTGCAACTGGGTCTGCTGCTGCGCCGCCCACAGCGCGACATAAGCCTGCTGCACGCGCGAGCGCACTTTCCAGCTTGCGCCGCGCAACAGCAAGCGTGCCGCACGCACACCGGCCGCGGCCTGCGCGGCCTGAGCCTGGCGCTGCGCGTGCGACTCCAGCAGCAGGCCGATGGCCGCGCCGACGGTCCACGGGCTCGGCGCCATCAGCGCCGCCGCACTGCCGTATTTCAGGCCGAGCTGCAGGCTGGGGTTGGGCCATTGCTTGGCGATCTGTAAATCAGCCTCGGCCAATTGCACGCCGGCACGGTCCACCCGCAGGGCGGGATGAAAGTACAGCGCGGCAAGACTCAAGCGTTGCAGCGTCCAGGCTTGATCGGCAGGCTGCGGTGCGTTCATTTGCAAAGTGATGAAACGTTGCAAACCAAGGTCGAACAAGCTGCGCCGCACCAGCGCCTGCGCGCTGGCCTGCGGCGTGACGCCGGGCGCAGGAGGTGGCATGCTGGCACAGCCGGCGAGCAAGGCGGCGAGCAGGCCAGCCAGCAAGGGCTTGCTGGATACGCGGGGCGGCATGAGGGCAGTTCGCATGGCTGGATGTTGCGGCGCAACCACTGGCGCCAACATGACGACAACATGACGATTTGGTCATGTTGCAGACGGACACGCGACAAAGCCCGGCGCGGGTTGACAATTCGGGCATGCGCATCCTGATCGTGGAAGACGAGGCCAAGACCGCGGCCTATCTCAAACGTGGTTTGGGCGAGAATGGCTTTGTCGCCGACGTCGCCGCGGACGGCACCGATGGCCTGCATCTGGCCCTCACCGAGCCTTACGACCTCGTCGTGCTCGACGCCATGCTGCCGGGTCGCGACGGCTGGAGCGTGCTGCGCGAGTTGCGGCGCAAGCTGGCCACTCCGGTGCTGATGCTGACCGCACGGGACGGCGTGGCCGACCGCGTGCGCGGGCTGGAACTGGGGGCGGACGATTACCTGGTCAAGCCCTTCGCGTTTTCCGAGTTGCTGGCGCGGGTGCGTAGCGTGCTGCGGCGCGGGCCGGCGCGCATGCCCGAAGTGGTGGAGGTGGCTGATCTCAGCGTCGATCTGCATCGCCAGCGCGCCGAGCGCGGCGGCCAGCGGCTGGCGCTCACACCCAAGGAGTTCGCCCTGCTGGCGCTGCTGGCGCGGCGCGCGGGCGAGGTGCTGTCGCGCACGCTGATTGCCGAGCAGGTGTGGGACATGAATTTCGCCAGCGACACCAATGTGGTGGACGTGCACATCCGTCGCCTGCGCAGCAAGCTCGACGACCCCTATCCCACGCCGCTGCTGCATACCGTGCGCGGCGTGGGCTATGTGCTGGAGGCGCGCGATGCGCGGTGAGTCCGGCGAGGCCGCCTCTCCCACCCTGCCTCCCCCGCAGGGTGGGAGAGGTGAAAACGGCGCGGCGCGAAGGACAGGCCGCTTCTTGCCTGCACCGTCGCGAGACACGGGCGGTGGCTTGTCTCCTCCTCACTGGTGGGGAGGGTTTGCGCTGCGCCGCCTGCGCCAATACGGCCTGCCGCCGCGTTCGCTCGCGGCGCGCATGGCAGCGGCGTTTGCGCTCACCCTGGCGCTCATCCTGCTGGCCGCCAGCACCTGGGTGTACTGGGGTTTGAACGCGCGGATGATGCAGGAAGACCGCGAATCGGTGCTGCGCAAGCTCGATACCGCGGTGGCGGTGCTGCGCAGCCACGCCGCCGACAGCGACGAACTGCGCCAGGAGGCTTACCTGCCGCTGCCGCCAGACGCGCCGCGCGATCTGTTCCTGCGGCTGCGCGCTGCCGATGGCCGGGTGCTGTTGCAGACCCCCGGCTTCAACGCGGCGCTCGACGCGGCGCGTTTCGATGCGCTGCAGGCCAATGGCGCGCCAAGCCTGCGCAAAGTGCAGCTGCATCACGATCTGCATTTCCTCACCGCTATGCTGCCCGTGATGGGGCGGCTTTCCGCCGGCGCGCCGCTGCAGCCCATGCGCATCGAGGTGGCGCTGAACCGCAGCACCGAGTCGCACATCCTGGCCGACTACCGCCTGCGCCTGACGGTGGTCCTGCTCACCGCCATTCTGGTGGCCGCAGCCGCGGGTTACGTCATCGCCTGGCGCGGCCTGCGCCCCTTGCGCCACATGGCCGACGCCGCGCGCGACATCGGCGCGCAAGATCTGCACCGGCGCCTGGACACCCAGCATCTGCCGGATGAGCTGCACACCCTGGCGCTGTCGTTCAACGCCACGCTGCAGCGACTGGAGGAATCGTTCGGCCGCATTTCGCAGTTCTCCGCCGACATTGCCCACGAGTTGCGCACACCTATTTCCAACCTCTGGGGCGAGCTGGAAGTGGCGCTGGGCCGCCCGCGCGAGCCGGGGCAATACCGCGAGGCGCTTGAGTCGGCGGTGGAGGAATGCGCGCGCTTGTCGAACATGATCCAGGCCTTGTTGTTCCTGGCGCAGACCGAGCAGCCTGACGCCGCGCTGCGCTTGGAGCGTCTGGATGCGGCGTATGAACTGAACGCCCTGGCCGAGTTCTTCGATGCCGCCGCAGCCGAGGCCGGGGTGCGCCTGCAGGTGCAGGCGGCGTCCGGGCTGGCGCTGCGCGCCGACCGCATGTTGCTGCAGCGCGCCTTGGTCAACCTCATCGGCAACGCGCTGGCGCACACGCCTGCAGGCGGCGTGGTGACGCTGTCCGCCCAGCCATGCGCTGCGCTGTCCACCCAGGCCCAAGGCGCGTGTCTGCACCTTGAAGTGGCCGACACCGGCTGCGGCATCGCCGCCGAGCACCTGCCCTATCTGTTCGACCGCTTCTACCGCGCCGATCCGGCGCGCAGCCGCAGTCGCGGTGGCCTGGGGCTGGGCCTGGCGCTGGTGCGCAACATTGTTCGCCTGCATGGCGGCGGGGTGGGCGCCGCCAGCAGCATGGGGCAGGGCACGCGGGTGTGGCTCGACTGGCCCGCCTGGGAGAGCGCGCCGCAGGGTTGAGCGCCCCTTTGGCCCCTTGGTCCCCCTTAAGGCGTCGCCACGGTCTGCGCCGCGACACCACCCCGCTGGCCGCTCTTGGGCTTGGCGCGAGCTGTGGTGTTGAGTTCGTTGAGATTGGCCGGGCAGTAGTTGGCCAGCGCGTCTACGGTCTGGCGCTGGGCTGGGAAAACCTGGGCGACCACGGTGCGCTGCCTCAGGGCGTGCCCACGCAGACCGCCGTGGGCGTGGACCGTGAAATTGCCAGCGCCCCTACCCAGTTCTGGCTCGAGAAATGGGCTGGCAAGGCTACATCCAGAGCCCGCCGAAGGAGTTGGTGCTGGACTTCGACGGCACCAACAACCCGCTGTACTGCCAGAACGAGCAGCGATTCTTCCACGGCTGCTACGACCGCTACTGCTACTTGCTGAACCGCCCCGGAGATGGCATGGTCCGCCCACCTACAGCGCGGCCGCTGAAGTGAGTAACCGTGTTGAAAGTCAAGCAGTGAAAGACTGATTGTGAGCGTTCAGATGGTCCCGGGTGATGGCGTTGAGGTGGGTGATCAGCTTGCGCATGCAGGCGATCAAGGCCACCTTCTTGAGCTTGCCTGCGGCCAGCAGACGCTCGTAGAAGGCGCGAATGGCGGGGTTGAATCGTGTGGCGGTGAGCGTGGCCATGTACAGGGCACGTCGCACCTCGAAGCGCCCGCCGGTGATGCGTCGTCGGCCTCGGCTGGACCCGGAGTCCTTGGCGTAGGGTGCCACGCCGACCAAGGCGCAGATCTGGCGGCGGTTGAGCCGCCCCAGTTCAGGCAGTTCAGCGATCAAGGTTGCGGCAGCGATGCGGCCGATCCCGGCCACGCTTTGCAACAGCTTGGCCATCACGGCGTGATGCTGTTCGACATGGCGGACCATTTCGGCATCGACGTCGTCGAGCTGGCGGGCAATCGCCTCGAGCAGGGCATCGATACTCGGGCGCGTCACCGGGCGGGCCAGGCGCAAGCGCTGGCGCTCGGACAACTGCATGGCCACGAGCTGACGCCTGCGGGTGACCAGGGCTGCGAGATCCTGCTGCTCGGGCTCGCTCAGCGGGCGCACGAAGCGCTCGCAGTCGGGGCGCTGGGCCAGCACGGCAGCGAACTCGGCCAGGGTGGCCGCGTCGATGCGATCGGTCTTGGCCAGGCGCTGCATCGCTCGGGCGAAGTCGCGTGCCATGCGCGGGTTGATCACCGCCACACGCAGACCCGCCGCCTGCAACGCGCACGCCAGCGCCGCCTCATAGCCACCGGTGGCTTCCATCAGCACCAGCCCCGGCTGCAGCTTCACCAGGGCGTCGGCCAGAGCGGAATGCCCCTCGGCATCGTTGCTGACATGAGCCAGCTCCGATGGCAAGACTGCTCCCAGGCAAGCCACATCGACATGCGCACTGGCAACGTCGATGCCCACCATCACGGATGATCCAGACATGGTCTTCATATCCCTTCCTTGTGCATGCGAGCAGGCGAAACGCCGCTCAACTAACCGTTCGGGCGTCAGGAAGACCAGCACGGGTTCCGTGCGCAATCGACTCAGCCACGAGCTGGCGAGCACGCTCGCCGACTCCAGGGCGTTTCAGGCTGCACGATCCGGTCCGGTCACCTCAACGGTGATTAGACTGCACCGCGCTGATCTGGTTTAAACATACAAGACCATCCATTCAGTGGGGGCCTCGCAGAAACGGCATCAGAGTACCAAAGTGGAAGCTCTAGGAGACCGTCGGACTTGAGCCCGAGGGGCGGGGGTGGCGGCGGTGAGCCGCGCGGTTTATGCGCGGCCAGGCACGCCGCCAGCGTCTTCATCACTTGCACAGGCTCCTGGGCGGCCCGTTGGGGCGCAGAGCAGGTCGTGCGGGGCGCGATCTGGGCGCACTTTCCCTCTTTGCTCGTCACCCGGCGCGCAGCACATGCATGCGCTTGATGTTCCAGGCCATGGTCACGAGGTTCCACTCGCCTCGCGCCTTGTGCAGCCCGCGCATGCTCATCTGACGCCAGCCCATGACGTGCTTGATGATGCCGAACACGGGCTCGACGGTCTGCTTGCGCAGTTTGTACAGCGCCCGGCCTGCCTGTGTGCACAGGCGGTGGGCCATGTTGGCGACCGGCTCCGCAGTTCGCGGCGCGTCGGGGTCGGGCCCAAACCGTTCGGCCAGGGGCACGTGATGCGACTCGCGCTTCATCGCCAGCAGCGGCTCGATTCCCGCCTGCACGCAGGCGAGCACGTTCGCCTGGCTGCAAAAACCGTTGTCGGCAACGAGGGTCTGCACGTTGCCAAGCGCCCCGGGCAACGCCGCAATCTGCTCGAGCGTGGACACCACTTCGCGCTTGTCATTGCAGGCCTGCGTGACGTGCGCGGTGACCACCATCATCGTCTCGATGTCCACGCCGGCCTGGGCGTTGTAGCTCTGCTCGAAGCCGCCGCCGGACACCGGCATGATGCGCGACTCCTCGTCCGTCAGGTTGACCTGGTCGCTGTCCTGGGGTCCGGCCTGGGGCGGCTCAGGGTCCCGCCCGCGCGGCTTCTTCCCGGCCTCGCGCTGGGCCCGGCGCTTGGCCTCTTTGGTCTCGAACTCCTGCTGCTCCGCTTTGAATCGTTCGGCGGCGCGTTGCGCAATCTTGGCCTTGGCCTGCGCGATGGCGCTCAGGCGGTCCTCGCGGCGCGCGATCTCGGCGGGCACATCCATGCCATCGGGCGCGCTGGAGCGATCATCCTTCTCCGCCCGCGCCAACAGGTCCTGGACTTCCTGGCGCAACTGCGCCTCGATCTTGTTGGCATGCCCCCACGACAGCGCCTTGTGCTTGCTCGCGCTGGCTCGGATCTTGGTGCCGTCCAGCGCAATGTGCCCGAGCTTGAGCAACTTCATCTCGCGCGCCAGCACCAGCACCTGCACGAACAGCGCCTCGATCTCCTTCAGAAAGCGCCGCCGGAACGCGGCCAGCGTATCGTGGTCCGGATGCGTATTGGCCGCCACAAAGCGGAACGCCACCGAGTCGTAGGTCGCGCGTTCGATCTTGCGGCTCGAATGCACCCCGTTGGCATACCCGTAGATCAGCAGTCCCAGCAGCACCGCAGGGTGATGCGCGGCCGAACCCCGGCCCGCGTACTGCTTGACCAAATCGTCCAGATCGAGCCGATCAATCACTTCGACAACAAAGCGCGCGAGGTGATCACTGGGCAACCACTCGTCCACCGACGGCGGCAGAAGGTAGGCCGTGTCTCGATCAACACAAACAAAGCGACTCATCGCGAGGAACTCCTCAATGGACTGTCGCCATTGTCTCGGATCGAACCATCAGGCGAAAGCCTGGAAAGTCCGACAGCCTCCTAGCAGCGGGCTAGTTACGCCCGCGCCCGAACAGGCGCAGGAAGGCATGCCAATCGTGCAAGGCCGTGGCCCAGATCTCACGCCAGATCGTTTGGCGAGCATCGCGACCCACCAGCGCCAGGATCGCAGCCATCACCAACAGGAAAACGACGATCAACGTCCAATGCATAGGCCCTCCGATTGCCGGAAAGAGGAAAAAAGGGAAAGAGGCGCAGCCTGAGACCATGGGTCAAGACATTTCAGCAGCGGCCTGGGTGGCCGCTACCCGAAACGGCTGCCGTCCCAGATGACGGTGATAGTGCCCCCAGCCTCCTGCATCAGGCAGGCAGCGCTGCATCAGATCGTCCGTGCCCGAGAGGCGATCGGCCAAAGACAGGATTTCCGCCTCCGGCGTCTGCGGCTCGCGCAACCCCATCCATCTGGGGGCATGGGCCACGGCACTCAGGTTGTGCAGCAACACCTGCGCATGGCCGTGAGGCAGTCGAATCGCCCAGCGGGCCATGGCCGCCGCAATCCACTCGATGGCCGTGACCCGGTGGCCGAGCAGCCGCCCACGATCGGACAGCCCCCAGCTCCCATCAGGCTTGAGCCGGTATTCCACCGCTTTGCCACAATCATGTAGCAACGCCGACAGCACCGCGAGGTCGCGGTGCACATACAGGCGCTCAGCACACAGCGCGCGTACCTGCTCGGCGACTTCCACCGTGTGCCGCAAATTGCCGCTCGTGCCGTTGTGGTGACCATGCATGGAGGACGGCCCAGTACAGAAACCCCAAAATCGATTCTCCTCCCAGAGTACGGCATGGAACAAGCGTTGGTACGACGCCGGCAATTCGGCAATCAGGGCAGCCGCACGCTGGACCAGGCTGCGTTCGCGCACCCAGCCAGGGGGAACGGTGTCAAAAAGGGACAGCGTCGCGACAGGTCGATCCAGGATGGCTAGCCGCGCAATGCGCAGGCAACCATCGAGGCTGCTGGCAGGCCCTGTCCAGCGGGGACCCACGAGCAGGCCGGCTTGCAGCCGCGCATCAACCGTGCGTGCCGTCCAACGCACCTTGAGTTGGGCGCGCTCGTGAAACAGATGTGCGGTGAGCGTGGCCTCCCCACGATTGTCAACGCGGGTCTGCAGGCTGGTGAGGCGGAAGATCTGCGGCAGCATGGACAGACCCAGAGGGTGGGGCAGTGTGGAATCAGACATGGTCGGCCTCCTCGGTATTGGGGTTTGGCTGTGTGGCGGGGTGCGTCCCGAGCGTTGAAGCCAGCAGCCGCTCGAAGGCCGAGCCATCGCGCCGGGTGAGGTTGGGCACATAGCGGCTGTAGACCTTGAACAGCATTTCGGTCGAGGTATGTCCCATCTGCCGGGCGATCCATTCCGGGTTCTCGCCGGCCGCTAGCCACAGCGTGGCCGCCGTATGCCGTGATTGGTACGGTCGCCTGGGATCCAAGCCAAGAAAGCGCAGGATTGGATACCAGACCCGCTTGGTCACGTTGTTGTGGTCGAGTGGCTGGCCTTCGCTATTGCAGAAGACCCAGAGCTTGAGCGGCCCCGTGCGCTGAAATTGCCGCTGCAGGGCGTCGAACACCACTTGGCTCATCTGCACCTCGCGGTTGGACTCAATCGTTTTGGTGGCTTCGTCGGGTTCACCGGCCACGATGGTCTCGCGCACCAGGATCAGCCGGCGGGAAAAGTCCACGTACTTCCACTTCAGTCCGTCGATCTCGCCAGTGCGCAGCCCTGTGAAAAAACGCACGGTGTAGTAGTCGCGGAAGTCCTCGCGCACGCTCTGGATAAGCGAGCGCACTTCCTCCAGGGTGAAGGGCTGCACATCGCTCTTGCCGATCTTCAGGGGTTTGATGTTGTAGTAGGGCGACGTAAACTTATAACGGTCGGAGGCTTCGTTCAGGATGGCGTGCATCACATTCATGATGGCGTTGATCCGGCGTGGTGAGAGGGTTTGCTTGGTTCGGCCGGGTACTTTGGCGAGTTTCGACCGAAAGGCAAGAAGTTCTTCGCGCGAGAGGCTTCCGACCTCCCGCTCCTGAAAAGGCGGAGCAAGGTGCACGGCGACGATGTCGGCCACCGTGCGCTGATAGGAGCGGCGCCATTGCACGGCATTTTCCTGCATCCATTGCTGGGCGAAATCGGCAAACGTGGGGGTGGGTGCGTGGCGTGCTGCGACCGGCTCCACAGAGGCCAAAGCGCGGGCCACTCCTGCTGCCAGCGAAGCCGGAGGCTTGGGTGTTGCCGTCAATGCCCGGCTATTGGGGAAATAGGCCGCGTATTCGAAGCGGCCGAGTTGGATGTCGCGCTCGATGCGTTCGAGTAGGCGCTCGAGCTTCTTGCGGTTGTTGGCCGTGTCGTCGAGAACGGTGTATTCCCTGCACCGACCTCCGTGATAGCGGAAGTCGAGAAAAAGCTTCCCGGTCGCCTGTAGCTTTCGGATGCTACCCATGGCACACACCGCCATTTGCCATCGGGATTTCGAGGGTCGAATTCGATCGCATGTCGCTTTCGATTCGCTCCCAGATGTAAAGGATCTTGCGCCCGCCAAATGGACGGATGTAATGGGTCCCCTCCAGAAGTACAGCATCTTTCAGGCGCTCGCGAATCGTTCGGGCGTCATACTTGATACGCCCTGAGAGTTCGTCCGTTGTTAAATAAGTCAAGCTCATGGTGATCCTCCTGTCTTTACATCGCGAAGTGCGAATGACTACAGTGTAGACAAGTAGCGTGGCATGTCAATGTCTTTTGTGTAGACGCTGTTATGCTTTCGCCACACTTGTGAGAAGAGATCAAATGGACAGACTGCAGATCAATGTGCGATTGCCTCCGGACCTGATGGAGCTGTTGGACAAGAAACGTATTGATCTGCTGCCGGAGATGGGAAAAATCCCGTCGCGCTCGGATGTCGTGCGGCTCGCCTTGGAGGCCTACCTAGAAGCATCAGCTCCTGCGGCTGATGGGCCAAAGCCTTCGGCGAAGCGAAGGTCATCTTGATCGGTTGATCGAACAAGCAGTGGGCTAGAGTCGGGCCAAGTTTGGGCCAACGATGGGCCATGGCCCAAAAAGCAGCGGGCAACAAAAAAGCCAAGCACCGCTAAGTGCTTGGCTTTATTCAAGAAATCTTGGTTGCGGGGGCAAGATTTGAACTTGCGACCTTCGGGTTATGAGCCCGACGAGCTACCGAGCTGCTCCACCCCGCGTCGGAAGCTGTAAATCATACTGCAAACGTGGCTGCCATGCAAGGCACCCAACTCTCGAAGCCGTGTCCTGGCCACGCGAGTTGGGTGAGATGCTGGCCTCAAGCCTCGTCTGACGCGCCGTCGGACTCGGCCGAGTGCAGGGTGCTGTCTTCGAGCGCCTGCAGTTCGGCTGCGGCCTGGGCGGCACGATCGGCCTGGTCCATCGCATCCTTGGCCTTGCGCGCCTGGTGGAAGGCCAGACCGGTGCCTGCGGGGATGAGACGGCCAACGATGACGTTCTCTTTCAGGCCACGCAACTCGTCGCGCTTGCCCATGATGGCGGCTTCGGTCAGCACGCGCGTGGTTTCCTGGAAGGACGCGGCGGAGATGAAGCTGTCGGTGGACAAGCTGGCCTTGGTGATACCCAGCAGCAGGTTGTTGAAGGTCGCCGGCAGTTTGCCGTCGTGGAGAAGCTGATCGTTCGTCGCCAGAACCTGCGAACGTTCGACCTGCTCACCCGCGATGTAGTCGCTGTCGCCCGGGTCTTTGATTTCAACGCGGCGCAGCATCTGGCGCACGATCACCTCGATGTGCTTGTCGTTGATCTTCACGCCCTGCAGACGGTAGACGTCCTGCACTTCATCGACGATGTAGCGCGCCAGGGCTTCCACGCCCAGCAGGCGCAGGATGTCCTGCGGCTCGGCCGGGCCGTCGACGATGAGCTCACCTTTGTTGACCACTTGGCCTTCGTGCACCAGCACGTTCTTTTCCTTCGGGATGAGGAACTCGCTGGAGTTGCCGTCGAGGTCGGTGATGACCAGACGGACCTTGCCTTTGGTTTCCTTGCCGAAGGAGACGGTGCCGGTGGTCTCGGCCAGCATGCCGGCATCCTTGGGTGAACGGGCTTCGAACAGCTCGGCCACGCGAGGCAGACCCCCCGTGATGTCGCGGGTCTTCTGGCCTTCCATCGGGATACGCGCCAGCACCTCGCCGGGGCCCACGTCCTGGCCGTCGCGCACCTGGATCAGCGCACCCACGGTGAAGCCGATGGTCACGGCGTGATCGGTGCCTGGAATCTTGACCTCGTGGCCTTGCTCGTTGAGCAGCTTGACCTGCGGACGCACCACCTTGGCAGAGCCGCGGCGTTTCGGGTCGATCACGACGAGGGTGGACAGGCCGGTGACTTCGTCGACCTGCTTGGCCACGGTAACGCCTTCTTCGACGTTCTCGAACTTGATCTGGCCGGCGTACTCGGTGATGATGGGGCGGGTCAGCGGATCCCAGTTGGCCACCAAGGTGCCGGCCTTGATGACCATGCCGTCCTTGACGAACAGGGTCGCGCCATAGGGCACCTTGTGGCGCTCGCGCTCGCGGCCGTGGTCGTCGGTGACCAGCACTTCGCCGGAGCGGGTGATGACCACCTGCTCGCCCTTGGTGTTGGTGACATAGCGCATGGTGGCGGTGAAGCGCACGGTACCGGCGCTCTTGGCCTCCACGCTGGACACGACGGCCGCACGCGACGCCGCACCACCGATGTGGAAGGTGCGCATGGTCAGCTGGGTGCCGGGTTCGCCGATGGACTGCGCGGCGATCACGCCGACCGCTTCGCCGTTGGTGACCAGCGTGCCGCGGCCGAGATCGCGGCCGTAGCACTTGGCGCAGATGCCGTAGCGGGTTTCGCAGGTCAGCGCGGTGCGCACCTTGATCTCGTCGATGCCCGCGGCCTCGACCAGGTCGAGCATGTCCTCGTCGAGCATCTCGCCCGCGGGCACGATGACGTCCTGCGTTTCGGGATTGACGACGTCCACCGCCGCGACGCGGCCGAGCACGCGGTCGCGCAGCGATTCGATGACTTCACCGCCTTCGACGAGGGCGCGCATATTCGTGCCATTGGCCGTGCCGCAGTCGTTCTCGGTGACGACCAGATCCTGGGTCACGTCCACCAGACGGCGGGTCAGGTAGCCGGAGTTCGCGGTCTTCAGCGCCGTGTCGGCCAGACCCTTACGGGCGCCGTGCGTGGAGATGAAGTACTGCAGCACGTTCAGACCTTCACGGAAGTTGGCCGTGATGGGGGTCTCGATGATGGAGCCGTCAGGCTTGGCCATCAGGCCACGCATGCCGGCCAGCTGGCGGATCTGGGCTGCGGAACCGCGGGCCCCCGAGTCGGCCATCATGTAGATCGAGTTGAACGATTCCTGACGGACGTCCTTGCCGTGACGGTCTTTGACCGTCTGGTTGGAGAGGTGGCTCATCAGCGCCTTGCCGACTTCGTCGCCGGCGCGGCCCCAGATGTCCACGACCTTGTTGTAGCGCTCGCCTTGCGTCACCAGGCCGGAGGAGTACTGCTGCTCGATCTCCTTGACTTCCTTCTCGGCACGGGCGATGACCTTGTACTTCTCTTCCGGGATCAGCATGTCGTCGATGCTGATCGAGATGCCGGCCTTGGTCGCCAGCGAGAAGCCCGACTGCAGCAGCTTGTCGGCGAAGATCGCGGTTTCGCGCAGCCCGCAGCGGCGGAACGAGGCATTGATCAGGCGCGAGATTTCCTTCTTCTTCAGCGCCTTGTTCATGATGCTGAACGGCAGGCCCTTGGGCAGAATCTCGGACAGCAGTGCGCGGCCGACGGTGGTTTCCACCACGGCGGTCTTGGGCGTGAAGCTGCCCGTGGCCTTGTCCTTCTCGTACTCGGTCAGGCGAACGCTGATGCGGCTGGTGATTTCGACCTGTTTGGCGTCGAGGGCGCGATGCACTTCGGACACGTCGGCAAACACGATGCCTTCGCCGCGACCGTTGATGCGCTCACGGGTGGCGTAGTACAGGCCCAGCACCATATCCTGCGACGGCACGATGGAGGGTTCGCCGTTGGCCGGGAACAGGATGTTGTTCGAAGCCAGCATGAGGGCGCGGGCTTCCACCTGCGCCTCGAGCGACAGCGGCACGTGCACGGCCATCTGGTCGCCGTCGAAGTCGGCGTTGAACGCGGCGCAGACCAGCGGGTGAAGCTGGATGGCCTTGCCTTCGATCAGCATCGGCTCGAAGGCCTGAATGCCCAGGCGGTGCAGCGTGGGCGCGCGATTGAGCATCACGGGATGCTCGCGGATCACGTCTTCGAGAATGTCCCAGACGATGGGGGTCTGCGATTCAACTTCCTTCTTGGCCGCCTTGATGGTGGTGGCCACGCCCATGGTTTCGAGCTTGTGGAAGATGAAGGGCTTGAACAGCTCCAGGGCCATCAGCTTGGGCAGGCCGCACTGATGCAGCTTGAGCGTCGGGCCCACGGTGATGACCGAACGGCCCGAGTAGTCGACACGCTTGCCCAACAGATTCTGGCGGAAGCGGCCGCTCTTGCCCTTGATCATGTCGGCGAGCGACTTCAGCGGGCGCTTGTTCTGGCCCACCATCGCCTTGCCGCGACGGCCGTTGTCCATCAGCGAATCCACCGCTTCCTGCAACATGCGCTTTTCGTTGCGCACGATGATTTCAGGCGCGGACAGCTCCAGCAGACGGCGCAGGCGGTTGTTGCGGTTGATGACGCGACGGTACAGATCGTTCAGGTCGGAGGTCGCGAAGCGGCCGCCGTCCAGGGGAACGAGCGGACGCAGATCCGGCGGCAGCACGGGCAGCACCGTCATGACCATCCACTCGGGCTTGGTGCCGGAGTCTTTGAACGCCTGCATCACCTTGAGGCGCTTGACGTTCTTCTTGACCTTGGTGTCGGAGCCGGTCATGTCGCCGCGCAGCTTCTCGATCTCCAGGTCGAGATCCATGTTGTGCAGCAGGGCATGCACGCCTTCAGCGCCCATGAAAGCCACGAACTCTTCGCCAAACTCGGTGCGCTTGGCGGCGAACTCGTCTTCGGAAAGCACCTGGCCGACCTTGAGCGGTGTCATGCCGGGGTCGGTGACCACGTAGGCCTCGAAATACAGCACGCGCTCGATGTCGCGCAACGCCATGTCGAGCACGATGCCCAGACGGGATGGCAGGCTCTTGAGGAACCAGATGTGCGCCACCGGGCTGGCCATGTCGATATGACCCATGCGCTCGCGGCGCACCTTGCTCTGGGTGACTTCGACGCCGCACTTCTCGCAGATCACGCCGCGGTGCTTCAGGCGCTTGTACTTGCCGCACAGGCACTCGTAGTCTTTGATCGGGCCGAAGATCTTGGCGCAGAACAGGCCGTCGCGCTCGGGCTTGAACGTGCGGTAGTTGATGGTCTCGGGCTTTTTCACCTCACCGAACGACCAGGAACGGATTTTCTCCGGCGACGCCAGGCCGATGCGAATGGCGTCGAAATGCTCATCCTGATGAAACTGCTTGAACAGGTCGAGTAGCGCTTTCATGCTTTCACTCCTTCAGATGCGAAATCCGGCGCGCGCAGCACGCGCCGGACACGGCACAAATCTCAATTGCGTTCGAGTTCGATGTCCAGACCCAGGGAACGGATTTCCTTGATCAGCACGTTGAACGACTCGGGCATCCCGGCCTCGATGATGTGATCGCCCTTGACGATGCTCTCGTACATCTTGGTGCGGCCTTGCGTATCGTCGGACTTGACGGTGAGCATCTCCTGCAGCACGTAAGACGCGCCGTAGGCCTCGAGCGCCCAGACTTCCATCTCCCCGAAACGCTGGCCACCAAACTGCGCCTTGCCGCCCAGCGGCTGCTGGGTGACGAGCGAGTACGGGCCGGTGGAGCGGGCGTGCATCTTGTCGTCGACCAGGTGATGCAGCTTGAGCATGTGCATGATGCCCACGGTCACCGGGCGCTCGAACAGTTCGCCGGTGCGGCCGTCGGTGAGCATGACCTGCTTCTTCGCCGCGGTGAGCTGCAGCTTCTCGGCGATGCCGTCGGGATAGGCGAGGTCGAGCATCTGACCGATTTCGGCCTCGCTGGCGCCGTCGAACACCGGGCTGGCGATCGGCAGGCCGGCCTTGAGGTTG
This sequence comes from Thiomonas intermedia, assembly GCF_002028405.1. Taxonomy (NCBI): domain Bacteria; kingdom Pseudomonadati; phylum Pseudomonadota; class Betaproteobacteria; order Burkholderiales; genus Thiomonas; species Thiomonas intermedia. The sequence continues at coordinate 1,652,304 of NZ_CP020046.1, forward strand.
TGGGCCAGTTCCAGCACCTCGGCATCGCTGAGCTTGTCGAGTGCTTCCTGTTTGCCGCTGAAGTTGTACAGCGTGCCCAGGAATTTGCGCAGCTCGGTCGCCTTGGCGTGCGACTGCAACATGTCGTTGACGCGCTTGCCGATGCCGATCGAGGCCCAGCCCAGGTGGGTTTCGAGAATCTGGCCGATGTTCATCCGCGAGGGCACGCCCAGCGGATTGAGCACGATGTCCACGGTGGTGCCATCGGGCATGTGCGGCATGTCCTCGACCGGAACGATCTTGGAGACCACGCCCTTGTTGCCGTGACGGCCGGCCATCTTGTCGCCAGGCTGCAGGCGGCGCTTGACGGCCAGGTAGACCTTGACCATCTTGAGCACACCGGTGGGCAGCTCATCGCCCTGGGTGAGCTTGCGGCGCTTTTCTTCAAACATCAGGTCGAACTCGTGGCGACGCTTCTCCAGCGAATCCTTGAGCTGTTCCATCTGCTGCGCCAGAGCCTCGTCGGCCGGGCGGATGTCGAACCAGTTGTAGCGGTCGGTCTCACCCAGATAGTCTGCGGTGATGGCCGCACCCTTGGAGAGCTTGTTCGGCCCGCCGTTGGCGGTCTTGCCCGTGAGCAGCTTGCCCAGACGATCGAAGGTGTCGGCCTCGACGATACGCATCTGGTCGTTCAGGTCCAGACGGTAACGCTTGAGCTCATCGTCGATGATCTGCTGGGCGCGTTTGTCGCGCGGAATGCCTTCGCGCGTGAAGACCTGCACGTCGATGACGGTGCCGTACATGCCCGAGGGCACGCGCAGCGAAGTGTCCTTCACGTCGGAAGCCTTCTCGCCGAAGATGGCGCGCAGCAGCTTCTCTTCAGGCGTGAGCTGGGTCTCGCCCTTGGGCGTGACCTTGCCGACGAGCACGTCGCCCGCCTCCACTTCGGCTCCCACATAGATGATGCCCGACTCGTCCAGCCGCGCGAGCTGATGCTCGGACAGGTTGGGAATGTCGCGGGTGATTTCTTCGGAGCCCAGCTTGGTATCGCGGGCCGGCACGTTCAGCTCTTCGATGTGGATCGAGGTGAAGCGATCTTCGGCCACCACGCGCTCGGACAGCAGGATCGAGTCTTCGTAGTTGTAGCCGTTCCAGGGCATGAAGGCCACCAGCATGTTCTGGCCGAGAGCCAGCTCGCCGATGTCGGTCGAGGCACCATCGGCCACCACATCGCCCTTGGCGAGCCTGTCGCCGCGCTTGACCAGCGGGCGCTGATGGATGTTGGTGTTCTGGTTGGAACGCTGATACTTGATGAGGTTGTAGATGTCCACGCCGACTTCGCCGGCCTGGGTTTCCTCGTCGTTGACGCGCACCACGATACGGGCGCTGTCCACGTAGTCCACCACGCCGCCGCGCAAGGCGGTGACCACGGTGCCCGAGTCGACCGCGGTCACGCGCTCGACGCCGGTACCCACCAGCGGCTTTTCAGGGCGCAGCACGGGCACGGCCTGGCGCTGCATGTTGGCGCCCATCAGCGCGCGGTTGGCATCGTCGTGCTCCAGGAAGGGCACGAGCGAGGCCGCGGCCGACACGATCTGGCTGGGCGACACGTCCATGTACTGCACGCGCTCGGGCGACACCAGGATGGATTCGCCGGTTTCGCGGGCCGACACCAACTCGTCGTTGAGCAGGCCGTTCTCGTCCATGCCGGCGTTGGCCTGGGCGATCACGTACTTGCCTTCCTCGATGGCCGAGAGGTAATCGATCTGGTCGGTGACCTTGCGGTCGATCACGCGGCGATAGGGCGTCTCGATGAAGCCGTACTCGTTCAGGCGCGCAAACAGGGCCAGAGAGTTGATCAGGCCGATGTTCGGGCCTTCAGGCGTTTCGATCGGGCACACGCGGCCGTAGTGCGTCGGATGCACGTCGCGCACCTCGAAGCCGGCACGCTCGCGGGTCAGACCGCCCGGGCCCAGGGCCGAGACGCGGCGCTTGTGCGTGATTTCCGACAGCGGGTTGGTCTGGTCCATGAACTGCGACAGCTGGCTGGAGCCGAAGAACTCCTTGATCGCCGCCGAGATGGGCTTGGAATTGATGAAGTCGTGCGGCATCAGGTTTTCGGTCTCGGCCTGGCCCAGACGCTCCTTGACCGCGCGCTCGATGCGCGAAAGCCCGGCGCGGAACTGGTTCTCGGCCAGCTCGCCCACGCAGCGCACCCTGCGGTTGCCGAGGTGGTCGATGTCATCGACTTCGCCGCGGCCGTTGCGCAGTTCGACCAGCAGCTTGATGACCGCCATGATGTCTTCATGCGACAGCACCATCTCGCCTTCGATCTCCTCGCGACCGAGCCGGCGATTGAACTTCATGCGGCCCACGCGCGACAGGTCGTAGGCATCGGCATCGAAGAACAGGCGGTTGAACAGAGCCTCCACCGCGTCTTCGGTCGGCGGCTCGCCGGGCCGCATCATGCGGTAGATCGCCACCTTGGCGCCGAGCTGATCGGCCACCTCATCGATGCGCAGGGTCTGCGAGATGAAGGCGCCCTGATCGAGGTCGTTGACGTAGAGCGTCTGGATTTGCTGGATACCCGCCTCGCGGATCTTCTTCAGCAGCGGCTCGGTCAGCTCGTCGTTGGCGCGAGCCACGATCTCGCCGGTGTCCTGCGACACCAGATTGCGGGCCAGCACCTTGCCCAGCAGGAAATCCTCAGGCACCGACAAACGCTGCGTGCCGCTGGTTTCGAGGTCGCGCAAGTGGCGGGTGTTGATGCGCTTGTCCTTGGCCACGACGACCTTGCCGTTCTGGTCGATCAGGTCGAAGCGCGCCACCTCGCCCTTGAAGTGGTCGGGCACGAATTCGAGCAGGGCGCCGTCGTCCATCAACTGCATGTGGTCGAAGGCGAAGAAGTGCGCCAGGATCTGCTCGGGATTCAGTCCCAGGGCCTTGAGCAGAATGGTGACCGGCATCTTGCGGCGACGGTCGACACGGAAATACAGGATGTCCTTGGCGTCGAATTCGAAGTCGAGCCACGAGCCGCGGTAAGGAATGATGCGGGCGCTGAACAGCAGTTTGCCCGAGCTGTGGGTCTTGCCCTTGTCGTGCTCGAAAAACACGCCGGGAGAACGGTGCAGCTGGCTCACGATGACGCGCTCGGTGCCGTTGATGATGAAGGAACCCTTGTCGGTCATGAGCGGAATCTCGCCCATATAGACCTCCTGCTCCTTCACCTCCTTGACCGTGGGTTTGGCCGCTTCGCGGTCCATCACGATCAGGCGCACCTTGGCCCGCAGCGCCGACGCGAAGGTCAGGCCGCGCTGCTGGCATTCGCGGACGTCGAAGACGGGACGCGCCAGGGTGTAGCCGTTGTATTCCATGCGCACGTTCTGGTTGTGCGACACGATGGGGAAAATGGCGCGGAACGCCGCTTCCAGTCCTTCGTCCTTGCGCTGCGCCAAGGGAAGGTCTTTCTGCAGAAAGGCCTCGTAGGAGTTGATCTGCGTAGCCAGCAGATAGGGAACATCCAGAACACTTTGGCGGCTGCCAAAACTTTTCCGAATGCGCTTTTTCTCAGTGAACGAGTAGGACATGGATACGCTCCGCTCCACAGGGACAAAATCAGTTATCGCATACCCCGGGAACACCCCAGACCATGCGATAACTGCTCACGCAGTGACAACCTAAACACCTCGCCGGTTTGAACCGACAGAAGGCGCGAAAGCCCGGAAGGCCAATCGACCTTCCGGGCCCACGCCATAACCGAGGCTTACTTGATTTCGGCCTTGGCGCCAGCTTCTTCGAGCTTCTTCTTGGCAGCTTCGGCGTCCGCCTTGGCGATGCCTTCCTTGACGGCCTTGGGCGCACCATCCACCAGGTCCTTGGCTTCCTTCAGGCCCAGACCCGTCAGTTCGCGCACGGCCTTGATCACGCTGACCTTGTTGGCGCCGGTTTCGAGCAGCATCACGTTGAATTCGGTCTGCTCTTCAGCCGGGGCAGCAGCACCGCCGCCCGCGCCAGGAGCGGCCACGGCCATGGCGGCAGCGGACACGCCGAACTTCTCTTCGAACGCCTTGACCAGGTCGTTGAGTTCCAGAACGGTCATGCCACCGACGGCGTCGAGGATGTCTTGTTGGTTCATTGCCATTTGTTGACTCCGAGATAAATGTTTGAAAAGAGAATGTTGAAAGCTTCAGCCAGATCAGGCTGCTTCGGTTTCGCGCTTTTTCGCCAGCTGACCCAGCGCCACGGCAAAGCCGGACACAGGGGCCTGCATGACACCCAGCAGGCGCGCCAGCAAAACTTCGCGTGACGGAATGCTGGCAAGGGTCTTGACCCCGGCAGCGTCCAGCGCCTTGCCGTTGACGACACCCGAGCGGATGACCAGCTTGTCGTTGGTTTTTGCAAAGTCGTTGATGACCCGCGCGGCGGCCACTGCGTCTTCGGAAAAACCGTAGATCAGCGGACCGGCCATTTCACCGGCAAGAACCTCGCACGGGGTACCCGTGACGGCGCGCCGGGCCAGCGTGTTCTTGAACACCTGGAGATGCACCCCGTTTTCGCGAGCCTGCTTGCGCAGCTTGGTCATCTGCTCGACTGCAATGCCGCGGTACTCGGCCAGAACCAGGGATTGCGCCTTGGCTGCCAGCGCCGAGATTTCCTCGACTGAAGCTTGCTTTTCAGAGCGGTTGAGACTCAAGATTGACTCCTGAAGATATTGCCTTGAACCCTGCGGTTCGCGGCGCCTAAACAAGCGTCCTCTGGAGTGACCACAGGCAAGACTCGCATCTCGCCCATTCTCTCGTCCAGCGGGTTCGCCATCTGCGCAGACCCGACACCCAAGGCTGATGTCGAATTAAGCGAGACCATGGCCTCGCGCCTGCGGTCTTGGATCGCCCGAGGCGGCAGAACATCACCGCATCGGCCCACCAATTCCTGCACAGCCCCGCCCGACTCTTGCGTCAAGGCGAGACCATTTCAAACACTTACTGCCCGGCAACAGCCGCGTTCACCGTGGCGGTATCGACGCGCACGCCGATCCCCATGGTGGACGAAACGGCCACCTTTTTCAGGTAGATGCCCTTGGCGGCTGCGGGACGGGCCTTTTGCAAGGCCTCGATCAGCGCAGCGAGGTTGTTGCGCAGCGCGTCCGGGCCGAACGAAGCACGACCAATCGTGCCGTGCACGATGCCCGCCTTGTCAGCGCGGAACTGCACCTGACCGGCTTTCGCGTTCTTCACCGCACCGGCCACGTCCGGCGTCACCGTACCGACCTTGGGGTTTGGCATCATGCCACGCGGGCCGAGAATCTGGCCCAGCGCACCGACCACGCGCATGGCGTCAGGCGAGGCGATGACGATGTCGAAATTGAGGTTGCCGGCCTTGACCTGTTCGGCCAGATCTTCGAAGCCAACGATATCGGCCCCTGCAGCCTTGGCCTCTTCGGCCTTGGCACCCTGCGCGAACACGGCCACGCGCTTGATCTTGCCGGTCCCCGCGGGCAGCACCACGGAGCCACGCACGACCTGATCGGACTTGCGCGTATCCACGCCGAGGCTTACGGCCACATCGATGGACTCGTCGAACTTGGCGACCGCGCACTCCTTGACCAGGGCCAGCGCATCATCGAGCGCGTAGAGCTTGTTGGAATCGACCTTGGCGCGCAAGGCGGCATAACGTTTGGGCATCTTGGCCATTTACACGCCCTCCACAGTAACGCCCATCGAACGGGCCGTGCCCGCGATAGTGCGAACAGCCGCATCCAGATCGGCGGCGGTCAGGTCTTTCATCTTGGTGTTGGCAATCTCTTCGAGCTGAGCACGGGTGATCTTGCCAACCTTGTCGGTATGCGGCTTGGCCGAGCCCTTGTCGAGCTTGATGGCCTTCTTGATCAGCACGCCGGCGGGCGGCGTCTTGATGATGAAGGTGAAAGACTTGTCCGCGAAAGCGGTGATGACCACCGGCAGCGCCAGACCCGGCTCGACACCCTGGGTCTGCGCGTTGAACGCCTTGCAGAATTCCATGATGTTGAGGCCGCGCTGACCGAGCGCCGGGCCGATCGGCGGCGAGGGATTGGCTTTACCAGCTGGCACTTGCAGCTTGATGAAGCCGACAATTTTCTTTGCCATAGTGACTCCGTATGGGTACGAGCGCCGTCGCTCTCACGCGGCTCCCCGAAACCCGCCCCTTTGCATGGACACTGCAGCCCGGGCGGGATGGGCCGCAGTTGATTTTCTCGGAGCAGACCCCCAGAGGCCCGCCCGCATGCTCGATATCCGGTGACTTGCGATCGTCAGAGACGCTCGATCTGCTGGAACTCCAACTCCACCGGAGTAGCACGGCCGAAGATGGTGACCGAGACGCGAAGGCGCGATTTCTCGTAGTTCACTTCCTCGACGTTGCCATTGAAATCGGTGAACGGCCCCTCCTTGATGCGGACCATTTCCCCCACCTCGAACTGCACCTTGGGGCGCGGCTTGTCGGCACCTTCCTGCATCTGACTCATGATCTTGTTGACATCAGCCTCGCTGATCGGAACGGGGCGATTCTTGGCGCCGCCCACGAAACCGGTCACTTTGCTGGTGTGCTTGACCAGGTGCCAGGTCGCATCATCCATTTCCATTTCGACGAGCACATAGCCCGGAAAGAAACGGCGCTCGGTAATGCTCTTGTGGCCGTTCTTGATTTCGACAACCTCTTCGGTCGGCACCAGAATGCGGCCGAATTTGGCCTGCATCCCCGCACGCTCGATGCGCTCGGCGAGGTTGCGCTGCACCGCCTTCTCCATACCCGAATAGGCATGGACGACATACCACTGCTTGCCGGCCTGCGCCGCCATCGTTTGTGCCTCAGCCATACTCATGCTCCTAGCGCTTCCAACCGAGGATCAGGTCGTAGAGCACATATTCCAGCGATTTGTCGGTCAGCCAGAGAAAAATAGCCATCAAAATAACGAAGGCAAACACGATGCCGGTCATCTGCATCGCCTCCTTGCGCGAAGGCCAGACCACTTTCTTGGTCTCGCGCACGGCATCCTGCCCGTAGGCGATGAGCGCACGCCCCGGCTCGGAGAGGAAAAACACCACCACCGCTCCCGCCAGCAAGACCAACAGCGTGACGACGCGCACCCACAAAGGCTGGCCGCCCAAGCCATAGAACAGGCCGAGCGCAGCAATCAGCAGAATTGCCGCCGCCCCCAACTTCGCTTTGTCCGCCCCAGTGGAGACGGTTTCGACAGACGGATTCGCCATATGGATTTACGCGCGTTCAACCCCGAAACGGTTCGGAGTGGCAGGGGCAGAGGGAATCGAACCCCCAACCTTCGGTTTTGGAGACCGACGCTCTGCCAATTGAGCTATGCCCCTGTACCTTCTAGCACCAAGGCCGTTGTCTGCGAAACAGGCAACGGCCGCAATTCAAACAGATCTGGGCGCACCCCGCAGAGCGCATCCCTAAAACCTTTATCCGGGTGAATCACGGGCTTGCGCCCAAAATTCACCCGCCTTGCCTTTACTCGATGATCTTGGCCACGACGCCGGCGCCGACGGTGCGACCGCCTTCACGGATGGCGAAGCGCAGGCCTTCTTCCATGGCGATGGGGGCGATCAGCTTGACGGTGATGCTGACGTTGTCGCCAGGCATGACCATTTCCTTGTCCTTGGGCAGCTCGACCGCGCCGGTGACGTCGGTGGTGCGGAAGTAGAACTGGGGACGGTAGTTGTTGAAGAAGGGGGTGTGGCGGCCGCCTTCGTCTTTGCTGAGCACGTAGATCTCGGCGGTGAAGTGGGTGTGGGGCTTGACCGAGCCGGGCTTGCACAGCACTTGGCCGCGCTCGACGTCTTCACGCTTGGTGCCGCGCAGCAGAATGCCCACGTTGTCGCCGGCCTGACCTTGGTCGAGCAGCTTGCGGAACATTTCCACGCCGGTGCAGGTGGTCTTCTGGGTGGGGCGGATGCCGACGATTTCAATTTCTTCGCCGACTTTGACGATGCCGCGCTCGATCCGGCCGGTCACGACGGTGCCGCGCCCGGAGATGGAGAACACGTCTTCGACGGGCATCAGGAAGGCGCCGTCCACGGCGCGCTCGGGCGTGGGGATGTAGCTGTCGAGGGCGTCGGCCAGGCTGAAGATGGCCTTCTCACCCAGGTCGCCTTTGTCGCCTTCGAGGGCGAGCTTGGCCGAACCTTTGATGATGGGGGTGTCGTCACCGGGGAAGTCGTACTTGGAGAGAAGTTCGCGCACTTCCATCTCGACGAGTTCGAGCAGCTCGGCGTCGTCGACCATGTCGCATTTGTTGAGGAAGACGACGATGTAGGGCACGCCGACCTGGCGGGCGAGCAGGATGTGCTCGCGGGTCTGGGGCATGGGGCCGTCGGCAGCGGACACGACCAGAATGGCGCCGTCCATCTGGGCGGCTCCGGTGATCATGTTCTTGACGTAGTCGGCGTGGCCGGGGCAGTCGACGTGGGCGTAGTGACGGCTTTCGGTCTCGTATTCGACGTGCGCGGTGTTGATGGTGATGCCGCGCGCTTTCTCTTCGGGCGCCGCGTCAATCTCGTCGTACTTCTTGGCCGATCCGCCAAACTTGGCCGACAGCACGGTGGTGATGGCCGCCGTCAGCGTGGTCTTGCCGTGGTCCACGTGACCAATCGTGCCCACGTTCACGTGCGGCTTGGTCCGCTCAAACTTTTCCTTCGCCATGATTCAAACTCCTCAAGCCAACAAAGATCGACAAATCAAGAAAATCAACTGGTGCCCATGGCGGGAATCGGACCCGCGACCTCTCCCTTACCAAGGGAGTGCTCTACCACTGAGCCACATGGGCATGAACGCCTGCGCGCTCAATGCAAAAACGATGTACTGCGAGGCAAGACAAGAACTGGAGCGGGAGACGGGAATCGAACCCGCGCCATTAGCTTGGAAGGCTAAGGTTCTACCATTGAACTACTCCCGCCTTGCCACGCTTTCGATGCTTGGGCGCGATCAAGGCCGCCACTCTGTCAACCGCCACAACTTACCTGCTCGCCGCGCAAACGCAGCAAAACATGAGAATTTCGCGCCTGGTGGAGAGGGCTGGATTCGAACCAGCGTACTCGTAAGAGGGCAGATTTACAGTCTGCTGCCATTAACCACTCGGCCACCTCTCCGAGGCGAACCGCAGATTCTTAGCGATTTTTCCGGCAATGTCAAATTCCAGGACTTTATACCCGATCACCCAAAGAGGGCCTGCAACGCCAGGCCGGGGTCGTCAGCGCGCATGAAGGCTTCGCCGACGAGAAAAGCCTGAACGCCGGCCGCGCGCATGCGCCCGACGTCCTCTTGCGCAAGAATGCCGCTCTCCGTCACAACGAGGCGATCAGGCGGGATGCGCGGGAGCAGATCCAGCGTGGTTTCGAGCCGGGTATCGAAAGTGCGCAAATCGCGGTTGTTGATGCCCACCAAAGGCGTGCGCAACGCCAGGGCCGACTCCAGCTCGGCCACGTTATGCACTTCGACCAGCACATCGAGACCGTAGCTCATCGCCTCGGCCTCCAGATCGATCAGCTGCGCCCTCGGCAACGCGGCGGCGATCAGCAGCACGCAGTCGGCCTGCATCGCAGCCGCTTCGGCGATCTGGTAGGCATCGACCATGAAGTCCTTGCGCAGGACCGGCAGGTCGCAGGCGGCCCGCGCCTGCTGCAGATAGGCGGCATCCCCCTGAAAGTACTTGGCATCGGTCAGCACCGAAAGGCAGGTGGCGCCCCCGGCCGCGTAACTGCGGGCAATGGCGGCCGGATCGAAGTTGGCACGGAGGATGCCGCGCGACGGACTCGCTTTCTTGACTTCGGCGATGACGGCAGGCCCGCCGGCCGCGACCTTGGCCTTCAGGGCGGCCGCAAAGCCGCGCGAGGCGGAACGGGCCGCAGCCTGCTCGCGCAGGGCGGACAAGGGCACTCGCGAACGGGCTGCCGCAACCTCTTCAGCCTTGGTCACCAGAATGCGCTGCAAGATGTCGCTCATGCCACCTCCGGCGCACGCATGGCGCGCGTCACACGAATGAAAGCCTGCATCTTGTCTCTGGCCGCACCGCTGGAAATGGCCTCGCGGGCCATCTGCACACCATCGATCAGCGCCGGAGCGACATTGGCGGCGTAGAGCGCCACGCCGGCGTTGAGCGCCACGATGTCGCGGGGCGCGCCGTCCACATCATTGAGCGCCTCATGCACGAGTTCGATGGACTGCGCCGGCCCTTCCACGCGCAGCGCCTCCAAAGGCGCGGACTTCAATCCAAGATCGCCGGGGTGAATGGCGTATTCGCTGATCTGGCCATTTTTGAGTTCGCCAATCAGCGTCTCGCCCGACAACGACACCTCATCGAGACCATCCAGCCCATGAACCACCACGGCATGCTCGCTGCCCAGACGCTGCAAGACGCGAACCAGAATGCCCACCAGATCGGGATGGAACACGCCGAGCAACTGGTTGGGAGCCCCGGCCGGATTGGTCAACGGCCCGAGGATGTTGAACAGGGTGCGTACCCCCAGTTCCTTGCGCACGGGCGCCGCGTGCTTCATCGCCGGATGGTGATTGGGCGCGAACATGAAGCCGATACCGCATTCGGCCAGACTTTGCGCCACCTGCGGCGGCGTGAGCTGGATATTGGCGCCCAGCGCATCGAGCGCATCGGCCGAGCCGGACGAAGAGCTCACGCTGCGCCCCCCATGCTTGGCCACCTGCGCCCCGGCGGCCGCGGCGACGAACATGCTCGCCGTGGAGATATTGAAGGTTCGGGCCGAATCGCCACCCGTGCCGACAATGTCGACCAGCCGCTTCTTGTCCGCCACATCGACCGGCGTGGCGAATTCGCGCATCACCATCGCGGCGGCGGTGATTTCGCCGATGGTTTCCTTCTTCACCCTCAGCCCGGTGATGAGCGCCGCCATCATGACCGGCGGCATCTCGCCGGTCATGATGCGTCGCATCAGCGCGATCATTTCATCGTGAAAGATCTCGCGGTGATCGATGACTCGAACCAGCGCCTCGTGATTACTGATGGTCATGGAAGTGGCCCTCCTTCAACGCCAGAAAATTCTGCAGCAGCCGGTGCCCATGCTCGGTCTCGATGGACTCCGGATGGAACTGCACGCCCTCGATGGCGAAATGGCGATGGCGCACTCCCATGATTTCCCCATCCTCGGTCTGCGCCGTGATGTCCAGCGCGGCGGGCAGACTGTCGCGCTCGATCGCCAGCGAGTGATAGCGCACCACGGTGTAAGGGCTGGGCAAATCGGCGAAAACGCCACGGCCATCGTGGGTGATGGGGCTGGTCTTGCCGTGCATGATTTTCTGGGCCCGCACGATCTTGCCGCCGAAAGCCGCACCGATGGCCTGATGGCCCAGACAGACGCCCAGAATCGGCAGTCGTCCGGCGAAGTACTGCAGCACCGGCACGGAGATGCCCGCCTCGCTGGGCGAGCATGGCCCGGGAGAAATGACGATGCGTTCGGGATTCAGCGCCGCGATGGCTTCGAGATCGAGCTCATCGTTGCGCACGGTGTGCACGTCCTGGCCGAGTTCGCCGAGATATTGCACCAGGTTGTAGGTAAAACTGTCGTAGTTGTCGATCATCAGCAGCATGGTGGACTCCGTGGGTCTAGCGAGAGGCGGCGGGGCGGCGTTCAGCCGTCCAGCCCTTCCTGCACCTGTTCGGCGGCGCGCAGTACGGCACGCGCCTTGGCCTCGGTTTCCCGCCATTCCATCTCGGGCACGGAGTCGGCCACGACCCCGGCGGCCGCCTGCACGTACAGCCAGTTGTCCTTGACGATGCCCGTGCGGATGGCGATCGCCAGATCCATGTCGCCGGCAAAACTCCAGTAGCCCATCGCCCCGCCGTACAGCCCGCGCCGCGTGGGCTCGAGTTCGTCGATGACCTCCATCGCCCGGATCTTGGGTGCGCCCGACAGCGTGCCCGCCGGAAAGGTGGCGCGCAGCACATCCATGGCGGAATGGTCCGGCTGCAGCATGCCCTCGACATTGCTCACGATGTGCATCACATGCGAATAGCGCTCGACGGCAAACGCCTCGGTCACCTTGACGCTGCCCGTCTGCGCGATGCGGCCCAGATCATTGCGAGCCAGGTCGATGAGCATCAGATGCTCGGCGCGCTCTTTCGGATCGGCCAGCAGCTCGACCTCGTTGCGCTGATCGGCCTCGGGCGTGGCCCCACGCGGACGCGTTCCCGCCAGAGGGCGGATGGTGACCTTGCGCCCCTCAGGCACCGCCTCTTCGCGGACCAGGATTTCGGGCGACGAGGCCGCAATCTGAAAATCGCCGAAGTTGAAGTAAATCATGTAGGGCGACGGGTTCAGCGAGCGCAGCGCGCGGTAGAGCGAGAGCGGTGAATCGCTGTACCGCTTGCGCAGCCGCTGCCCCACCTGCACCTGCATGAAGTCGCCCGCGGCGATGTAGTCCTTCGCCTGCTCGACCGCTTTCAGATAGTCGACCTTGTCGAACTCGCGCTCGATCGGCGTCACGCTGCTGCGCTGCATGGGCGGCGCCGACACCGAATAGCGCAACTGCTCGCGCAGGCCGCGCAGCCGCGAGCGGGCCTTGGTATAGGCCTCGGGCTGGGCCGGGTCGGCGTAGACGATGAGATACAGCCGCCCCGACAGATTGTCGATGACCGCCAGTTCCTCGCACAGCATCAGCAGGATGTCGGGCATGCCCAGCGGATCCGGCTTGGGATGCTTGGCGGCCGACGCCATCAGGCGCGGCTCGATGTAGCGCACGGCGTCATAGCCGAAATACCCCGCCAGGCCGCCACAGAAACGGGGCATCCCGGCGGGCAGCGCCACTTTGAATCGCGCGTGGAACGCCTCGATGAAATCCAGCGGCGGCTGATCCGAGGTTTCCACCACGGCGCCGTCTCGCAGCACTTCGGTGAGGCCGTTCTTCACCCGCACCTGGGTGCGCGCGGCCAGGCCGATGAAGGAGTAGCGGCCGAAACGCTCGCCTCCGACCACGGATTCGAGCAGAAAGGTGTTGCGGCCACCGTCGGTGCCATGCCCCAGTTTGAGGTAGAGCGAGAGCGGTGTTTCCAGATCCGCCAGCGCTTCGGATACGAGCGCAATGCGGTTGTAGCCCTGGCGGGCCAGTTCCTTGAATTCGAGTTCAGTCATGTTCATCTCGAGGGTCGGCTGCCCGGCATACGCGGGCGGCGGTCATCACGGGGGCGCTGCCTGAGGAGGCAGGCGAAGCTTGCGCAACGAGAGGCGCAGCACGCGTGCCGTCTCAGAGCGCGGCGGCGGACACGATCACGCAGGACCGCCAGGGCCAAGCCCCCCGGTCTCCTGAACCCGATGCGTGTCGCCGATGGATGAACATGAAAGTGTGAGCCGTGCAGAGGAATGCGAGTGAGCGAATGTAGCAAATTCCCGGAACCCAACCCCGCCAATCACCCACCGACCCTTCAGGCGCCGAAACCGTCTGGCATCTGCACCGCAACCACCTCGCCGCGAGCCGTCGCCACGCCATCCGCCAACACGATGGACGTCACCACGACCTTGCGCCCCTTGATTTCCTTGACGCGACCGCGGATTTCCAGCTCGCCGCCCAGGCGGGTCGGCTTGAGATAGTCGACATGCAGCGCGCCCGTGACGAAGCGGAATGGCGGCTGCGAGTCCATCGCCCGACCTTCGGACCGGTACATCGCCGCGGCCGCCGTGCCGGTGCTGTGGCAATCGATCAGGGACGCGATCAGGCCGCCATAGACGAACCCCGGAATGGCGGTGTGATAAGGCTGGGGCGTGAACCGCGTCACCGTCTCGTCGCCATCCCAGACCGTCTTGATCTGATGGCCTTGCGCGTTGAGACGGCCGCAGCCGTAGCAGTGCGCGAGCGGATCCGGGTAGCAGTCCTGAAAGGCCTTGGGCACGAGATCTCCTTGATGGGTCGAGACTGAAGCATCTTAATCGCCCCATGCCATGAATTCACTTGTCAAAGCGCGGCGTTTTGCGAAAAATGAACGACCGTTCGCTTACAGGAGACGACATGGATCACCCCGCCAAACCCTCGCTGCGCAAACTCGGGGCCACCGCCGCCCTGCTCGCTTCGCTGACCGCAGGGCTCGCCACACCGAGCGCCCAGGCACTGACCCTGCACGGGGTGGACATTCCGCCCCAGGTGGAGGTCGGCGGCAAGACGCTGACACTCAACGGCGCGGGGACCCGCTATGTCTTCTTGTTCAAGGTCTACACCGCTGCCCTGTATCTGCCCCAGAAGAGCACGCAGCCGCAGGCGATCTACACCATGGCCGGGCCCAAGGAACTGAAGCTCACCATGCTGCGCGATGTCAGCGGCAAGGAGCTCGGCGACAAACTCAATGAAGGCATCAAGAACAATCTGAGCCCCCAGGAGTTCAGCGCCTTCATCCCCAGCCTGGTGCAGTTGGGCGGCCTGTTCGCGCAGAAAAATCAGATCAAGACTGGCGAAACGGTCACCATTCAGGAGATTCCCGGCAAGGGAAGCACGATCGCCATCGACGGCATGCCATCGGGAGGCCAGTTCACCGAGCCCCAGTTTTTCAACTCCATGTTGAAGATCTGGCTGGGCAAAGATCCTGCCGAAGACCGTCTCAAGCAGGCGCTGCTGGGCCATGCCGCCGATGGCAAGTGAGCCCTTCGGGCACCGAGGCTTGCGCACCGTCATGTTTGGTGACCACTCAAACACGGCGTTTCGGTGAAAACCCGGACACGCAAAGACCGGGTTCCTAAAATAAGATTTCGCTGATATTCGACCACCCGAGGAGTCACCAATGAAACAAGTCTGGGCCGCGACCGCCATTGCGCTGGCCGCCACCTTCAGTGCTGCCAGTGCCCAAGCCGCCGTCAAAGTCGACGGCATGCCCCTCATGCAAACCGCCCCAGCCAACGGCGTGCCGCTGCTGATCAACGGCGCCGGCGTGGTCAATCTGGGCGGCAAGATGGCCGCCGCGGTGTATCTGCCGCAGAACAGCACCTCGGCCAGCAGCATCATGACCATGCCGGGCGCCAAGTCGATCCGCCTGACGGCTTTGGCCAATATGTCGGCCGACGCACTGGCCAAAGCGCTGGATACCGGCGTCAAGAAGGGCGTGTCCTCGGCGCAGTACGCCTCGTTCAAGCCCGCCATGGATGCCTTCGCCAAGCAGCTCGCCAGCGTGAAGCAGATCCCCAAGGGTGAGACCGTCGAACTGCTGTTCGAGCCCTCCAACGGCATCGTGCTGATGGGCCCAGGCGCACACATCATCCCGGGCACGGGCAATGCCGAGCTGTATCAGGCCATGCTGCGCATGCTGCCGCCCGGCGTGGTATCGAGCACCGCGATCCAGAAGCAGAACATCAGCTGATCGCGAAGCAGCCGCACAGAAAAAAGGCGCCCGGACCGGGCGCCTTTTTTTCGGTCTGCTTCGACTCAGGCGGGAAGCAGATCGCCGATGCGGTCGGCAAAGCCGTCGGCATCGACCGCGCGCACCGGTTCGCCGTGGTTGTAGCCATAGGTCACCAGCGCTACCGGGCAGCCCGCAGCGCGGGCCGCGAGTGCGTCGTTCTGGGAGTCTCCGATCATCAGCACCACGGCCGTGGGCAAGCCGATCTGCTTGCAGGTTTCGACCAGCGGCATGGGGTCGGGCTTTTTGCGCGGGAAGGCATCGCCCCCGTTGACCACCTCGAAATGGTCGAGCAACCCTTTGATGCCCAGCAGTTCGCGGGCATACACCGTGGGCTTGTTGGTGATGCAGGCCAGCCGCAGCCCGGCCGCCTTCAACGCCGCCAACCCTTCGGGCACCCCGGGGAAGGGATGTGAGTACTGCCCGTTGATGGTGCCGTAGATGCGCTGGTAGACCTCGATGGCGCGCGGGTAGAGCGCCTCGGCCTGATCGTCCGCGAGGTGGATGCGCAGCGTCTGCAGCACGAGATACTCGGAGCCCTTGCCGATGCGGTGTTCAACCTGTTCGCGACTGACGCCCGGCAGGCCGAGTTCGTCCATCAGACGCGACAGCGCGGCGTGAAAATCGCCCAGGGTGTCGATCATGGTGCCATCCAGATCGATGATGGCGGCCTGAACGGCATGGCCCGCCAGGGTCACGGCAGGCACCGCGGCTGTGCTCGCATCCATCAGGCCACCTTCGCGAGGTTGGCGCGCATGGCGTCGATCACGGCCTTGTAGTCGGGCTTGCCGAAAATGGCGCTGCCGGCCACGAAGGTGTCCACGCCGGCCGCGGCGGCGGCGGCGATGTTGTCGGGCTTGATGCCGCCGTCGATCTCCAGCAGGATCTCGCGCCCGCTTTGCGCCTTGTAGGCGTCGAGCTTGGCGCGTACCTGCCTGGCCTTCGGCAGGCTGCTCTCGATGAAACTCTGGCCACCGAAGCCGGGGTTCACGCTCATCAGCAGGACGAGGTCGACCTTGTCCATGACGTAGTCGAGCACGTCCAGCGGGGTGGCGGGATTGAACACCAGGCCCGCCTTGGCGCCGCCGTCGCGGATCATCTGCAGCGTGCGGTCCACATGTTTGCTGGCCTCGGGGTGGAAGCTGACGATGTTGGCGCCCGCCTTGACGAAGGACTGGGCGATGGCATCCACCGGCTCGACCATCAGATGCACATCGAGCGTGATGGGCGTGCCGTCGGCCTTCTTGCAATAGGGCTTGATGGCCTCGGCCACCAAGGGACCGATGGTGAGATTGGGCACGTAATGGTTGTCCATCACGTCGAAGTGGATGAAATCAGCGCCGGCGTCGATGACGTTGCGCACCTCCTCGCCCAGACGGGCAAAGTCGGCCGAAAGAATGCTGGGGGCGATGCGGTAGGTTTTCATGGCTGCGCATTTTAGAGGGATACCCGACGCTTTCGATGGGGTTTTGCCCTCGCTTGCGTGACGGTGCGCAATTCCCCTGAAGGTCGGCCGTCCGCCAGCGGCCCGCCCCCCCGCGCAAGGCGCAAGGCGCGCGGCATCGCCACAGCGTTGAACTCCCTCCCTAGAATCCGCCCGATGCCTACCTACCAATTTTCCGTTTCGGTCATCCCGCAATATCTCCCGGAGCAGTCCGATACGGAGCACGGGGTCTACGCCTACAGCTACACCGTCACCGTGATCAACACTGGCGGCGTGACCGCGCAGCTCATCTCACGCCACTGGATCATCACCGACGGCTCGGGCAAGGTGGAGGAAGTCCGCGGCCTGGGCGTGGTGGGCCAGCAACCCTTGCTCAAACCGGGCGAGGCGTTCGAATACACCAGTTGGTCGCAATTGAGCACGCCGATGGGCAGCATGCGCGGCAGCTATTTCTGCGTGGCGGAAGACGGAGAGCGCTTCGAGGCCGTCATCCCCGAATTCGCACTGGTTCAGCCGCGGAGCCTGCACTGATGGGATTTGCGGCGCGACGATCGCGCAAGGCCGCTGCACGCGCGGCGGAGGGTCTGCTGGCGCTGATGGCCGCGGCCAACCCCCAGTCGCCGCCGGTGGAGCAGTGGCTTTGGATCATCGAGGCGCTGGACTGGCTGCGCCACGGGCCCGCGCCCACAATGCTGCGCGAAGGGTTGAGGCTTGCGCCCACAGGGGGCCCGCCAGACCGCGGCGACGCCCCCGCGCCCGAAGAGATCGAGCGGCTGAACGTGCTGCTCGACCTGCTCGATGGACAGCCCGAGCGCCGCGCGGCCATCGCCGCCATCCTCAACGGCCTGTTGCGCCACACCGATGCCACTTTGCTGCTCGCGGATTTCGGCTTCAGCCCGCGCCCCTCTTTCTTCAGCGAATTCAGCGAGCGACTGGGCAACAAATGGTTGCCCCAATCGCCGGAAACCCGCGATCTGGCCGTTCTGTTCTCCCTGTTCTTCCCGCACGCGCACGACGCAACCTGGCTGGAGTCGCTGGACGCCCCCACACTGGACCGGCTGCGCGCCCTGCTCGCGTTGCCAGCCGTCGCCGAGGACGCCGAAGATGCGCCTGCCGCCGCATCGCTATGGCGCACCGCCCTGCTCGACGCGCTGACCTACACCGTCAGCCAGATCCGCGCCACTGGCTTCTCGCCCGACCTGCGCTCGCGCATGCAGCGCAACGGTCCGCTGGAAATGGATGTCGAGGCCCCCTTCAAGCATCTGGCCGCGCAGTACGAGAGGGTGAAGACGCTGTTGACGCAGGACACGCCGGAAGGACCCGCCACGCTGCGCCAGTCGCTGGCCCTGCTGCGCGCCGGACTGGGCGCCTGTCGTCAGCAGGCCGATTCGGTCAACGGCCACCTGGAAGACTATGGCACGTCCGTCAGCCTGGTCTATGTGCTGCATCAGCTGCACCAGCGCATCGATCGCGCCGAGACGCTGCTGAACTGCCTCGTGGGCGACACCCCGGCGCGCGACACCGCCCACCTGTTCGCCACCCTCGCGCGCCTGAACGCGCAACGCCGCAGCCTGCGCGCGCTTTGGCGGCACAACACCGCCCTGCTGGCGAAAAAAATGGCCGAGCGCCACGCCGAGTCGGGCGAGCACTACATCACCCGCGACCGCCGCGAATACCGAGGCATGCTGGGCGCGGCCATGGGCGGCGGGCTGATCATGGGGTTCACGACCTGGGTCAAGATCGGCATTCTCGGCCTGCAGACCGCCTTGTTCTGGACCGGCCTGCTCGCCGGACTGAACTACGCCGCGAGCTTTGTCATCGTGCAATTGCTGCACTGGACCATCGCCACCAAGCAGCCGGCCATGACGGCGCCCGCCATGGCCGACAAGCTCGGCGAGCTGTCCAAGCCCGGCGGCGTGGAGCGATTCGTCGACGAGGTCGCCAACCTCACGCGCTCGCAGTCGGCGGGAGTGTTCGGCAATGTGCTGCTGGTCATGCCCGTGGCGCTGCTCATCGGCCTGGCCGGCCTGGCCTGGTTCGGCCCCCAGTTCATGCCCGTGCCCAAGGCCGAACATGAGCTGGAATCACTGTCCCTGCTCGGGCCCACGCCGCTGTTCGCCGCGTTGACCGGGGTGCTGTTGTTCCTCTCCAGCGTGATCGCCGGTTGGGCAGAAAACGCCTTTGTCTTGCACCGGCTCGACAGCGCCCTGGCCTGGAACCCGCGCATCCGCCGCCGCCTCGGCCCGCAGCGCGCCGCGCGGTGGGCCGCCTGGTGGCGGCGCAATATCGGCGTGATGGCAGGCAACGTCTCGCTCGGCCTGTTGCTGGGGCTGACGCCAGAATTCTTCCGTATTTTCGGCATCGATCTTCAGGTGCGGCACGTCACCCTGTCCTCGGGCCTGTTCGGCGCGGCCTGCGCCAGCCTGGGGCCTGCGGTCGTGAACGATCCGGCGTTCTGGTGGGCACTGGCGGGCATTGCCGTCAACGGCGTGCTCAACGTCGGCGTGAGTTTCTATCTGGCCTACCGTCTGGCCTTGCGCGCCCGGGGCATCCAGGTCAAGGAACGCCGCGCCATCTACGCCAGCATCGCGCGCCGGTTGCTGCGTCGGCCCTGGACCTTCATCCTGCCGCCGCGCCGCGCCGCGCCCCAAGAATCCGCATGACACGCCCGCCGCTCCGCAGTGCCCTTGGGCGCGGCGCCCGGGCCGTGCTGCTGTGCCTCCTGGCCGGGCTGCTGGCCTCGTGCGCCACGCCGCAGGCGCCGCCGACCGCAGCCGCGCCGCCTGCCGCCACACCCGCACCGGCCTGGCCGCTCACCCCGCCGGGTACGGCGACCGCACTGACGGGGGCCGGGGTGACCTTGACGGCTGCATCATGGAGCGACCTGCCCGGCTGGTCGCAAGAC
Source organism: Thiomonas intermedia (assembly GCF_002028405.1). Taxonomy (NCBI): domain Bacteria; kingdom Pseudomonadati; phylum Pseudomonadota; class Betaproteobacteria; order Burkholderiales; genus Thiomonas; species Thiomonas intermedia. The sequence continues at coordinate 1,672,029 of NZ_CP020046.1, forward strand.
GGCTTCTCCGGCGTCTGGCAGGCGTTCCGCCGCGATTGCGCGGCGCGATTGCCCGAGGCCCTCGCCAAGGTCTGCGCCAGGGCCGCCTCGGTGCCGGCGGACGACACGCAAGCACAGCGGGTTTTCATCCAGGCGCAGTTCGCGCCCTGGCAGGTCCAGGCGCCGGGCGGCAAGGATGCCGGGCTGATCACCGGCTACTACGAGCCGGTGCTTCACGGCTCGCTCACCCGCGCCTGGCCCTATGTCGTGCCGGTCTGGGGATTGCCTGCAGACCTGGTGCCGCGCGCGCCGGGCGGCGACGGCATCAGCGGCGGCCGCGTGAGCTGGGTCGATGGTCAGCAGCGCGTCTTGCCCTACTGGAGCCGGGCGCAGATCCAGGCCGATCCGGCGGTTCAGGCCGTGCTCGACCGCAAGGCGGTGGTCTGGCTCGACAGCGCCGTGGATGCTCTGTTTCTTCAGGTGCAAGGCTCCGGCCTGGTGCGTCTGCCCGACGGCCAGACCCTGCGGCTGAGCTACGCAGGCACCAACGGCTGGCCCTACAAGTCCGTGGGGCGATGGCTGCTCGACACCGGGCGCGTCAAAGGCACGGTCACCATGTCCATCATCCGCGCCTGGGCCCAGGTGCACCCGGACGAAGTGCCCGAGATGCTGGCCTCCAACCCTCGCGTGGTGTTTTTCAGCGCCGCGCTCGACACCGACCCGCAACGCGGGCCGAGCGGCGCGCTCGGCGTGCCACTGACGGCCATGCGCAGCATCGCCGTGGACAAGCGATCCATCGCGCTGGGTCTGCCGGTATGGCTGTCCACCTCGCAGCCTTATGACGGCACCCCCACCCCGCCGCAGCCGCTCAATCGCCTGGTTTTCGCCCAGGACGTGGGCTCGGCCATCACCGGCACCGTGCGGGCCGATCTGTTCACCGGCACCGGCGACCATGCTGGCGAACTCGCCGGACGAATGCAGTGGCCCGGCCGGATGTGGGTCTTGTTGCCCGTCAAGCCCTGAGCATGCCGACTTTGAGCGAGACGGTGGCGGCCCAGGGCAAATCGTCTTATGGTTTGGGCTCAACCACAGCTTTGAGAGGACTTTCCATGACCCTGGACCCGCACGATCTCGCCCATGAATTTCCCGCGCTTGCCGACAAGATTCACAACCTGAAGACCGGCAACGCGCATTTCCACAAGCTGGCCGAGCGGTACGAAGAGATCAACAAGGAAACGGTGCAGATCGAAGAAGGCGTGCGCGTCACAGACGACGCCTATCTGGAAACTCTGAAAAAAGAGCGGCTGCAGCTCAAGGATCAGATCGCGGCCATGCTTGCCGCATAAGGCGCTCAACGACCGCGCGTTGAACGCAGCTTCTGCGCCGCCTCCCAGACGAGCAGTGCGGCGATGCCCGCAACGATGCCGGTAACGGCATCGAACAACAGCGGCGTCAGCCAGCCCAGCGTCGCGCCAGCGCGTTGCGCCAACATCCCGCTGGCGTGATGCAGCCAGGGCCATCCGTGGGCGATGATGCCGCCGCCCACCAGAAACATGGCCGCGGTGCCAATCACACTCAGCCCCTTCATCAGCCAGGGCGCGAAGGCCAGGATGCCGCGCCCGAGCCGCTGCGCCGCCGCCGAAGTCTGCCGGCTCAGGTAAAGCCCGGCATCGTCGAGCTTGACGATGCCGGCCACCAGGCCATAGACCCCGACCGTCATCAGCACGGAAATGCCCACGAGCACGGCCACCTGGGTGCTGAAGCTCGCCTGGGCCACGGCCCCCAGGGTGATGGCGATGATTTCGGCCGAAAGGACGAAATCGGTACGCACCGCGCCCTTGACCTTGTCGCGCTCCAGCGCCAGCAGGTCCACCTCGGGGTGCATCAACGCTTCGGTCAGCTTGTCGTGATGCGCCTCATCCTCCGCGCCGCGGTGGAAGAATTTGTGCGCCAGTTTCTCCGCGCCTTCGAAACACAGGTACAGGCCACCCACCATCAGCAGGGGTGTGATGGCCCAGGGCGCGAAGGCGCTGATGGCCAGGGCCAGCGGCACGAGGATGGATTTGTTGATCAGCGATCCCTTGGCCACGGCCAGCACGACCGGAATCTCGCGGTTGCTCTGCACGCCGGTGACCTGCTGGGCGTTGAGCGCGAGATCGTCGCCCAGCACGCCCGCGGTCTTCTTCGCCGATAGCTTGGTGAGCAGGGCGACATCATCCAGCACGGTGGTGATGTCATCGAGAAGGGCGAGCAGACTGGTGGCCATGTGCGGGCTGAAAATGTGACCGAAGGAAACCGGCATTGGACTACAAACGGCGCGCCCGGCGCCGGGCAAACCTGCTGTTATGCGTATGCTTGTTCCTTTTGCGTGACAGTCTCATGCCCCACGATGGATTCACCCTGGCCCTGGTCGCATTGGCCGCTTTTCTGGGCGCCGCGCTCAATGCCGCCGCAGGTGGCGGCAGTTTCCTGACCCTTCCTGCTCTGATCTACGCCGGGGTTCCGCCCGTGGCCGCCAACGCCACCGGCACCACAGCCCTGCTCCCGGGCTATTTCGCCAGCACCTGGGGGTTCCGCGAGGATCTGGGGCCGCCGCGAGCCGTCGGCATGACGGCGCTTCTGGCCACCTGCCTGGTGGGCGGCGGCCTGGGCGCGGGGTTGTTGATCACCACCAGCAATCACGCGTTTCGGGCGCTGGTGCCGTGGCTGCTGCTGTTCGCCACGGCCTTGTTCGCCTTCGGGCCGGTTCTGCTGCGATGGATCGGCCGCCACCCGGAGCAGCACGCGCCGCGGCTGCAGGCGCTGGCCGGGTTGTTCGCGGTGAGCGTGTACGGCGGCTACTTCAACGGCGGTCTGGGCGTGCTGCTGCTGGCGCTGCTGACCCTCATCGGCGAAGTCCATCTGAACCGGATGAATGCGCTGAAAAATGCGATCTCCGCCGTGCTGACCCTGTTCGCCGTGGGCATTTACGCTGCAGCGGGCACCGTGCAGTGGCGCTGGGTGGCGGTGATGCTGCCCGCCGTACTGCTGGGCGGCTATGTGGGCGCGCGCGCCGCACGGCGCATTCCCCGTGACGTGATGCGCTGGAGCATCGTGGTCATCGGGCTGGTGATGAGCGCGCTGTTCTTTCGTTGACCCGAGACGACGGCCGATGGGGCCGCGCCCGTGTGTTCAGGGTCGGCCGCCGTCTCTCACGATGAAATAGACCCCAATGGCCACCAAGCCCATCCAGATCGCCACGGCCCCCGTACCCAGCCATTGCGCGGCCTGATCGAGAAACAGCAGAAACACGGCCGCCAGCGCCAGCAGGCCGTTGCCGAGCCAGAAGCGCGGTCCATGTTTGGGTTCTTGCGGCACAAATCCTCCGGAAGGTTCGATGACATGGCGGGCATCGTAAGTCGCATCGCGCGGCATCGAATAATTGTAAATTCAGAATTTATCCTTTAAATTTCACGATCTTCCGCCCACTTCGAAGCCCTCCCCACGATGGACCTGAATTTCTTTTCGGCCACCAATGCGCACAAGGCTTGGAAAAAACGGCTGCACGATTGCGTCAGCGGCTCCGGCAACACCCTCGACCCCGCCGTGATCGCGCTGGACAACCGCTGCGATCTCGGCAAGTGGCTCTACGGCATCCGCGACAGTCGCCCTGCGCTGAGTACCGACACCAGCCAACTGTTCACCCGTCTGTTCGACGAGCACGCCGCTTTTCATCGGGTGGCCGCTGGCGTGGTGCAGCAGGCCATGACCCATCAACAAAAAGAGGCGCTGCAGCAATTGCAGGCTGGTGGCGACTATGCCCGCATCTCGAATCAGGTCATCGGCACACTGGGTGAGCTCTATCTCAAGCGCCGCGAATTCGGGATGGACTGAAAGTCAAGCCGCGCCGACTTGCGGGTGTCGGCGTGCCGATTCGGCCACACAAACGCAGCAGCGCCAATGGCAACCTTGCGTGACAGATCGATGCCCTTTGTAATCGTGGCCCGACCATCCCCGATCACCCATAGCGCCTCTCAGTCCGCCATGTTCCGACGCCCGCCCTCCCGTTCCGCCCTCGCCCGCCGCCCCGCACGGCCTTCCCGTCGTTCCCTTCTCGGCCTTGTCCTGGGCGTTCTGGTGGCCAGCACCCTGCCCGTCGTTGCCCGGGCGCAGGACGCTACCCCGATCCGTATCGGGCTGGTCGGCCCGATGAGTGGCGGCTCGGCCGACTTCGGCCAGAGCATGGTCAATGGCGCGCAACTCGCGGTGCAGGAAATCAACGCTGTGGGCGGCTATCTCGGCCGCAAGATCGTGCTGGTGGTGAAGAACGACCAGGGTCAGCCGCCGGTGGGTGCCCGCATGGCCGACGAATTGGCGCACAAAGATCAGGTCGTCGCCGCGCTCGGCTTTTGCAATACCGGTGTGGCCTTGGCCGGCATTCCGGCGCTGCAGAAGGCGGGCGTGCCGCTGATCGTGCCCTGCGCCACGGGCTCGCCCATTCTGCAGCAGGCCCCTGCGGCGCAGAGTTTCATTTTCCAGACCTCTCCGCGCGACACCATTCAGGCGCCTTTCATCGTGGGCGAGGCCTACGCCGCTGGCGCACGCCGGTTCGCCATCCTGGCCGACACCACGCCCTACGGCGAGGCAGGACTGGCCGATGTGGTGAAAGCCCTCAAGGCCAAGGGACTGGCGCCCGTCTACGTCGGTCGCTTTCCCCTGGGACTGACGCCCGAGCAGGCACAGGCGGAACTCACCAAGGCGCGCGAGGCGGGCGCCGACGTGCTGCTGCCCTACACCGTCGGCCCGGAGAACGGGTCGCTCGCCCTGGCCCGCAAGGCCTTGAAGTGGTCGGTCCCCATGACGGGCCCCTGGACCCTGTCCTTCCCCAACTTCATCCAGAAAGCCGGTTCCGCGGCCGAAGGCGTGACCATGGCGCAAGACTTCATCGCCGAGCCCACGACGCCCCGGCGCACCGCGTTCCTCCTGGCCTACGAGCGCGCCTACAAGACCCGCCGCATTCCCGTGCCCATGGCCGCGGCGCAGGCTTATGACGCCGTCTATCTGCTGACCTACGCCATCCTGCAGACCCCGCCCGGCAAGCCGATCAGCGGCGCCGGCGTCAAGGCCGCGCTGGAAAATCTCGACCGCGTCTATTACGGCGTGGTGACCAATTACGACCGACCTTTCAGCGCCCAGGACCATGCCGCCGTCACGGCCAATATGCTGGTCATGGGCGAGGTGGCGGATGGGCGGGTCGGCTTCGCCAAGGCGGCGGATGCGAAAGGCGCTGTGATCATCCAGACCAAGCAGTAAAGCGGGCCGGGCGCGTCTGCCTGCTGGCGGTCTGCGGTTTGCGACAATACCGCCCATGACCGCCCCTCTTGCCAACGATACCTTCCTGCGCGCCCTGCGCCGCCAGCCCACCGACTACACCCCGCTCTGGCTCATGCGCCAGGCCGGGCGCTATCTCCCCGAGTACAACGCCACCCGCGCACGCGCGGGCAGCTTTCTCGGCCTGGCGCAAAACCCCGACTTCGCCACCGAGGTGACGCTGCAGCCCCTGGACCGCTACGCGCTGGACGCCGCCATTCTGTTCTCCGACATTCTCACCGTGCCGGATGCGATGGGACTGGGGCTGCGCTTCGCGGCCGGGGAAGGCCCGAAGTTCGACCGCCCGCTGCGCACCGAGGCCGATGTCGCCGCCCTGGCCGTGCCCGACATGGACAAGCTGCGCTACGTGTTCGACGCGGTGGCGCAAATCCGCCGCGCCCTGGTGCAGAACGGCACCCAGCGCGTGCCGCTCATCGGCTTTTCCGGCAGCCCGTGGACGCTGGCCTGCTACATGGTCGAAGGCGGCGGCAGCGACGACTACCGCACCGTCAAGACCCTGCTGTACAGCCGCCCCGATCTGATGCACCGCATTCTCTCGATCAACGCCGAGGCGGTGGCGCAATACCTGGCGGCGCAGATCGACGCTGGTGCGCAGGCGGTGATGATTTTCGACTCCTGGGGCGGCGTTCTGGCCGATGGCGCCTTCCAGGAGTTTTCGCTCGCCTACAGCCAGCGGGTGATCGCCGCGCTCAAGGCCCGCGCCGACGCGGCCGATGTGCCGATCATCCTGTTCACCAAGGGTGGCGGCCAGTGGCTGGAGGCCATGGCCGACACCGGGGCCGACGCCCTGGGGCTGGACTGGACCACCGATCTGGGCCGCGCCCGCGCCCGCGTGGGTCACAAAGTGGCGCTGCAGGGCAATCTCGACCCCACCGCGCTGTTCGCACCGCCCGAGGCCATTGCCGCCGAGGCCCGTCGGCTGCTCGACAGCTTCGGCCCGGTCGAGAGCGGCGTGGGGCATGTGTTCAACCTGGGGCATGGCATTTCGCAGTTCACGCCCCCCGAGCATGTCTCGGCCCTGGTCGAAGCGGTCCACACCCACAGTCGCCCCTTGCACCGTCCGGCCCGCTAAGTGCGAGCGCGGCCCTGGCCAGGGCCGCTGCGCAGGCGCCCCAGGCTTACCGGGCCCGCCTCATAGGGCGAGTAAAGAATTTTCGCTTTGTCAAGGGTCTTCAATCAGCTTATGCACATTTTTGGTTCCTCTGCAGCGCAGCAAGTTGATCACAGACTTGACTTGAAATTTTCCAACTCAAGTTATTGATTTTTATTAGATTTTTCTATATTTCACAATTTGGCAAATGGTTCTGCACAGGCTTATCCACAGCTTGAACCCCAACGGGCACAGGATTGATGCACAGAGTTATCCACACCCCGCCCCACGTCAAAATAAACCCTGACTTCACGCCGACTTAGCGCCGGTTTCACACCCTGACTTCCATCACCCGCGCTCAGCCCATGTGCCTCGTTCTTCAGGTCGCCGTTGACGCGCCGGGCCTTCAATTGCTGGATTACAGAGCTGAGGCGCCTCTCGCCCCAGGCACCCTGGTGCGGGTACCGCTGGGCCGCCAGACGGTCAGCGGCGTGGTGATGACTTGCTCCCCGCTGGACGACGCGGCGCGTTCGATTGCGTTGCGTCCCATCGAGGCGGTGTTCGACGCCCTGCCCCCGCTCGACGATCAATGGCGCGAACTGCTGCAATTCGTGGCCCGCTATTACCAGCGCGCCCCGGGCGAGGTCATCGGCGCGGCACTGCCCGCGCAGCTGCGCAACCGCAAGCCGGCCGACCTCGCGGCGGCGCCTCCGCCCCAAGACCTCGTCTACCAATGTACCGAGCATGGTCTTTCCGCGCTGCCCGGAACCCTTGCCTCGCGCAGTGTGGCGCTCTGGCGGCTCGCGCAAGCGTTAGGGGTGCACGGCCCCGAGGCGTCGCCCGCACCGTCCGCCCCGCCCGCCCTCGCCCTGAGCGAAGCGCGCGGGCTGCATCCGCAGGCCCGGCAGGTGTTGTCCGGCTGGGCGCAAGCCGGCTGGGTGGAGGTCGTCGATTCCGCCCCGGCTGACGGCTTGACGCCCGCACCCGAGCTTCATCCCGAACAGGCCCAGGCGCTCCAGGCCATCGCCGCGCGCGACGGATTTGCGCCCTTCCTGCTGTTCGGGGTGACGGGCAGCGGCAAGACCGAGGTCTATCTGCACGCCGCGGCTCAGGTGCTGCAGCGCGAACCCGGCGCGCAGGTGCTGATCCTCACGCCCGAAATCAACCTCACGCCGCAGCTGGTCGGACGTTTCGAGCAGCGCTTCGGCGCGGCGCGGCTGGCGGTCTTGCACAGCGGGCTGTCTGAGGGCCAGCGCCTGCGGCATTGGCTGGCGGCCCACACCGGGCAGGCGCGGATCGTACTCGGCACCCGCCTGGCCGCCCTGGCGTCGATGCCGGCCTTGCGGCTCATCGTGGTCGACGAGGAACACGATGCCTCCTACAAGCAACAGGAAGGAGCCCGTTACTCGGCGCGCGACCTGGCCCTGTGGCGAGGGCAGCAGCTCGGCATTGCCGTCGTCCTGGGTTCGGCCACACCGTCGCTGGAGAGCTGGCGCGCGGCGCAGACCGGACGCTACGCGCTGCTTACCCTGACCCAGCGCGCCACAGGCGTGCTGCCCAGCGTGCGCCTTGCCGACACCCGGCGCGACGCGACGTTGCGGACCAGCGGTGCCCTGATCGGCCAGACGCTCGACGCCGCGCTGCGCCAGCGGCTCGAACGCGGCGAGCAAAGCCTGCTGTTTCTCAACCGCCGCGGCTACGCCCCGGTGCTGAGCTGCCCGGACTGCGGCTGGATGTCGGACTGTCCGCACTGCGACGCGCACCTCGTCTTCCACCGCACCGACCGCACCCTGCGCTGCCATCACTGCGGCTACCAGGCCGCCGTACCGCGAGCCTGTCCGGGCTGCGGCAGTCTCGATCTGCAGCCCGTGGGCAAAGGCACGCAGCGGGTGGAAGAAGCCCTGGCCGAGAAATACCCCCAGGCCCGCATCGCCCGCATCGACGCCGACAGCACCCGCCGCAAAGGCGCGGCGGCGAGCCGCTTCGACAGCGTCCACGCCGGCGAAGTGGACATTCTGGTCGGCACGCAGATGGTGACCAAAGGGCACGACTTCCAGCGCGTCACGCTGGTGGCTGCGCTCAACCCCGATGCGGGGCTGTTCACCCACGATCCGCGCGGTCCCGAACGCCTCTTCGCCCAGCTCATGCAGGCCGCCGGACGCGCGGGCCGGGCGGTTTCGGCCCCTGGCGGTGCCGACGCGTCCAAACCCGAGATGCTGGTGCAGACCGCGCACCCTGAGCACCCGTTGTACCGCGCGCTGGTTGCCCACGACTATCCCGGCTTCGCCCAGGCCGAACTCATCGAACGCGAGCGGGGCGGCATGCCGCCGTTCACCTATCAGGCCCTGTTGCGCGCCGAGCACCGGCAGATCGACGCCATCGTCGATTTCCTCGCCCTGGCGCAACAACTGGCCGCCCCCCTGGCGCACGCGCTGGGCGTGACGCTTTACCCCCCGATTCCCGCCGCGCTGGCGCGCGTGGCCGACATGCATCGCATGCAGATGCTGCTCGAAGGCCCCCATCGCGGCGCCTTGCAGAACCTGCTGACTTCATGGCGCAGCGCCCTTGCCGCCCAGCGTTCCCGCGTGCGCTGGGCCGTGGACGTGGACCCGCTCGACTTCTGACCCCACCCGCCATCGGGTCTCACCCGGCGCGGGCCGAGCGCGGAGTCGCGGCCGGTGGCAGCGACGACATTTCGATACAACCGTGCGGCGCAGCACGGACTAAATTGGGTGCATCAAAGGCCTATTGCATTGCAGCAATCGCCTCACTTTTCTGGGAGATCATCCTCATGTCCACACAACGCCCTCTGCATCATCATCCCCTTCCGGCGGGCACTCCGGTGATCGAGTTCGACCACGGCCGCCCCGGCAGCGTCACCCCGGATTCCCCGGCCACCGATGTGATGACCGATCTGCGCCACACCCCCGCCTTCACCACCGAGGCCGATGCCCCCGCCAATCATGCGCTGCAAAAAATGATGCACGCCGGTGTGCGCCTGCTGCTGGTCACCAACGCCTCGCGGCATGTTGTCGGCCTGATCACGGCGCGCGATCTGATGGGCGAGAAGCCGGTACGCGCCGCCACCGAGAATCAGATCCCGCGCGACGCGGTCACCGTGGCCCAGTGCATGGTGCCGCAGCAGCACATCGAGGTGCTCGACTACGCCGAGGTGCTGCGCTCCACCGTGGCCGAGATCGTGCTCACCCTGCGCCATTCCGGCCGTCAACACGCGCTTGTGCTGGAAAGCGATGGCCGCCCCGTCGTACGCGGCATCTTTTCGGCCGTGCGCGTCGGTCGGCAACTGGGCGTGGACCTGCAGGCCAGCGGCCAGATGCAGAGCTTTGCCGAACTGGAGCAGGCGATCGCGGCGATCTGATCAACGCGGCGCGAGGCGCCGGTTGGCCCACAGCGCCAGTGCCGCAAAGGCACAGAACACCCCGACCATCGGCAGCGCGCTGCGTGCGCTGGACAGGCCAACGGCCGAACCGCTCGCCGCCGCGAGCGTGAACTGTATGCTGCCGATCAAGGCAGCCGCGCTGCCTACGCGGCCCGACTGGTGCGCAAGCGCCAGTGCGGTCGCGTTAGGAAACGAAAATCCCAGACTGGCCAGGGCGAAAAACAGCGGCACGACCACCCCCCATAGGCCGCCCACGCCCAGGGCGACCAGCGTCAGCATCAGCGCCGCCCAAGCGGCCAGGCTGAGCAGCGCGCGCCGCAGCAGCGCGACACTGGCCACGCGGGCCAGAAGGGCGTGGTTGAGCTGCGACGCCGCGATCAAGCCCAGCGCGTTGGCGCCGAACACCCAGCCGAACAGCGCCGGACTCAGTCCATAGACCTGCATGAGCGCGAACGGCGCTCCGGCAATGTAGGCAAACATGGCCGACTGCCCCAGCGCACCGCTGAGCGCAAAGCCGATGAAGCGGCGATCCCGCAGCAAATCACCGTAAGTGCGCAGGGCGTTGCGAACCGGATGCTGCTGGGCACTGCTGCGAGCCTGGGGCGCCAGCGATTCCGGCAGCGCCAGCGCGGCTAGCAGACAGACGATGCCAAACACCACCAGCACGAGAAAGATCGCGCGCCAGCTCCAGGCCTGCACCAGGGCGGCGCCCGCCAGCGGCGCCAGGATGGGCGCCGCCCCGAGCACCAGGGTCAGCCGGGAGAACACCCGCGCCGCGTCGACCGGCTCGTATAGGTCGCGCACCATGCTGCGCGCGATCACGATGCCCGCGCACCCGCCCAGGGCCTGTAGCAGCCGCCATGCCATGAGGGCGTCGATGGAGGTCGCCATGGCGCAGCCCAGCGAGGCCAGAACGTAGAGCACGATGCCGGCAAGCAGCGGCCGCTTGCGCCCGAACCGGTCGGAAACCGGCCCCCAGAAGGCCTGGCCCAGCGCCAGCCCGATAAAAAACACCACTAGGGTTCGCTGCACCGCCTCGGGCGTGGTGCGCAGATCATGCTGCAGGGCGGTGAAGCCCGGCAGGTACATGTCGATGGACATCGGGGCGAAGGCGGTCAACGCCCCCAGGGTGAGGATGCGCTGCAAGGCGCTGGTACGGGTCATCCGGCACATTGTCGCCGCAGGGAATAGGCCCACCCCGAAAACCGTCGCTGCGCTCGGTTCTCCCCTCAAGGGGCTGAAACTCTTGGGGCGGCCCGGCGAGTTTCTGGGCCCACCCCGAAAACCGTCGCTGCGCTCGGTTCTCCCCTCAAGGGGCTGAAACTCTTGGGGCGGCCCGGCGAGTTTCTGGGCCCACCCCGAAAACCGTCGCTGCGCTCGGTTCTCCCCTCAAGGGGCTGAAACTCTTGGGACGGCCCGGCGAGTTTCTGGGCCCACCCCGGAAACCGTCGCGCCGCCTGGCTCTACCTGATGGGATGCTGCCTGCGGCCAGGCCACGCTGGCCTGGCGGCTGAGTCAGTCCTTGATGATCGCCTGGCGCAGCGCCTTGACCTGCTCGGGCGTGGCGGCCGAAGCGCCATTGCCCCAGGTGGCGCGGATGTAGGTGACGACATCGGCGACCTGCTGGTCGTTGAGCGACTGGGCGAAGGGCGGCATGACCATGGACGTCGGCGCCTTCTCGGTCACCACCGTGCTGCCGCCAGCCAGCACCACGCGAATGCTGTTGTTCGGATCGGAGCATTGCACCGTGGCGTTCTTCGACAGCCCCGGGAAGACCTGCGCCAAGCCCTGCCCGTTGGCCTGATGACAGGCGACGCAGTGCTGGTTGTAGATCGCCCCACCGCGCTGCACGGTGGCCGAATCCGTGCTGGCAGGGGTCTGCTGGGTCAGGGACGGTTTGAGCGATTTGATATAGACCGCCATCGCCTGCAGGTCTTCGGGCTTGAGGTGCTGGGTACTGTGCGAGATGACCTCGGTCATGCTGCCCAGTGCGGTGAAGTTGGCCGTCTTGCCCGTCTGCAGCAGTTCGGCGATTTCGCCCGCCGTCCATTTCTGCATGCAGTTGCCGCGCAGATTGGTGGCGAACCAATGCTCCACCTGCGACCCGGTGAGATAGACGTCACCCTTGGGGCCGCGCGAACTCAGCGCCTTTTCCTGGAAGAACAGGCCGCGCGGCGTATGGCAGGAGCCGCAGTGCCCCAGTCCTTCGACCAGATAGGCGCCGCGATTCCATTGCGCGCTCTGCTTGGGATCGGGGGCGAAGGTGGTGTCGCGCACGAACAGCACGTTCCAGATGACCAGGGGCCAGCGGATCGTCATGGGCCACACCATGTCGGCCTTGCGATTGGGGGTCGCATCGGGCGGCACGCCCTGCATGAAATAGGCATAGAGCGCCTTCATGTCGGCCTGGTTCACCCGCACATAGGAGGGATAGGGCATGGCGGGATAGAGGTGCTTGCCCCCCGGCGCCACACCGTGCCGCACCGCGCGGTCGAACTGCTCGAAGCTGTAGTTGCCGATGCCGTGCGTCTTGTCCGGCGTGATATTGGTGGAGTAGATCGCGCCGATGGGCATGTCCATCTTCAGTCCGCCGACAAAAGGCTTTCCGCCCGGTGCCGTATGGCAGGCGACGCAATCGCCCGCCCGCGCCAGATACGCGCCGCGTTGCACCTCCTGATCGGAAAACGCCGCCGCCGCCGCAAAGCCACCCTGCGCCATCAGGCCGACTGCCAGGGCAGTCCGCCATCTCTTCATGTTGTTCATCACCCGTTCCTTGACGACGTTGCACCCTCGCAAGGGAGAGTGCAACTCTTTGTAATCAGGTTACGGGGCACGAACCTCGTCAGGGTTGATGCAGGCCAAGGTGCTGCGACGTGGTGTCGCAGCCGGCGTGGGTTTGTTGCGTGGGGGCCGCACCCATCGAAACGCAAGCCCGGATGCGGCTCAACGCAGCAGGGCGACCGCGGACACGACCAGCGCGCCAACGCCCAGGGCCAGCGCGAGCAGCGCCCAGCGTTGCACCCGCCGCTGGGCATGAGCAAGCTGCATCCCCGCCTGCTCCAAGGCGGTCATGGTGGTCTGCAATTGCTGCGCCAAGGCACGAACGTGCTCGGCGTTGTGCGTTACCGCGGTCTGCAGTTCTTCGATCTGCCGTTGCTGCGACTCGGCGGCTTCCTTGTCCGACTTGCGCTGCTTGAACACCGGCAGCGCGAGCTTGGCCACCGACTCGATGTAGGGCAGCGCGGCACCGATGGCCGTCATCCAGGTTGCGGGCATGTTTCAGAGCTGGGTTGCATTGAAGGTGTCACAGACCTGCGGGCGACCGCTGGCGAAGCCGGTTTCGAACCATCGCGCCCGTTGGGCCGAGGTGCCGTGTGTGAACGAATCGGGCACCACATAGCCCTGGGCCTGCTGCTGCAGCCGGTCGTCCCCCACGGCCTGCGCGGCGTTGATGGCCTCTTCCACATCACCCGGCTCCAGCACCTGGCGCTCGTGCTGCGCGTGATAGGCCCAGACCCCGGCGTAGCAGTCGGCCTGCAGTTCCAGTCGTACCAGCAGCGCGTTGGCCCGCTGCGGGCTGCTGCGCTGCATGGCCTCGCGCACCTTGGCCTCCACGCCCAGGAGGTTCTGCACATGGTGGCCGACCTCATGCGCGATCACATAGGCCTGGGCAAAGTCGCCCTTGGCGCCCAGGCGTTGCTGCAGCTCCTGGAAGAACTGGGTGTCGAGATAGAGCTTCTGGTCTGAGGGGCAGTAGAACGGTCCGGTGGCGGCATGCGCGTAGCCGCAGGCCGATTGCACCGCGCCTGAAAAAAGCACCAGCCGGGGATCGACATACTGCCGCCCGGCCTGTTGGAACAGCGCCCCCCAGGTGTCTTCGGTATCGGCGAGCACGACGGACAGGAAAGCCTTGTCTTGCTCATCCTGCGCCGACAAGGCTGCGGTGGCCTGGGGCGAGATCTGCTGGGTCGACGGCTGCGCGACCTGCTGCATCACCACGCTCGGATCGACGCCGAAATACAGTGCCACCAACACCAGGATCAACGTGCCGATGCCGCCCCCCACCAAACCGCCCCGCCCGCCTGGGCGGGGGCCGGAGCCGCGCTGATCGTCGATGTTGTCGCTGCGTCTGCCGTTTTTCCAGAGCATGATGATCGCCCTCCCCTTCAAGGAAACGCCGAGCCGCCCCTGGGGGCACTCTCAAGGAAACGCCGGGCCGCCCCAAGTTTCCTTGACCCCCATGGGGGGCGGGTCGGCGAGCCGACCCTGGGGGCACTCGAATGGCGCCGATTATGCCGACTCGCTGGCCGGTTCAGCCGCCGTGCCAGCGCGACCAGGCCAGGATCAGCACGCCCGCGGCGAGCAGCCAGAGCAGCGTGGCCCCGGCCAGGGTGCCCCAGAGCGGCAGCCGATCGGCCAGAACGTAGACCGTCAGCAAGTAGGCCGCATAGGGCAGCATGGCCCAGAGCCCGAAGACCACCGTGGCCTTGAGCGCCTGCGGCCCGCGCTCACGGCCCACCAGCACATGGGCGATGAGGGCGAAGGTGGGAAACAGCGGCACCAGCCCTGCGATCACATAGTTGCGGCTGGCCGCCAGCACCGCGATGAGCAGGGCGGCCGCTGCGCCCAGCAGGGCCTTGAACACCAGCGCCATCAAGCCGTGGCCCTTCGACGCCGGCCGCGCCGCGCAACCGCGCTCACACCGTCGCTCCGGCCATCGCTGGGGCGGGCTTCTCCTGGGCCTCCTCCGGCGGCTCGCGCCACTGCCGCATCAGGCCATCCCACTGCGGCAGAACCTGCTGCAGATGACGCTGCTTGACGTGGCCATAGCCGCGGATGCCGTCGGGCAGGCGCGCGATCTGCACGGCGAGCTGGCGGCGCGCCGCCGTGGCGTCGGCATTCAGGCCGCGCATCAATTCGCTCACCGTATCGCGATAGCGGGCGATCAGCGCCCGCTCCTGCTTGCGCTCTGCGGTGTGCCCGAAAGGGTCGAGCGCGGTGCCCCGCAGCACCTTGAGCGGCGCCAGCAGCCTAAAGGCCACACCCATCCACGCCCCGAACTCACGCTTGATCAACTCGCCCTTGGCATTGCGTCTGCTCCACAGCGGCGGCGCCAGGTGATAGTGCCGCTTGAAATCGCCCTCGAACTGCTGTTGCAACTGCTTGGCAAACGCCGGATCGGACTGCAGCCGCGCCACCTCATATTCGTCTTTGTAGGCCATGAGCTTGAACAGGTTGCGCGCCACGGCCTCGGTCAGCGCGGTGGATTTGAGCGGCGCCTCGGCCGCCCGCACCTGGGCGACGACATCGGCAAAGTGCCGCGCATAAGCGGCATTCTGGTAGTCGGTGAGAAACGCCACCCGGCGCTGGATGAGCTCGTCCAGGCTCGGCCGCTTCACCAGCTCGATCACCTGCCCGGCCGTGGTAAGCGCGGCAACCGCCTGCCCGTCGTGCGCCGCATGGCGGCCCCATTCGAAAGCCGCCTTGTTCTTCTCGACCTGCACGGCGTTGAGTTCGATGGCGCGCATCAACGCGTCAAAGCCCAGGGGCACCCAGCCCTTCTGCCAGGCGAAACCCAGCAGCATGGGGTTGGCGTAGATGGCGTCGCCCAGCAGCTTCTCGGCGGCGCGCACGCAGTCGAACCCCGCCACCATGCTGGCGCCAGCGGCCTGCTCGATGGCCTTGTGGCAGGCGGCGTCGGGGTATTGCCAGTCGGGGTTGTGGACGAAGGCCGCGGTAGGCGTGCTGTGGGTATCGAGCGCGATGTGCGTGCGGCCCTCGCGCACACGCGCCAGCGTCTCGCGATCGGCAGTGACGATGGGATCGCAGCCGAGGATCAGCTCGGCCTCGGCCGTGCCCACCCGGGTGGTGACGATCTGCTCGGGGTCGTTGGCGATGAGCACGTGGCTCCAGGTCGCGCCGCCCTTCTGCGCCAGGCCTGCGGCATCCTGCGTGACCACGCCCTTGCCCTCGATGTGCGCGGCCATGCCCAGCAACTGACCGATGGTGATGACGCCGGTGCCGCCAACGCCGGCGACGACGATGCCGTAGCAGCCGCCTCCCGCCACGTCATCGCGCACGGGATCGGGCACTTCGGGCAGGGGCAGCGTCGGCAGGGCCGACAGATCCGCACCCGGCTGCGCCCGGGGTTTGCGCAGCGTGCCGCCCTCCACCGTCACAAAGCTCGGGCAGAAGCCCTTGAGGCAGGAAAAATCCTTGTTGCAGCTGCTCTGATTGATGGTGCGCTTGCGGCCGAATTCGGTCTCCAGCGGCTCGACCGACAGGCAGTTGCTCTGTTCGGAACAGTCACCGCAGCCTTCGCAGACCAGGGGGTTGATGACCACGCGCCGCGCCGGATCGACCATCTGCCCGCGCTTGCGGCGGCGGCGCTTCTCGGTGGCGCAGGTCTGGTCGTAGATGATGACGGTGATGCCGACCTCTTCGCGCAGCTCGCGCTGGATGGCGTCGAGATCGTCGCGGTGGCGCACCGTGGCTCCCGACGCAAGGCCGACGGCGCTGTCGTACTTTTGCAGATCGTCGGTCACCACCACGATGCGGCGCACGCCTTCGGCGTCCAGCTCGCGGCTGATCTGCGGCACCGTCAGGCCGCCCTCCACCGGCTGCCCACCCGTCATCGCCACGGCATCGTTGAACAGAATCTTGTAGGTGGCATTCACCCCCGCCGAGATGGCCTGGCGGATGGCGAGCAAGCCCGAGTGGTAGTAAGTGCCGTCGCCCAGATTGACGAACACATGCTTGTCGGTGGTGAACGGTGCCTGGCCCACCCAGGCCACCCCCTCGCCGCCCATCTGGCTGAAGGTCTGCGTGGCGCGGTCCATCCACACCACCATGTAATGGCAGCCGATGCCGGCCAAGCCCCGCGAGCCTTCAGGCACGCGGGTGGAGGTGTTGTGCGGACAGCCCGAGCAAAACCAGGGCGGCCGCTGCGCACTGGCGCCGGGCGCCTGCAGGCTGCGCTCGCGCGCGTCGATCACCGCCAGCCGTTCGCTGATACGGCGCCGCACATCCACCCCGGCGTCGCGCAGGATGCCCAGCCGCTCCAGACGCGCGGCGATGGCGCGGGCGATGACCGCGGGCGACAGATCGGCCTTGGCCGGCAGCAGCCAGTTGCCGCCGGGATTGGGCTGGCTCCATTCGCCGCCGGTCGTGTCGCCCGGCAGTTCGTCAAATTTTCCGATGACGTTGGGCCGCACATCTTCGCGCCAGTTGTAGAGCTCTTCCTTAAGCTGATATTCGATGACCTGGCGCTTTTCCTCGACCACCAGAATTTCCTGCAGCCCTGTGGCGAATTCGCGCGTGATGCTCGCCTCCAGCGGCCAGACCACGGCGACCTTGTGAAGTCGCAAACCAAGCTGCGCGCAGGTCTCGGCGTCCAGCCCGAGGTCGTTCAAGGCTTGCCGGGTATCGTTGTAGGCCTTGCCCGAAGCCATCAGCCCCAAGCGCGCGTGCGGGCTGTCGATGACGGTGTGGTTCAGGCGATTGGCGCGGATATAGGCCAGCGCCGCATACCACTTCACATCCATCAGCCGCGCCTCCTGGGCCAGCGGCGTGTCGGGCATGCGGATGTGCACGCCGTCCTCGGGCAGGGTGAAATCCTCGGGCAACAGGATGCGCACGCGGTCGGCGTCCACATCGACGGCGGCGGAAGACTCCACGATTTCCTGGATGGTCTTCATGCCCGACCAGACCCCGGCGTAGCGGCTCAGGGCGAAGGCGTGCACGCCCAGATCCAGAATGTCCTGGACCGAGGTGGGAAAAAACACCGGCAGCCCGCAGGCCTTGAAAATATGGTCGCTCTGGTGCGCCAGGGTGGACGATTTGGCCACATGGTCATCCCCCGCCACGGCAATCACGCCGCCATGGCGCGCGGTGCCCGCGCTGTTGGCGTGTTTGAACACGTCCGAGCAACGATCCACGCCAGGGCCCTTGCCGTACCAGATGCCGAACACCCCGTCGAACTTGTTTTTGTCGGGAAACAGGTCGAGCTGCTGCGTGCCCCAGACGGCCGTGGCCGCCAGCTCCTCGTTGACCCCGGGCTTGAACACCACCTGATTGGCTTCGAGAATCTTCCGGGCCTTCCACAGCGCCTGGTCATAGCCGCCCAGCGGCGAGCCACGATAGCCCGAAACGAAGCCCGCGGTGTTGAGCCCGGCGGCGGCATCGCGCTGACGCTGCAACATCGGCAGACGCACCAGCGCCTGGATACCGCTCATGAAGGCGCGGCCGGAACCTTGGGTGTATTTGTCGTCCAGCGAAAGGGTCGCCAGCGCACGACGGATGGGCTCGGGTAGGGGAGCGTTCATCGCCTGTCTCCTTGTAGGGCGCGCACCTTCCGTGGGCGGCGCCGGGGGTCACCGATCGGCCGCCGATCAGGCTGGCCGGGCATTGCGGTGCCACTTTTCTGTGGCCCGCACGCCGTCTTGTGAACGGCGACCGGCTTTATGCCGGCAAGTCGATGCTAGTGCGACTGGAGGGACGTGAACAGAGGGACGGCCCGAGGCATGCCGCCCGGGAGACTCAGGCGGAGTAGGCGGGGAGTTCGATGACGTAGGTGTCGATCATGGCGTTGGGATCAACCACCGGACTGCTCGGGTTTTCAGCCCCCCAATCGCTCTGGAACAGAATGCGCGTGCCGCTGGGACTCATGGTCACGTTGGGCTGTGCCCAATAGTTGCTTTGGGACGCGTTGCCGTAGTTCCCTGTGCTGCGATGATGCGCCACGCGATAAACCGCCCCGGAATCCACGTTCGCGATCAGCACCTCCTGGTCCAGATAGGTCATGGGCGTGCCCACGGCCTTGGGCTGCGGTCCTTGGCAGTTGCCATTCGTTCCCGACGGGCAGCCGATCATGGCCATGCCCACCCAGCCCGGTGCCTTGTAGGCACGTCCGCTCAGCAATGTGCCTGATGGCGGGTAATCCGAAATCAGCACCTTGGGCGTCCCGCCTTGGGTCAAGTTGACCGTCATGAGGGTGGCATTCGTGCCCGGGCCATCGAACTGCGGACCCGCAATGACATCGTCACCTGCAGCATTGCGAAGCATGTCACTGTGCTGCGTGCCATCGTAGGCAATGGTGTACTTGATGGCGTCGGTCACCGCATCCATCACATAGACATTGCTTTCGTTCTTGTAGAAGTAGGTGCCCGCTCCCGAGGGCAGCGCCTGCGGCACGTCCGCTTCGACAGTAAACGGCTGGCCGACTGTGTTGGTGGAAATGCGATAGCTGAAGGCGGCATAGGCCGCAGAACCACCAGGGCCGTTCTTGTTGAGATAGGCGCCCAGCCCGATGAGATCGTTCGTCAGGCTCATGGCGAAGGGATCTTCCCCGCCCGACACCGTCGTAATCGTGCCATAGCCCTTGACCGCGCTATAGAGAGCGCCGCCGCTGGCGAAGTCGGCGGCAAAATCGTGCAGCACCGTGGTCGTCATGTTGACGGCGCTGATCGCGCCGCTGGCGTTCGTCGACGTGGCTGTGATGTTGGCCTTCGTCAGAGCGTTCGCCTGCGTCCCACTACGCTGATTGTTGTCCACATAGAACAGCGCCGTCGGGTCGGTCGTCGACCAATAGAACTGCTCCACATCCGCCGGATTGATGTCCAGGAACGTGATGAAGTTGTAGTGTTTGCCATCAAACAACGCGAAATCCCCGTCATGTCCTCCTGCCCCCAGCGAACCGGAAACGTAGAGAATCAGGAGGGTTTCGTCGCAGTTCCAGGCCTGCGTCGTTGGATAGGCGGGAATGGCAAACTGCGAATTCCAATCCGACTTTACGTCCGTGATTCGGGTGATCTTGGTCGTCTTGAAATCCGGATCGTTGATCGTCTGCAGTTTGGCTGGCTTGGCCAGTTCGCTGTAGGAAATCAATGTGGTGCCCTGTTGGGTCAAACCGCTTGACGGATCTGCACTCGACAGCGTGTAAGGAACGGAGGAACTTCCTGCCCCCTGCCCCCCGGTGGTTGCGGAATTCGTCATGGCCGCATCGCCCCCGCCGCCCCCGCCTCCGCAGGCTGCCAACGATCCCAGCGCAGGCACTGAGAGCAGGGATTTCTGGATGAAACGACGGCGGGAATGCTGCATGGCGGTTGACTCCGGGATCTGGGCGGCCAGCCAGGGCGGCGGCGGCACGACAAGGCTCAAACAGGCGCCATCATCGACCCGCCCTGTGACACCCGGACTGTCGGGTCAATCCACGGCAACCAGCTCGAACGACAGAACCACTCAAACCAGATAAGGCACGCGATGCTTGACACCCAAGGTCGATGCGCAACCTTATCCCCAGTTTAAGGGGGCGGCCGACCGAGGGCGTGTATCCGTTTGCAAAATCCATGTCTCATCGAAACATGCCGACGCGCCGCCACGCTTACTGCTGCTGGCACACCGTATTGGTGTTTTGCAGGAAGTTGGTCACGGTGGCCTGGCGTCCCTTGAACCAGACCTGGAAGGCGCTGTTGCGGTAGCGCGCGCCGTCGGCGGAGACCGTCTGATCCAGGGTCAGGTTGCCCAGCGCCGTCTGCAGGGTGACGGACACATCGCCGAAGGTGGCGATGAAAGAACTGCCGTCCTGGCAGTTGAATCGCACGGCTCCGGGCGGCAGGGTCGAAGCGCTCGATGGCGGCGCCGACTCGGCCTGCGCAGGCGAAGACGGTGCTGCGGCAGCGCCCGGCGCACTGGCGGCGGGCGCCACGCCCGAAGGCCCGAGCGGCTGCACGGTGATGGGCGAACTGGGCGCCAGGGGCTGCGCTTCGCTTTGCGGCGGCTGGGTCGTCTGCGGCGTCACGGGCGCGTAGGTCGAGGGCGGCGCCGTCTCGCGAGGAGTGGGCGGGTTGAGCTGCTGCACCGGCACGGGCTGGTTGAGATTGACCGGTGTCGCACATCCCGCCAGGGCCAGGGCACCCAGCGCTACGAGCGCCGCACCGAGGCGCAGGGAAGGATGGACGACAGACGATGGGTTGTGGCGGTTCATGCACGGGCTCCCGGAGACTTTGACGGAAATTGAACCATACAAACGCGCCCCGCCCCGCCGTGTGACGTTGCGCAACTGTAGGGACTTGTAAAACGGGGATCATGCCCAGGTGCCAAGACCGCACTTGTGAGGACAGCGGCCACCCGGTGCGCCTGCGGCTTTCTATGATGACTCCCGGCGTGCGGTCCCGACCGACGCCCCGACCCGCGGCCTGAAGGAGACCGTCTTGCCGACCTTTGCCCTTGCCGTCCTGCTGGGCTGTGCGCTGCAGACCGCGCAGGCCTCGCTCTGGCCGCGGCCGATTTACACCGCGCTGCTGGTTGCCGGAGCCACGGGAGCCCTTGGTCTGCTGGGTTGGCTGAGCCGCCGCGAAGGTCGGCCGCAGCGGCGGCGCTTCATGCGGCTCCTGGCGCAAGCCGCCCTCGCTCTCAGCGGGGCTCTGCTGGCCTTCGGGGCGGCGGGGTGGCGCGCCCACCCCCTGTTGGCCGACAGGCTGGACCCGTCGCTGGAGTCTCAGGTCGTGCAGGTGCGCGGCGTGGTCACCGGCCTGCCCGTGCTCTATCCGGAGGCCACGCGCTTCGTCCTCGACGTCACCCAGGCCCCACCCGGCGTGCCGGGCAGGCTGTCGCTGAGCTGGTATGCCAGGCAGACGCGCAGCGGCCCCGCCGAGGCGCCGCCCCGCGTGCATCCGGGCCAGATCTGGCAGTTCTCCGTGCGCCTGAAGCGCCCGCACGGCTATGCCAACCCGGGCGGCAACGATGCCGAACTGACCCTGTTCCGAGAGGGTATCGGCGCCACCGGCACGGTCAGCCGGATGGGCGCGCCCCCGCAGTTGCTCGGCCAGCGCCGCACCCCCGCCAACTGGATCGCGCAACTGCGCGACCACCTTCGCCAGCGCATGACAGCCGCACTGCAGCAACCCCCCGCCCCCACCGCAGGGCCGCCCCAAGGCGGGAGCGGCCCCCTCGGAGGACAGCGAACGTCAGGGAGCGTGGGGGCAACACCGTCCGCAGGCACCGTGATCGCGCTGGCGCTGGGCGACCAGGCCTCCATCACCGCCCGCGACTGGGCCACTTACCGCGTCACCGGGGTCGCCCATCTGATGAGCATCTCGGGTCTGCACATCACGCTGCTGGCGTGGCTGGCGCTGCGGCTGATCGACGGTCTCTGGCGCCAAACGGCCCGCCTGCGCCGCCCGTGGACGCTCGTCCTGCCCGCGCCCACCGTGGCGGCCTGGGGTGCGCTGGGCGTGGCCACGGCCTATGCCCTGATCGCCGGCTGGGGCGTGCCCGCGCAGCGCACCCTGCTCATGCTCGCGGTGGTGCTGGTCCTGCGCCAGCGCGGGCTGCGCGCGGACTGGCGCGACGTGATGGCGCTGGCGCTGACGGTCGTGCTGCTGTGGGACCCGTGGGCGGTGCGGCAGGCCGGGTTCTGGCTGTCCTTCGTCGCGGTGGGCATGCTGTTTGTCGCCGCCGACCGCAGGCACCCCGAGCTCGTGACGGCCAAGGGCGACCGGCCGTCCTGGCTGCAGCGGGGCTGGACGCATGTGCGCGAGGCCAGCCGTACGCAGTGGGTGGCCACCCTGGCGCTGCTGCCGCTCACGCTGCTGTTCTTCCAGCAGATCGCGGTGCTCTCGCCGCTGGCTAATGCCCTGGCCATTCCCGTCGTCACCCTGGGCGTGGCGCCCCTGGCGGTGGGCGGCCTGCTGCTGCCCTCCCCGCTGGATGCCTGGGTCTGGCGGTTCGCCGCCTGGGTGCAGCAAGGACTGGATGTCGCGCTGCGTCATCTGGCCGACTGGCCCCTGGCGCAATGGCATGCCGCCGCGCCCGACGCCGTCACCCTGGGCCTGGCCGCGCTGGGCGTGCTGGCGCTGGCGCTGCCGTGGGGATGGCGGCTGCGCACGCCCGGGCTGCTTCTCCTCCTCCCCCTGGCCAGCAACCCCGGCACCGCGCCCGGAACCGGCGAGATGGAGCTGTGGTTCGCCGATGTCGGCCAGGGCATGGCGGTGGTCGTGCGCACGGCGCGGCACACCCTGCTGTATGACACCGGACCGCAGCAGGCGCCCGGTGTGGACTCGGGCAGCCGCGTGCTGCTGCCCCTGCTCCACAGCCTGGGCGTGCGCCATCTCGACCGCGTGGTGGTGAGCCACGATGACAGCGACCACGCGGGCGGCGCAGCCTCGATCGCCCGCGCCCACCCCGAGGCCGACCTGCTCACCTCGGCCGAGCCGCAGGCCGCCGCGGACTATGGGCTGGGCGCCCCGCAGCCCTGCGCGGCCGGTCAGCGCTGGACGTGGGACGGCGTCGACTTCCAGGTCGTCAGTCCCCTGCCCGAAGCGTCGGCCCGCAACGACAACGCCCGCTCCTGCGTGCTGCACGTGATCGCGGGCGGCGCCTCGGTGCTGCTCACCGGCGACATCGACCAGACGCAGGAGCGCCTGCTGCAGCAGGCCGGACGGCTGCCCTATGCCGATGTGCTGCTGGTGCCGCACCACGGCAGCAAGACCTCGTCGAGCGACGCCCTGCTCGACACGGTCATGCCGCGGGCCGCCGTGGTGCAAGCGGGCTACCGCAATCCCCACGGCCATCCCCACCCGGATGTAGCGGCACGTTACACGGATCGGGGCATCCCCCTCTGGCGCACCGATCTGCAGGGTGCTCTGCTATGGCGCGACCGCGCGCCAGACACCTTCGCCGCCTGGCGCGAGGCCCGGCCGAACTACTGGAGAGAGCCCCCGCCCCCACGCGACCCCCACGCCAAGCCTTGACACCCCCGAGACACCGCTGGCCTGTATCTTGCTAAAACTGCCATCACAGGTGGCCCAGACAGCCCATTCGAGAGACGAAGATGCGCTTTTACGATGAAATGACCCCCGAAGGCGGCGGCGTGCGCCCGCATTACGCGCAGTATGCCCAGTGGCTGGCGCAGCAACCGCCCGACACCATCCGCGCTAAGCGCGAGGAGGCCGAAGTCATCTTCCGGCGGGTGGGCATCACCTTTGCCGTCTACGGCGACCAGGCGGGCACCGAGCGGCTCATTCCCTTCGACCTGATTCCGCGCATCATTCCCGCGGCCGAATGGAAGCATCTCGAAGCCGGGCTGAAGCAGCGCGTCACCGCGCTCAACCGCTTCATCCACGACGTCTATCACGACCAGGAAATCCTCAAGGCCGGCATCGTGCCGACCGAACAGGTCTATGGCAACGCCCAGTTCCGCCCCGAAATGATGGGCATCGATCTGCCGCATCACGTCTACGCGCAGATTGCCGGCATCGACATCGTGCGCGCCGAAAACGCCCAGGGTGAAGGTGAATACTTCGTGCTCGAAGACAATCTGCGCGTGCCCTCCGGGGTAAGTTATATGCTGGAGAACCGCCGCATGATGATGCGTCTGTTCCCCGAGCTGTTCGCCCGCCACGGCATCGCCCCGGTGGCGCACTATCCCGATCTGCTGCTGGAAAAGCTGCGCGCCGTGGCCCCGTCCAGCGTGAGCGAACCCACCGTGGTCGTGCTCACGCCGGGCATGTACAACTCGGCATACTTCGAACACGCCTTCCTCGCCCAGCAGATGGGCGTGGAGCTGGTCGAAGGCCAAGACCTGTTCGTCAAGGACGACTTCGTCTACATGCGCACCACCCAGGGCCCGCAGCGGGTGGACGTGATCTACCGCCGCGTCGACGACGACTTCCTCGACCCCAAGGTGTTCCGCGCCGACTCCTCGCTGGGCTGCGCCGGGCTGATGAGCGCCTACCGCGCGGGCAACGTCAATCTGGCCAACGCCATCGGCACCGGGGTGGCCGACGACAAGTCGATCTACCCCTATGTGCCGCGCATGATCGAGTTCTACCTGGGCGAGACGCCGCTGCTGCACAACGTGCCCACCCGCATGTGCCGCGAGCCCGAAAGCCTGGCCTATGTGCTGGAGCACCTGCCCGAACTGGTGGTCAAGGAGGTGCACGGCGCCGGGGGCTACGGCATGCTGGTCGGCCCGGCCTCCACCCAGGCCGAGATCGCCGCGTTCGCCGAGAAGATCAAGGCCAACCCCCATCACTACATCGCCCAGCCCACGCTGGCCCTGTCCACCTGTCCCACCTATGTCGAGTCGGGCATCGCGCCGCGCCACCTCGATCTGCGGCCCTTCGTGCTGTCGGGCAAGACCGTGTCCATCGTGCCCGGCGGACTCACCCGGGTGGCGCTGGCCGAAGGCTCGCTGGTCGTCAATTCCTCTCAGGGCGGCGGCACCAAAGACACCTGGGTGCTGGAAAAGTAGACCCTCCCCCCATTCGCACCCACCCGGCAAGGAACTCCCATGCTCAGCCGCACCGCCGACCACCTGTTCTGGATGGCACGCTACACCGAACGCGCCGAAAACACCGCCCGCATGCTCGACGTGCATGTGCAGTCGGCCCTGCTGCCGCAGGGTGCCGAGGCCATGCAACTGGGCTGGCGCGGCCTGCTGGGCATCTCCGAGCTGACCTCGGCCTATACCGAGCGCTTTGGCGCCATCGACGCCGACAAGGTGCTCGACTTCATGGTGTGCGACACCAGCAACCCGTCCTCGATCCAGAGTTGCCTTCGGGCCGCGCGCGAAAACGCCCGCGCGGTGCGCGGCGCCATCACCACCGAGGTGTGGGAGACGGTCAACCAGACCTGGCTCGAATCGCAGCGTCTGCTGACCAAGGGATTGTGCGGACAGGATCCGGCGCAGTTTTTCGAGTGGGTGAAGTACCGCTCGCACCTCTCGCGCGGGGTGACCTCGGGCACCATGCTGCAGGACGAGGCCTATCACTTCCTGCGCATCGGCACCTTTCTGGAGCGCGCGGACAACACCGCCCGCCTGCTCGACGTGAAATTCCACGCCCTGCAGTCCGACTTCTACGGCTCGTCGGGCGGGCGCCTGCAGGAGCACGACTTCTATCACTGGTCGGGCGTGCTGCGCTCGGTCTCCGGTTTCGAGGTCTATCGCAAGGTGTACCGCGACGTCATCACCCCCGAGCGCGTGGCCGGGCTGCTCATCCTGCGGCCCGACATGCCGCGCTCACTGACCGCCTGCATGACGGCGGTGAACAACCACCTGCAGGCCGTGGCCAACCCGCAGTCGCGCGAGACGCTGCGCCGCGCCGGGCTGCTCAACGCCCAGCTGCAGTTCGGCCGGCTCGACGACATCATGGCCACCGGGCTGCATGCCTATCTCACCCACTTCCTGGAGCGCATCAACGATCTGGGCGTGGGCATCAGCCAGGATTTTCTCGCCGCCTGATGCCCACGCGCCTGCAGCCCCTATTGCCACCCGTATTGCACCCCCCCATTACCGCCGATTTCCCCTCCCTTTCGCAGGTGCCCGGATGTCCATCCACGTCGCGCTCACGCACACCACCACCTACCGCTTCGATCGCCCGGTAGGACTTTCCCCGCACGTCGTGCGCCTGCGTCCGGCGCCGCATTGCCGCACGCCCGTGCTGTCGTACAGCCAGCGCGTCGAGCCGGGCCAGCATTTCATCAACTGGCAGCAGGATCCGTTCTCCAACTACCTCGCGCGCCTGACCTTTCCCGAGAAGACCACGCTGCTGCAGATCACGGTCGATCTCGTGGCCGAAATGTCGGTCTACAACCCTTTCGACTTCTTTCTCGAACCCGAGGCCGAGCGCTTCCCCTTCACCTACGCGCCCGATCTCAAGGCCGAACTCGCCCCCTACCTGGCCGCCGACGCGCGCACCCCGCGCCTGACCGCCCTGCTCAAAAGCCTCGACCTCACCCCGCGCCGCACCATCGACTTTCTGGTGGACGTCAACCAGCGACTGCAGCACGACATCGGCTACACCATCCGCATGGAGCCCGGCGTGCAGACGCCCGAGCAGACGCTCGAACGCGCCTGCGGCTCCTGCCGCGACACCGGCTGGCTCATGGTGCAGGTATTGCGTCACCTCGGGCTGGCCGCGCGCTTCGTCTCCGGCTACCTGATCCAGCTCGCACCGGACGTCAAGGCGCTCGACGGCCCCAGCGGAGCCGAGACCGATTTCACCGACTTGCACGCCTGGTGCGAAGTCTTTCTTCCCGGCGCCGGATGGATCGGCCTCGATCCCACCTCGGGTCTGCTCGCAGGCGAAGGCCACATTCCGCTGGCCTGCACGCCGCAGCCCTCGGGCGCGGCGCCGGTCGAGGGCATGATCGACGAATGCGAGGTGGCGTTCAGCCATCACATGGCCGTGGCCCGCATCTACGAATCGCCCCGCGTCACCAAGCCCTACACCGATGCCCAGTGGCAGGCCGTGCTCACCCTGGGCGAAGTCGTCGATCAGCAACTAAAGAACGGCGACGTGCGCCTCACCCAGGGCGGCGAGCCCACCTTCGTCGCCACCACCGACCGCGACGCGCCCGAATGGAACACGGACGCCCAAGGCCCGACCAAGCGCGGCTATGCCGGGGAACTCATCGACAAGCTCATCCATCGCTACGGCCCGGGCGGATTTCTGCATTTCGGCCAGGGCAAGTGGTACCCCGGCGAACAACTGCCGCGCTGGGCGCTGTCGGCCATCTGGCGCCGCGATGGCCAGCCGTGCTGGCACGATCCCGCCCTGTTCGCCGACGAGCGCCAGGGCGGCACCGCCACCGCCCTCGACGCCCACACCTTCATGCTGGCCCTGGTCGATACCCTCGGGGTCGACCCCGCCCATGTGCAGACCGGCTTCGAGGACACCTGGTATTACCTGTGGCGCGAGCGTCGGCTGCCGGTCAACGTCGATCCCTTCGACTCGCGGATCGACGACGAGCTCGAGCGCGCCCGCCTGCGCAAGGTGTTCGACCAGGGCCTGAAGACGCCCACCGGCTACGCCCTGCCGATCCGGCGTGAACCGGGATCTGCTCAGCTCAGCGGCCCGCGCTGGATCTCCGGGCCGTGGTTCTTCCGCGACGAGCGCATGTATCTGTTTCCTGGCGATTCGGCCATGGGCTGGCGCCTGCCGCTCGACTCGCTGCCCTGGGCCACCGAGGGGGAGCGCGCCTCCGACTGGCCGCAAGACCCCTTCGCCCCGCGCAGCGGCCTGCCCGACGCCGTCGGCCTGCGACGGCAGTACGGCCCGATGCACCGGATTGGGGGCGGCTATGCCGAGGGCGGCACCGTGGGCGTGCAAAACCAGGACGTCGCCGCACCACTGTGGGGCAAGGATGCGGGCCGCGCCTCCGCGGCGCTGTCCAGCGGCGACGGCCAGCGCATGCGGCCCGGCGACGGTCGCCAGCCCGATCGCTTCGAGTCAGGCGGCTGGACCTTGCGCACCGCGCTGTGCGTGGAGGCGCGCGGCGGCATGCTGTACGTCTTCATGCCGCCGCTCACCTCGGCGGACGACTATCTCGATCTGCTCGCCGCCATCGAGACCACGGCGCAGCGCCTGCGGGTCAAGCTCGTGCTCGAGGGTTACCCGCCGCCGCGCGACCCGCGCCTGAACCTGCTGCAGGTTACGCCCGACCCAGGTGTCATCGAGGTGAACATCCACCCGGCGCACAACTGGGCCGAGCTGGTCGACCACACCGAATTCCTCTACCAGGCCGCGTTCGAGACCCGGCTGGGTGCCGAGAAATTCATGCTCGACGGACGCCACACCGGCACCGGCGGCGGCAACCACATCGTGCTCGGCGGGGCGACGCCTGCCGACAGCCCCTTCCTGCGCCGCCCCGATCTGCTGGCCAGCCTGATCGCCTACTGGCACAACCACCCCAGCCTGAGCTATCTGTTTTCCGGCCTGTTCATTGGCCCGACCAGCCAGGCGCCGCGGGTGGACGAAGCGCGCGACGACCAGGTCTACGAACTCGAAATCGCCCTCGCGGCGCTGCGCGCCTCCTCGGGGGGCGGCGAACGCCGCGAGCCTGGGGGTGCCTATCTGCCTCCCTGGTTTGTCGACCGCACCCTGCGCAACATCCTGATCGACGTCACCGGCAACACCCACCGCGCCGAGTTCTGCATCGACAAGCTCTACAGCCCCGACGGCGCCACCGGCCGCCTCGGCCTGCTGGAGCTGCGCGCCTTCGAGATGCCGCCGCACGCCCGCATGAGCGTGGTGCAGCAACTACTGTTGCGCGCGCTGATCGCCCGCTTCTGGCAGGCCCCTTACACCCAGGGCCTGCAGCGCTGGGGCACGGCGCTGCACGACCGCTTCCTGCTGCCCACCTTCATCGCCCTCGACTTCGAGGACGTGCTCACCGAACTGCGCGAGGCCGGATTCGACTTCGACCCGCAGTGGTTCGCGCCCCACCACACCTTCCGCTTCCCGCTGCTGGGCGACTTTGCGGCGCGCGGCATGAAGCTGGAGCTGCGCATGGCGCTGGAGCCCTGGCACGTCATGGGCGAAGAAGGCGCGGCGGGCGGCACGGTGCGCTACGTCGATTCGTCGCTGGAGCGGGTGGAAGTGAAGATCAGCGGGCTGACCGACAGCCGCCATGTGCTGACCGTGAACGGGCAGGCGGTGCCGCTGCAGCCGACCGGGCGCAGCGGCGAATTCGTCTGCGGCGTGCGCTACCGCGCCTGGCGGCCGCCTTCGGCACTGCACCCGGGCATCGGCGTGCATGCCCCGCTCACCTTCGATCTGGTGGACACCTGGATGCAGCGCTCGCTCGGCGGCTGCCAGTACCACGTCGAGCATCCGGGCGGCAGCAATCCTTCCACGTTCCCGATCAACTCCTACGAGGCCGAGAGTCGGCGCCTGTCGCGCTTTTTCCGCATGGGTCACACGCCGGGGCGCATGCGGGTCACGCCGGCGCACCCCAGCCAGGAATTCCCCTTGACGCTCGACTTGCGCACGCTGACCTGATCCTGCCCCGTCTCGGGGGTGGCCAGTGTTGTCGGCCAACCCGTCATGCCACAATGCCATATGGCTAGTCTGTTTCAATCCACCGCCCAGGGCCGCGCCGCGCCGGGCGACGAATGCGCGGCGCTCGCCCGCGATCTGGCGTCCGCCGTCATCCCGGGCCATTGGGATGAGCTGCGCGGCAAAGTCTCCGACGGCGAGTCGGGCGCTGCGCTCGCTCCGCTGTGGAACAATTTCTTCCGGCTGCTCGGCCCCGGCGGATTCGACGCCCTGGGCGCCCGCCAGCAACAGCTGCTGCAGCAGATCCACGACGACGGCGTCACCTACAACGTTCACGCCGATGCCGCCCAGGCCGCCCGCGCATGGTCGGTCGATCTGTTCCCGCTGCTGATCGACGCCAGCTCGTGGAAGCAGATCTCCACCGGCGCCGCGCAGCGCGCCGCGCTGCTCAACACGGTGCTTGCCGACCTCTACACCGGCCCGCAGCGCACGCTCAAGGAGGGGCTGCTGCCGCCCGCCCTGGTTCAGGGGCATCCCGGCTATCTGCGCGCCCTGCACGGCCATACGCCGCCCGGCAACGTCTGGCTGCACATCGCCGCCTTCGATCTGGCGCGCGGGCCCGACGGCGTGTGGCGCGTGGTCAACCAGCGGGTGCAGGCCCCGTCGGGCCTGGGCTATCTGCTGGAAAACCGCATCCTGATCTCCCGCCTGTTCCCGGACGCGTTCAGCCAGCTCAAGGTGCAGCGCCTGGCCGCGAGCTATCGGCTGCTGATGGATACGCTGCTGCGGCAGTCGCCCGGCGGCGTGGGCAGCCGCGTGGTGCTGCTCACGCCCGGACCGTACAGCGAAACCTATTTCGAGCAGGTGTATCTGGCGCGCTATCTGGGCATCACCCTGGCCGAGGGCAGCGATCTGACCGTGCGCGAAGACCGGCTCTACCTCAAGACCCTGCGCGGCCTGGAGCCGGTGCACGTGGTGCTGCGGCGGCTCGACGACAGCTTCTGCGATCCGTTGGAGTTGCGCCCCGACTCGATGCTGGGCGTCGCCGGGCTGCTGCAGGCCGTGCGCGCCGGTCATGTGCTCGTGGCCAATGCGCTGGGGGCCGGCTTTCTCGAATCGCCCGCGGTGCAGGGCTTTTTGCCCAAGCTGTGCGAAACCCTGCTGGGCGAGCCGCTCATCCTGCCGTCGCTGCCCACCTGGTGGTGCGGCGAACCGGGGGTGTGCGACGCGCCGCTGGACGATCTGCGCTCCTGGGTGATCAAGCCCGTGCACGCGGAGTGCGGGTTCGAGGCCACGGTCATGGCCAGTCTCGACTACGGCCAGCTCCCCCCCTGGCGCGAGCGGGTGCACTCGGCGCCAGCCCAGGTCACGCTGCAGCAATATCAGCCGCTGCCGCATGTGCCGGTCTGGAGCGACGACCGCCTCGCCGCCCGCGCGGCCATGCTGCGGGTCTACGCGCTGGCCGACGGCCAAGGCGGCTGGCGGGTGCTGCCCGGCGGCTTGGTGCGCACCGCACCGCGCGGCGGCAACACGGTGTCGATGCAGCGCGGCGGCAGCAGCCAGGACGCCTGGGTCATCACCGGCGACGCGGTGGACGACTCCACGCTGCTGCCCCCGCCGATGCGGCCGCAGGATCTGGTCAACCGGCACCGGGTGGTGACGAGCCGGGCGGCCGAAAACCTGTTCTGGCTGGGCCGCTACAGCGAACGCGCCGAACACGGCGCCCGGCTGATGCGCATCGCGTTGCGCGCGCTCTCGGGCGACGACGACCTCGGCCCCGCGGTGCGCGACATGCTCGACCAGTGGTGCCGCCAGTCCGGCCTGATCGACCCCGAGGCCCAGGCACTCAGTGAACATCCCCAGGCCTTTGAGCGCAGCCTCGTGCGCGGCCTCATGCCCGGCCCGCACGCCGGCGGGCTGGTGCAAAGCATCCAGGCCCTGGGACACGCCGCCGCGCAGGTGCGCGAGCGCCTTGGCGGCGATCACCGGCAGTGGATCGCCTCGGCCACCGCGCTCGAACTGCTGCCCGCCCAAGCCCGCCGGGAGGAACTGCAGACCACGCAGGCGATGCGCGGCCTCGAACAACTCACCGAAGTGCTCAGCGCCATCACCGGCGCACAGACCGACCGCATGACGCGAGACGACGGCTGGCGGCTGCTGAGCATCGGCCGTCACATCGAGCGCCTCACCTTGCTCGGCGAGGCGCTGAGCCTGGCCTTCCAGACCCGCGCGGTGCACAGCGACAGCGGCTTCAACCTGCTGCTGGCCCTGTTCGACAGCACCATCACCTACCGCGCCCTGTATCAGAAGCGGCTGGAAGTACCGGCCCTGCTCGATCTGCTCATGCTCGACCGCGAGAACCCCCGCGCGCTGGGCTGGGTGGCCCAGACCCTGCGCGCGCGCATGGCCAAGCTGCCCGACACCTGGGTCGGCCTTACCGAAGCTTCGCCGCCGCCCGAGCCGCGCCCCGCCGCGACCAGCGGCCCCCTTTCGGCCGACAAGCAAGCCCTCCTCGCGCTGGCGCCCGATCCGGACGACTGGCATCTGCCCGAACTGTGCACCCATACCCAGGAACAGCACTACACCTGGCTGGAGCTCACCCTGGCCCAGAACATCGACAGTGCCTGGCGCCTGTCCGACGAGATCAGCCGCCGCTATTTCGCCCACGCCAACGCCCCCGACCGCACCCTGGGTGGGTACTGAAAGCCGAACGCATGATGCCAGACGCCCCGACCCCGCAACCCCGCCCGGCCGACACGGCCGGGGCCGTGCTCTACCGCGTGGTGCACGAAACCGCCTACACCTATGCCACCCCGGTCGAGCTGGCGCACCATCTGGCCCACCTCTGTCCGATCGATACCGCCGTGCAGGAACGGGTCGACCATGTGTGCGACATCCACCCCGAGCCCGGCCACCGCCGCAGCGAGATCGACGTGTTCGGCAACGCCCGTGAGTTCTTCGCCTACTACAGCCCGCACGACACCCTGACCGTGCGTGCCGTCAGTCTGGTGCGAGTGCGCGCGCCCGAAGCCCCCGACTGGGCCGCCAGCCCTGCCTGGGAGCCCGTGCGCGAACAACTGCTCTACCGTGCGGGCAAGCCCTACGTGGCCGAGGCGGAGTTCACCTTCGGCACCCATTTCGCCCCAGTCTTCACGGCGGCCGCCGCCTACGCCGCCCCCAGCTTCGCTCCGGATCGCCCCCTGCTCAAAGGCGCGCGTGATCTGATGCAGCGCATCCACGCCGACTTCACCTACAACCCCGAGAGCACCGAAGTCCAGACCCGCGCCCCGCAGGCGCTCGAACTGCGCGCCGGGGTCTGCCAGGACTACGCGCATGTGATGATCTCCGCGCTGCGCAGCCTGGGGCTGGCCGCGCGCTACGTCAGCGGCTATCTGCGCTCTCACCCCAAGCCCGGCGAGGAGCAGCTCGTGGGCGCCGATGCCTCGCACGCCTGGGTGTCGGTGTGGTGCCCGGTCAACGGCTGGGTGGAGTTCGACCCGACCAACAACCGCCAGCCCGCCGCCGACTATGTGCGCATCGCCATAGGCCGCGATTTTGCCGACGTGTCGCCATTGCGCGGCGTCATCCGCGGCGGCGGAGAACACACCCTCGATGTCGGCGTGCGCGTCAGCCCCGTGGCCGGCTGATCACCCGCTGGGTTCGAGATCGGCCCGGGTGAAGGCCTGCGCCCTGCCGCTCAACGCACAGGCCACTTGCTCAAGCACGCTGTTGGTGGGGAAGATGCGGCCATAGGTCAGCACCAGCGGCACCAGCAGCACAGCGGGCAGCAACCAGGCCGGAGCGCTCTGCCGCCGTGGCGCAAGACCGCGCAGACGCCACAGAAACACCGCCGCAAAAACAGCGCCCCACGCCGCACCCAGCGCTGCTTCGATCGGCGTGTGCGCATCGGTGGTGAGGCGCGACACGACAATGGCGGCGGACAGCACCAGACCCGCTGCGGGCAACGTCCAGCGCCAGAGACGACTTCGCCCGGACGCCATCAGCGCCCCCACCGTGGGCCACACCAGCATCGACAGGGCGCTGTGGCCGCTCAGGCCGATGAAATTCCAGCCCGGCGGATGCAGTCCCCAGCCCATGTAGGCAATCTTGGTCAGGGCCACGCCGGCGATGTTGATCAGCAACAACACGGCCCACAGGACTGCGGCACCGCGATGACGCCAGGCCATCCAGGTCAACAGCACGGCGGCGAGCGGCACGAGCACGGCGCTGTCGCCGAAGTCGGTGATGGCAATCCAGAGGGGGTGTGAGTGCATGCAGGAGGAAAACGACCGAGGCCGACTTGGGCCCTGCGGTGCACGAAACATGCCCGATGCGCCGGGCGGCGAGTCACGGCCGAAGCCGTGCGCTTCAAGACTTGCCGTAGTTGTTGGGCATGAACTGCATCTTGTCCCAGGGGAAGTTCTGCATGACCTGCCAGGAAGCCAGGCCGCCGAACAGTGCCGGGTAAGGATCGGACTGACCGGCCTGGGTGTAGGTGGCGGGATTGACCATGCGCAGCGATACGGAGCCCGCCTTGTCCCAGACGACGAAGCCGTACTTCTGCGCCGCGCGGGCGATGATTTTGCCCACGGGCGTGAGGTTGAGCGCGTCGACGTTCACGCCGGGGTCGAGCCGCATGCGCGTGCCCTCGGGAATGCGGTTGGCCGCATTGTTGGGGTTGTAGCCGTCCGAGCGCGTCGCCGGCCAGGAAAAAATGTTCCAGGCCGCCACATCGACCAGCGAAATGCCCATGACATGATTGATCTGGCCGCTGGCCAGCTCCTGCGCCGAAATCTCTCCGCCGATGAAAGGCAGCCCCGTGGCGGTGGTGCCATAGGGGTTGGCGAACAGGCCGGCGTTGTTGGCCGTGTTCTGGATGCGCCCGCCCCAGCAGGCCTGCCATTGGCCGTTTACCTGGCTGGTCACCCAGAACTCCCAGAGCGTCTGGGTGCTGAGGTCATAGATCGACATTTCCTGGTCCGTCCCCCCTGCGGGAACGGCGCCTGCGGGCATGGGCACGTTCTGCCACTGCGCGATGAGATTGGGATCGGTCCAGCCCTTGTTCTGGCAATCGTTGAAGCCGACATTGACCGTCTTGGCCACGGGATAGACGGGCATGCCGTCTTGCACGGTGACCGCCTTGCTCCCGCCCGATGTGCGCACGAAATAGATCGGCGCGGCATAGTCGTTGGTGTTGAGGTTGACGGTGCCGTAGTAGGTCTTGATCTGATTGACCAGGTTCTGGGCATAGGCGGCCGAGTTCGTGTTCAGCGTCGCATTGGCAGGAATGGGCTGATACCAGAAGCTCGTCGGCGAGAAAACCCGGGTGACCGAATCTGCACTTGACGTCGCGGCGGCATGGACCGAAGTGCCTTGGGTCGTGGCGGAAGATGTTGTCGTCACGGCGGTTGTCGCGGTGGCGTCTTGGCCGCTACTGGCGGCGGCGATCGTGCCGCCTCCCCCGCCGCAGCCGCCCAAAGTCAAGGCCAGTACGGCGATGACCGATGCTGTGTAAACCTGATGCATGATGCCCCCCATCGCGTCCGCCTGGGATGCGGACGCCTCTTTCTCTCAATCCTCGCGACCGAGCCGATGGCCGCTCATCTCGAGTGGATGTTTCCATCGCGCGTCGGGCGAGCTCCAGAACTGATGGAATCTTACGGCCGACGCGAAGCCGGCCCGCGTAGGACGTGGATGGTATTGCCCTCAGGGGTTTCCTACAAAATGCGAAAAAAACAAAGGCAAGCGCCATAAATGCACCATCGACGTGCATTTCATGCCGCGTTCGCCCTTATTTCGTGCATTCGCCCCTTTCCCTGCGGAGGGCAGGCGCCCGTTCAAGCCCGGCCGTAGGCGTCCTCGAACCGCACGATGTCATCTTCGCCGAGGTAGGCGCCGCTCTGCACCTCGATCATGACCAGATCAAGGATGCCCGGGTTCTCCAGACGGTGGCGAATACCCGCCGGTATGTAGGTGGATTCGTTGGTGCGCACGAGCATGGACTGCTCGCCGTTGACCACCCGCGCCGTGCCCGACACGACGATCCAGTGCTCGCTGCGGTGGTGATGCATCTGCAGCGACAGCGCCCGCTTGGGCTTGACCACGATGCGCTTGATCTTGAAGTGCTCCCCCTCTTCGAGCACCGTGTAGGTCCCCCAGGGTCGATGGACTTCGCGGTGCAGTCGGTAGGCCTCGTGGCCTCTGGCCTTGAGCTGGGCGGCAATCTGCTTGACGTCCTGCGCGCGCCGTCTGTCGGCCACGAGAACGGCATCGGGCGTATCGACGACGATGAGGTCTTGCACGCCCACCAGGCCGACCACACGCTGCGGGCTTTGCACATAGCAGTTGCTCGACTCGTGCAGCAGCGCCTCGCCCTGCACGCGGTTGCCCTGGGCATCGGCGGATTGCAGCTCGCTCAGCGCCGTCCACGAACCGATGTCGCTCCAGCCGATGTCGCAGGGCACCACGGCCACATGGTGCGAGTTTTCCATCAGCGCGTAGTCGATGGAAATGTCGGGCGCATAGCGAAAGGTCTCGGCCTGCAGTTCGATCTGATGCACCCCGCCGCCCGCCACCTGCGTGGACACGCCCATGCAGTCATGCAGGCTTTCCAGCACGCTGGGCGCGTGGGTGGCGAATTCGCGCAGCGCGGTATCCACCCGCAGGCAGAACATGCCGCTGTTCCAGAGGTAGCGCCCGCTGGCGACAAACTCCGCCGCCTGCTCCAGCTGCGGCTTTTCCACGAAGCGCAGCACCGCATGCCCCTCGGCCTCGATGTAGCCGTAACCCGTCTCCGGTGCCGTGGGGCGGATGCCGAAAGTCACCATGCGGCCTTCGGCCGCCAGCTCGCGGGCCCGTGCCACCGCTTCGGCGAACGCCGCCTGATCGCCGATGAGATGGTCCGCCGCCAGCACCAGCAGCGTGACCTCGGGCCCGACGTGCTGCTCGGCCCAGAGCGCGGCCGCCGCCAGAGCCGGGGCGGTGTTGCGTCCATAGGGTTCGAGGATGAAGGCCGTCGCCTTGCCTTCGGGGTTCACCCGTGCATATTCGTCCTTGGTCTTGAACAGCAGGTCACGGTTGGTAACCGTGAGAACCTGATCGACCCCGGGCAGCGCCGCGGCACGCGCAAACGCCTTCTGCAGCAGGCTCTGGCCGTCGGCCAGCTGCATGAAGGGCTTGGGATGCTGCTCCCGGGAAACCGGCCACAGCCGCGTGCCCGCGCCGCCGCAGAGGATGACGGGGAGCAGCGTTGCCGCGGTGTCAACCCCGGCCGGCCGGGCCTGCTGAGGCAGCGCCGCGTTCATGGCTTGCGCTGCGGCGTGGGCCGCAACCCGGCGAGGATTTCGCGCATGGCGATGCCGAGAAAGGCCGTATCGCGCACCAGATAGCGCTTGAGCAGACGCCTGGGGTCTTGCGCCATGCGCCATAGCCATTCAAGCCCGCTGCGCTGCATCCACCGCGGCGCCCGCTGCAGCGTGCCCGCCGCAAAGTCGAGTGCGGCGCCGATGCACAGCACCACCCCCACGTCGAGCTGGCTGAGGTGGGTATGGCTCCAGATTTCCTGCTTGGGAGCGCCGACGCCGAAGAACAGCAGATCGGGCCGGGTCGCGCGGCAGAGGTCGATGATCTCCTGGGTTTGCCGCGGGTCGGCCTCGAAGCCGAAGGGCGGGCAATGGACTCCCACCACCTTCAGCGCGGGATGGCGAACGCACATGACCTCGGCCGCACGCTGCGCGATGCCCGGCTGCCCGCCGACGAAGGCCACGCTCAGGCCGCGCACGGCGGCGCGCGCGCAAAGCGCGGGCAGCAGATCGGCCCCAGTGACGCGGCCGGGCAGCGCCTTGCCGCGGATGAAGCGGCTCGCCCAGATCACCGGCATGCCGTCGGCGAACACAAAGCGCGCGCTGCGATAGATCTGCCGCACCTCCGGGCGCTGCTGCACGGTGACGATGTGGTCCACATTGGGCGTGATGACCAGTGCACGCTCGCGTTGCTGGGCCGCTGCGGCGATGGCCTCGACGGCTGCATCGAAAGCCAGGGGCTGAAATTCCAGGCCGAACAACGCGACGGTGGAAACCTGGGCGCTTTCCGACGGAGATGGGGACAACAGGCTCATGGCAGGCCTCGATCAGCGGGGCGGCTCGCGCTCGGTGCGCACCCAGGCCCGCTGGCGGTGCAGCACGAAGCCGAGATACACGGGAATCTTCCACAGCACGTAGAGCGGTGCCGAGGCCAGCTCGCGCGCGCTGAGGGTGTCACGGCCGAAGCGCGCCCAGGCGATCAGTACGGCCGAGGCGAAACTCGCGCAGGCCACGAGGGCCAGTACGAGCGGGGCCATCCAGCCCAGCAGCAGCCAGGCCCCCAGCGACCCCGCGACGGCGGCGGCCAGCAGCAAGGCCAGCAGGGCCAGCGGCGGCACGCACAGGTCGGCTGCCACCGCCAGCAGCGCGCCGCTGCGCTGTCCTGCGGCCTGCCACAGCAGACGCGGTGCCGTGTGGAGCAACACGCCGAGGTGTCCATGCTCCCAGCGGGTGCGCTGGGAGCGTGAGCCGCGGGCGCTGGCGGGCAGGGCGCTGCGCACTTCGCAAGTCGGCTCGAAGCGCGGCGCGGCACCGGCGCGAGTGAGGTCGAGCCCTAGCTGCAGGTCTTCGACCAGATGGGCGGAGCCCAGTTCGAAGCGCACCAGCAGCGTCCAGGGAAACGCCATGCCGCTGCCCATCAGCGGACAGGGCAGGCCCAGCGCGCGCCAGCCCAGCGGACGCACGTAAGTCTTCACCCGCCACGCCAGCGCAGAAACGCGGGACATCAGACCGGCGTCTGGTGGCGCATCCATGCGGTAGTGCGCCTGAATGGGGCACTGCCGCTGCTGCGCCTGCGAGGCGAGGCGCAGCAGGGCCCCGGGCTGTACCAGGCAGTCGGCATCGACCACGATCACCACGTCGGGCGGATCGTCGGCGAGCCGGGCCATGCCGAAGGCCAGGGCGTAGCCCTTGCCGCGATGCTGCGCATCGCACCGTTCGACCACGGCGGCACCGGCCTCGCGGGCCCGCTGGGCGGTGTCGTCGCTGCAGTTGTCGGCCACAACCAACAGCCAGTCCTGCGCACGCAACTGGGGACGCAACGCCGCGATGATGGCGGCGATGCCCTGGGACTCGTCATGCGCCGGCATGAGCACGGCAAGGCGTCCGGCAAACGGCAGTGTGTCGGCCGGGCTCTGCACGCGAGCGGCGCGCCAGGCCAGCAGCACCTGCAACAGCAACAGCCCTGCGGGCGCCGCCACGCCGATCATCAGGGCGAACAGCAGCGCCTCCAGCACCGGCATCATGGCCTGGCTCCGGCGGCGGCATCACGGAACAGTGCCCCGAGCCTGGCCGCTTCGTGGCGGACGTCGTGCCGCTCCAGTACGGCGGCGCGCGCCTGCTCGCCCATGCGGACCAGATCGGCCTCGTCGGCGGCAAGGCAGCGCCGCATCGCCGAGGCCAGCGCCACGGCGTCGCCCGCAGCGCAAAGCCAGCCGCTGCGGCCGTCTTCGACCAATTCCGGAATGCCCGCAATCAGGGTGCCGATCACCGGGCGGCGCAGCGTCATCGCCTCCATCACGACGACGGGCAGCCCCTCGGCGAAACTGGAGACGACCAGGGCGCGCGAGGCCAGCATGAAGCGGCGCACCTGCGCGCTGTCGATCCAGCCCGTGATGGTGACGAAGGGCTGCAGCCCGCGGCGGTTGATTTCCGCCTCAAGCGCCGCTCGCAACTCGCCGTCGCCCGCCAGCACCAGACTGAAGGCTTCACCCTCCAGGGCCAGAATGTGGGCCGCTTCGATGAGCAGCAGATGGCCCTTCTGCTCGCTCAGACGCCCCACGCACACCAGTTGCCTTGAGGTGTTGGCGGCGGTCTGCGCCTCGGCGTGGAACTCGGCTTCGACGCCGCAGCGCACGACCTGGATCTTGTTCCACTGCGCGGGCTGGGCCCAGCGATACAGCTGGCTGCGACAGAACGAGCTGATCGCCACCACGAAGCTGCTTTGGGCGATCTTCTCGCTCAGGTGGATGCCCTGCGGTTTGTCGAACTCCTCCGGCCCGTGCACCGTGAAGCTGTAGGTCGGGCCGCCCAGCACCCGCGCCAACAGCGCCACCTCGGCCGAATTGGTGCCGAAATGGGCGTGCAGATGCGTCGCGCCACCCGCTTCGGCCCATTCGACGACGCGGCAGGCCTCGGCCACATAGATCAGGTGATAGGGCAGCCCGCGCTCGTTGTGCCGCGACAGGCGAACGGCCCAGCGCAGCGACCTCAACAGCCTCGCGGGCCGACGCCACGCCGCGCGCAGCACCGCCGCGGCCAGACCGCGCAGACCGTGTCGCAGCACATATTGCGTGCGCTCGCGCTCGGCGCGGTCGGCGGGGTCCACCACGTCGGCATCCCAGCCGCGCAGCGCGATGCGCTGCACCGCGAATCCCTGCTGCTCCAGGGCCAGAATCTCGCGCCGAATGAAGGTATGGCTGACCTTGGGATACTGGTTGACGAAATAGGCGACCTGCATCAGACGCTCCCAAACCGCGATCAGGGCGACGGCAGACTGCCGACGCTTTCCCCATGCAAGGGCCGTGCCGGAACTCCGGCAACCGTCGCGCCCGGCGGCACGTCGCGCGTGACGACTGACAGGGCACCGACGCGGCAGCCGCGGCCCAGCACCACCCCGCCCAGAACCTGGGCATACGCGCCCAGTTCAACCTCGTCGCCCAGCACCGGCACCGGGCCGCCCTCGGTCTTGTTGCCCAGCGTCACCCCCTGGCGCAACGTGCAGTTGCGCCCGATGCGGGTCTGAGGATGGACGAAGATGCCGCCGAAATGAAAGATGCGCAGCCCGCCCCCGATCTCGGCACTCTTGGGAAGGCTGATACCCGTGGCGGTCTCGACGAGACGAAACAGCAACCAGTACCAGCGGGTTGCCAGGCGTTTGCGCAGGCCATCGGGGCGGACGTCCACCCTGCGGCCATAGCGATACACGCCAAGGGCCCACAAAGACTGCTCCTTGAACAGCGGCCGCGGCTGATTCACGCGGCGCAGATCGGCTTGCCAATCAGGGTCGTCTCGGGCGCGCATGGGTCGACCTTGTGCTCAACGGGAAAACCGCAGCTTCGGCGGTGCGGTCAGCAGCCCATTCCACCGCAGTCGATCGAGCGCGACCGACAGCAGCAAAGGCCCCAGCAGGCCGACGGCGACCCCGCCAAGCAATTGCACCCAAAAGTCGTGCACGCCGAAGACGCGGCTCAGCATGATGCGCGTGCCGCTGGCGAAGAGGATGTGCATGAGATAGATGCCCAGCGAATGGCGGCCCAGCGCCTGCAGCCCGCCTAACGGCGCGGGCTTGACCGCCTGCGCGAGCAGCATCACGCAAAAGATGGACCCCATCGCAAGCAGGAAGGCCGCC
The DNA here is from genome assembly GCF_002028405.1 of Thiomonas intermedia. Taxonomy (NCBI): domain Bacteria; kingdom Pseudomonadati; phylum Pseudomonadota; class Betaproteobacteria; order Burkholderiales; genus Thiomonas; species Thiomonas intermedia. The sequence goes on from NZ_CP020046.1 coordinate 1,713,079, forward strand.
AGCCCTCTGCCCAGGCCCATCCAGGGCGCCACGACGTGGAACGTCGCCTGCAGGCCCAGGAAAAGCCCTGCCGCCGCCAGCGCGGCCCCTGCATGGCCGTGCAGACGCGCGAGCCACCGCAGGTGCGGCGCCAGCAGGACCCCTGCCGCAAAGAACACGCCGTAATGCGCGATGTAGGACAGAGCCGGTACGGGCGGGTTCAGCCCGGTGATGTAAGCGATCAGCAGCAGCGCCATCAGACCCCAGGCCACGGGGCCGCGCGGCCCCCATGAAAGCGAAACCCCGAATAGAACGACGATGAAAAACAGCGCGTAAAGAAACCAGAACTGATCCAGAGGCTGCCACGGTATGCGCACGAGTTCGCCAAAAGTGATGGACGTGCTGGTACTGCCCCTGAGCATCATCTGGATACCGCCCTGGATCAGTGACCACAGGAAGTAGGGGTAGAGCAGCGTGTCGACCTTGTTGCCGATCAGACGCCGTGCGCCGTAGCGGTCGAGCGATGGCTGAAAGAACAGCCCCGACAGCAGAAAGAACAAGGGCATGTGAAAGCTGTAGATCACGTCGTCGACGAGCGCAAACGCCCGATCGTCGGGATACAGCCCCGCCGTATGCAGCCCTCTCGCCACATGGCCATAAACCACCAGGACGATGCCGATGCCCTTCGCAGCGTCCACCCAGTCGGTGCGCGCCGTCTGCGCCTGGGTGGTCATGCGAGGCCCCGCAGGCCAGGCCGCACGATCTCAGGGCCGGACGTCACGGCCTGCCCCTGCGGCCGCGTGCGCTGGGCCAGCCGTACCTCGTGCAGGCTCAGTCCGACCCCCAGAACGAACCAGAAATACCACTGGAACACGAGGTAGTCGAGCATGTTGTCGGAGACGGACACCATGGCGAATTCGAGCACCAGGGTGATCCACAGAAAGCCCTCCAGACGATCCGTCTTGCGCACCTGCGCCACCAGCGCCCCGGTGCTCAGCAACAGCCACAGAAAACCGCCCAGGCCCAGCAGGCCGCCGTCGAAGAACACCTGCATGTAGACGTTGTGTGCCGGGGGCCCTCCTCCGTCGAACATGGGGAAGAACTGGCGCGAGTAATACTCGAACGACTCCTTGCCATAGCCGTAGAGGAAATGCACGGGCTCCATGAAGCGCAGCGCGGCAGCCCACATTTCCTTGCGCCAGGCAAACGAGTTCAGCGGCTGGTAGTACATGCCGCTGTTGCCGGTGGTGAGTTCGCTGATGCGTTCGCGCACATCGGGCAGCAGCAGGGAGGCAAAGCCCGCCAGAAGCAACAGCGGCAGCAACTTGCGCTCCATGAACAAGGCATAGGCCAGAAAGAAAAACGCCATGGCGCCCCAGGCACTGCGCGTCTTCGTGCCCATGAGCAGAAACAGCAGCAGCAGGATGTAGATCGGCAACAGCCGTCTCACCTTCGCGCTCACCTCGATCAGGCCGCCGCGCCACGCCACGAACAACATGGACACCATCAACACCAGGTAGAAAGCAAAGATGTTGGGATGGGTGAAGGTGCTGTCGATGCGCAGTCCGTCGCCTTCGTAGGCGGGGGCCTGAAATCCGGTATGGGTCAGCGCCTGATACAAGCCGAACAGCGCCGGGCCCACACTGGAAAGCAGCACGGCGCGCAGCCAGAAGTCATGGCTGGGCCTGTCGCGTACATAGACGAAGGCCAGGAGAAAGATGGCGGCATACGACATCAGCGCGAGGTCGTTCTTGATGCCGGCCACCAGCCGCGGGGTATACGCCAGCGTGATCACCATGACGGTGAGCAAGGGTAGCCAGGTTCGCACCAGCAGCCGCGCGATGGGCACGCGCCGACGGCCCAGCAGTTCCATGACGAGCAGGCCGAGGATCAGGGCGTTGAACAGCCCGCCCAGGCTTATGCCGGCGCTGCCGCCGCCAATCTTGGTCATGCCCAGAATGGGGTCGAGGTTGGAGCGAAACAGGATGATGAGGAGCAGCAGCGTTTCGCGGGCATACAAGAACAGCAGACCGAGCACGAAGCTGGCGGCCACAGCCACCATCAGAATCAGCAGATGACGGCCGTCGATCATCAGATGACCGGCGCCCCAGCCCCCCAGCAACGCGAGCACCAGCCCCGTGACGACGACCATGGAGGCGACCGCATGGTCACGCCATTGCACTCGCAGAGCCGGGAACGGCATGGCGTGCCTTCAGGCCTCAACGCTGGTTCAGCACGCTGCCCACCAGCGCGGCGCCGGACTGCTGGATGGCTGCGGCGATGCTGCGCAATTCCGCCGCGGGGCTCAGGTGCTGGTCGGCCAGCAGCAGCGCGCCCTGAGTGGCTGCGCAGACCGGCAGGATCTCGGCGAGATGGCCGGGAGCGGTGTTCACAAGCACGACGTCGAAGGCGTCTGCCGCGTGCATCAACAACTCGGCAAAGGCTGGCCGGGCCAACAGCTCGGCGGGATTGGGCGGCAGGGTGCCGGCCCCCAGGACGGTGAGGCCGGGCAATGGCTCGAGACGCACCGCGGCATCCAGCCCGGCGCGGCCGATCAGCACGTCGGCCAGACCGTACCGCGCGGGCAGATTGAACAGGCCGTGAAGCAGCGGTCGCCGCAGGTCGGCATCGATCAGCAAGGTGCGCTCGCCGAGCTGCGAAAACACCACCCCCAGATTGGCCGCGAGGTTGCTCATGCTGCCGGTTGCCGCCGTGCCGACCAGGGCCAGGCAACGGCGCCCCGAGCCGAACCAGCGCAGGACGAGCTGGCTGCGTAGCGCCCTCAACTGCTCGACCTGCGGGGTGAAGGGCTGGTAGACGGCAAGCAGCTCGTCGCTGAAGCCATGGGCCCCCGGCGCGAGGACGGGGTAGTCGAACTGCCGCGCCAGCGCGAGCAGCACGTCCTGCTCGCTGACCAGCCCCAGTCGCAGTGCGGCGTCGCCGAAGCGCAGGTTTTCGGCCTTCTGCAGCCGCAGCACGCGCTCGGCATCGGCCGCGCTCAGCTTGCCGGAATCGAGCAGCAACTGCCCGAGCTTGAGGTCGCGCCCGGTATCGGCGGCCAGGGTCGGGCCGGGTCCCGGCGGAAAGGCCGACCTCAACAGCGGCCCCTGGGCGTGGGTGCCGAAGCGCTGGGCCAGACGCACGGGTATGGGATCGGCAGACGCGGGAATGTCCATGGGCATCTCCATCAACGCAGCAACAGGGGGCGCAGCTGCACCGTCCCCAACAACGGGGCGCCGGTCAGATCGATGACCTCCTGCACCGAGCGCACCTTGCGCCGCAGTTGTTCGAGCGCCAGCGCCACCGACATGCCCAGAACCAGACCGAGCAGCCCACCCACGGCCACGCTGATGAGGGTGCGCGGGCCGGTGGGCGTGAGCGGGGGCACCGCCCGGCTGAGCACGGTGATGTCGGTCTGGTCGGATTTGGACAGCATCTGGCTTTCCTGATAGGCGCGCAGCGTGGCGCCGTAGAGCTTTTGCGCATTGGCGGCCTGCTGCACCAGGAACTGACCCTCGGCCTTGAGGGTGTTGTCGGCAACGAAGCGTTGCTGCTGCGCGCGCACCGCAGCCTGCATGTCGGCCATGCTCTGGCGCGACACCTGCGCGGTGCTCTGCACGGCGCGCTGCACGGTGGCGATCTGCTGGCCGAGCTTGATCTGCAGGCTGTCGGCCTCGGCCTGGGCGGCGAGGTACTGCGGGTTGTTGGGGCCTTCGGTCTTGGCCAGCTGACTGAGACGGGCCTGCGCCTGCGCCAGGCTGGTCTTGAGCGACTGCACCACCGGGTCGCGCATGACGTCGGCGCTGTGGTCGGCCGCGACCTGGGCGCGCGACGTGTCGGCATAGTTGATGGCAGCGGCGGCGGCCTGTTGCGCGGCCAGGGCCTGCAAGGGTGCAGCGGCCTGCGGGTCTTGATCGGTGAGGATGACGCCGTGCTCCTTCTGATAGGCGACCAGCCGGGCCTGCGCCCGCTCGGCATCGGCCTGCTGCACCTTGAGCTGCGCTGCATACCACTGGGCGGTGCGCTCGGCCGGCTGGGTGCGCAAGGCGAGGTTGGCCTGCAGATAGGCGTCGAGGAAGGCATTGGCCACGCGCGCCGCCTGATCGGGCCGACCCGCGGTGTAACTCATGGAGATGATGTTGTCGCGATCGGAGGCGCCCACCTTGAACTTGGACAGCAGGCTCTGCGCGATCCACTCGCGCAGACTGCCCGCACCAGGCGTGAGCTTGTCGGCAAGGGCGGCGTACTGCGCCTGCCAGGCCGGATCGTCGGCCAAATGCAGCGCGTCGACCACCTTCAGCGCGGTGGTGCGGTTGGTCAGAATCATGCTCTGGGTGTTGAGGTAGGCCGGGATCAACATGCCCTGCATCTGCACCCCGGTGACGGGGTTGACGTACTGGCTGTTGACCACCACCTGCGCGGTCGCGATGTAATGTTTGGGCAGCAGCTTGGTGGTGACGCCGGCCACGGCCGCCACGATGAAGGCGAAGGCGGCGATGGTCAGCCAGCGAGCGCGAAGGGTGAGCAGCAATCCCTGAAGGTCCATGGCGGCTCCTAGAACAGGCTTTGGCCGATGTCGATGACATCGTCGGGGCGAATGGGCGTATCGGCACCCGCGCGCTCTATCGTCGGCTTGCCGTCGGCGACGTCGCGGTGAATGGAAGCGCCTCCCAGAGTGCCGCGCCGCGTGAGCCCACCGCCCAGGGCGACGGCCTGCAGCAGCGTCATGCCCGGAGCGAGACGATAGGCGCCCGGCTTGTTCACTTCACCCTCGATGTAGAACACCGGGGCCTGTGGCACATAGAGCACATCGCCCGAGGTCACCGCGGGATCGGCCACGGCGCGCCCGGAAAAGAGCGCATCGAGGCGAATGGGCGTGTCCACCTGCTTGCCGCCCTGCGTGCGCTGCAGAATCACGGTGTCCGCACCGGCCGGGCTCACGCCACCGGCCAGCGCCAGCAGATCGGTGACACGGCTGCCGCTGTCGAGCACGTATTTGCCCGGCTTGTTCACCGCGCCCAGCACCACGGCCTGCTGGCTGTAGTACTTGTCAACCAGCACGTTGACGTAGGGTTTGAGCAGAAAACCGCCTTCCTTGAGGCGCGCGGCAATAGCCTTGCCCGCCGCCGTGGCACTCAAACCGCCTACCGGCACATAGCCGAGCAGCGGCAACACCACCTGCCCCTGCGCGTCCACCTGGACGGCGGGTGCCTGCAGTTCGGGATGCCCGTAGACGGTCACGCCAACGATGTCTCCTGGCCCGAGCAGATACTCGCCAGCCTGGGCGCGGCCCGAAAGCAACGCGAGGATCAGGGCGAGGCCGAAACCGACCAGAACAAGCGCGGGCGGGAAGGAAAGGCGATGGCGCATGGCAGCAAGGTCTCCTGAGCGGTTCAGAAAGCCTGCCTCAACAACAGGCTGACGTCGTGGTGGGCATAGCTGCTGTTGAGCGCGTTGGACCGTCGCTCGCTATGTGCGTAACGCAGTGCAAGTTGCGTGCCCGGTCTCGGCTGGTAGGCCGCGACGAACTCCGCGCGCTGGAGGCGGTCGCGTCTGGACGTGCCGGGATAGTCGGCATGCCCGAGGCTGTAATCGGCCTGCAGATGAACTGCGGCACTGAGCTGCCACGACAGGCCGATCTGCCCGCCAGTGAGCACCTGGTAGCGGGTGGTGAGGGTGTTGTAGGGCACGAGCTTGCGGTAGACCGACCCTTGCAGCGCCGTGGCCGCTGTGAGCGCCCGCCTGGCGGCGAGATCGGCCACCAGGCCGCTGAAGTGGCCGACGCCCGAGCCATCGGCGCGATAGCGCAGATAGCCGAACGCGCCGCCGAGCCTCCAGAACGCATCGTCCGTCCAGGCGAAGCGGGCCGCGCCGTCGATCTGCCGATAGCCGACCGGGGGCGTGCCGCCCACCTGCTGCGAGGCATTCGGATAGCGGCCCTGTTGCGCACCCAGCGAGAAGGCGAGGGTGTTGCCGGCCGCACTGGTGTAGCGCGGACCGGCGCGCAACTGGGCGATGTTCATGTCGTACGGACGCTGGCTCGGCGCGTCGTTGCGAATGCGGATCCACGCCGCGTCCGCCGTGGCGTCGACCCGGCCGACAAGCGCATGCGCGCCGCCTGCGCTGAGCACCTGTTGGCGCACCCTGTCGCGCAGCGGCGCCTGCAGCATGGTGAGATCCTGCTGGGTCGAGGTGTCGCTGGCGCCGAGGTAGAGGTTCCACTGCGGCGCATGATTGAGGTCGTAGCCCAGAGACACGTCGTGCCCGGTGTCGTCGAGCGCGCGGTAATGCTGATAGACGGTGCGATCCAGCAGCGCATGGCCGTGCAGGCGGCCGACGGCACCGCCGTCGTCGTAGCGCAGCCCGGCCTGCGCAGTGGTCCAACAGTCGGACAGTTGGTCGTCACCGAAGGCCGCTTGCGCAGCCGCGCCGCTGCTCAGCCCGAACAGATTGCCGGAGCAGGAGTGCTGAAGCTGCACCACCGGGTGCAGCCCCGGGAACTGGACCACCGGAAGCGTTTCCAGCGAGGGCGGAAAAGTCGCAGCCTGCGCGCCGCCCCCGTCCAGCAGCGCCATGGCCACGACCAACACGGCGGCAGGCCGCGTGACGCTGCCCCCGCAAGGTTTCGCGGCTCGAAGTTGCGTCATGTCGGGGCATTCGCCGCGGCCCGACGAAACAGCAGCAGACGCAGCAGAGCATCGACAAAAAACCGGTTCGCGAACAGATTGAGCAACAGATAGAGCGGCGCCGCGACGGCTGCGGCAACCACCAGCTGCATGAGCGGCTGCGACCACTCCCGCGCCAGCAACAGCGCGGGCAGCATGCTCAGCATGGCCAACAACAGCGGTCGCAGCACCAGCAAGGCAAATTCACCCGCGCCGATGTCGGCCAGCGGCCGGAAAATGCCAACCCATGCCGGTACCAGCAGTGCCGCCGTCGCGCCCGCCAGCAGAATGGCCAGCCACAATGGTCCCAGCCACGCACCGATGAAGATCGCCGGCAGATAGAACCCCAGAATCATCAGATTCCACAGCAGCTCTCGCCCGGCCTGGCCCACCCCCAGAATCAGGTCGCGGATGGGGCTGAACATCGAGCGCACATAGCCCACTACGGCGAGGATGGCCAGCAGATGCCCGGTGCCGTGCCACTCGCCGCCGAACAGCACGCGCACCAGCGGTTCGGCGAACAGCGCCATGCCCGCATAGACCGGCGCGTTGAGCGCGCCGACCATATTGAGCGTGGAGGCGGTGATGCTGCGCACCCGCGCGCGATCCGTCTGCACGCTCGAAATCAACGGAAAGCCCACCCTTGAAATGATCGGGTTGACGAAGTTCTGCATCTGGTACATGAAGTTGCGTGGCACGCTGTAGAGGCCCAGGCTGGCCGGCGGCACGAACTTGCCCAGCACCATGATGTCGAGGCTGCGGTTGAGATTGCTCACCAGCGCACTGGACACCGCGGCCAGGCCGAAATGCACGAAGGGCTTGAGCTCCCGCCACGACAGGTGCCAGGCGGGCTTCCAGTCGGCGGAGAGATACCTCCAGGAAAGACCGCTGTTGACCAGCGCGCCGGTCAGACTGGCCCAGACCAGGGTGTAGGGGCCGGCGCCTACCCAGGCGGTGAGCACGGCCACGAGCATGCTCGCCATTGCGGCGATGGTTTCGATCACCGCCATCGGTTTGAAGCGCAGATGCTTCTCGGCGTTCATACGGAACTGCGCCCCCACCCCACTGACCAGAAAGGTGGCTGACGACAGCGCCAGCAGCGGCAGCAGGCGCGCATCGCCATAGAGCCAGGCGATCAGCGGCGCCAGCGCCAGCACGGCCGCGCCGAGCAGCAGGGCAAAGATCACGCCGGCCCAGAACAGGCTGGAGCGCTCGCCCTCGGTGACGTTGCGGCGGTGAATGAAAGCACTGTTCAGCCCCGTGCCGTTGAGCACCCAGGGAAAGGTGAGCACGGCGGCCACGATCGCCATGACCCCATAGTCGGCCGGGGTGAGGATGCGGGTGAGCATCACCACCTGCAGCAACTGCACGATGGCGCCCGTGGCGGCAGAGATCGCCGTCCAGCGCACGGCGGAGAAGGCCTGCGCCTTCAGACTGGGCGGCGGCGTACTGCTCATGATGGGGCAGCCCCGGCCGACGGACGCGGTCGACCGGCGGTCCGCGTCTGCAGGGCGAGATAGTGGACAAAGCCGCGCACGAGAAAGAAAAAGGGCCGCGTCGGTCGCCAGGTGAATTGCGCCCGCAGCGCGCGCAGCAGCATGGCGAAGATGGCCCACTTGAAGCGGCTGTGCAGCAGCGTCTTGGCGTACAGCGCGCCCTCGCCGATGAGGTAGAAGCGCCACAGGGCTGGCACGTCGGGCGCCTTGCGGCCGTGATGGTGCCAGACCAGCACACGAGGCTCGTAGCGCCCGGCGCCTCCCGCGTCGCTCACGCGCATGGCCACTTCCCAGTCTTCTCCGGCAAATCGCGCGCCGGCGCCGAACACCGGGTCGAACCCGCCCTGCCGCACCAGCGGTTCGCGGCGAAAGGCCATATTGGCGCCCTGGATGAAGGCGCCGGGCACTGGCCGGTGGGCCGGCACGTCGCGCGGCTCGGTGGACTCGGCGATGGTCACGGGCGCGTCGTCGGGGTCGTAGAGCAGGATGCGACCGGCGATGTAGTCGACCGGGTGGTTGCGGAAGGTTTGCGCGAGTTGCTCGACATAATCGGCCGCGACGTAGCAGTCGTCATCGGTAAAGCCGATGACGGTTCCCCGCGCCCATGGCAATGCCGCGTTGCGTCCGGCGCCGTTGCCGCGGGCGCCTTCGCGCAGCACGCAGGCTGGTGCGTCCAGCCCAGCGATGAAAGCGTCGGCCACGGCGCGGGTGTCGTCGGTCGAGGCGTTGTCGACGATCAGCAATTCCCAGCGCACCGCGGTGTCTTGATGATGAAAGCGATCGAGACAGGCGGTGAGTTGCCGCGCCCGGTTGCGTGTGCAGATGACCACGCTGACTTCGACGGGCTCGGCCGCTTGCCATCGGGCGTTGAAGGTGGGCGCTGTGTTGGGATTCATGGCGACTCCTTCAGGTTCGATCTATCGGGTGCCGCCGGGTCAGACCAGAACGCGGCCACGGCCTTCGTGGCGAACGAAGGTTTCGAGCTGATCAAGCATGCGCGCATGCACGCTGTTCAGCACCGTGTCTCGGCTCAGGCTGGGTCGCGCGTTGTCGGCCAGCCTGCGCAGGTGTTGCGCAGCCCGCTCGATCCACCATCCCGGGGTGTGATCGCGCAGGGTCGCCGTGGCGCGCCGCCGGGCCGACAGTTGCCCCGCCAGCCGACTGCCTCGCGGGGCCAAATGCAGCGCCTGTTCGAGCAGGGAACTGCGGGGCAGCGTGTCCCATTCGATGCGTAGGTCCAGCGCCGAAGCCCAGTCGTTCCATTTCATGCGGTGCTGCTGCGCTGGGGCGGCTGCGACCCAGGGCGTGCGCAGCGCGTCGGCGACGATGGCGCCATGCATGGCCTCGGTCAGCAACAGCTCCGAACCGGTGATCGCCTCCAGGACCGTGTCCACCGGCGCCGTCGGGTCGATGAACTGCACGCCGGCAAGACGGCATGCGTCTTCCCACCGGCCCGGCCAGACGCTCTCCCAGTGCGGCATGAAGGAGACGCGGCCGGGCACGGCCTGCCGCTGGATATTCAGGCTGCGGATAAGGATGGCCGCGTCGCCAAGGGCTTTGTCCTGGGCCAACCCCAGCTTTCGCGCGCTGAGCTTGCCGCGCACGAAATAGATGGCCCAGGAGGCGTCGAGCACAGGCGTGGCGGTGTAACCCCCATAACCTGCGCCGAAGACCACTTTGCGGCGGCTCGGATTGAAGCCCGACTGAATCGTGGAGCCGATGCCGATGAACAGATCGCCCGCTCCGTCGAACACGTCCCCGAGAAGTCGCGGCCAGAGCCAAGGGTTGAGCTCGTCGCCGAAATTCGGACTGGCGCCGCGAAAGACATAGAGTTCCATGTGCGGATTCCTTCGGAGCGTCTGCGTCAGCCCGCCAGCGCGGGCACCGGAAGGGGCTCGGTCCGGGGCTTTGCGCACGGCGGCGGCGCGGCTTCGCTGTCGAGCAAGGCATCGAGCAGGCGCAGCAGATCGCGCGATTCGGGCCCGAACTTACGCGCGAAGAGAAAGGGCTGGGTGTGCGGCCAGATCTTGCTGGGTTGCCGCTCGGGGTCGTGGGCGAGAAATTCCGCATGCGCCAGGGTCAGCGGCTCGGGACGATGGCGCTGGGTGCTCCAGTCGGAATAGGTCAGACTGGGTCGTATCGCCGCGGCATAGGGCGAATTGCCCAGGACGGTGTGAAAGCACGATTCGTCGGGGCAGACGGCGTGCCTGAAAAACTCGGTGTACTCGTGATGGCTTTCCAGAAACGCGACGACATGCGCCGCGGCCTCCGGGCTGAGAGCCCACCAGGTGGCACCGCCGTAGGGTTGCATCCCACCGAGCGCAGGGATGTGATCGCGCCGCCGCGGCAGCAGGCCGAGGCGCTGCGCCACCCGCTTGATGCGGTTGATCAAGGGCGAGGCTGTATCGCTCGGATGGTAGGTGGTCAGCAGGGCCAGAGGCTTGTTGCGTTCGGTCGAAGGGATCGGCACCAGATCGATGAATTCCTGATCTGCATGGGCCTGGAAGAAGGCGTGCAACTCGGCGTTGCATCGCACCGGATAGTCGGCGCCGCTGAGCAGCACCAGCCGCGCGGGAGTGAAATCCGGGTCCGACAGGGCCAGGCCCATCAACCGCAGAATGGCTTCGACCTGCGAGTAATCGCCCCAGAACACCCGCACGCGGTCTTGCACCCAGCGAATGGGGAGATCGCCCATGCCCTGAAAATCTTCGAGGCGCGACTTGCGGTCGATGTGCACGTAGAACCGGCTGTCGGGCGTGGACAGCCGCTTGACCAGCGCCCGCAGATGCGATGGCTGGTCGTGGGCGAGGATGAGGTAGGCGATGTCCATGGCGGCGATGGCTGGCGGTGGCTGTCTCTAGGGCGCTCAGGCGGCGGCCAGCGTCTGCGACAACACGGCGCTGGGCCCCTTGCGGCCCATGAGGTGAAGCTTGACCGTGGTCTGCTCGTTCATCGCCGGCCGGTGGGTGCTGCGAAATTGGGCATAGCGGGCCAGCATGGCGGGTCGGCTGCGCTGGCTGAGCACACGGCGGTAGGCCAGTTCGCGGCGCAGGCCTGCGCGATCCATGTCGGTGCGCTGCAGCGCCGTGCGCAGCGCGGCATACTCGGCGCGGAAGTCACCGCGATCGCCCAGGTCGTAAAGCATGCCGCCGTGGTTGCAGAACGGCGTGGGGTCGAAGGCAGGCGTGCCGTGCATCTCGCTCAGGCGCGCGGCCAAGTGCAGCGAAACGGCATGCGAAGCCGCCATTTGCGCCGCGAATTTCTGCCGCCCTACGCCGCCCGAGTGCATGCGGTAGCGGATGAGCCGTTGCGGCAGATTGGCCACCAGGCCCCACAGGGCGAGTTGTCCGAACAGAAAATAGTCTTCAACCAGGTTCTCGAACTCAGGCATCGGCCGGGCTGGGATACCCTGACCGAATGCCACGCCATAGCGCGCGCCCAGCGCCTGGAGACGATCCAGCCTCAGAGCCACCGTGGGGTGAGCCACCGGGTTGCAAAACAGCATGGCGGCGGTGATGCGACCCGGCGCGGTGGGCAGGGGATGCTGGGCAAGGGTGCGGCCCTGGTCGTCGAATTGGGTGAGCTGCCCGCCCAGCGCCACCCCATCCGGATGGGCGGCAAAGCCATCGCGGGTGTGCTGCAACCGATCAGGCAGCGCGATGTCGTCGGCGTCGTGGCGGACGACGTATTTGGCATCGCACAGGTCGAGCCCGGCGTTGAGCAGGCCCGACAGCCCGCGCGCCTGCGGCAGACTGTGGATGCGGATGCGCGGATCGATCCGGGCGCGCGACTCGGCGATGTCGAGGGTACGGTCGGTGGATCCATGATCGAGCAGCAGCAGCCGCCAGTCGCCGATCGTCTGCACGCGCAGGCTGTCGAGCGCCTCAGCGAGATAGGCCGCGCCGTTCTTCACCGGCAGGAGGATGTCGAAGTAGGCCATGATCGTGCCCGCTCAGTAGGCGTTCTGCCCGCGAAAGCCTTTGAACGCGGTGGCGGCGATGATGCGCAGATCCATCACCAGCGACCAGTTGCGGATGTAGTGCATGTCGTACTCCACCCGGCGCTCCATCTTGTCCACGCTGTCGGTCTCGCCACGCCAGCCGTTGATCTGCGCCCAGCCAGTAATGCCGGGCTTGACCTTGTGACGCAGCATGTAGCCGTGTATCAGCGCGCGGTACTGTTCGTTGTGCGCGACGGCATGCGGGCGCGGGCCGACGATGGACATGCGCCCCTGCAGCACGTTGAAGAACTGCGGCAGCTCGTCCAGCGAGGTGCGGCGCAGAAAGGCCCCCAGCGGTGTGACGCGGCGGTCGCCGCGCGTGGCCTGCACCACGCTGTCGCCGTTTTCCGCCACCGTCATGCTGCGAAACTTCCACACCTCCACCACTTGGCCATTGAGGCCGTAGCGGCGCTGCTTGAAGAGCGCCGGGCCTGGCGAGGTGAGCCGCACCGCGGCGGCGATGGCCAACAGCAGCGGGCTGATGAGCAGCAGAATGAGGCTGGACAGCACCACGTCCTCGATGCGCTTGAGCAATCCGTTGACGCCGAAAAAAGGCGAGTCGTAGACGCTGATGATGGGATGGCCGGCCACCTCACGCCAATTGGCATGGTTGCGCTCGAAGATGTAGGCATCGGGGACGAGGAACACCGAGGCCGTGGCATCGGCCAGCTCGCGCACGATCTGGTCGATACGGTGCTCGGCGCAGATCGGCAGGGTGATGAATACGAAGTCCACCTTGCCCTCGCGGGCGTCGCGCACGAGACCGTCGATATTGCCGACCAGCGAGAGGCTTTGCAGATTCAGCCGTTTGACCGCGCGGTCGTCATACACCCCGGCCACACGCAAGCCCGACCACAAACGGCTCTGGAAGTGACGCGCGATGCGCTCGGCCGTGCGGTTGGCCCCGACGAAGGCGAGGATGCGGATGTCCACTCCCCGGCGGGCGTTGCGCTCCACGCGGTGACGCAGATAGGCTCGCAGTCCGAGCATGCAGGCCGGCACCGCCAGCGCCCAAAGCCCCAGAGACAGCCGCGAGTAGTCGGACGTGACATGCAGGGCAAAGCCGGTGGCGAGCAGCGCGGAGAGCACGGCGAACCAGACGATGACCAGTTGCCTGGCTTCTTCGTGCAAGGGCAGCAACTGCCAGGAGCCGTAGAGGTTCCAGAACCGCGCACCGAGCTGAAAGTAGAGCAGCGCGGTCGTCGTGAGGAAAAAGGCCATGTCGGTCGTGGACTGGCCGACCAGCCACAGACTGCCGTGCAGCACCAGCGCGATGAAGGCGATATCGGCCACACGCAAAACGATTTCGGCATTGTCGTAAGACGACTGCACGGCTCCGCGCACCATGGGGCATCCTCCTGACCTGACCGGATGGTCATTCGACCAGCCTGCGCTTGTGCGCAGGCTGGTCGACCCGGACTGCCGGCTTCGCAGCCCTCGCTGCTATGCAGCAATTCCCGGGCCAGGCCCTGCCCTTGCGAGAGACGCCCCTGGTGCCCGACACCAGAGATGCGCGAGGCCCTCCATATCGAAAGCGAAAGGCTTTCAGCGAGCAAAGCCCGCCATTCAACGAATACTGTTTCGTGAATAAATCAATTGCAATGCATTTTTTACATCGTTATGTGCCATCGACGCGCAAATGGCACTCCCATCGTGCGCCATTGCACTGCTGCGGTGCAGCATAAGGTCCCGGCCTCATCAAGGTCGGCGTTTTCTGGCCAACAGACGGGCGCGGATATTGCACCTGCAGCCCCGGTCCGACTTCACGCCGCTTTCGACCCATGCTTCCCGGAGGTTCCATGCCTGACGATTCCCCCATCCCTCAAGCGCCGACCGCACAGGATTTGCATCATTGGCAACAAGACGGCTATCTCGCCTTGCCCGGGCTGTTCTCGCGGGACGCGGTGGCCGAGGTGGGGCAGCTTCTCGATGGTCTCTTCGCCGCCCATCAGGCCGCAACGCCCGACGACTGGACGCAGCTGCGCAACGGTCAGGCGGTTTCCGTCGAAATTCTGCGCACCACCGAGCGCGAGCCGCAGCTGTTGAGCACCGAGGTCTATCGGCGCTGTCAGCGCTATGCCGAACAGCTTCTGGAGACGCCCGTCGAGTGCGTGTTCGAACACGTCATCCGCAAACCCGGCGGCGTGGGCACGGGCACGTTCTGGCACCAAGACTGCTATTACGAAAAGGTGGAGCCCTGGCGCTGCAAACACCGGGTGCATTTCTGGATTCCCATGGCCGACGTGGCCTTGCACGGGGGCGCCATGCGCTATGTGCCCGGCACGCATGGCGGTCAGCGCTACCCGCACGAGACCCTTCCCACCGCTCAGAACACGCACTATGTGATGGCCACAGGCTTCGACCCGTCCGCCGCGGTGGACGTGCCCATCGAGGCCGGAGGGGCCATCGTGCACCATCCGAATCTGCTGCATGCCAGCGGCCCGAACGCCTCCCCGCAGACGCGCACGGCGTGGATTCTCCAGTTCGCCCGCCCGCGCACCCTGCCGCAGAAGCTCTACTACCGCGCTCTGGGCTGGAAGACGCAGGCCCTGCGCCGGTTCAACGTCAGGCCCGCAGCCGGTTGAGCGACTGCAGCTCGTAGATCAGCCTCGTGCGCACGCCGTTGATCGACAGCGTGTCTTCGATGCCCTTGACCGCTCGGCCTGCCGCCGGCGCGTACCAGTAATGCGTCATCACCGTGGCCTGCGCCGCGGTGTAATGGCCCTGCAGGCGGTAGGCGTGAAACGTGCCGGCGGGCACGGTGATGGTCTGCTCGGCCTCTACGCTCACGCTTACGCCCAGGCGGGTCTGCAGATCCCATTCGGGCTGGCTCTGGGTGATGGTGTCCTTCCAGTTCTTGCCCACGCTCAGCGGAAAGTCGAACTGGGGGAACGCCGGTTTGTATTCGATGGCCTCGCCCGGCACGATTTCGCGCGACAGCAGATCGAACTGCTTCGAATAGATGTTCTTCAGCACAGGCGAATCGGGTTTGTTGGTGCGCTGCACTTCGATGTGCACCTCGCCCTGCGGGCCGATCTGCGTGACGTGGCTGGCCAGGATCAGGCCGGGCTCGCCGCGCTCGGCTTCTTCCTGGGTGCGCGTGACGAACACCCAGCGGTCGCCGACGCGGATATCGGGCAGTTGCATCTTGAGTCTCCTGCAAGGATGGGGCGGAATCACGATTTTGCCCCGGCCGCCGCAATGGATGCGGCGCGCCGGGCAAAGCCCGCGATGGTCAAGGTGAATCAGGCCGCGTCGGCGTAGAAGCCAGCGCGGTGGCGCGCGCGCGGCGCTTCGCTCTTCACCGCGGCCTGGATGGCGGCGATGTGGTCGGGCGTGGTGCCGCAGCAGCCGCCCACGATGTTCACCAGACCTTCCGCGGCGAATTCGTGCAGCAGGCGCGAGGTGACTTCGGGGGTTTCGTCGAAGCCGGTGTCGCTCATCGGATTGGGCAACCCGGCGTTGGGGTAGCAGCTGATGAAGGTGTCGGGCGCCGCCTTGGCCAGCTCCTGCAGGTAGGGCCGCATGAGCGTGGCGCCGAGCGCGCAGTTCAGCCCCACGGCCAGGGGCTGGGCGTGGCGCACGCTGGACCAGAATGCCGTGACCGTCTGGCCGGAGAGGATGCGCCCCGAAGCGTCGGTGACGGTGCCGCTGATGAGAATGGGCAGGCGCTCGCCGGTGGCCTCGAACACTTCGTCGATGGCGAACAGCGCGGCCTTGGCGTTGAGGGTGTCGAAAATGGTCTCGACCAGAATGACGTCGGCGCCGCCGCGCATCAGCGCCCGCGTCTGCTGCGCATAGGCGGCGCGCAGGGTTTCGAAGTCGACGTTGCGCGCGCCGGGATCGTTCACGTCCGGGCTGATGCTCGCCGTCTTGGGCGTGGGCCCGAGCGCCCCCGCGACGAAGCGCGGCTTGTCCGGCGTGCTGAATTTGTCGCAGGCCGCACGCGCCAGGCGCGCCGAGGCTTCGTTCATCTCGTCCACCAGCTCGGCCATGCCGTAGTCGTCCTGCGCCACGGTGGTCGCGCCGAAGGTGTTGGTCTCGACGAGGTCGGCGCCCGCGGCCAGATAGCCCTCGTGAATGTCGCGGATGATCTGCGGCTGGGTCAGGCTGAGCAGTTCGTTATTGCCCTTGACGTCGCGCGGCCAGTTTTTGAAGCGCTCGCCACGGTACTGCGCCTCGCTGAGCTTGAAGCGCTGGATCATGGTGCCCATGGCGCCATCGAGGATGACGATGCGCTGTTGCAGCAGGGCGGGCAGTTGTGCCGCGCGGGTGTAAGGCCTGGGTTCGGAGGGGACGAGATTCTGCATGGCGTCATGGTAGGGCCAAGCGCCGCCCGTGCAGTCGTGACACTTTGTTTCGGCACGATCAGGACGGTTCTGCGTAACATGCGCGAAAACCTATGTTGCCCCTTGCCCGACCTTCGTTCGCGCCGCTACGGCGTCTGTCCAGCCTGATCTGGCTGGTCGTGGCCTGCCTCGCGCTGCAGCCGTTGGCGTGGGCACAGCAGGCGCAGGTGCAGGCCGTGTCCCTGCCTTATTGCGCAACCCCGGCGATCACGCCATCGACAGCGGGCGCCAGCAAGGCGGCGAACCACGCGCCAATCCATCCGCCGTATGTGCTGTTGCTGCTGCCCTCGCAGGCTTGTAGCGGCGATCATGCCCCAACGGGTCTGCTGCCGCACATCGCAGCCTCCGCATCAACCCCGACCGGGCTGCGCTATGCCCAGTCCACTGCGCTGGCCTGGGCCCCGCGCAGTCCGGAACGCTTTCTGCGACCCTGGTCGCACGCCCCGCCCCGTCACACCTGATCGATCGCTGCTTGCTGACACGCCGGAGCCGCTCCGCGCGTGTGCCCCTTTTCGATTTCAGGAGTGCTGTTTCATGTCTCGTTCCCTCCCCCTGGCCGCCGCCGTCGGCGCCGCTATGATGGTCACGCTGGGCTCTGCTGCTCAGGCCGCCACCAATCCCTTTGCCTTTTCCGAGATGCCCCCCGGCCATCTGCTGAAGACAGCCGCGAAAGAAGCGGGCTGCGGCGCCGATGACGCCAAGGGCAAGGCCCTGCCCGACTGCACGCCGCAGATGCGGGCCCAGGGCAAGTGCGGCTCCGACACCTGCAAGGCCCCGGCCGGGCAGTGCGGCGCCAAGGACATGGCGGACAAGCCGGCCAAGCACGCCAGCTGAGGCCCGTCGCCATGTCGGCCGCCACGCCCGCTTGCGGCGGGATGGCCCCGCGCCACCCGCAAGGCGCAGGACTGGGGCTGCGCCAGGACTTCCTGGCGGAGTTGCAGTCCGCGCTGCCCGAGGGGCTCGATTTTTTCGAGATCGCCCCCGAGAACTGGATCGGCGTGGGCGGAGAATCCGGCCGCGCGCTGCGCGCGTTGACGGAGCGCGCACCCTTCGTCTGTCACGGGCTGTCGCTCTCGCTGGGCGGCCCGGGGCCGTTGAACGTGGCCTTGCTGCGGCAGATCCGGCAGTTCATGGATCTGCACGGCATGGCCCTCTACACCGAGCATCTGGCCTGGTGTGCCGACACCTCGGGGCAACTCTATGAGCTGCTGCCCCTGCCCTTCACCGAGGAGGCCGTGCGCCACGTTGCCGCGCGCATCCGCCAGACCCAGGATGTTCTGGGGCAGCGCATCGCGGTGGAAAACGCCTCCTACTACGCCGCCCACCCGAACGCGCCGCTTTCTGAGATCGAATTCATCCAGGCGGTGCTGGCCGAGGCCGACTGCGATCTGCACCTGGATGTGAACAACCTCTATGTGAACTGCGCCAATCATGGCGGCGACCCTGCCGCGCAACTGCGGGCGCTGCCCAGCGAACGCATCGCCTACCTGCACATCGCCGGGCACCGCCGCATGGACGACGGCCTGCTGCTCGACACCCACGGCGCGGCCGTCATCGACCCGGTGTGGCAGTTGCTGCAGACGGTTTACGCCCACCATGGCATGCGCCCCACCCTGCTCGAACGCGACAACCATCTGCCGACGCTGGAGGTGCTGATGCAGGAAGTGCGGCAGATCGGCACGCTGCAAAGCCGGGCCAGCCCCGCCACTGGCGTGGTGCCGCCCGCCATGCCCCGGCCATCCATCGCCCTCGCCGCCCCCGCGACCGCAGATCGGGCCGAGGCCTTGCAGGACACGCAGGCGGCGTTCGCCGCGCGTCTGCGCCGGCCGCGCGGCCAGCCCTGTCCAGCGGGCCTGAAGGCGCGACGGGTCGATCTCTATGCGCGGCTGGTCCATGCCAATGTGAACGAAGCCCTGCTCGGCGCGTTTCCGCGCCTGCGCGGTTTGTTGTCCGCGCGGCGCTGGTCGCAACTGGTACGCCGGTTCGTCGCCGAGCACGGCTGCCAGACGCCCTTCTTCCGCGACTTGGGCGGCGAGTTCGTCGCCTTTCTCCAGGGCCCTTCGCTGCCCCTGGCCGATCATGCTCCAGGCGACGCTGGGCCGCCCCAAGTTGCCTTGACCCCCGCGGGGGGCGGGCCGACGAGCCGCCCCGGGGGGCGCTCAGAGGCCCTGTGCGCGCTCGCCCATTTTGAGTGGACCCGCGGCACTCTGATGCTCGACGACCCTGAAGCCGTCGCCTGCCAGCCCGATGGCGATCTGCTGCACGACGTGCCGGTCTGCAACCCGGCGCTGCGGCTCGTGCACTACGACTGGCCGGTGCATACCCTGCGGCCCAGGCAGCGTATTGCGCCCGTGGCCACCGATCTGGCGCTTTACCGCGTCGGGGCCGATCAGGTGCGCTGCGCGCAGATCAACCCATTGACCGCACAATTGATCGAACGCCTGCGCCCCGGCGAGTTGACGGGGTCTCAGGCCATTGCCTCCCTGCGCGGCGGCCGCGACGACCCGGCGGCGGCCGCGGCTTACCTCGACTTCGGCGCGGCGCTTTTGCGTGACCTGCGCCTGAGCGGGGTGTTGCTCGGCAGCCGCGCAGCAGCCGACGCTGCCCCCCTATCCTTGCCCGTTATCGCCGCGGACACGGTCACCGCGCGTGCCGCGAGCGCTGTTTCCCCTCTTTTCCCCCGCTTTACCCTCTGAACTGAAGGAGTCGTCATGTCTGTCACCGCTTTTTCTCGCCGCCGTCTCGCCCAGGGCCTCGCCGCAGGCGCACTCAGCCTGGGGCTGCTCGGCTCGGCATTCGCCGCGGGCATCCAGGTCACGGAGGCCTGGATCCGCTGGCTTCCGGCCAATCTGCCCGCCGGGGGCTATGCCAAGGTCACGAACGATACCGACAAGGAGGTCAAGCTCGTCGGCGCCTCCAGCCCGAAGTACGGCATGGTCATGCTGCACCAGACGGTGAACAAGAACGGCATGTCGAACATGGTGCACGTCGACGCTATTGCCATCGCCCCGCACAAGAGCATGGCCTTCACCCCGGGCGACTATCACATCATGCTGATGCAGCCCAAGCCCGGCATCGAGCCTGGCCAGAAGGTGCCCGTCACGCTCAAGTTCTCGGACGGCCAATCGGTCACGACCGAGTTCGAGGTCCGCAAGCCCACGGCCTCCGGCCCGGATGACATGAAGGGCATGGACATGGGACACATGAAGGGCATGCAACATTGAGCCGCCAGGGCCGGACGGCACCCGCCCGGCTCAGCGCCTGTGAATGTTCCGGGCCTGTCCGAAATGTTCACAGGCGCTCAGTGCATGAAGCCGATGCGCGATGGGCGGTGCAGCCGTTCGAAGTCGACGTCTCGTGGGGCCAGCTCGGCGCGTCCGTCGAGCTTGGCCGCGCCGAAGGCGCCCAGCAGCAGTCGGCGCAACTCGCGCGGCTTGCACTGCTGCAGCACGTCGAGCACGTCGTCGTCGGGCTGGTCGGGGAAGGTGGCGCCCCAGTCGTGGCCGGTGCGGATCTCGCGGTAGAGGTTGGCCGCGATTCTGCGCGTGCCTTCGGCATCGGGTGCGACGATGTCGTAGACGTTGAGCCGGTTCAGAATGGGCTCGGGAATGCCGCTGGCGTCGTTGGCGGTGGCGATCCAGATCACGCTGCTGCAGTCGATCGGCACTTCGGCGAACTCGTCGGTAAAGGCGCGCGCGGTGTCGGCCTCGAGCAGGCTGTAGAGCGCACCCAGCGGATCGTATTGGGCATGGCCCGCGGCCTTGTCGATCTCGTCGATCACCAGCACCGGGTTGGCATATTCGCCGCCCACCAGGGTGTCGAAGACCTTGCCGGGGCGCGAATGCTTCCATTGCGATGAGGCCCCCGACAGAATCCATCCGGCGGTGAGGGCATTCATCGGCGCCACCGCGCAGGTGGTGCCCAGCAGCGCCGAGACCCGTCGGGCGAAATGGGTCTTGCCGATGCCGGGGTCGCCCAGCAGCAACATGGGCATGATTTCCACCGGATCACGGCTGTCGGCGCACAGCGCCAGGCTGCGGTGGATGTCGCGCAGCGGGGCGCCGAAATTGGGCAGCTCGGCGCAGAGCTGCGACATCTCGGGCGCGTCCTGCGGCTTGATGGCCAGACGATCTCCGCCGGTGGCCAGCATGCGCTGGTAGGTGCCGCGCAGATGCTCATTGGCATCGGGGCCCATGCAGTGGAGCTTGCGCTCCACGGCGCTGACATCGAACACGGTCTTGTAGGCGGCTACGGCAAGCATGGCGTCCTCCTGATGGCGCCCCGTGTACGGGGGTGCGGTCACGACAACAAAGCATCAACCATGCCCGCATCATCGACACGAAGCCGTCGCCGCACAAGGGCGGCAACCCCCGGCAGGATCACGCCGAAGGCCAGACCGTGAAATACCGCACAGCGCTGTGGCCCATCCTCGCCGCTGCGGATCAGATTTCCACCTGCGTGCCCAGCTCGACCACGCGGTTGGGCGGGATGCGGAAGTAATCCGATGCTTCCTGCGCATTGCGGCTCATCCAGGAAAACAGCACCTCGCGCCACACCGCCATGCCCGGCAGCTTGGACGGAATGATGGTCTGTCGCGCCAGGAAGAAGGAGGTTTCCATGAGCTGGAATTCCATGCCGTAGAGGCGTTCGCATTCCTTGAGCAGCCGCTGGATGTCGGGCTCGTCCTGGAAGCCGAGTTCGACGTGCAGCAGATAGATGCCCTCCTCCATCGCCGTGAGCTTGATGCCCTGATCGGCGCTCACATGCGGCACGTCCATCGTTTGCGCCGAGAGGAAGATCACGCGCTCGTGCAGCACTTTGTTGTGCTTGAGGTTGTGCAGCAGCGCGTGCGGCACGGTGGTGGCGTTGGGCGTGAGGTAGATGGCCGTGCCCTCCACGCGGGTGGGCGGGTAGGTGGACAGGCTGGCGACGAAATCCTGCAGGTTCAGCGCATGCTCCTCGAGCTGACGGCGCAGCAGGCTGCGGCCGCGCTTCCAGGTCGCCAGCAAGGTGTAGACCACCGCGCCGAACAACAGCGGGAACCAGCCGCCGTGATCGATCTTGAGCGCGTTGGACGACAGGAAGGCGAGATCGATCAGCGCGAACAGGCCGAACACCACATTGGCGCGCGCCGCACTCCAGCCCCAGCGATGCTGGGCGATCATCCAGCAGAAAGCGGTGGTGACGATCATGGTGATGTTCACCGCAATGCCATAGGCGGCGGCGAGGTTTTCCGCCGTCTTGAAGGTCAGCACCAGCAGCAGCACGAAAATCATCAGCAGCCAGTTGATGAAGGGCACATAGATCTGCCCCTGATTGCTCTCGTTGGTGAACAACACCCGCATGCGCGGCAGATAGCCGAGCTTGATCGCCTGCGTGGTGATCGAATAGGCTCCGGAGATGACCGCTTGCGAGGCAATGATGGTGGCCATGGTGGCCAGCGCCAGCAGCGGCCACAGGGCCCACGACGGCGCCAGATAGAAAAAGGGATTCTTGGTCGCCTCGGGATGCGCCAGTACCAGCGCGCCTTGGCCGAAATAGTTGAGCACCAGGCCGGGCATGACCAGGCCGATCCAGGCGATCTGAATAGGCTTGCGGCCGAAATGTCCCATGTCGGCATACAACGCCTCACCGCCGGTGAGCACCAGGAACACCGCGCCCAGCAGAATCAGCGCCACGCCCGGCTCGCGCACGAACAGCTCCGCCGCGTAGTACGGATTGATGGCCAGCAGCACCGCGGGGTTCTGCACGATCTGCGCCATCCCCAACAGACCGATGGCGGTGAACCAGAGCAGCATGACCGGGCCGAAAAATCGCCCGACCACGGCCGTGCCGTGTTTCTGCACCACGAACAGGCCCACGAGAATGCCCGCCGTGATCGGCACGATCCAGTCGTCGAACACCGGCGTGGCCACGCCCAGGCCCTCGATGGCCGATAGCACCGAAATGGCCGGGGTGATGACGCTGTCGCCATAGAACATCGACGCGCCGATCAGCCCCAGGGCAATGGCCACCGCACGCCCGCGCGTGCCCTTGGCATACCGGCGCATCACCAGCGCCATGAGGGCGAGAATGCCGCCTTCGCCGTCGTTGTCGGCACGCAGCACCAGCAGCACATACTTCACCAGCACGATCAGGGTCAGCGCCCAGAAGATCAGCGACAGCACGCCGAGGATGTTGTCCGCGCTGTAGGGCACGCCATGATCGGGGCTGAACGCCGTCTGGAAGGCGTACAGCGGGCTGGTGCCGATGTCGCCGTACACCACGCCCAGAGCGCCAAGGCTGAGAGCCGCCATGCCGGATTTGTGCTCGGCCGCGGAAGGGGTTTCTGTCTGCATGGGAATTGCGCGAGGTCAGGCCCGCGATGCCGGAAGATGCGCGTCGCAGGATAGTCCATTCCACCCTGGCTTCCGCGCGCATCGGGCTGCATCGAGGCAGCCGCTGTTGTTTTTGCGTTGCAGCAATTGTGCCGCGGTCACGCCAACCGTTGCGTCAGATCAAAACCTCAGGGTCGTCTTTGAGCAAACATTCAATCATTATGATGAATCAATCTCTCGACTTCCAGCCCGAGCTGCTCCAGCGTTTCGACATCTCCGGGCCGCGTTACACCTCCTACCCCACGGCCGACCGCATGCATGCCGGCTTCGGGCCGCGCGACTATGCCGAGGAGTTGCGGCGCCGCGCCCAGCGCCCGGACGAGCCGGTGTCGCTGTATTTCCATGTGCCGTTCTGCGAAACCCTGTGCTACTACTGCGGCTGCAACAAGATCCCCACCAAGAATCACGGCCGCTCTGCGCCTTACCTCGACAGCGTGGAGCAGGAGCTCAAGCTGATTGCCGGCATCCTGCAGGCTCGCCTGCCGGTGACGCAGTTGCACTGGGGCGGCGGCACCCCGACCTTTCTGAATGACGAGGAGGCCGCGCGGCTCATGGCCATGACGCGCGACCATTTCGACCTTCAGCCGGGCGGCGAATTCTCGATCGAGATCGACCCGCGCAAGGTGGACGAGCGGCGCGTGGCCCACCTCGCCCGCCTGGGCTTCAACCGCATGAGCGTGGGCGTGCAGGATTTCGCGCCGGAAGTGCAGCAGGCGGTCAACCGCATCCAGAGCGTGGACGAGACCCGTCTGGTCATCGACGCCGCGCGCGCCCACGGCTTCGGCTCCATCAGCCTCGACCTGATCTACGGCCTGCCCTTCCAGAACCTGGACTCGTTCGCCCGCACGCTCGATCAGGTCATGGAACTCTCGCCCGACCGGCTTTCGCTCTACAGCTACGCGCATCTGCCGCATCTGTTCAAACCCCAGCGCCGCATCAACGCCGAGGATCTGCCTTCGGCCGACATCAAGCTCGGCCTGCTGGGCCTGGCCATCCGGCGGCTGCAAGAGGCCGGCTATGTCTACATCGGTATGGATCATTTCGCCAAGCCCGACGACGAGCTCGCCCGCGCCCAGCGCGAGGGCAAGCTGCACCGCAATTTCCAGGGCTACTCCACGCAGGCCGAACTCGATCTGCTGGCCTTCGGCGTGTCGAGCATTTCCAATGTCGGCAACTGCTACGCGCAAAACGCCAAGACCATCGACGAATACACCGAGATGCTGGCGTTCAACAAACTGCCGACCGCTCGCGGCGTGCACCTCACCCCCGAAGACCACCTGCGCCGCACCGCCATCCAGCGGTTGATGTGCGATTTCCACCTCGATCTCGTCGCCCTTGCCGACGCCTTCAAGGTGGAGGCCGCCACGACCTTCGCCCTCGATCTGCAGCGCCTCAAGCCGCTGGAGGAGGCGGGACTGGTCGTGCGCGAAGGGCCGCATGGCCTGCAGGTTCGCGTCACGCCGCAAGGCCGTCTGCTGGTGCGCATCGTGGCCATGCAGTTCGACGGCTACCTGCACCAGCCGCGCGAGCAGCTGCTGCAGCCGCGCTATTCAAGGGTGATCTGAGCGCAACGCCTGCGGGTGCGAGAAGGGCCGGGAACGGGGTTGAGCCGCGCGGTGCGCTGATAATGAGGTCCGCGCACGCTCCCGTTCAAACCCATGAATCTGGTCAAACCGTTGATCGCCCTGCTGGCGATTGTCAACCCCCTGGGCATCATCCCCTTTTTCATCCTGTTCACCGAAAATTTCACGCGCGAACAGAAGAAGCGGACCATCCTCGTCAGCTCGATCTCGGCGTTTCTGGTCATCGCCCTCAGCACAGTGGTGGGCGCCGACCTGCTGCATTTCTTTGGCATTTCCATCGCGTCCTTCCAGGTGGGCGGCGGCATGCTGCTGTTGATCAGTGCCATCAGCATACTCAACGCCAAGACCGGCGCGACCAAATCGACCAGCGACGAGGTGGAAGAGGCCGCCGATCGCGCCAGCGTGGCGGTGGTGCCGCTGACCATTCCCCTGCTGACCGGTCCGGCCACCATCAGCACGGTCATCATCTATGCCAGCAACACCCATCATTGGTGGCAGCATGCGGTGCTGATCAGTTACGGCGTCATCATTGCGGTCGCGGCCGCGCTTTGCTTCATGGCGGCCGAGCCGATTGCGCGCTTCCTCGGCAAAACCGGCATCAACGTGATGACCCGCCTGATGGGCCTGATTCTCTCGGCACTCGCGGTGGAGATGATGAGCGATGGCCTGCTCAAGCTGTTTCCAGGGCTGGGGCGCTGAAATCGCTCCGCATGCACCAGCGTGAAGCTCTCAGGGTTCGCCCCTAGTGCGGGCGACGCACAAAGTTTGAACAATACTTTTCATTGCGATTGGATGCATCCGACGCACCCCAGCAAGAGGGACTGAGGAGACAAACAACCCGAAGTCAAGGTTGTTTCATGACAAAGGCGCTGCACTTGATTGCAGCGCAGGCAACACCCCGAAGCACCGCGAACACCCGTTCCGGTGCTTTTTTACTTCTCGCCCATCACATCCCCCCTTTGTCCATGGAATTGATCCTGCTCGGCCTCGCCGCATTGTTCGCCGGGTTTGTAGATGCCATCGTTGGCGGGGGCGGATTGGTTCTGGTCCCGGCCCTCTTTGCTGCGTTTCCCAACGCCGCCCCGGCCACGCTTTTTGGCACCAACAAGGGCGGCGCGATCTGGGGCACCTCGGCCTCGATGTGGTCCTATGTGCGGCGGGTTCAACCGCCCTGGTCCACCGTCGTCCCGGCCGCCCTCGCCGCCTTTTTCGGTGCGCTCTGCGGCGCCTGGCTCATCACCCAGGTCAAATCAAGCGACTTCCGCCAGGCCCTGCCCTTCATCCTGCTGGCCGTGCTGCTCTACACCCTCAAGCGCAAGGATCTGGGCCATCATCATGCCCCCCATCTCAGCGGCAGAGCCGAGCGGCTGCTCGCTCTTGGCGGTGGTCTGCTCATCGGGTTTTACGACGGCTTCTTCGGCCCGGGCACGGGCAACTTCCTGATCTTTCTGTTTGTGCGCGGCTTCGGCTTCGATTTTCTGCACGCCTCGGCAAGTGCCAAGGTCGTCAATGTCGCCTGCAATCTGGCCGCGTTGCTGGTGTTTGCCAGCAAGGGTCATGTCATGTGGCCTTACGCGGCCCTCATCGCCGTGTGCAATATCGCCGGAAGTCTTCTGGGAACGCGGCTGGCCTTGCGCCGCGGCACGCACTTTGTGCGAGCGGTGTTTCTACTGGTGGTGGCCGCGCTGATTCTCAAGACCGCGCATGACGCTTTCTTCTGAATCCCCGGACAGGACCACCCGGGCGCCTTCTCATGGGCCAAGAAAAACGGCGTCCCCATGAAGGGTGACGCCGTTTTCAGACCCGAGCCGCGCGCGGCCTGTCTTACTTTTTCATCGAGCAGGTCTTTATGCCGATCAGGGAATACACCGGGCAGAACTTGAACAGGCCCGTGACCAACGGCACGATGCCGATCCAGCCCCAGACACCGATGGTGCCCATCAGCGTCAGCGCGATCAGAACAATACCCACAACAATGCGAAGAATGCGGTCGATGCCGCCAACGTTGAGTTTCATGGCCCACTCCTTGAAAAAGAATGTCGCCATTTGACACCGATTGGCGCGACACCACTGTGACTCCGGTCACATGGCTGCGGCGCGGCCAGAGCGTGTCAGCCCGAAAGGTCTCCCGCCGCCACTTGCCGCAACACGGCCGGCTGCAGGATGTCGATCCTCTCCCGAGAAAGAGCCACCCAGCCGGCCGCCTCGAAGCGTTTGAGCAGGCGGGTGACGATCTCGCGTGCGGTGCCCAGACGGTCGGCAAGTTGTTGATGCGTGCTCTGCAGGCGCGGCCCTTGACCCAGTAGCGCCTGCGCCAGGCGCTGGTCCAGTCGGTGAAACGCCAGGGCGTCGATGAGTGCGGTGAGGTCGGCCATGCGCGTGGCAAATTGCCCCAGGACGAAGCGGCGGAAGGCCGGGGTATGCTGAATCCATTGCTCAAACAGTGACGGGCGAATCATCCACAAGGCCCCGTCAGCCTGCATCTCCGCATGCGCCGAAAGTGTCTCGCCTGAAAAGAGGCTGGCCGATGAAACCAGGCAGATCTCGCCCGGCGTCAGGCGGTACATCTCCAGCTGTCGCCCCGAGGCTGCCATGCGGAACACCCGGGCCTCGCCTGAAAGCACCAGAGGAAACCCGCCACAATGCGCCCCGGGGGCAAACAGCTGCATACCCCTTGGCACCTGCATCGCAGCCGTGCCGCCAGCCCATTCCGCTTGCAATTCGGCGGTCGGCACGGCCGAGAGGGCCGGGTAAAGTTCTTGTAGTTCGTTGAGGGTTTCCATGAAGATGGGGCGTGGTTGCGCAACAATGCCAGCGGGGACGGGATGTTTCACGTGAAACAAAGCCCCTCAAACCCACCGCACAGGGTTAACCCGCATAAAATAGATTGGTTGAGGAGGCACACAGTGGATTATCCGCGTAACTTTGATGTCGTCGTCATCGGCGGCGGGCACGCTGGCACCGAGGCGGCGCTGGCCGCCGCGCGCATGGGTTGCGCAACGCTGCTGCTGACCCACAATATCGAAACTCTGGGGCAGATGTCCTGCAATCCTTCCATCGGCGGCATCGGCAAGGGCCACTTGGTCAAGGAGGTGGACGCGCTGGGCGGGGCGATGGCCGAAGCCACCGATGAGGCTGGCATCCAGTTTCGCATTCTCAACGCCAGCAAAGGGCCTGCGGTGCGCGCCACACGGGCGCAAGCCGACCGTCAGCTCTACAAACGCGCCATTCGGGGAAGGCTGGAGGATCAGCCCAATCTCTGGCTGTTCCAGCAGGCGGCCGACGATCTGCTCGTGGAGTCGACCGGCCATGGCGACCGGGTCACGGCCGTGGTCACGCAGACGGGGATCCGCTTTCGCACCCGCACGGTGGTGCTGACCGCCGGGACATTTCTGGACGGCAAGATCCATATCGGCCTCGACCACTACGCCGCCGGCCGTGCGGGTGATCCTCCGGCGCAGCGCCTGTCCGCTCGCCTCAAGGCCCTCGCCCTGCCTCAGGGCCGCCTCAAGACTGGCACGCCGGCCCGGATCGACGGACGCACCATCGACTTCTCCAAGCTGGTCGAGCAACCGGGCGATCTCAACCCCATGCCCGTGTTCAGTTTTCTCGGCTCGGCCGATCAGCATCCGCCGCAAGTGGCGTGCTGGATCACCCACACCACACCGCAGACGCACGACATCATTCGCGCCGGGCTGGATCGCAGCCCGATGTTCACCGGGGTGATCGAAGGTGTAGGCCCGCGGTATTGCCCCAGTATCGAGGACAAGATTCACCGCTTCGCCGACAAAACATCGCATCAGATTTTTCTAGAGCCGGAAGGCCTGCAGACCAACGAGTTCTATCCCAACGGCATCTCCACCAGCCTGCCCTTCGATGTGCAGATTGCCATGGTGCACTCGATTCCGGGGCTGGAGCATGCCCACCTGCTGCGCCCCGGCTACGCCATCGAGTATGACTATTTCAACCCCATGGCGCTGAAGACCTCGCTGGAGACCAAGGCCATCGATGGCCTGTTTTTCGCGGGGCAAATCAACGGCACCACCGGCTACGAGGAGGCTGCGGCCCAGGGCTTGCTGGCGGGCATCAACGCGGCGTTGCAGGTTCAGGGTCGTGAGGCCTGGTGCCCACGGCGCGATCAGGCCTATCTGGGCGTGCTGGTCGATGACTTGGTGACCAAGGGCGTCAGCGAGCCTTACCGCATGTTCACCAGCCGGGCCGAGTACCGCCTCAGCCTGCGCGAGGACAACGCCGATCTGCGCCTGACCGAGATCGGTCGCGAACTGGGCGTGGTGAGCGACGCCCGCTGGGACGCCTTCTGCCGCAAGCGCGATGCCATCGAGCGCGAGATTCAGCGCCTGCGATCCACCTGGGTCACCCCGCAAAGCCTGCCGCCCGACCAGGCGCAGGCGCTGCTGGGCAAGACCATCGAGCGCGAATACAACCTCGCCGACCTGCTGCGCCGGCCCGAGTTGCGGTACGACGCGTTGGCGGCCTTCCCCCATCCCGCGTTTGCGCCGGATGCGCCCCTGGGCGAAACCGAACGCGAACAGGTCGAGATTCACATCAAGTATGCCGGTTATATCGAGCGGCAGCAGGATGAAGTGGATCGGGCCGCGCAACAGGAATCGCTGCGCCTGCCCGCCGATCTCGATTACCGCGAGGTCTCCGGCCTGTCGATCGAAGTGCAGCAGAAGCTCAATCAGGCGCGCCCAGAAACTTTGGGACTGGCTTCGCGGCTCTCGGGCATGACGCCCGCCGCGGTGTCCTTGCTCCTGATTCATTTGCGCAAGGGGGTGCTCAAGCAGGCCCTGAAGCTGGAGAAGGATGCCGTCGCGTGAGCACCGCCAGCACGCAGACCGCAGCCGACTTCTCGCTCGAACGCTTCCTCCATCAGACCCTGGACGCGCTCGGTCTGACACTCGACGAGCACCAACAACGCCAGTTGCTCGATTTCACCGCACTGCTTCAACGCTGGAACAGCGTCTTCAATCTCACGGCGGTTCGCGATGTCGAAGGCATGGCGCGCCTGCATCTGGCGGACTGCCTGGCCGCCCTGCCCGCCCTTCAGCGCCTTGCCCCCCGGCGCCTGCTCGACGTCGGCTCGGGCGGCGGCCTCCCGGGCATCGTGTTCGCCATCGGGCTGCCCGATACCGACATTCATCTGGTCGATACCGTCCAGAAGAAGTGCGCTTTTTTGCAGCAGACGAGCGGCAGCCTGAGGCTCAAGCAGGTCCAGGTCCATCATGCGCGGGTTGAGGCCCTCACCGATCCGGCCGGTTTCGACTGCATCACCAGCCGCGCCTTCAGCGATCTGCCCCTTCTGGTGAACAGCACGTCGAGCCTGCTCGCACCTGGCGGGCAGTGGTGCGCGATGAAGGGCCGCCCGCCCGCCGACGAAATTGCCGCCTTGGGCGACGCCGTGCTTTCGCGCATCGAACCCCTGCAGGTACCCGGACTGGAAGCACAGCGTTGCCTGGTCTGGCTGCGGCGAGCAACGCGCTGAGTTCCACCGGGCTACGGCACAATACAGGCAGAGAGGCTCACACCTCCTCAACCCTGTTTCACGTGAAACGTCCGTTTTCTGGAGAGTCGGCTTGACGCAGATTTTTTGCATTGCGAATCAGAAGGGTGGCGTTGGTAAAACCACCACCAGTGTCAACCTGGCCGCCGCTCTCGCTCGCATCGGCCAGCGCGTCCTCCTGGTCGACATGGACCCCCAAGGCAATGCCACCATGGGCTCCGGCGTGGACAAACACACGCTCGAAGCCTCGATCTACGAAGTGCTGATCGGCCAGACCGAGCTTGCGCAGGCCCGGCAGCGCGGCACCAAGGCGGGCTATGACGTGATCGGGGCCAACCGCGAGTTGGCCGGTGCCGAGGTCGAACTCGTCGATCTTCCTCAACGCGAGCGCCGACTCAAGTCAGCGCTCGCCACCGTCGAAGCCGACTACGACTTCATCCTCATCGACAGCCCGCCCGCCCTTGGGCTGCTGACGCTCAATGGACTGTGCGCCGCACACGGCGTCATCGTGCCCATGCAATGCGAGTATTTCGCACTCGAAGGGCTGTCCGACCTGGTCAACACCATCAAACAGGTGCACGCCAATCTCAACCGCGATCTGCGCATCATCGGTCTGCTACGGGTCATGTTCGATCCCCGCATCACCCTGCAGCAGCAGGTCAGCGAGCAGATCAAGGGCCATTTCGGCGACAAGGTATTCAACACCGTCATTCCGCGCAATGTCCGGCTCGCGGAGGCCCCCAGCTACGGGCTGCCCGGGGTGGTGTTCGATCCCAGCAGCCGGGGCGCCAAAGCCTTCATCGAATTTGCCCAGGAAATGGTGGACCGCCTTGCGGTCGCCGCATGACACAGCCAACCATGATCCCACCGCGCATTCTGCTGCTGCCAGGCTGGCTCGGCTCCGGCGACAAACACTGGCAACGGCGCTGGGCGGCGCTTTACGGCGATACCGTGGTCGAGCAGGCCGACTGGGACTTACCTCGCCGCGGCGACTGGGTTGCCCGCCTGGAAGACGTGATACTGGCGCAGACCGGGCCCGTCGCCCTCGTGGGACATAGCCTGGGCTGCCACCTGATCGACGCCTGGGCCAGCAGCTCGCGGCATGCCGACCGGGTCGCATGCGCCCTGCTCGTCGCGCCGCCCGATCTGCATGGCTCGCAGCTCCCCGCAGTCCTGCACCCGTGGCGCCGCCCCCTCGCGCAGCCACCGTTCCCCTTCCCCGCCACGGTCGCCGCCAGCACCGATGATCCCTACTGCCGGTATGGCGCCGCAAAGCGCCTGGCCGAACGCTGGGGCGCGTCCTGCGTCGACCTCGGCGCCTGCGGCCACGTCAACACCGACTCGGGTCTGGGCGACTGGCCGCACGGCCGCAGCCTTCTCGACGACCTGCTCCGGCGCGGGCAGCGCCCAGGCGGCTCTCTCTCCCATTGATCCGGCTTCAACACGCCTCACGCACATGGCAACCAAAAAACCCAAAGGACTAGGCCGCGGCCTCGACGTTCTGCTCGGCCCCTCCGTCGAGCTGACGGACACCGATGCCGCCGCCCTGCGCGAGCTGCGCCTGGACGATCTCGTGCCCGGCCGCTACCAGCCTCGCTCGCAAATGGATGAGGGCGCCCTCTATGAGCTGGCGCAGAGCATCAAGACGCAAGGCGTGATGCAGCCCGTGCTGGTGCGCTCCCTGCCCGACGGCCGTTTTGAAATCATCGCCGGGGAACGCCGCACCCGCGCCGCCCGCCTCGCTGGGCTCGACACCGTCCCCGCGCTGGTCAAGGAAGCCGACGACCGGTCCACCCTGTCCATGGCGCTGATCGAAAATCTTCAGCGCGAGGATCTCAATCCGCTGGAAGAAGCCCGCGGCATCGCCCGCCTGATCGATGAATTCGGCCACACCCATGAACAGGCCGGGCAGGCGGTCGGCCGCTCGCGCACCGCCACCAGCAACCTCCTGCGCCTGCTGCAACTAGCCGATGCGGTGCAGACCATGCTGCTGGCCGGCGACCTCGACATGGGACACGCCCGGGCCCTGCTGTCGCTGGACAAGGCGCAGCAGGTTCAGGCGGCGCAGCAGATCCTGGCCAAGCGACTGAGCGTGCGCGAGGCCGAAAAACTGGTTGCGCGAACCCACCAGGGCGAACAAGCCGCCCGCCCCGTCAAGGCCGCCGCAGCCGCCAAAGACCGCGACTGGAAACGGCTGGAAGAGGAACTGTCCGAGCACTTCACCGCGCCGGTTGAAATCCGCGCCAAAGCGGTTCGCAAAGGACACCAAAGCGGTGAAGTCGCCATCCGGTTCAGCACCCTGGACGAACTCGACGGGCTGCTCGCCCTGCTGCGCGGCCATCCTGCGGATGCCTAGAGCGCCGCACCCTTCGCCCCCTTAGGCCTGCTGGCGCCCTGCCGCGCCCGAGCCAGCGCTGGGGCCTCCCAAAAATCGCATGGCTGGCATCTGTGCCGGAGGACTGGTCCACACAAGGGCTGGCGAGCAAAGCTGCGAGAAATCATGGGCGGACCCGGCGGCCCACGGCCTACTTGGTCAAAATCAGCTTGTCCTGGCGGGTCAGGCGCAGTTGGTAGACCTGTCCCTGATGACGGATCTGCACCACCGCGCCCTGCCGAAACAACTCGCGCGAATGCAGCGTCAGCCCGGGGTGCGTCATCGACTCGGGAACCGCACCCGTCATCGCCGAAAGCGGCGCCGCCTTACCTGGCGTGGGATTCATTTGGACCACTCCATCACGACCCAGGTCAGCAGCAGCGCCGCCAACAGACTGAGTCCAAGTTCTGCAAATCCCATCGCCATTCTCCAGGGCTAGCGCCCCGGCAGGCTGGGGCCTCGGCACGGCCCCTACTTGGCCGCGTGACGACCATCTTATTGCGAATAATTCCTATTCGCTTAATTGCCCTCGAAGGCGTAGGGATTAGCGCCTGTCAACGCCCGATCAGGCGCAGTGCATCTCAGTCCGGTTGCGCCCGCCCAGCTTGGCGCGGTACATGGCCTGATCGGCCATCGACAGCACCTCATCAATGTTCCGCGCCGGCCCATCACATCCCGCGAGACCCAGACTCAGACTCAGGCGCACCACACCGGCCGAGGTCTGGAAGGGATGGGCCGCCACGAACTCCCGGATGCGCTCGGCCACTTCCAGAGCCTGCGCCGCACGCGCATGCGCAAGCAAAAGGCAGAACTCCTCGCCCCCCATGCGCGCCATCACATCGCCTTCGCGCAACAGCGACAGCACCACCTGCGCGAACTCCACCAGCACCTCATCGCCCACCGGATGACCATACCGGTCATTGATCAGCTTGAAATGATCGAGGTCGATCAGCACGACGCAAGGTCCTGGCGCTCCAGGCGGCGCGGCGCGCATGGCCTGCTCGCTCATCGCAAAAAAGCCGCGCCGGCTCTGCAGACCCGTAAGCGGGTCAGTGAACGCCAAGACACGCAACTGATGTTCCAGACGCTTCTGCGCCGAAATCTCCACCATGCCCGAGACGATGCAGTCCTCCCCGGCAAACCGCAGCAGACGCATCGAAAACAGCACATCGATGACCTGGCCCGACACCGTCTTCAGTCGAACCTCCTCCTGGCGCACGGCCCCCTCGGTCCGCAGGCGCGCGAGCAGCCGCGCACGCAGCGTAGGGTCCTCGTAAAAATCGGTGCTGAAAACCTCGCCCTGCTTCCTGCCCTGCGGATCGATCAGGTTCTTCGCCGCCGCGTTGAAGCGCAGGACCTTGGCATCCGCCACCCGAACCAGCACCAGCGGCATGGGCGTGGCATCGAACAGCCGCGCGAGATTCTCCTCACTCTGCTCGGCCTGCTGCCGCGCGTCCTGCGCCGCCTGCGCCTCGAACTCAAGCCGACGCCGGTCCAGCCAGGCCGTGCGCAGACCCCGACTGAGAGAGACCGCAATCTGCCACCCCGCCACGTTCGCGAACCCGAACAGCACCAACGCGATATTCACGTATTTGGTGTCGAACCGCAGCGAACTCCAGACAACCACGGCGAACAGAGCCGTAAAAATGCCACCAATCCACATCGCCTCACGGCGCAGCACAGGCACATAGGCATAGCCCGCGAAAATCAGCGCCAGCGCCGTGATGGAGTGATAGTCCGCACCGCCCCCATACGCCAGCACCACCAGCAGGAACAGCACCATGATGCTGAGCTCGAAACCCAGCAGCGCCGCCCCCACCCGACGGATCGGCGGCGCCGGGCGCGCACTCCCCATGCGCGCGAGCCAGAGGCCCCAGCCCAGAATCATGAACCGCGCGGCCAACAGACTCCAGTACACCGCAGTGGCCCCGAGGACGGAAAGGTCGGTGAACGTCGCAGAAAGAAAAGCCACTGAGCCGTAGAGCCCGATCTGCCGTACCCGCGGCCCGAACACGCCCCATTCCGCGCGGATGAAAGCCTCGTCCTGCTCGCGGTCGATGAAAAGGCCATTGCGGCCGATGCGCCAAGATGTCTCGGGAAGGCCAGATTGGGCCGCGGCGTTTGGGGCAACAGACATGAAAAGTCGCGAGAACTTCCCCGCAAAGTAAGGGAAACAGCATGCCATCGTAGCCCGATGGAAAACCCGTCTTGAACCCCATGAGGCCGAAAGGAGGAATAGTTCACAGATCCGGTCAGTGTTCGGGCCAAGACGCAGCAAATGCAAGCCAAAATAGACGCCCGCAAGGAGAATCTTCCTGCATCGCTGCGCAACATCACTCGCCGAATGTCCAACGCTCTTCCGGTTCCTGTGCCTGACTGTTCTGCTTCGCAGAACGGTGCCGACATGCGTTGGCCCTTGAGTGAAGTTCAGAACCACATGCTGCTGAGGCAGGAACTGTTCGGCAGCGCCATTTACAACATCGGTGTTTCTGTCACCCTAGATGGCCCTTTGGATCAGGCCCTGCTGGAGCAGGCCATTTGCGACATCGTCGTCGCAGAGCCGATGCTGCGCGCACGCGTGTTGCAGACACCAGAGGGCCCTTGCTGGCACTTCGACGCGTTCACGACATGGCGCTTGGCTTACACCGACCTCTTTGCGCAGTTCGGATCCTCGTCGCGCGCCATTCAGGAAGCCGAGCATGCCGTCGCCAAGATAAAAAGCGCACCGATCCAGCCCTATGGCACCGGGCTCTGGAAGAGCGTCCTCTTTCGAATTGACGCGCAGCAACACGTCTGGTTGATGTGCTTCAACCACCTACTCCTCGATGGCTATGGGGAGATGCTGCTCGGACAGCGTATCGCCCAGCGCTATAACGCCCTGCTCTCCTCGACCACGCAAACCCAGGAACCCGGCCCCCTCTTTCTGCGCTTTATCGAAAGAGAGCAAGCCTACTTGCGCTCGCCCCGCTTCGCTTCAGACCAAGCGTTCTGGCGAGAGCGCTTTCCTGACAGCGGCGCTGCAAAGGCCCTCTCGCCACCTCACCTTGAGGCCCTTCCCACGCCAATTCAACACCGGTGGACCCCACCCCCTGCGCAATGGGAAGCCTTCCTGCAGGCGGCAGCCTCCTACGGCTTGACGCCCGCTTTGGCCGTTCTCTTTTTCCTCGCAACCTATCTGGCGAGGGTCACCGGCCAGATCGACCTGCTTATTGGCATGCCGCTGCACAACCGAAAGGATCCGGTCGATAAACAGACCCTCGGCCTCTTTGCCAACACCCTGCCACTGCGATTGACGGCAACCGGTGACCAAAACCTGCCGTCGATCATGCGTGCTCTGGCAGACGATGCCCGTCAGGTCTGGCGCCACCTGCAATTCCCGCTCGACCGCGCGCTCGCCGGTCTACCGGCGAAACATGCGGTCTCAGGCATGCCCTTCGACTTGATGGTCTCCTTCGAGCCCTTTCATCCCCACGTGGCCCTGGGTTCGGCCCGTATGACGTTCTCCCCGTTCAGCGGTCACCCGGGACTCGCGCCCGTTGCCGCCTATGTGCGTGACTATGGCGATTCGCAGAGTGTGCCCATCGACCTGGTCCTTGATCCGCGCGCGCCCGCCGCGATGACGCACACCGAGCACCTCAGCGATCGACTCGATCGACATCTGTCCAACCTGCTCGCGCGCCCGGAGCAGCGTCTGTGCGATCTCGACGTCCTGCCAGATCGCGAAAGGGCGGCGTTGGCCGCACTCAACCTGACAGCGCAACCCCGCGCCGGCACCCAGTGCCTTCACCATCTCGTCTCAGAGCAAGCGCGGCGCACGCCCGATGCGATCGCCGTCCGATTCGGCACAACCCGACTGAGCTACCACGCGTTGGAGCAGGCCGCTGATCGCCTGGCGCTCAACTTGCGCCGCCTCGGCGTAGGACGCGACGTCAACGTACCCGTGATGATGGAGCGCTGTCCGGCGCTCGTCGTGGCGCTGCTCGCCGTGCTCAAGGCCGGCGGCGCCTATGTGCCGCTCGATACCGATATTCCCACCGAGCGCCTGCGCCGCATTTTGCAGGACACCGATGCACGCCTCGTGCTCGCGCAGGAAAGTCTGCATCCCGTCCTCCGCGAAGCCTCGCCCGCAGACCGTACCCCCTTGCAGCTTTTGGACGCCGACCTTGCGGCCACGAGTGCCGACCTTGGCGACACGCCTTCGGCCGACTGCAGCTCCGACGACCCGGCCCTGGTGATCTTCACCTCGGGCTCCACCGGCCAGCCCAAGGGCGTGGTCATTCCGCACCGCGCCCTGTGCAACCACAAACTGTGGAATGTGCGCGCCGTGCGGTTCGGCCCCCAAGACCGACTGCTGCAGAAATCGTCGCTGAGCTTTGACGCCTCGATCTCCGAAATCTTCATGCCACTGATCTGCGGTGCTGCCGTTTACCTGGCCCCACCCGGCCTGCAGCGCGACCTTCCTGCGATGCTGCAAACCGTGCGCCATCAGGGCATCACCCATCTCACCCTGGCCCCCTCGACCGCGCGCGCCTTGGTGGACGATCCCTTGCTGCCCTCGTGTACCCGTCTGCGCTACCTCCAGTTCGGGGGAGAGCCGCTGGACGCTGCGCTGGCCGCACGCTTCCAGGCCCTGCTGCCCAACGCCCGGCTGCTGAACTTCTACGGCCCGAGTGAAACCACCGAAGACAGCACCCTCTACGTCGTCGACGGCCTGATCACCCAGGCGCGCGGCAACCTGCCCGTGGGGCGACCCATCGACAACACCCGCGTCTATGTCCTCGACGAACAACTGCGCCCGCAACCCTTTGATGTCGTCGGGGAGATCTGCATCGCTGGCTTGGGCGTAGCCCTGGGCTATCTCGGCCAGCCCGAGCGCACCGCCGAGCGCTTTTTGCCCGACCCCTTCGAGCCGGGCGATCGGATGTACCGCAGCGGCGACCTCGGCTACTGGTCAGCCGACGGACAACTGCACCTCGTCGGCCGCAACGACGATCAGATCAAGATCCGCGGCTTTCGCATCGAAATTGGAGAGATCGAGCGCAGCCTGTCTGCGCATCCCGCAGTTGCCCAGGCCGCCGTTGCCGTCTGGATGGCGCAGGCGAACGACCCGCAACTTGCCGCCTACGTCGTGCTGCGCGAAGCGCATGCCGACACCCCGCTGACCGAGCTGCGACAGGCCCTGGAAGCCAGCCTGCCGCACTACATGGTGCCCAGCGCCTGGCAGGCCCTGCCCGCCCTGCCCCTGACCGCCAGCGGCAAGATCGACAAGCGTCGACTGCCCACGCCGCAAGTGAAAGCGTCCTCGGCCGTCGCCCGCCTGCCGCCCAGAAACCCGACCGAGCAAACATTGTGGTCCATCTGGCATGACGTCCTCGGCATTGAGGCCTTCGGGGTGCTCGACTCCTTTTTTGAGCTGGGTGGCCATTCGCTCTCCCTGACCCAGGTCCGTTCGCGCATCCTGCAGCAACTCGGCATCGAGCTGCCCCTGATCGATCTGTTCAGCCATCTGACCGTGGCCCAGCTGGCGGCGCACATCGACCAGAAGGATCCCGTCGATCACGCCGACGTCATTCCCGCCGTGCCGCGAGGCGCACCGCTGCCAGCCTCGCTGTCCCAACGCCGCATGTGGGTCATCCAGCAGTTCCACCCGGAATCGGTTGCGTACAACGTCAGCGGGTCGTTGCGGTTCCGGGGGCCGTTCCACATCGAGCTGTTCGCGCAGGCGCTGGCGCTACTGGTGGCGCGGCACGAAGGTCTGCGCACCTGCTTCACCCTGCAGGGCAACGAGCCGCGCCAAGTGATCCTCCCCGAACTGCGGCCCCGCTTCGACCTGCGCGATCTGAGCGGCCTGCCTGCCGAGGCTCGCGAATCTGCCGCGCGGCAGGCGGCGTCCACGTTCACGGCAGAACCCTTCGACCTTTCGGCGGCGCCGCTGTTTCGTCTTTGCCTCATGCGCATGAGCGACGACGAGCACATCATGCTCTGGGTCCTGCACCATGCCATCGCCGACAACTGGGCCATGGCCATACTCTCCCGCGACGTGCTCCAGCTCTACGCGGGTCTGCTACAGGGGCGGACCGACCCTGCCGACATGGGCCTGGCGCCGCTGAGCATCCAATATGCAGACTACGCCGCCTGGCAGCGCAGCGCACCCGCCGCCGCCCGCGAAAACTCTCTCGAAGATTGGCTGGGCCGTCTGCGAGGCCTGAGCGATCTCCCCTTGCCCACCGACTTTCCACGACCAGCGCAGCCCAGCCACATGGGTCATGCGTTGTTTGCGCCGATGTCCGAGTCGTTGCAGCAGGCGCTGCGCGACTACGGTGCCAGGCATGGCGTCACCCCCTTCATGCTGCTGCTGGCCAGCTTCAATGTGCTGCTGGCCCGCATCTGCCGCTGTTCTGACATTGCGGTGGGCACGCCCATAGCCAACCGTCACCATGCCGCGACCGAGCAGCTCGTGGGCACGCTGGTCAACACCCTGGTGATGCGCAACACGGTCGAGATGCAAGCCTCCTTCGACCAGCTCGTGCAACAGGTGCGCGCCACCGCCCTGCACGCCTACGCCCACCAGGACGCGCCGTTTGACGAGCTGGTCGAGCGCCTCGAGGCCCAGCGCGCCGATCACCCGCAGGGCCTGGTGCGGGTGCTGTTCAACGTGCTCAACGCGCCCACGGGCAAGCTCGCCGATGTGCCCTTCACCTACGAGGCCTTCGACTTCGACCGGGTCGCCGCGCAGTTCGACCTGTCCATTCACGTCGACACCGAGTTCACCCGGCGCATCCACCTTGAATACGCCACCGATCTGTTCAGCGCCGAGACCGCCCAGCGTCTGCTCGACAGCTACGTCTTCCTCACCGAACAGCTTCTGGCGCAACCCGCACGGCCGGTCTCCAGCCACGCGCTGGTCACGCCCGCGCAGCGCGCCCTGCTCGACCAGTGGAACGCCACGCCGCAGCCGCTGCCCGCCCCGCTGACCCTGCCGGCCGCCCTGCAGCTCGACGCGCCCGACCGGCGTGACCGCCCGGCCCTCACCGACGCGCAGGGCCACACGCTGCGCTACGGCGATCTCCACACCCGCGCCCTCGGCATCGCCCATCACCTGCGCCGCATGGGCGTGGGCCGCGGTGATCGCGTCGGCCTCTGCCTGCATCGCCAGCCGGACATGATGGCCGCCCTGCTGGGCGTGCTGCACGCCGGGGCCGCCTATGTGCCGCTCGACCCCGGCTTTCCGCCCGAGCGCTTGCGCTATATGGCCACCGACGCGCAACTGCGCTGCCTGCTCACCCAGGCCGATCTCATGGCCCTGATGGCCGAGACCGGCGTGCCCCAGCTTGCGCTCGACCGCGCGCCGCTGGCGCATCTGCGCTGCGAAGACGCCCTCGCGCCCGACCCCGTCCGCGACGCCCGCCCCGACGATCCGGCCTACATGATCTACACCTCCGGCTCGACCGGACGGCCCAAGGGCGTGCAGGTGCCGCATCGCGCCGTGGTCAACTTCCTGCGCAGCATGGCGCGCGAACCCGGGCTGCGGCGCGAAGACGTCCTGCTGGCCGTCACCACGCTCTCCTTCGACATCGCCGTGCTCGAACTGCTGCTGCCGCTGACCGTGGGCGCCCGCGTGATCCTGGCCGACCTGGCCCAGTCGCGCGACCCCTTTGCGCTGCGTGAGCTGCTGCATGCCCGCCAGCCCACGGCGCTCCAGGCCGCGCCCTCGACCTGGCGCATGCTGCTCGACGCGGGCTGGCGCGGCCAGCGCGGGCTGCGCGCCCTCATCGGCGGCGAAGCCCTGCCCGCCGACTTGGCCCCGCGTCTGCTGCAGGCCTGCGACGAGGTCTGGAACCTCTACGGCCCGACCGAGACCACCGTCTGGTCGACCTGCTGGCGGGTGCAGCCCCGGCAGGCCATCGTGATCGGGCGGCCCATCGCCAACACCCAGGTCTGGATCCTCGACCCCCAAGGCCAGCTCTGCCCCATCGGCACGCCGGGCGAGATCCACATCGGTGGCGACGGTGTGACACTGGGCTATTTCCAGCGCCCCGAACTCACCGCCGAGCGCTTCATCGCCGACCCTTTCAGCACCGATCCGCACGCCCGCCTCTACAAGACCGGCGACCTCGGGCGCTGGCGGCACGACGGCCAGCTCGAACACCTCGGCCGTCTGGACCACCAGGTGAAAATTCGCGGCTTTCGCATCGAGCTCGGCGAAATCGAGGCCGTGCTGCGCGAGCAGGCCGGCGTCGCCAGCTGCGTGCTCACCACCTATGCCCCCACGCCGGACGATGTGCGTCTGGTGGCCTACATCGTGCCCCCGCCGGGCACCGCCGCGCCGCTTCCGGGCGACCTGCGTCAGACGCTGCGCCTGCGCCTGCCCGATTACATGGTGCCCCAGCACATCGTGCCGCTCGACGCCCTGCCCCTGCTGCCCAACGGCAAACTCGACCGCGCTGCCTTGCCCGCGCCGCGGGCCGATGCGCCCGCCCGCAAGGCCGGGGCGACGGGTTCGGAACAGCCCGGCACGCCCGAAGAGCACCAGATCGCCGAGATCTGGCACGAGCTGCTCGGCGTCGATCAGGTTCTGCTCACCGACAACTTCTTCGATCTCGGCGGCCATTCCCTGCTGGCCATGCGCGCGGTCATCGCCATCGAGCAGCAACTGGGCTGGCGCATCGCGCCGCGCCGTCTCATCTTCGAAAGCCTGGGGCAGATTGCCCGCCCGGCCCTCGGTCGCGGCGACGCCGCCTGATGCGGCCACCGCCATGACCGTGCGCGACGCCCTCGGCCAGCCCGTGGTTGCGGCGGGTCCGCAGGCGCGCATCGCCAGCCTGGTGCCCAGCTTGACGGAAACCCTGTTCGCCCTCGGCCTGCAAGCGCAGATCGTTGCCCGCACCGGCTTTTGCATCCACCCCCGCGCCGAAGTCGCTGGCGTGCCCAAGGTCGGCGGCACCAAGGACGTCCACCTCGACGCCCTGCGTGCCCTGCGGCCCAGCCATGTGCTCGTCAATGTGGACGAGAACACCCGGGACACCGTGGAGGCTCTGCGCCACTTCGTGCCCCGGATCATCGTCACCCACCCGCAGACGCCGCGCGACAACCTCGGCCTGTTCGATCTGCTCGGCGCCGCCTTCGCCCGCGTGCCCGGCGTGCCAGAGCGCGCCGCCACGCTGCGCGAGGCGATGCGGTCCGTGCTCGACAGCCTGCCCGCGCCCGCCGCCGCACCGCGCCGGGTGCTCTACCTCATCTGGCGCGATCCGTGGATGACCGTCGCGCGCGACACCTACATCAGCCGCAGCCTCGCCGCCGTGGGCTGGCACACCGTGCCCGAA
This sequence comes from Thiomonas intermedia, assembly GCF_002028405.1. Classification (NCBI taxonomy): domain Bacteria; kingdom Pseudomonadati; phylum Pseudomonadota; class Betaproteobacteria; order Burkholderiales; genus Thiomonas; species Thiomonas intermedia. The sequence continues at coordinate 1,754,749 of NZ_CP020046.1, forward strand.
GTACGCGGCGGCGACGGGCTGCACCAACCCGGCCACACCCGCTATCCGGCGTTCGACTGGTCTGCCGACTGGCTGGCCGGGGTGGACACGGTCCTGCTGTCGAGCGAGCCCTATCGCTTCGGCGCGGTCCATGCCGACGAAGTGCGCGGGCTCCTCGCCCGGCGCGGCCTGCATCCCGTGGTGCGCTGCATGCCCGGCGAATGGGCCAGTTGGTACGGCGTCCGCGCCGTGGACGGGCTGCGCCAGCTCGCCGCACTCGCACAGACGTCAGGCTGAAACCCGCCCGGCCGCGCGTCGGCCCGCGTTCAAAGCCGCGAACGTGCAAACACGCTGCGGTGCCGCTGCGCGCGGAACTGCCAGGCCAGCAGCGCGAAGCCCACCAGTGGCAGCAGCAGATCGCCGGGGCCGAACAGACCGGGCTGCCCCATCGCCCGACCCACCAGCGCGCCGACGATCCAGACCGTCGGCGCGATCAACGCCGCCAGCCGCATGCCCACGCCGCCCCAGGCGCCGACGATGCCCACCGCGGCCACGCCAACCGCCGCCAGACCGAGCTGAAACTGCACCGGATCGGGCGACTCGCCCGGCAGCAAGTGCTGCGCACTCACCCCCAGGAAACCCACGCCGACCACGCACAGCAGAAACCACCGCAGCAGCACCTGCGCCACCCGCAGATCGTGCGACGCGCGCGGGCTGGTGAGCAGGGCCAGTCCGGCCAGCATCAGGCCGATGACGATCAGGGTGAATGTCCGGTAGTGCACTGCAAGGTGCCAGAACTGCGTCATGCCTTCTCCTCGTCGTTGCGGTGTCTGCCGCCCGGCCTCAATGCGCGGGCTCCGAACCAGACCGGTCTTCGATGCCCACGTCGAGCGCCACCAGAAACCGCGACACCATGTTGTACGTCGCCACCACGCCCACCAGCTCCACCACCTGCTGTGCGGGCAGCAGGGCGCGAATGGCGGCGAAATGCGCTTCGCTGACCCGTACACGACGCGTCATCTCATAGGTCAGCGCGATCACCGCCCGCTCGCGGGTGGAGAACGCCAGCCGATTCTCCACCGCGGCGGGAATGTCGTGCAACAGGGCGAGCTGTTCGGCCTCGCCGCCGGCCGCCAGAAACAGCGGCGCGTGATGCATGAATTCATAGTCGGCGCCGTTGAGCCGCGCCACCACGCAGATCGCCAGCTCGCGCAGATCGGCATCGAGTTCGAGCTCGCCGCGCACCGCGCCCAGCAGGCCGTTCCAGCCGCGCGCAAAGGCGGGGCTGTGCAGCAGCATGCGATCGAGATTGAGCAGCTCGCCGCCGCGCCGCCGGCGTATGGCCGCCACCAGATCCTCGGGCTCGGCGTGGTGTTGGGGCAGATAGGCGATTCTTGGCATGATGAGCGGGACAAAGGTCTGACGATGACCGCAATGTACGCCGGACGGGCAAGGCTCCTGGGCCTGCGGCCCGCCCTTGAAAATCATCGCGCCGCGCCGCATGTTCGTGGCTCCTGCTTTCCTGATCTTTGATCGCCCGCCATGCTCGTCGTCTGCCCCCATTGCGCCACGCTCAACCGCGTCCCCGAAGAACGCCTGGGCGATTCCCCGGTCTGCGGTCAATGCGGCCAGGATCTGCTCCCGGCCTCGCCCGTCACCCTCACCGACGCCAGCTTCGATCGCTTCATCGCCAAGAGCGAGCTGCCCGTTCTGGTGGACTTCTGGGCCGAATGGTGCGGGCCCTGCAAGATGATGGCGCCGCCATTCGCCCAGGCCGCCGCGCAGCTCAAGGGCCGCGCGGTCCTGGCCAAGGTGGACACCGACGCCAATCCGCAGGTCTCGGTGCGCAACCGCATCCGCAGCATTCCCACCCTCGCGCTGTACCGGCACGGCCAGGAGGTGAAGCGCCAGTCCGGCGTCATGCCCGCGCAGGAACTGGTTCGCTGGGTCGGCGTTTAACCCAGATTGTCCAATAGGCGGCGCGTTGCGCCTACGCGGGCGCTGGCGGGTGTTTTGGGGCGTCTTTGGCCCCGTGCTTCGCGCCCATAGCTTGGGCTATGGGCTTGTCGCCCGCAGCCCAATCCATCCCCAATCCACCGCGCCATCATCCCGCGTCCTATTGAACAAGCTGGGTTCAATCGGCGCGGTTCAGCGTGCGGCCTTGCCGCGCTTTGTAGCCGACTTGGCCGTCGGCTTGGCCGCGGGCTTGGCGCGGGCGCCCGTCTTGCGCGCGCCAGCGGCGGCGCGGGGCTTGGCCGCCGCCTTTCGGGCCGCGGGTTGGCGGGCCGCGGGCTTGCCGGACGCGGCGGCCGTCGCGCTCTGCGCACGCACCGCCCCGCCCTCCTGCAGCGCCAGGTTCGCCAGTTCGGTGAACTGCTGGGTCATGGCGTTCCACCACTGCATCGGATCGAACAAGGGAGCGGCGCCCGCGGCCGACGCTTCCTTTTGCGCGGGAGCTTCGGGCTCTGCCGCAGGCTGTTCCGCAGCCGCGGCGGGCGCGGCCTGGGGCTCAGCCACCATGCCCTTGGCGAAGGCCTGCAGATCCACGTTCATGGTCTTGAGCGCCTGCACCGTCATGCGCTGCACCTCCAGCGCCTGAATCATGTTTTGCGTCATACGTGCGTGGGTTTCGAGCCAGCCCAGCACGGCCTTGAGATCGGTGATCTTCTGCTCCAGCTCTTCCACGTCTAGCGTCGGCGCCACCCAGTTGGCAAACTGCGAGGGCATGCCCGCGCCCTTGAGCAAGGTCTGGAAAAACTCCATGCCGGGCATGAAATCCTTGAACTCCGGTATCTGCGCCATGGTTCACTCCTCGTGGGTGTTGCGGTTCCAGGGCGCAGCATACGCGCGGCACATCGCCGCGAATACCCGTGCCAACTCGGCGCTCAACGACAGGCGCACGGCAGAATAAAGGGCATGTCAGCCCGCCACCAGCCCCCCAGGCTTCGCGCCAAACCGGCACGGGTCCGCCCTGGCTGGCTGACCATCGGCCTGCTCGGTCTGGGCGTGTTGTTCCTGCATCTGGTGGCACTGGCATGGCTGGGCGCGGCGTTTTCACCCTGGGCCAGAGGCCGACTGCCCGAGCCGATCTACACCCGGTTGCTCAAGCCCGCGCCCGTCATGGCCCATCCGTCGCAACGAACGGCGCCGCCCCGGCCCGCCCCCGCGCCCAAGCCGTCGCGGGTGGCGCCGCCGCCTCAGGCCGCCCCTGTGTCGGTGCCGAAGACCGAGACGCCATCGCCCCCACCTCCGCGCCAGACCCTGCTCGCGGACGCCGCGCAGGCCGTGCCCACCCCCGCACCCCAGACCCGCGCGCCGCCTCCGCCCGCGCCCGCACCCAGCGCAGCCGTGGCGTCAAGCCTCGGCGACGAGGCCTCGCCGGGCGCGCTGAGCCAGCCGGGCGCGGGCCTGTCGAGTCGCGCCCCCGGCAGCGTGGCCCCCCCTGTCGCGCCCCTTCTATCGGCCTCGCATCCCGCCTCGTATCCCCTCGGCAACGCGGCACCCGCGCCGCCTCGCGCCTGGCCGCCGTCCACACGGCTGAGCTACACCATCACGGGCTACTGGCGAGGCGCCCTGCACGGCAGCGGCGCGCTGGTGTGGACCGTCGACGGCGACCACTACGAAGCCACGCTCTCCGGCCATGCGCTGATCGGCTTTGCCTACCGCAGCATCGGCCGTATCGACGGCCATTGGCTCGCCCCCTCGCACTACACCGAGCGTCTGTTCACCCGCGAAAAGTCGGTGCGTTTCGACCGCGGCGACGACACCCTGCACTTCAGCGCCAGCCCCGACGTCGTGCCCCTGCCGCCCCATGTGCAGGACAGCGCCAGCCTGTTCCTGCAACTCGCCAGCCGCCTCACCCGCCATCCCGAAGCCTTCCACCCCGGAGCCACACTCACTTTTGACGTGGCACGGCCCAGCGGCATGACCCGCTGGACCTTCACCGTTGCCGGCATGGAGACCGTGGCCACCCCGGCGGGGCCTCTGTCGTGCTGGCACATCGTGCGGCACGCCGCCGACCCCAACCAACTCGGCGCGCAGATCTGGCTGTCGCCGCAAATGCAGAATCTGCCGGTGCAGATCCGACTGCAACATTCCGCCGACAGCTATCTGCTCTTCACCCTCGATCACGCCGAACAGCAAGCCCCGCCCCAAAGTCCAGCCTCGGCAGCCCCATGAAAAACGCCGCGCGGCGCGCGGCGTTCACAGCGTTGAGCCAAGCGCGCTCAATGCGGCGGCAGAACCGGAATCATCCAGCTCAGCACATGCTGCTGCAAATACACCAGGATGCCCAGCAGGAAAGTGAGGAACACGCTGTGCTTGAAGGTGCGGGCGAACACCACGCCTTCCTTGCCCTTGAGCGCGGTGGTCGACACGCCGGTGGCGATGTTCTGCGGCGAAATCATCTTGCCCATCACCCCGCCGGACGAATTGGTCGCCGCCATCAGCACCGGATCGAAACCCAGCTGCCGCGCCGCCACCACCTGCAGATTGCCGAACAGGGCATTGCCCGAAGTGTCGCTGCCCGAAAGGAACACCGCCACCCAGCCCAGGAAGGCCGACACCAGCGGGAACAGCGCGCCCACCCCCGCCACGCCCAGACCCAGCGTGTAGCTCATGCCGGAATAGTTCAGCAACAAAGCCAGTCCGACGATCATGCACACCGTGAGCACGGCAATGCGCACCTGCACCCAGGCGTCGCGCATCGCGGCGAAGAACTGCCCCACCGGCAGCCGCACCATCACCGCCGTGATCACGGCCGACAGCAGAATCGCCGTGCCCGTGCCCAGAGGCTGGAAATCCCACAGGGCGGCGTAGGGCTTGTTGTAGAGCGTGATGAACACCTGCTTGTCCAGACCGGGCCACAACACCTTGACTTCGCCGACGGTAAAGACCTTGGCGTAAACCCAGAAGATCACCACCACGGTGATGACCACCCAAGGCAGCCAGCCGCCATAGCCCACGCGCGGCACCCCGGGCGCACGCGCCGGCCGGTCGATGGCAAACGCCGGATCATGGGCCGGCGACCAGACCTTGAGGAACGCCACCGTCAGAATCAGCGAGAACATCGAGGCGAGCACATCGGTGAGCTGGTAGCTGATGAAGTTCGACGACACGAACTGCGCCAGCGCGAAGCTCCCGCCCGCCACGAACAACGCGGGCCACAGCGCGCGAATCGAGCGCCAGCCGCCGTAGATCGCGATGACATAGAACGGCAGCAGGAAGGCAAAGAACGGCAACTGCCGCCCCACCATGGCCGCCAGCGGCTCCGCCGGCATGCTCGTCACCGCGCCCAACACCGTCAGCGGCACGCCCAGCGCGCCGAACGCCACCGGTGCGGTGTTGAAAATCAGGGTGAAAGTCAAAGCTTCCAGCGCGGGAAACCCCAGACCGATCAGCAGCGCGCTGGTGATCGCCACCGGCGTGCCAAATCCGGCGATGCCCTCGAGCAGACAGCCGAACGAGAACGCCACCACCAGCAACACCAGACGCCGGTCGTTCGGCAGATGCTCCAGCATCCACTGCCGGAACAGCTCGAACCGCCCCGACTTCACCGCCACGTTGTAGAGCACCAGCGCGCCATAGACGATCCACATCACCGGCAGCAGCGCAAACACCACGCCGAACGCCACGGCATTGAACGCCAGCCCCGCCGGCAATTGCCACACCGTGATGGCGATGACGAGTCCGGCGATCAGTCCCGCGGCCGAGGCCTGCCAGGCGGGCCGCCGCAAGACGCCCAGCATCAGCAGCACGACGGCGATTGGAATGGCGGCCACCAGGAACGACGGCAACAACGCGCCCCCGACCGGTGTCAGAAGTTGATGAAACATGCGAGTCTCCTGCCCTGGCCACCGTGCCTGGCGTCGGGCTTATCGAAAGGGAATGTTCTGCGGCCCCTGGCACGCCTGTGAACGATGGATCGGGGTCTCGCTGGCACGGCGCGGCAAGCCTATCGGCCACGCCCTGGGCGGGCAAGACAAACACGGCAATTTTTACGTCTTGTTTCCAACGCGGGCATTCAGTGCAAACAGAGCTGCGCTTTGCAGCACGAATCCCCTGAGCTGTTCCCGATTGACAACGGCAGGGGTCAACCCGCGCGAATCCGGTGCCGTTAAGCGAGATAAGCGGGGCTGGCGGAAATGTCTTCCGGCTTGATATTTGCTTAGGCAGCCCTATCTCCCCACCATCCAGCGGAGGAACACCATGCAAACCATGATCTATGACTCAGACGCTTTCTGTGTCCTGCAGCTCGACTGGTCGGGCGCACAGGCTGCGCAGGATGGCGCCGAAGCCGATCTGTCGCGCGGGGGTTACGAAATCGTCGACAAATTCGCCCGCAAGGAAATTTTTCTGGGCGGCCGCGCGGCCGAGGGTTTTCGCCACAGCGTGCAGCAACTCATCGCCCAGGAGCCCAGCAGCGAAGAGATCGACGATTTTCTCGACCGCTATTCGGCGCTATCACGTCAATCGCTGCAGGCCCACTGAGAGCCCGCGGGTCGGCTCCTCTCAGCTCGCCGCCGCAAGCGGAGTGGCATGCGTCTCGCGCGCCAGCAACACACACAGCACCGACACCGCAATCCAGGCCAGCAACACACCGTTGGCCGCCTGAAACGCCGCCCCGTCGTACAAACGCACGCCTCCGGACTGCTGGCCCTTCCAGAACAGATCGAGCACCCAGCCCAGCAAGGGCAGCTGCACCAGCGCCCCCACCATCACCCCGGTGTTGTGCACGCCCGACGCCGTGCCGGCAAGCCGCTGCGGCACCGACTCCTTGGCCCAGGCGAACCCCACCACCATGCCGCCAGACCCCACCGAACTCAGCAACAGCGCAAACAGCAACCAGGCCCAGGGCGCCTGAGGCCAGAGCACCAGCAGGGCAAAGCCTGCCAGCATCATCACGCCGCCCAGCAGATAGGGTGCCTTGCGTCGACGCCAACGGTCTGAAGCCCGGCCCCACCACACCCCGCCGACGGAAAACGCCACCAGCATCGACGCCACCACCCACGAGGCCTGGCCCGCGGGCAGGTGTCGCTGCTGCGTCAGAAACGGCATGCCCCAGAGCGTGGTGAACGTCAGGAAGGCACCACACACCCCGCCCGGCGCGATGAACAACAAGCCAGTATTGCGGTAACGCCAGACTTCGCCCAGACCACGGCCGACCTCCGCCAGCGTGGGCGCCTTGCGCGTGGGCAGGTATCCCTCGTAGCCCAATTCCTCCGGCCGGTTGCGGATGCGCAGCAATGCCAGCAGCGACAAGCCCAGACACAGCACCCCGACCGCGCCAAGCACCCAGCGCCAGCCGAAGCTGTGCGACAGCATCAACAAAGGCGCCTGCGCCAGCACCGCCCCGAGCGTGCCCAAGGCCAGCGACAAGCCCGACATGGTGCCGAACACCCGGGGCGCAAACCAGGCGGCCGAAAGTTCCAGTAAGGACACCCAGGCCACCCCATGCCCCAGGCCGATCAGGGCGCGCGCCACCGCCGCCGATTCGAAGCTGCCGGCCAGCGCGAACAACAGCGCACCGATCCCGGTGATGGCCTGGCCGACCACGATGAGGATCTTGGGACCAAAGCGATCGTTGGCGATCCCCGTCGGGATCTGTGAGGCGGCGTAGAAATAGAAATAGAACGACGCCAGATTGCCCAGTTGCGCGGCATTGAGATGAAAATCCCGCATCAAATCGACATTGAGCACGCCCGGCGTGACCCGCAGAAAGAACCCCACCATATAGGCCGCAGCGCCAATGCCCCAGAACAACAGGGCCAGGCGTACTGGGGGATGACGGAGAACGTGGCTCATGGAAGGCGTTGGGCAATGGCGAGAAAGCCTGTCAGCTTACTCAAACGGGCGCCGCGCCGCGCGAGGCCGGCCCCACCGGGCCAACGGACGAGCCTTATCCGGCGCGACCCAGGGTGAAAATTCTTTTTATTGTGTTGAATCAAAACCTTGGGAATTGATATTCATAGACTCCAAACTATGAATATCGTCCCTCAGTCCATTGCGACCGCGCCGAATCTCATCCTGCCGACGCCGCAGCACCGGCTGGCACGCCTGGAACGCATGGCCGGCGGGGATGTGGTGCGCATCCTCAAGGCGCTGGCGCACCGCGAGCGACTGGCCATTCTCTGTCTGCTGCTTGATGGCGAGCGCTGCGTGCGCGAGCTCGAACACGAAGTCGGCATGCGCCAAGCCGCCCTGTCACAGCAACTGGCCAAGCTGCGCGCCGAGAACATCGTCGAAGCCACCCGCCGCGGGCGCTTCGTGCATTACCACATCAAGAGCCAGCAGGTGCTCAACGTGGTTCGCGCGTTGTGCCCCGCCGAATAAGGCCGGGCCACGGGGTCGATCGGAAGTCTGGCGTGCCCGCCCGAACTCCGCGGCAACTCACCAAGTGCCGTGCAGGCCCCAGTACACGATGAACACCAGCACCAGGGTGGACACGGCCCACCCCCAGGGCGGCATCATGCCCCAAACGCGGTCGAGCACGCCGGCCCCGTCGTCCACCGGAAGCTGCCCGCGCATGACCTGATCGAAGCGCGAAAAAAACGTCTCCGTCAGACTCTGCGCCGTACTGTCGACCGTGCCCTTGCCCAGCTGCCCGATGGCGCCGCCCACCTCGGCCGTGGCCTGGTAGTTCATCTGCGTACCGCCGTCAGCCGTCGGTTGCAGGGCCACCAAGGCGCGCCCCAGGCCGAACCCAGCGCTTCCCGCGTTGCCTTCGAAGCGCAGCACATAGCTGTGCGGCGGGTTGGGATCTTCCAGGGTGAGCGTGCTGCTGAAGCGGGTCTTGAAGCCACCCACGGCCAGCACCTGCACGACCTCGAAATGGCCGGACCCGGTATCCGTGATCGATTCGCAGCCTGGAATGCAGGCCTTGAGCACCTCCGGGTTGTTGAGCGCCTCCCAGGTCTTCTGCGGGCTTGTCGGCAACAACCATTTCCCTTTGACATCCATTCCAGCCTCCATGTCGTCTGACCGTTGCCGCATCGATTTCAAACGGGGCGGCAGACAGGCATATATCAAGCGCTACTTATATTCTGTGGGCGATGGCAGATGCAAGCTGCAACGCAGCAAAATCGGGTAACTCCTAATCGGGGCATTACGGATCGTTACGGTCCGGCGACTCTCTGCAGCGCATTGGCGAGGGTCTACACTGATCGGCTCTGCGGCTTCTCCGGACCGACCACCATGCAGATCACCGTGCTCGACGACTATCAGGATGCCGTGCGCAAACTCGACTGCGCGCAGCAGCTCGATGGCCACGATCTCAAGATCTTCAACAACACCGTCAAAGGCGTGGGCCAGCTCAGCGTGCGCCTGCGCGACACGCAGGCGCTGGTCCTGATCCGCGAACGCTCGGTGCTGAACCGGCAATTGCTGGAGAAGTGTCCCAAACTGCAACTCATCGTCCAGACAGGGCGGATCGGCCCGCATGTGGACGTGCAGGCCTGCACCGAACTGGGTATAGCGGTGGCGGAGGGACAGACCGATCCGGGCGTCACCGCGGAATTGACCTGGGCGCTGGTGCTGGCCGCCATGCGTCGGCTGCCGCAATATGTCGCCAGTCTCAAGCATGGTGCATGGCAGCAGGCCGGGCTGAAATCACAGTCGATGCCGCCGAATTTCGGTCTGGGCCAGCGACTGGCCGGCAAGACGCTGGGCTTGTGGGGTTATGGCCGCATCGGCCAGCGCGTCGCCCGATACGGCCAGGCCTTCGACATGCAGGTGCAGGTCTGGGGCAGCGAGGCCTCGCGCGCGCTCGCGGAGACGCACGGGTTCAAGGCCGCAGGTTCTCGGGAGGATTTTTTCTCCAGCAGCGATGTGCTCAGCCTGCATCTGCGCCTGAACGACGCCACGCGTCATCTCATCACCCTGGCCGACCTGTCGCTGATGCAGCCCACGGCGCTGCTGGTCAACACCGCCCGCCCCGAACTCCTCGCGCCCGACGCCCTGGTGGCCGCGCTCAACCGCGGGCGACCGGGCCTGGCCGCGGTGGATGTGTTCGAGGCCGAGCCCATCCTGCAGGGCCATCCTTTGCTGCGACTCGAAAACGCCATCTGCACCCCCCACATCGGCTTTGTCGAGCAGGAGCACTATGAACAAATGTTCGCCCAGGCGTTCCAGACCATCCAGCAGTTCGCCGCGGGCGATTTGAGCGCCGTGCTCAACGCGCAAGAACTCATCCCGCGGCGGGCTTGATCCCGCGCGTCAACGCTACTTGCCGATACAGAAGCTCGAGAAGATCGCGCCGAGCAGATCGTCGGGGGTGTATTCCCCGGTGATGGTCATCAGCGCCTGATGCGCCAGTCTCAGCTCCTCGGCCAGAAGGTCGAGCGGCGCCTGAGCATCCAGCTCGATGAGACGCACGGCCGCATCGAGGTGCTGCCGCGTTTGCGCCAGCGCCTGCACATGCCGCTGCCGCGCGATGAACACCCCTTCACTGCCCTGCTGCGCTCCGGCCAACGTCAACAGCTTGTGGCGCAAGGTCTGCAGGCCCTCGCCGCTGGCGGCCGAGATCCAGACCGCCTCGCCCGCCTCCAGCCCCCAATCCGCCCAGACCCTGGGCAGTTGCAAGGCCAGTGCGTCCGCATCGACCCGGTCGCGCTTGTTGAACACATGCAGCACCGGTGCGCCCCGGGGCAGACCACGGGCGATGTCAGCCTCGGCCTGGGCGTAGCCGGGAGCATGCAGGCGGCTGAGATCGTGCAGGAACAGCACCACGTCGGCGTCGGCAATCGCGTGCCAGCTGCGCTCCACACCGATGCGCTCCACCACGTCGGCGCTATCGCGCAGTCCGGCGGTGTCGACGATGTGCAGCGGCACGCCCTCGATCTGGATGGTCTGGCTGACCTTGTCACGCGTGGTGCCGGCGATGGGCGTGACGATGGCCAGCTCGGCGCCCGCCAGGGCGTTGAGCAAAGAGCTCTTGCCCACGTTCGGCTGGCCCGCCAGAACCACCCGCAGCCCTTCGCGCAGCAGGGCGCCCTGCCGGGTCCTGGCCTGCACCTGTTGCAAGGCCCGCTCCAAAGTCTGCAAGCGCTGTTGCGCCTGGGCCTGCCGCAGAAAATCAATGTCTTCCTCGGGAAAATCGAGCGTGGCTTCGACCAGCAGTCTCAGTTCGACCAGCTCGGCGGCGAGCTGACCCACGGCGCGCGACAGCTCGCCGGCCAGCGCCCGGGTGGCGCTGCGGGCGGCCGCCTCGGTGCTGGCATCGATCAGATCGGCCACGCTCTCGGCCTGCGCCAGATCGAGCTTGCCATTGAGAAACGCGCGGCGGGTGAACTCGCCGGGCTGCGCCACCCGCAGGCGCGAAGACGCACCCAGTTCGAGCAGCCGGGCGAGCAGCAGCTGCAGCACCACCGGCCCGCCGTGGATCTGCAGCTCCAGCACATCCTCGCCGGTGTAGGAATGCGGCGCCGGGAAGTACAGCGCCAGCCCCTGATCGATCACCCCGCCCTGACCATCGCCGAACGGCAGATAGGTGGCATGGCGCGGCACCAGCGCCCGGCCGCTGATGGCCTGGGCCAGGGCCCCGAGCGATTTGCCCGAAGCCCGCACGATGCCCACGGCACCACGCCCGGGCGCCGTGGCAATCGCCACGATCGGATCGCCGTCCTGCGCCAGCAGATTCATGGCCTAGCGCCAGCGCCGTTCAGGTCGGCCTTACTTGGTCGGCGTGCTGGCCGCGGCGTCGGTCAACACGCCGACACCCATCTTCTTGTTGATGAACCACTGCTGGGCAATGGACGTCGTGTTGTTGGTCAGCCAGTACAGCACCAGGCCTGCCGGGAAGAAGAAGAACATGATGGAGAACGCCGCGGGCATGATCCACATCAGCCGCGCCTGCATCGGGTCGGGCGGCGTCGGATTGAGCTTGACCTGCAGGAAGGAGGTCGCGGTCATGACCGCGGGCAGGATGTAGAACGGATCTTTGGCCGACAGGTCGTGAATCCACAGAATCCAGGGCGCGCCGCGCAACTCCACGCTCGACAGCAGCACCCAATACAGCGCGATGAACACCGGAATCTGGATCACGATGGGCAGGCAGCCGCCCAGCGGGTTGATCTTCTCCTTGCGGTACAGCTCGACCATGGCCTGGTTCATCTTGGTCTGATCGCCCTTGTACTGCTCACGCAGCGCGTTGATGCGCGGGCCGACCGCCTTCATGCGGGCCATCGACTTGTAGCTGGCCGCCGTCAGCGGGAAGAACGCCAGCTTGATCAACAGGGTCAGCACGATGATGGACCAGCCCCAGTTCTGCACCACGCGATGAATCACTTCCAGCAGCCAGAAAATCGGCTTGGCCAGAATGGTGACCCAGCCATAGTCCTTCACCAGCTCCAGGCCGGGGGCGAGCGCGCCCAGCGTGCTCTCCAGCTCGGGGCCGACGAACAGCTTCGCATTCGTGGTGATGCTCTTGCCCGGCGCAATCTGCGCCAGGGGCTGGATCACCCCCACCGCGTACAGGTTGTCGCCCAGCTTGCGGGTATAGAGATCGCGCGTGCCTTCATAGGGCTCGGGCACCCAGGCCGAGACGAAGTAGTGCTGAATCATGGCGACCCAGCCGCTGTCGGCCTTCTTGGGCGTCTCGTTGGTCTTCAGATCCTTGAACTCGAACTTCTGGAACTTGTTGGCGTTGTCGTAATACGCCGGTCCGGTGTAGGTGTGATAGAAGTGCGAATCGTCGCCCGGAGGCGTGTTGCCGTCGCGCACGAGCTGCATATACATCTGCGGCGTCACCGCGGCACTGCCGGTGTTGGTGATGGTGTTCTGCACATCCACCACATAGCTGTCACGGGTGAAGGTGTAGGTGCGCTCGAGTTTGATGCCGCCCAGATCGGGCGAAACCAGCTTGACCTGCAAGGTCTTGGCGTTGCCCATGTCGCGTGGACCGGGCTGCACCGTCATCTCGGTTTCATGGTTGGGAAAATCGCCGCCGATCAGGCCGGACTGCGCCATGTATTTATTGCTCGCCGAGTCGTCGAACAGCACCACATTCTTGCCCGGCTCGGTGCGGCTCTCATACTTGAGCAGCTTGGCGTACACCAGATTGCCGCCGCGAGAGGAAATCTTCACCTCCATCAAGTCGGTGTGCAGAGTAGTGATCTGCGCCGCGGGTGCCGATGACGCTGCGCCGACCGGCGCGGCCAGAGGAGCGCCAGTGGCCGCGCTTGTGGTGCCCGGCAGCGTGGCCGCACTCGGCGCGGCCTGCGGCACGGCGCTGGTCGGCGCACTCGCCACCTGCGCGGGATGGGCCGGCGGGGTTCCGAACAAGTCGGTCTCACCGTTGTAGCGCAACCATGCGTTGTACAGAAAAATCATCGACATGGCGAATACCACCCAAAGAACCGAACGGCGGAGATCCATACGCAAATCCTGTTGTAGTGATGCAGAAGTGCCCGAAGACTTCAGGGCTTGGAAGAGAGGAATGAAGCTGGGGGTTTCGAAGCCCTCGCGCCGGTGCCAGACACCCCGGGCGAAACCGATTCATCAGACGTCGACGCGCTATTGTGCATGGCGGCCGGAGACGGTTCCTGAACCGCCTCCGACACCGCGGGCTCCGCCGACGCATCGGCATCGCCGCGATGACGCCAGGGCGCCCAGGTAAAACTCTCGGGCACCGGCTCATGCCCGCCGCGACACCACGGCTGACAGCGCAGGATTCTCGCGGCTCCCAGATAGGTTCCCGCCGCCGCGCCGTGCCGTTCCAGCGCGTCGATGGTGTACTGCGAGCATGTCGGGTAAAAGCGGCACTGCCCACCCACCCAGGGACTGAGCAGCAGCCGATACAGCCGCACCAACCCGATCAGCATCTGCTTCATGCGGAACTCCGCCCGGTCACGATCACCGTGCGTTCGATCCAGGCCTGGAGCAAAGCGTTCACCGCCTGCTGCACATAAGCCAGCAGGGCCGGCGAACGGGCGCTGCGGAAATCCGCCGGAAGCTTGCGCGTCAGACGCAGCATCAGCACCGGCGCCTGCAACTGCGCGGCCTCCGGAAGACGCAGTTCGCGCAGCGCCTGGCGCATCACCCGCTTGATGAGGTTGCGGCGCACAGCGGCCTTGCAGAATTTTTTCGGGATGACCAGTCCGAGCCAGCAGCGCGACGGCGCCGCGCCCACCTGCTGCCACTCGGCCGAGGCCGCGCGGTAATGCAGTCGGAACTCCGCCTGCTGAATGTGGCGCGCAGCAAAAAGCGCGGCAAACGCGTCGGGTTGCCGCAGCATTTCGATATTCATGGCACTCGGAAGTGCGGTGGAAGGATCGGACGTCGCGTCTTCGGCTCGCGCATGCGCGACCCCGCCAGACTGCAAGCCAGAAACCCGCAGACCGCTCAAACCCAACGGTCTGCCGACTTCAGACTGCCAGACGCTTGCGACCCTTGGCGCGGCGGGCGTTGATCACCGCACGGCCACCCTTGGTCTTCATGCGCACCAAAAAGCCATGGGTGCGCTGACGGCGGGTCTTCGAAGGTTGATACGTACGTTTCATGAAACTCACCTTGATTGAAAAACGGCCCGGACGAATGCTGTCCAGAAAAATGCGCTCGAATCCGGGTCAAACGAAGGCCGGGATTCCGAAAAAAAGCCCTCCATTGGACTGATCTTTACCCTGTTTGTCAAACAAGACCCCATTTTCTCATGCCTCTACGCCCTATCCAGAACGCCCCAGGCCTCGGCGGCCCAAGCCACATCGCCGTCATCCCGGCGTCTCCGGCGGACATGAAAAAAAGCGTCCTCGGTCTGTGGATAACCTGTGCAGCGGAGTTAAACTCAATCGCTTGCGCAAGGCGTTCACGGTCCGTGATTCGCCCTTTCGCCACTCCCCGCACCGCCGTAAAAAACTCCGTTTTCCGACCCTATCGTCACAGACGAGACGCCTCGGAACCTGCCTCTTTCCTTGTTTTCTGCATGACTCACGAACAATCCTGGCAGCAGTGCTGCGCCCAGCTGGCCACGGTCATTCCCGATCAACAGTTCGCGGCCTGGATCAAGCCGCTGTCCACCCCCCAATGGAGCGATGACGGCAGCACCGCCGTGCTCAACGTACCCAACCGCTTCAAGCTCGACTGGCTGCGCTCGCAGTATGGCGCCCGCATCACCGAATCGCTCAGCTCCGTCATGGGCCGACCCGTGCAGGTCGATTTCATGGTGCAGAAAGTACCGGCCCGTCCGGCCCTGCACCACAGCGGTGGCCAAGGGCTGCAGCCGGGCCAGGGCGGCGCGGCGTCATCGCCCCGCCCCGGGACGCCGGTCAGAGAGCTGGCCGATGGGTCTTCCGCGCCGCCCACCGACACCCCCATCTCGGCCCGGGACTCCGCCGAGGCCGACGCGCTCGAACGCTCCCGCCTCAACCCGATGCTCAACTTCGAGACGCTGGTCACCGGCAAGGCCAACCAGCTCGCTCGCGCCGCGGCCATCCAGGTCGCGGAGAACCCCGGGCGCTCCTACAACCCGCTGTTCATTTACGGCGGCGTCGGTCTGGGCAAAACTCACCTGATGCACGCCGTCGGCAACGCCCTGCTGGCGCAACAACCGGGCGCCCGCATCCGTTACCTGCAGGCCGAGCAGTTTGTGAGCGAAGTCGTGCGTGCCTATCAGCGCAAGGCCTTCGAGGAATTCAAGCGCTACTACCACTCGCTCGACCTGCTTTTGATCGACGATGTGCAGTTCTTCGCCGGCAAGGACAAGACGCAGGAAGAGTTCTTCTACGCCTTCGAGGCCCTCATCACCAAGCGCTCGCAGATCATCCTGACCAGCGATACCTACCCCAAGGAATTGCGGGAGATGGATCAGCGTCTGGTTTCCCGCTTCGATTCCGGTCTGACGGTGGCCATCGAACCGCCCGAACTGGAGATGCGCGTGGCCATTCTGCTGCGCAAGGCCGATGCCGAACTGACCAGTCTGCCGGAAGAAGTGGCGTTTTTTGTCGCCAAGAATGTGCGCTCCAACGTGCGCGAACTCGAAGGTGCGCTGCGAAAAATCCTGGCCTACGCGCGCTTCAGCGGGCAAGATGTCTCGATTGGTCTGGCCAAGGAGGCGCTCAAGGACCTTCTTTCACTGCAGAATCGCCAGGTCTCCGTGGAGAACATCCAAAAGACCGTGGCCGACTTCTACAAAATCAAGGTGGCCGACATGTATTCCAAAAAACGTCCCGCCAGCATCGCCCGGCCTCGCCAGATTGCCATGTATCTCGCCAAGGAGCTGACGCACAAGAGCCTGCCGGAGATCGGCGAACTGTTCGGGGGGCGCGATCACACCACGGTCTTGCACGCCGTGCGCAAGATCGGACAGGAGCGCACCAAGCTGCAGGAACTCAACCAGCAGCTCCACGTACTGGAACAAACGCTCAAAGCCTGATGCCGGGCAGCCGCGGAATCGGTGGCAAGGCGCCGAAAAAGAACAAGTCGTTGTGTAGGGTGTGAAGAATTTCTGGATAAGTCGGCAGATCCTGCAACTTGAGGCAAGTTGTTCCAAACCGTCCTTTTGCTCCCGGCCGTTTGTCCACAGACCTCTGTAACGATGCAAGCCGCATGAATACAGCGCTTTTTGTCTTATCCACAAGCCGGGGCGCCCCTTACTATCAGTCCTATTCTGAATAAAGGAAAAGAAAGAATGAACAGATTGACGTCTTCCCGTGATGAACTGCTCAAACTGCTCGGCCAAGGCGCAGGTATCGTCGAACGTCGCCAAACCCTGCCCATCCTGGCCAATGTGCTCATCCAGCACAACGTCCATGGCACCCAGTTCATCACCAGCGACATGGAAGTGCAGATTCGCCTCCAGGCGGGTGAGGCGGTTCAGACCAGTGCGGAAGATGCGGCCATCACGGTCAATATGCGCAAGCTGCTCGACATCCTGCGCGCGGCCAGTCCGGGCAACGTTACGCTGGAATGGTCTGAAGGCAAGATGACGGTTCGCGCTGCCAAGAGCCGCTTCAGCCTGCAGACCTTGCCGGCCGAAGACTTTCCGCTGGTGCGCGCCGCGGCCGATTTCAGCGACCATGTGCTGCGACTGCCGCAAAAACTACTCAAGCGACTGCTCGGCCTCACCCACTTCGCCATGGCGCAGCACGATATCCGCTACTACCTCAACGGTATGCTGTGGGTCGCTGAAGGGCAGCAGATGCATCTGGTGGCCACCGATGGACACCGCATGACCCTGGCCACCGCCCCGCTGGAAAAATCGGTTGAACGTCGCGAAATCATCCTGCCGCGCAAGACCGTGCTCGAACTCTCGCGCCTGTTGGGCGACGACGACGAGGCCATGATCGACATCGCGCTGGCCAGCAACCAGGCCCGCCTGAGCATGGACGGCCTCGAATTCACCAGCAAGCTCATCGAAGGCAAGTTTCCCGACTACCAGCGCGTCGTGCCGAAAGGCCACCGCAATATGCTTCAGGTTGAGCGCACCACCCTGCAGGCGGCGCTGCAGCGCGTGGCCATTCTCACCAACGACAAGTTCAAGGGCGTGCGCGTGAACCTCGAACCGGGTCTGCTGCGGCTGACCTCCATCAACGCCGAGCAGGAGGAAGCGCAGGAAGAGATCGACGTCGATTACGGCGGCGATGCCATCGAGATCGGCTTCAATATCGCCTATCTCATCGATGCCCTGGCCAATATGACCTCCGATCAGGTGCGCCTCGAACTGCTCGACGGGGCCAGCAGCGCCCTGTTCACCATGCCCGACGAACCCAATTTCAAGTACGTGGTCATGCCCATGCGGATCTGACCAGGCGCCCACCGCGCTTCACCCGGCGTCACCGTATCGATTTTTTCCATGGAGGCCCATGGAATCCGTTTTTGAAAGTGTCTGATGAACGAACCGAAGAACGACAGCTACAGCGAAAACTCCATTCAAATCCTGGAAGGACTCGAAGCGGTACGCAAACGTCCCGGCATGTACATCGGCGACACGTCCGACGGCACCGGTCTGCACCACCTGGTGTTCGAAGTCGTCGACAACTCCATCGACGAAGCCCTGGCCGGGTTCTGTGACGACATCGTCGTCACCATCCACTCCGACAACTCCATCAGCGTGTCCGACAACGGGCGGGGCATTCCCACCGGCGTCAAGATGGACGACAAGCACGAGCCCAAGCGCAGCGCGGCCGAAATCGCCCTCACCGAGCTGCACGCCGGCGGCAAGTTCAACCAGAACAGCTACAAGGTCTCTGGCGGCCTGCACGGCGTGGGCGTGAGCTGCGTCAATGCCCTGTCGCAATGGCTGCGCCTGGTCGTGCGCCGCGATGGCGAGGTGCATACCCTCGAATTCGCCCGCGGCGCGCTGCAGAACCGGCAGATTCAAGACATCGACGGCGTGCAGGTTTCCGCGGCGCCTGTTACCGGCAAGACCGACAAGCGCGGCACCGAAGTGCACTTCCTGCCCGATACCGAGATTTTCACCACCGTCGACTTCCATTACGAAGTGCTGGCCAAGCGCCTGCGCGAGCTGTCCTTTCTCAACCACGGCGTCAAGATCCGCCTGATCGACGAGCGTCAGGGCAAGGAGGAGAACTTCGCCTTCTCCGGCGGCGTGAAAGGCTTTGTCGAATACATCAACCGCGGCAAGACCGTGCTGCATCCCAGCATCTTTTACGCTCAGGCTGAAAAGGCTTCCGAGGTAGGCACCACCATCAGCGTGGAAGTCGCCATGCAGTGGAACGACGGCTACGCCGAGACGGTGCAGTGCTTCACCAACAACATTCCCCAGCGCGACGGCGGCACCCACCTCACCGGCCTGCGCGCGGCGATGACCCGGGTCATCAACAAATACATCGACGACAACGAACTGGCCAAGAAAGCCAAGGTCGAGATCAGCGGCGACGACATGCGCGAAGGCCTCACCTGCGTGCTGTCGGTCAAAGTGCCCGATCCCAAGTTCAGCAGCCAGACCAAGGACAAGCTGGTGTCGAGCGAAGTGCGCGGCCCGGTCGAAGACCTCGTGGCCAAGGCCCTGTCCGACTACCTGCTCGAAACCCCCGTTGATGCCAAGATCATCTGCGGCAAGATCATCGACGCCGCCCGGGCCCGCGAAGCCGCGCGCAAGGCGCGTGAAATGACCCGCCGCAAAGGCGTGATGGACGGCCTGGGCCTGCCCGGCAAACTGGCCGACTGCCAGGAAAAAGACCCCGCCCTTTGCGAGCTCTACCTGGTGGAGGGCGACTCCGCCGGCGGCTCGGCCAAACAGGGCCGCGACCGCAAATTCCAGGCCATCCTGCCGCTGCGCGGCAAGATCCTCAACGTCGAAAAGGCACGGTTCGAAAAGCTGCTCACCAGCAACGAAATTCTCACGCTCATCACCGCGATGGGCACCAGCATCGGCAAGGACGATTTCAACATCGACAAGCTGCGCTACCACCGCATCATCATCATGACCGATGCCGACGTGGACGGCGCCCACATCCGCACCCTGCTGCTCACCTTCTTCTTCCGCCAGATGCCCGAGATCGTCGAACGCGGGCACATCTACATCGCCCAGCCGCCGCTCTACAAAGTCAAGCACGGCAAGGACGAGCAGTATCTGAAAGACGGCTCCGAACTCGACGCCTACCTGCTGCGCGTGGCGCTCAAAGACGCCGCCATCCACCGCCCCGACACCCCCGCGCCCCTGGCGGGCGAAACCCTCGAACAGCTCGCCCGCCAGCACGTCCTGGCCGAGGCCGTGATCGCCCGTCTGGGCGTGTTCATGGACGAGCAGGCATTGCGCGCCATCGTCGATGGCGTGGCGATCGACCTCGACCATGCTGCGCAGTCCAGCGCCGACGCGCTGGCCGCCTATCTGGCGCAGCACACCGACCATGGCGAAGCGCCGCAGGTGCTGGCCGAGGTCGATCCGCGCACCGAAAAGCCCTATCTGCGCATCGTGCGCCGACACCACGGCAACCTCAAATCCACCGTGCTGCACGCCGACTTCGTCCACGGCGCCGACTACGCCGTGCTGGCGCAGGCCGCACAGACCTTCCACGGCCTCATCGCCGCAGGCTCCACCGTGCGCCGCGGCAACGGCGACAACGCCAAGGAAGCCCCAGTGGCCAGCTTCCGCGAAGCCATGGACTGGCTCATCCGCCAGGCCGAAAACACCGTCGGCCGCCAGCGCTACAAAGGCCTGGGCGAAATGAACCCCGAGCAGCTCTGGGAAACCACCATGGACCCGGCCGTGCGCCGCCTGCTGCGCGTGCAGATCGACGACGCCATCGAAGCCGACCGCGTGTTCACCATGCTCATGGGCGACGAAGTCGAACCCCGCCGCGACTTCATCGAAACCAACGCCCTGCGGGCGGCGAATCTGGATGTGTGAGTCTGCCCGCCCGCGCGCGGCACCATGAACCAACTTTACTGACCCCCCAATGCCCGGCCTTCCGGGCATTGGCGTTTCTGGCACACCCACAACACGTCATCATGCAAGCAGTTGAGCAAGACTTCTTCAACGACCTCGAAAAAAAGCTCTGGACCGCCGCCAACAAGCTGCTTCCCAGCCTGGACGCCGCCGTCTACAAGCACATCGTGCTCGGCCTGCTCTTCATCAAGTACGTGTCCGACGCGTTTGAAGAACGGCAGAAGGCGCTGCGCGGGCAATTCAAGAACCCCGACCATGATTACTACATGGCGCCGCTGGACTACGCCGACGACTACGACGGCCACATCGCCGCCGAGCTGGAAGTGCGCGACTACTACACCGAAAAAAACGTCTTCTGGGTGCCGCTGGAAGCCCGCTGGCAAACCCTGGTGAACTGCGCCCAGCTGCCGCCCGGCGCGGCCCTGCCGTGGCCTCAGCCGGGCAAGGCCGAGCCCGAGAAAATGCGCACCGTGGGCTGGCTTATCGACAACGCCATGGAAGCCATCGAGCGCGAAAACCCCAAGCTCAAGAACGTCCTCAACAAGACCTTCGTCAACTCGCAGATCGAGTCGCCCAAGCTGGCCGACCTCATCGCCCTGTTCTCCGACACCAATTTCCACGCCACCGAACACCGGGGCCAGCCGCTCAACCTCAAGGCCAAAGACATCCTGGGCCATGTGTACGAATACTTCCTCGGCCAATTCGCGCTGGCCGAAGGCAAGAAGGGCGGCCAGTACTACACGCCCAAGGCCATCGTCGGCCTCATCGTCAACATGCTCCAGCCCTTCAAAGGCCGTGTGTACGACCCGGCCATGGGCTCCGGCGGCTTCTTTGTGCAGAGCGAAGACTTCATCGAGCAGCACGCGGGGGTGGCCGCCCAAAACCAGGGCAACAAGGCCAGCGGCCAGATCAGCGTCTACGGCCAAGAGAGCAACCCCACCACCTGGAAGCTCGCGGCCATGAACATGGCCATCCGCGGCATCGACTTCAACTTCGGCCCCGGCCCTGCCGACACCCTGCTGAACGACCTGCACCCCGACCTGCGGGCCGACTACGTCATGGCCAACCCCCCCTTCAACATGAAGGAGTGGTGGAACGCCAAGCTGGAGAAAGACCCGCGCTGGATCGCCGGCACCCCGCCCCAGGGCAACGCCAACTTCGCCTGGCTGCAGCACATGCTCTACCACCTGGCGCCCACCGGCAGCATGGCCCTGCTGCTGGCCAACGGCTCCATGAGCAGCAACACCAACTTTGAGGGCGAAATCCGCAAGCGGCTGGTGGAAGACGACTACGTCGAGTGCATGGTCGCCCTGCCTGGCCAGCTCTTCACCAACACGCAGATCCCCGCCTGCATCTGGTTCCTCACCCGCGACAAGGCCAACGGCTTCAACCTCAGCAAAAAGAAGCGCGACCGGCGCAAGCAGTTCCTCTTCATCGACGCCCGCCAGATGGGCTACATGAAAGACCGCGTGCTGCGCGACTTCACCGACGCCGACATCCAGAAGATCGCCGACACCTTCCACGCCTGGCAGCAATCGGCCCCCTCGCCCCAGGGGGGAGAGGGCGGGGGTGAGGGGGCTTACCAAAACATTCCCGGCTTCTGCTACTCAGCCAGCCTGGACGACATCCGCAAGCACGAACACGTGCTGACCCCGGGGCGCTACGTGGGCGCTGAAGACCAGGCCGAAGACGCCGAAGCCTTCGCCGACAAGATGGCGCGGCTGACGACGCAGTTGGCGGAACAGTTCGCGGAGAGCGCGAAGCTGGAGGGCGAGATCAAGAAGAACTTGGCGGGGTTGGGATATGCAGTCTGACTGGCGTGAGTTGACGCTCGGTGAGTTTGTTCGACTACAGCGAGGTCACGATCTCACTGCGAGCGAGCAACGACCCGGGCCATTTCCAGTCATGGGGTCAGCTGGGCCTAACGGAAATCACCATGAGTACAAGGCGGTTGGCCCGGGCGTCGTTATCGGACGCAGCGGTGCGTCAATGGGCAGGGTCCACTACTGCGAGCAGGACTTCTGGCCACACAACACTTGTATGTATGTCACGGACTTCCAGGGAAACAATCCACTGTTCGTGTACTACAAGCTGGCTGAGCTGGATCTCGCTAGATTCAACTCTGGCAGCGCACAGCCTTCGCTAAATCGAAACTACATCTATGGCATGTCGCTACGGGTTCCCACAAGGGCGCTCCAGGACGCGATAGTGAGCACGGTGTGCTCTATTGACCAGAAGATTGACATCAACCACCGCATCAACCAAACCCTCGAAGCTATGGCGCAAGCCATCTTCAAATCGTGGTTTGTCGATTTCGACCCCGTCAAAGCCAAGATCGCCGCCAAGGCCGAAGGCCGCGACCCGCTGCGCGCCGCGATGACCGCCATCAGCGGCAAGCCCGACGCCGAACTCGACACCCTGCCCCCCGACCAGTTCGCCCCCCTCGCCGCCACCGCCGCGCTGTTTCCGGATGAGATGGAGGACTCGGAACTGGGGGAGATTCCGAAGGGATGGGCAATCAATCAAATCAATCAGTTCGGAGATGTCGTTTGTGGGAAAACCCCATCCAAAATGAACCCCGAGTTCTTTGGTAAAGGTATTCCATTCATAAAAATTCCGGACATGCACCACAGCGTGTATGTTGTAAGCCCATCGGAACAGTTGTCGATGAGTGGCGCAACCTCACAAGCAAAGAAGACGATTCCGTCTGGTTCGATTAGTGTGAGCTGCATCGCGACAGTTGGCAAGGTGGTCATAACCCACGAACCATCGCAAACAAACCAACAAATAAATAGCATTGTTCCAAGGCATCCTCAATACACCGCCTACCTATACTTCCAGATGATGGAGAAAGAAAAGGAATTTCACGATTTGGCTAGTGGAGGCAGTGCAACGTTAAACATGAATACCTCTACCTTTTCGAAGGTGAGTGTTCTCGCTCCCGCATTCAATGTGCTGGAAGAATTTAGTGTGATTGTTGAACCGCTATTCAGTGAAATCTTGGCAAGGCAAAAGGAGTCTGCGCTTCTATCTGAAATGCGCGACACCGTTCTTCCCAAGCTCCTCTCGGGTGAACTTCAAGTCCAGCCCGCCGAGGCAGAAGCCACCGCGTGAGCGACGCGCATCGACAAGGGCAACCCATGATCGATCTTCAATCGCTCGAAGACTTGTCGCTGCTGCGCGAATCCGTTTCGCTCGAATGCAAGCTGGCCAACGGCCGCGATGGGCAGGGCGCCTTGCCGGACGACTTCTGGCCCAC
Source organism: Thiomonas intermedia (assembly GCF_002028405.1). Taxonomy (NCBI): domain Bacteria; kingdom Pseudomonadati; phylum Pseudomonadota; class Betaproteobacteria; order Burkholderiales; genus Thiomonas; species Thiomonas intermedia. The sequence goes on from NZ_CP020046.1 coordinate 1,778,328, forward strand.
CTACAGCGCCATGGCCAACGCCGATGGCGGTGTGGTGGTGCTGGGGCTGCGCGAGCGCCAGGGGCGCTTTGAGCCAGCGGGCATAGCGAACGCCGAGAAGGTGCGAACCGAGCTGTTCAACAACCTCAACAACCGCCAGAAGGTCAGCGTCAACCTGTTGACCGATGCCCACGTGCGCGAGTGGGTGGTGGACGGCAAGACCTTGCTAGTACAACATCCCTTAAATAGAGTTACAGCTCAGGATCAAGGTATGGCGCCAGCATGGCGACCACGATCTCGGCGGTTTGGTGCAGGTTGCCGGAGGCGGGCAGTGGCTCCCAACGCCCTGAATGGGTTCGAAAGGCAGCCACGTAGTGGTCGCGCCCTGTCTCGGTCAATCGGGCGACGGTGTCGAGGGATTCGTCGCGCTGCATCTGGATGAGCAGATGCTTGCCATAGCGGCGCACTCGGGCGGCGGCGTGCCCGGTCAACTGGGCGAGCAAGCCCTGCAATTCACTGGCGGGGTCGGGGACGAGGGGTGCGGTCATGGCGAGAGCAATGGACGTGATGCCTAGGCTCCCCAGTTTGCAACTCGAAGCCTGCAAACGTCCAGCGGAACGGTCGCGGATCGAGGTTGCGCTGGGCAATGAAGTCCTCGGTGCGCTCGCGCAGATGGTGCACCGAGATGTGGCTGGCACGGCGCAGCACCCGGCGGGCGTAGATGCCGAACAGCAACTCGATCTGGTTGACCCAACTGGCATGCAGCGGGGTGTAGTGAAAGACGAAGCGTCCGCCGTGTCGGGCATTGAACGCCTGCCACACGCCCCAGGCGCGATGGGTATTGAGGTTGTCCCAGATGACATGCACGGGCCCGCTGGGATATGCGCGCGCGACGTCTTCCATGAAAGCCACGAGGTCGGCCTGGGTGCGGCGATCGGTACAGCGCCCCAGCACACGGCCGGTATGCACGTCCAGCGCCGCGGTCAGCGCCTGTGTACCGTGGCGGATGTATTCGAATTCGTGGCGGCGCAGTCGCCCGGGTTGCGCGTGGCGATCCGCATGCTTGCGCTCGATGGCCTGGATGCCGGTCTTCTCATCGACGCTCAGCACCACGCTGCCCTTGGGCGCGCGCCGGTACAGCGCGCAAATCGCGTTGACCTTCTCGCGGAATTGCGGGTCGGGCGAATGCAACCATTGCCGAACGCGGTGCGGCCGCACGTCGCCAGCCTGCAAAATGCGCTGCAAGTGGCTACGGCTGATGTGCTTGACCACGCCTCGCTCCACTGCGCGCACGCACAACTCATCCAGCGTCGGCAGCGTCCCGGCGCGATCCTCGCCGGTCTCGCACGCTAGCGCCAGCAGTTGCAAACGCTGCGCCGGGTCAATCTGTCGAGGTCGGCCCGGGCGCAGCCCCTCGTGCAGGCCTTCCACACCCGATTGCGCAAGCCGCTCTCGCCAGCGCATCACGGTCGGCCGCGACACCTGCAACGTCGATGCGATCGACGAGATCGTGTGTCCATCGTGGAGCAGCAACGCGATCCGCGCTCGCAGCGCGTCGCGCTGCGGCGCCGTACCCCGACGCAGCGTATCTCGCAGCTTCGCCTGATCCTTCCTCGACAACTTGATGACTGATGCCACGCGCTCACGACTCATGGCCAAACAGTCTACTTCATGCCCCTCTCTATGTAACGGTATTTCAGGGATGTTGTACTAGTGGTGGAGATTCCGCGCGCCCGGCGGCAGCAGCGCCCGGTGTACCTCACCACCAACCCCTTGGGCGGCAACACCTACCGGCGCTTGAACGAGGGCGACCGGCCGCTGGCAGACGAAGACGTCAAGCGCATGCTGGCCGAGCAGGTAGAGGACAGTCGGGATGACCGCATTTTGCGCAACTTTGGCTTTGACGACCTGGACATGGGCAGCTTCCGGGCCTATCGCCAGGTGTTCGCTAACCGCGACCCGGGTCATCCCTGGAACGAAGAGAACGACCAAGCCTTTTTGCGCCGCATTGGCGGTTGGCGCATGGATCGGGAAACCGGGGACGCTGGTCTGACCTTGGCAGGTTTGCTCATGTTCGGTCAGATGAGCGTTGTCCAGGAAGTGTTGCCCAACTACGTGCTGGACTATCAGGAGCGTCCAATGGCCAAGGCAGAGCGCCGGTGGGTGGACAGGCTGACGCTGGATGGCAAATGGTCCGGCAACCTGTACGACTTCTACCGTAAGGTCTACCTGAAGCTCACGGCCGATCTGAAAGTTCCTTTTCAGTTGGAGAAAGGTGAGCGGCAGGACGAGACCCCTGTGCACGTGGCGCTGCGCGAGGCGTTGGCCAATGTGCTGGTCCACGCCGATTACAGCGAGCGGGCATCGGTCCTGGTGGTCAAGCGGCCGGACATGTTCGGGTTTCGCAACCCGGGCTTGATGCGCATTCCGGTGGAGGTGGCTTTGCACGGCGGGGAGCCGGACTGCCGCAACCGGAACCTGCACAAGATGTTCCGCTTTGTCGGTGTGGGTGAACAGGCCGGAACGGGCATTCCGCGCATCCTCCAGGGCTGGAATTCGCAGCACTGGAATCCGCCCAAGCTGTACGAGTCGTCTACGCCTTACAACCAGACGCTGCTGGAGTTGCGGATGATCGATCTGTTCCCGGTCGAGGTGATCGCTGATTTGCGCGCCCGTTTTGGCGCTCAGTTTGATCAGCTTAAACATGAGGAGCGCGTGGCCCTGGCGCTCACGGGTAGTGAGGGCACCGTCAACCACGCACGCCTGTGCACGGTATCCTCCGCCCACCCGGTGGAGTTGACCCGTACGTTGCAGCACCTAACCCAGCTAGGGATGCTGGATTCAACGGGATCGGGCCGAGGGGCGGTGTATTTTCTGCCGGGCCAGCATTTACCGACTCCGGATGATGTGTTTGGGCCTCCTTCTCAGGCCGTCGGTCCCAGCTCCTCAGGTTTGGACGGTAGCTCCTCAGTTTTGAGCGCGAGCTCCTCAGTTTTGACGGGTAGCTCCTCAACTTCCGACCAGCAACGGGATGAAGATGGCTATCTGGTCACAGATCAGCTGCCGTTGCCCGTCATCAGCGACTTGAACTCACTGTCGCCATCCTTGCGGACAAGGCTTGAAGAGCTGGCAGCCGAACCAAGGCAAAAAAAGAAGCTGGATCGGGAAAGCTTTGAGGCAGCCGTTTTGGCGGTTTGCGCCGGGCACTATCTGACATTGAATGCCTTGGCGGAACTCCTCAACCGCAAGCCGTCTTCCTTGAGAAACGAGTATCTGACGCCCATGGTGCGCCAGAAGACATTGAGCTTGGCGTTCCCGACGACCCCGACTCACGAAAGGCAAGCGTATTGCACGACCAGTTCGGTGGCACAGGAGGCTCAGGATGGAAAGGTGCTTTAACGCAAACCTGAATCGTCCGACTGGGCGTGGGAAAAACAATAAAAATCAACAACTTATGTGCTTTAACGCAAGCTTTCAAAGTTCCGGTGCTCCATCATGCTGAACGAACAACAACTCGAAGACCTGTGCATCGGCTGGTTCCAGCAGACGGGCTGGCAATTCGCCCACGGACCAGACATTGCGCCCGAAGGCGACCGGCCCGAGCGGGCGGACTTTGGGCAGGTGATCCTGCGCGAGCGGCTGCTGGCGGCGCTGGCGCGCATCAACCCGCAGATTCCGGCCGCCGCGCTGGAGCAGGCGGCGCACACGCTGCAGACGGTGAGCGAGCCGTTGCTGGTGGTGCGCAACCGGGCGGTGCACCGGCTGCTGCTGGGCGGGGTGGACGTGAGCTTTGCCCAGGCCGATGGCGAGGGCAAGGTCAGCGATCTGGTCAGCTTGATCGACTTTGCCCAGCCATCGAACAACGAGTTTCTGGTGGTCAACCAGTTCACCGTGGCGGGCAGCAAGCAGCCGCGCCGGCCGGATCTGGTGGTGTTCGTCAACGGGCTGCCGCTCGCGGTGATCGAGCTGAAGAATCCGTCCAACGAGCAGACCGACATCTGGGACGCGTTCAACCAGCTGCAGACCTACAAGGATGAAGCGGCCGACCTGTTCAACGGCAACGCGGCGCTGGTGATCAGCGATGGCTTCACCGCCCGGGTGGGTTCGCTCACGGCCGATGCCGAGCGCATGCTGCCCTGGCGCACCATTGCCAACGAGAACGACCGCCCGCGCCTGCAGATGGAGCTGGAGACGCTGGTGCGCGGCTTCTTCAAGCCCGAGCTGTTTCTGGACTACGTGCGGCACTTTGTGCTGTTCGAGCAGGACGGGGACCGCATCGTCAAGAAGATCGCGGGCTACCACCAGTTCCACGCGGTGCGCGAGGCGGTGCGCGCCACCGTGATCGCCGCGCAGGACGCCGACAGGGGCTTGCTGGAGGTGCGCGAAGAACGCGCCACCTACGGCCGCGAGGTGCAACCGGGCTCGCGCAAGGCGGGCGTGGTGTGGCACACGCAGGGCTCGGGCAAGAGCATCACCATGGCCTGCTACGCGGGCAAGCTGCTGCCGCAGCCCGAGATGAAGAACCCCACCCTGGTGGTGGTGACCGACCGCAACGACCTGGACGGCCAGTTGTTCGGCACCTTCAGCGCCGCCAGCGACCTGCTGCGAACCACGCCGGTGCAGGCCACCGGGCGCGACGAGCTGCGCGACATGCTGGCCTCGCGCGAGGCGGGCGGCATCATCTTCACCACGGTGCAGAAGTTCGCCTTGCTGGAGGGTGAAGCCGCGCACCCGTTGCTGTCGGGTCGATCAAACATTGTGGTGATGTCGGACGAGGCGCACCGCAGCCAGTACGGCATGAAGGGCCGGCTGGACACCAAGACCGGTAAGTACGTTTACGGCTACGCCAAGCACCTGCGCGACGCGCTGAAGAACGCCACCTTCATCGGCTTCACCGGTACGCCCATCGCGCTGGAAGACAAAGACACCCGCGCGGTGTTTGGCGACTACGTCAGCATCTACGACATCCAGGACGCGGTGGACGACGGTGCGACGGTGCCGATCTTTTACGAAAGCCGCCTGGCCAAGCTGGACGTGAAGCAGGCCGAGATCGACGCGCTCAATGCGCAGGTGGACGAGGTCTTTGAAGACGAAGAAGACGTGGCCGTCCGCGAAAAGTCCAAAAGCGAATGGGCGGCACTGGAGAAGCTGGTGGGCGCCGAGCCGCGCCTGCAGCAGGTGGCCAAGGACTTGGTGCAGCACTTCGAGGCGCGTATCAGCGTCATCGACGGCAAGGCCATGATCGTCTGCATGAGCCGCGAGATTTGCGTGCAGCTCTACAACGCCATCGTGGCGCTGCGACCCGACTGGCACAGCACCGACCCGGAACAAGGCGTCATCAAGGTGGTGATGACCGGATCGGCCGCCGACAAGGCGCTCCTGCAACCGCACATCTACACGAACCAGGTGAAGAGGCGGCTGGAGAAGCGCTTCAAGGACCCGAAGGACTCGCTGAAGCTGGTGATCGTGCGCGACATGTGGCTGACCGGTTTTGACGCGCCGTCGTGCCACACCATGTACGTGGACAAACCCATGAAGGGCCACAACCTGATGCAGGCCATTGCGCGGGTGAACCGGGTATTCAAGAACAAGCCCGGCGGCCTGGTGGTGGACTACATCGGCATTGCCAACGAGCTGAAGGCGGCGCTGAAGGACTACACCGACTCCAAGGGCAAGGGCGACCCGGCGCACAACGCGGCCGAGGCGCTGGCGGTGCTGCTGGAGAAGATGGACATCGTGCGCGGCCTGATGCACGGCTTGGACTACAGCGCGTTCACGACCAACGCCGTACCGCTGCTGGTGCCCGCGGCGGAACACATCCTGGGCCAGAAGGACGGCAAGACGCGCTTCCTGGACACCATGACGGCGGTGAGCAAGGCGTTTTCGCTCTGCGGCACGCTGGACGAGGCCATCGCGCTGCGCCAGGAGATCGCGTTCTTCGCGGCCATCAAGGCGGCCATCAACAAGTTCACCACGGTGGACAAGAAGCGCAGCGATGCGGAGAAAAGCAGTGCGCTCAAGCAGATCCTGGACAACGCCATCGTGGCCGATGGCGTGGCCGACATCTTTGCGCTGGCGGGGCTCGACAAACCCAACATCGGCTTGTTGTCAGAAGAGTTCCTCGAAGACGTGCGGCAGATGAAGACCAGGAACCTGGCCGTGGAACTGCTCGAAAAGTTGTTGCGCGACGAGATCAAGGCGCGGGCGCGCAACAACGTGGTTCAAGAGAAGAAGTACGGCGACCGCCTGCTGGAGACCCTGCGCAAGTACCACAACCGGGCCATCGAGACGGCGCAGGTGATCGAAGAGCTGATCGAGATGGCCAAGGAGTTCCAGGCGGTGCTGGAGCGCGAGGCCGCGCTGGGCCTGAGCCCCGACGAGATCGCGTTCTACGACGCCCTGGCCAACAACGAGAGCGCGGTGCGCGAGCTGGGCGACGACATCCTGAAGAAGATCGCCGTCGAGATCACCGAGAAACTGCGTGCCAGCACCACGGTGGACTGGCAGGTGCGGGAAAGCGTGCGTGCGCGTCTGCGCATCCTGGTGCGCCGCACGTTGCAGAAGTGGAAGTACCCGCCCGATCAGCAGCCGGTGGCGGTGGAACTGGTGCTCCAGCAAGCCGAGAAGTTCGCGAGCGACTGGACCGCTTGAGGGGCGCGGCTTGCTCGTCATGATGGCGACAGCAGCGTCACGTCCTTGCTTTCTTCCCCCGAGCAAAAACGCGGCTTGCGGCGGATCACCGCGGCCGTAGGGCTTCGATCGAAGCCACCCAGCCAACGATGCCGCCTTGCGCCACGATCATGTCGAGCGTGGCCTGCTTGAACGCGGGGAAGTAGCTGGCGGTGGCTTCTTCGACCAGCAGGCCGTCGAAGCCGCGGTCGTTGGCTTCGCGCATGGTGGTCTGCACGCAGACTTCGGTGGTCACGCCGCCGAAGATCAGCTTGCGGATGCCGCGCTCAGCCAGCACCTGCGACAAGGGCGTGTTGTAGAACGCGCCCTTGCCGGGCTTGTCGATCTCGACCTCGCCTGCAATGGGCCGCAAGGCTTCGACGATGCCGTTGCCCGGTTCGCCCCGCACCAGGATGCGCCCCATCGGCCCGGCGTCGCCGATGCGCAGGCGGGGTGTGCCGCGGCAGCGCTTGGCGGGTGGGCAGTCCGAAAGGTCGGGCGCGTGCGACTCGCGGGTATGCACGACCAGCAGGCCGTGCTCGCGCGCCCAGGCCAGCAGCCGGGCTGCCGGCTCGACCGCGGCGGCGAGCAGCGACACGTTGTTGCCCAGGGTTTCGCCGAAGCCGCCGGGCTCGATGAAGTCGCGCTGCATGTCGATGAGTACCAGCGCGGTGTCGTCCGAGCGGCAGTGGAAGGGCTCGGGCCGTGCGGCGATGGTGAAGCTGCGCGGGGTGTCGGCGCTGCTCATGCTTGCGTCTCCAGCGCGCGCAGCAGTTCGGCGGAGTTGGCTACCGCGCCGAAGACGCCGCCCTGCAGGGTCACCATCTTGAGGGCGGCGGCATGGTTGGTGGCGTCGGTGGCGCCGCAGCAGTCGGCCAGCAGCAGGCACTCGAAGCCGCGGTCGTTGGCCTCGCGCATGGTGGTGTGCACGCAGACGTCGGTGGTGATGCCGGTGAGCACGAGGTTGCGGATGCCGCGCTGATGCAGGATGAGTTCCAGATCGGTCGCGCAGAACGAGCCCTTGCCTGGCTTGTCGATGATGATCTCGCCGGGCCGCGGCGCCAGCTCGGGAATGATGTCCCAGCCCGGCTCGCCGCGCACCAGAATTTTGCCGCAGGGACCGGGATCGCCGATGCCCGCGCCGATGCGCTGGCTGCGCCAGCGCTTGTTGGCGGGCAGGTCGGACAGGTCGGGGCGGTGGCCTTCGCGGGTGTGGAAGATGGTGTAGCCGCCCGCGCGCATGGCGGCGAGCACGCGGCCGATGGGCTCGATCGGCGCCCGGGTGAGCGACAGGTCGTAGCCCATGCGGTCCACATAGCCGCCGATGCCGCAGAAGTCCGTCTGCATGTCGATGACGATGAGTGCCGTGTTGGCGGGCCGCAGGTCGCCATCGAAGGGCCAGGGGTAGGGGTTGGCGGCGACCGGGCCGGCCGCCGCATCGCTGGAGAAGTCGGCCATGTCCGTACGGCTCACTTCAGGGTGCCAACCACGCCCTTGACGAAGAAGTTCATGGCGTCGACCTTGTCGCGCGGCAGCTTGCTGCCGGCCGGCACGAGTTCCTTGCCGTCCTGCCCGTAGATCGGGCCGGCCCACACGTCGAGCTTGCCGTCCTTGATGGCGGCCTCCTTGTCCAGGATCAGCTTGCGGGTGGCTGCATCCACCGAGGGGCCGAAGGGGGCGAGCTTGGCCGCGCCGGTCTTGAGATTGCCGTAGATGGCCTGCGATTTCCAGGTGCCCGCCTCCACTTCCTTGACCACGCTGGCCATGATCGGGCCCCAGTTCCAGTAGCCGCCGGTCAGCCAGCCCTGCGGGTAGAAGTGCATGTCGTCGAAGTGATAGCCGATGACCTTCACGCCGCGCTTCTTGGCCGCCTCGATCACCGGGATCGGCGAGTCCACATGCATGCCCACCACCGAGATGCCCTGGTCCACCAGGGTGTTGACCGCCGCCACGTCCTTGGACGGGTCGTTCCACGCGCCGGTGTAGACCACGGTCACGGTGGCCTTCGGGTTGACCGACTGCGCGCCCAGCGCGATGGCGTTCACGTCCTGCAGAATCTGCGGAATCGGGTGCGCGGCGACGAAGCCGATCTTGCCGTTGGCCGCGGCCTTGCCCGCGGCGATGCCCGAGAGGTACATCGCCTCATACATGTCGGCGAAGTACGTGCCTAGATTGGGGGCGAGCTTGGCGCCGCCGCAATGCATGAAGGTGACCTTCGGGTACTTCTTGGCCAGATCGAGCGCGTAGGGCAGATAGCCGTAGCTGGTGGCGAAGATGATCTTGTCGCCCGCGCCGATCATGCGTTCCATGGCCTGCGTGACCTGGGCGCTCTCGGGCACGTTCTCCAGGTAGTTGGTCTTCACGCCGGGGACGGACTTCTGCACGTACAGCCGTCCCGCGTCCTGCGCCTCGTTGTAGCCGCCATCGGTCTTGGCGCCGACATAGACATAGCCCACCATGACGTCGGCGCGTGCGGGCTGCATGGCCAGGGTGACCGCGGCCGATGCGGCGGCGATCAGGGCGAGGAATCGAAGGTTCATGCTGTTCTCCAGGAATGTGAAGGGATGTCGCTCAGGACATGCCGCGGAACACGCCGGCGAGCTCCTGAGGCATGGAGGTGCCGCGCTGGCTGGCCCGGTAGCTCAGCAACAGCACGATCAGCGGCACCAGATAGGGCAGAGTGCCGAGCAGATAGGGAGAGAGGTCGGAGCCCATCGACTGCAGCCGCAGCGATAGCGCCTCCGACAGCCCGTAGATCAGCGCGACCGGCAGGGCCAGCCAGGGGTTCCAGCGCGCCACGATCACCAGGCCCACGGCGAGCAGGCCGCGACCGGCGGTCATCTGCTCGACCCAGGTCCGGGTGTAATCCACCGACAGGGCTGCGCCGGCCAGGCCGGTGAAGGCGCCGCCCGTGAGCACCGCGGTCACGCGCAGACGCATCGGGTGTTTGCCCAGCATGCGCAGCGCATCGGCCGACTCGCCCGCCGAGCGCCAGACCAGGCCCCACTGCGTGCGGTAGAGGAACAGGCCGCAGACCACCACCAGCGCCAGCCCGAGGTAGACCGTGGGCGTGAGTTGCGAGAGAAAGCCGCCGACCACCGGCAGGTCGGCCAGCCAGCCGTGGCGCAGGCTGTGAAAGCCCTCGATCTGCTGGCCGACCAGGGAGGTGCCGTAGAACGACGACAGCCCGTTGCCGAGAAACAGGATGGCCAGGCCGCTGGCGATCTGGTTCACACCCAGGCCGAGGCAGAGCAGCGCGTGCACCGACGACAGCGCCACGCCCGCGGCGGCACCCACGGCCAGCCCCGCCCAGGGGCTGCCCGTGATGTGGGTGGCCGCGAACCCGGCGGCCGCGCCGACGAGCATCTGCCCTTCCACGCCGAGGTTCACCACCCCGGCCCGCTCGGTGAGCGTTTCTCCGAGCATGGCCAGCAGCACCGGCGTGGCCGTAAGCAGGGCGATGGACAACAGGCCGAGAAGCAGTCCCCCGTTCATACCGCCGCCTTTCGCCTGGCGCGCCAGGCACCCACGCCGAGCACGCTCATGAACAGCAGGGCCTGCATCACCACGGTGTTGGCGAAGGGCAACTGGGCAAACAGCTGCAGCGCGTCACCCGCAGAAAGAAGGCCGCCCATGACCAGTGCCAGCGGAATGATGCGCAGGAAGTTCTGTCCGGCCAGCCACGCCACCAGAAAGCCGACATAGCCGTAGCCGGACGAGATGTCGGGTTGCAGATGCGTCTGCACGTTGGCGGTCTGCACATAGCCCGCCAGCCCGGCCAGCCCACCCGCGAGCGCCATGACCAGAAGGGTCTGACGGGTGTAGGACAGCCCGGCCATGCGGGCCACGCGCGGATTGCTGCGCAGCAGGTCGAGGCCGGTGCCCCAGCGGCTCTTTTCCACCAGCACATGGAGCGCCACGGCCAGCAGCACGGCAAGGGGCAGCGCCCAGTCTGTGCTCAGGCCGCCAAGGTTGATGGAGGGGAATTTCGCGGCTTCCGGGAAGGCGATGGTGGCGGGCCAGCCCAGGTTGCCCGCATCCTTCCACGGCCCATACACCGCGTACTGGACGAGCTGGATGGCCACATAGTTCATCAGTATGGTGACGATGGTCTCGTTCACGCCCAGCACCGCCCGCAGCAGGCCGGGAATGGCGCCCCAGAGGCCGCCGCCCAGCAGCGTGAGCAGCACCGCGGCGGGCAAGAGTTGCCAGATCGGCGCCGAGGTCATGTGCAGCACGATGGCGGTGCCTGCCAGCGCGCCGAAGTAAAGCTGCCCTTCCGCGCCCACCGAGATCAGGCCCATGCGCGCGGGCAGCGCGGTGGCCAGAGCGCAGAACAGGATGGGGATGGTCTTGGTCAGGGTGGTGTTGATCGACAGGGCATTGCCGAAGGCGCCCTGCACGATCTGGTTGAAGATGGTCAGCGGCGCGTAGCCGTTGAAGAAAAAGAACGCCGCGGCGAGCAGCAGAAACACGCCGATGCCGCCCGCCGGAACGGTGAGCCGGTCGGCCAGGGTGCGCCAGGCGGTGGACGTGCTCATGGTGTAGCTCCGTGGGTCATCAGGTGGCCGATCTGCATGCGGTCGGCCGCGGCTGCGGGCAGCACGCCGACGACCTTGCCGTGATAGAGCACCGCGATGCGGTGGGCATAGCGCAGCAGATCGTCGAGGTCTTCCGAGATCCACAGCACGGCGGCGCCGCCTGCGGCCTGGCGGAACAGGGCGTCGTAGACGGCCTGGGTGGCCTGCAGGTCCAGCCCCATGGTCGGGTAGCAGGCCACGACGAAGCGCCGCGGCTCCGACAGCTCGCGGGCGATCACCAGCTTCTGCAGATTGCCCCCGGACAGCCGGCCCGAGGCCAGCCGTGTCTGGCGCGGGCGCACGTCGAACTGTTCCATGAGGTCCCGGGCGCGCAGCTCCAGCGTGTCCCAGCGCGGGAACAGCGGCATGCCGCCGAGGCGGCGAAGCGCAAGATTCAGGCTGTTGCGCATGTCGGCGGCCACCGCGTTCTTCAAGGGGTATTCGGGGATGTAGCCCTGGCGGGCGTCGTGCGGCCGCGCGGTGTCGTGGCTGTGCAGCACCTCGCCGTCGAGCAGTACGTCGCCCGCGCTGATCGGCGCCATGCCGGTCACGGCGTCGGCCAGAAGATCTTGCCCGTTGCCCGATACACCGGCGATGCCGAGCACTTCGCCCGGCGCAATGTCGAGGTCGATGCCTTCGAGCGCGAGCGTGTCGGCCTGGCTGCGCAGCCCGCGGATCGAGATGCGGGCCACCGAATCGTCGGGCGGCGCGGTCTGTGCGACCGAGCGCAGCTGGGTGTTGCCCACCATGAGCGCGACCAGCTTCTCGGCGTCGATGCCGCGCGCATCGGCCTGGTCGACCAGTCGGCCGCCCCGCATCACCGCCACGCGGTGCGCGCAGGCCCGCACGTCTTCGAGTTTGTGGGTGATGAACACCACGCTGCGGCCCGATTCGGCCAGCCGCCGCACCACCGCATGCAGGCGCTGCACTTCCTCCGGGGCCAGCACCGAGGTCGGCTCGTCGAGGATGACCAGCTGCGCATCGAGGTTGAGCACCTTGACCAGTTCGACCTGCTGCTTCTGCCCGACCGACAGGTCGGCGACGCGCCGGTCCGCGGCCACACCGGGCGCGAACTCCGCAAGCAGGCGCACCGCCTTTTCGGTGTTGCGGCGGCTGTGCCAGATTGGCGGCTCGGGGTAGGCCAGCAGCAGGTTGTCCAGCACGGTCAGCGCCGGAATCAGGCTGAACTGCTGAAACACCATGCCGATGCCCTGGGCCATCGCATCGCGCGGGGAGTCGATGGCCACCTCGCGCCCATCCACCAGCACCTGTCCGCCGTCGGCCCGGTAGTAGCCGTAGAGCACCTTCATCAGGGTGCTCTTGCCGGCGCCGTTCTCGCCCAGCAGGGCCAGCACTTCGCCGTCGCCGATCTCCAGCGACACGGCGTCATTGGCCAGGACGGGGCCGAAGCGCTTGCTGATGTCGATGAGCTGGACGTGCATGGGAATGGCGCAGATCGGGGGTAATCATGCATACATGATGGATGCTCGATCTATGCAAACGGCGTGCCAATGGTGTTCGCCCTCGCTGGATGCGCAGAGGCCGGCCGTGCCTAAATGATTGAAAGACCTGAGATCAAGGCCTTCTTCAGGATGAAGGGACTGTTTTGGCACGCGGCTTGCATAATCTCTTGTATACATATTGTGGCAACGCCATGGGCACGGTCAGCGAGGCTCGCAGCGCACCGGCACAGTGCGAAGGGGGCCTGAAAACGGTGCGGGTGCACCAACCCCTCCGGCCTCGGCATCCCGCATGAGCCGATCAGATGAAGGAGACTGCATGAACGATTCCACGCGACTTCCCACGCCAGCCGCTCCGGCCGCTGAGCTGGTCGACTGGGGTGCGCGTCAGCACGGACTGCCGCTGGATGCCGCGGCCCGCGTGCGGATTGCGCAGCAGGTCGAGCGCCTGCAACAGGTGATGGCCGTGCTCGATGGCGTGGCCTTGACGGTGCATGACGAACCGGCGCCGGACTTTGTGCCCGACGCGGAGCCCGCGCCATGAGCGGCCCCTCTGCGCCAAGCTGTGTGCCGCCGTTCGGCGACCCCTCGCTGCGGTCGGCCCTCGACATGGCCGGGGCCATTGCGTCGGGCACCCTCGGCGCAGCCGAGCTGACCCAGCACGCGCTGGACCGTATCGCCCTGGTCAATCCGCGTCTGAACGCCTTCACCTCGGTGACGGCGGATCGAGCACGGCGCAAGGCGCGCGACATCGACGCGGCGCGTGCGCGGGGCGAGCCCCTGCCGCCGCTGGCCGGCGTGCCCTACGCGGTCAAGAATTTGTTCGATGTGGCGGGCCTGACCACGCTGGCAGGCTCGCGGGTGCTGGCCAGCGCGCCCGCGGCAAGCGCCGACGCCGTGCTGGTCGACCGCATGGAACGGGCCGGTGCGGTGCTGGTCGGTGCGCTCAATATGGACGAATTCGCCTACGGCTTCACCACGGAGAACACGCACGCCGGCCCCACGCGCAACCCGCATGCCCTAAGCCACAGCGCCGGGGGCTCGTCGGGCGGTTGCGGCGCGGCGGTCGCGGCGGGTCTGGTGCCGCTGAGCCTGGGTTCGGACACCAACGGCTCCATCCGGGTGCCCTCCTCCGTCTGCGGCATCTTCGGCCTCAAGCCCACCTTCGGGCGTCTGCCGCGGCAGGGCAGCTACCCCTTTGTCTACAGCCTGGATCATCTGGGGCCCTTCGCGCGCAGTGCCGATGATCTGGCGCGTTGCTTTGCCGTCCTGCTGGGCGACGCCGCTCCCGCCGCAGGTCTGTTGGGCGAGGCCGGGCCGCTGCGCGCCGCCCTGCTCGGAGGCTACTTCCAGCAGTTTGCCGGACCGCAGGCGCGAGCCGCCGCGCGGGCCGCGGCCATCGCGCTCGGCGCGGCCGACGAGGTCGAGTTCACCAGCGCTGCCGCGGCACGGGCTGCGGCCTTCATCATCACCGCGTCGGAAGGCGGCCAGCTGCACCTCGACCATCTGCGCGACCATTACGACGCGATGGAGCCGCTATCGCGCGACCGTCTGGCCGCCGGGGCGCTGTTGCCGGCCTCGGCCTACATCCGGGCGCAGCGGGTTCGCGCCCTGGCGCGTGCCGAGGCGCGCCGATTGTTCGAGCGCTTCGACCTGCTGATCGCCCCGGCCACGCCCGTTGCGGCACAGCCTCTGGGCAGCGAGTCCTTCGATCTCAACGGTACGTCCGTGCCGACGCGCCCGAACATGGGCCTGCTGACCCAGCCCATCTCCTGCATCGGCCTGCCGGTGGTCGCGGCGCCCATGCGCGTGGCGCCCGGCGAGCTGCCCATCGGCGTGCAACTGATCGCCGCGCCGGGCCGGGAGGAGGTGGCGCTGCGCGCGGCGCGGATGCTGGAAGCCGCAGGGGCCACGGCCGCGGGCGGTGCCGCATGAGCGCCCACGCCTGGGCGCCCGAAGAGGGCGCTCTCCTTCCCTCGGGGCAGCGGTCGCGCGGCGACCGGAGGGTCGCCCAGTGAGCCTCGCCCTCAGCGCGGTGAACCTGCCCGAGGTGGTGGCGGAAGTGGAGGCCGTCTTCGCGCAATACGAAGCGGCCTTGGTGGGCAATGACGTGGCGATGCTCGACCTTCTGTTCTGGGACCACGCCGCGACCCTGCGCTACGGCGCGACCGAGAACCTCTACGGCTACGCCGAGATAGCCGCCTTCAGGGCCCAGCGCCCCGCGCAGGGGCTGGCGCGCACCCTTCGTAGGCGCAGCCTGACCACGTTTGGTCACGACTTCGCGGTCGCTAATATCGAGTTCGTCCGGGACGGCTCGACCCGGATCGGCCGACAGTCCCAGACCTGGGTCAGGCTGGCCGAAGGCTGGCGGGTGGTCGCCGCCCACGTGAGCTGGTTGGACCCCCTATGACGCCACCGAATCCCAGTCCACGTGAACAAGCGCTTGCCGCAGGGCGCGGCAAGCCGACATCGCGGGCCGTCGCGCTCTACGCCCAATTGCGGGAGGACGTGTTCGAGTTCCGGCTGCTGCCCGGCGAGCGTTTCACCGAATCCGAAATCGCCGAACGCTACGGCGTCTCGCGCACCCCGGTGCGCGAGGCCCTGTTGCGGCTGCAGACCGAGGGCCTGGTGCGCGGCTACTTCCGCAGCGGCTGGGAGGTGGTGCCCATCGACTTCGCGCGCTTCGACGACCTCTACGAGCTGCGCAAACTGATCGAGGTGCATGCCGTGCGCCAGCTGGCGGGCGGTGCCGTCGACGAGGCCAGCCAGCAGCGGCTTGGCGCGCTCGTCGCCGACTGGATCGTCGACAAGAGCGCGCGTCTCAGCGATGCCCGCGTGGTGTCCGGGCTCGACGAGGTGTTCCACACCGAACTCGTGGCCGCCGCGGGCAATCAGGAGATGCTGCGCGTGCACGCCGAGGTGACCGACCGCATCCGCATCATCCGGCGTCTGGATTTCACTTATCCCCACCGTGTGAGCACCACCTACGACGAGCACGCCGCCATTCTGCGAGCCATCCAGCGCCACAAGCCGGATCAGGCCGAGCTGCTCATCCGCGCCCACATCGACCGCAGCCGCCAGGAAACGCGCAAGATCACCCTGCATCGGCTGCAGACGGTGCGCACCGAGGCGAAGCAATACGCACCAGCGTAGGCCGGTTTCGCCCCGCCTTTTGCGCGGCGGCACCCCATCGTCCGCCTGCTTGGTAGTCGCAACCGGATGTGTCCGCGTGGCATGCAACTTGCATTCGTTCTTGTGCACAAGTTTGTGCACCGATCCATAGCGCTTTTCACTCCAAGGCGAGGATGCAACCATGACCGATACCCTTCACTCCGTTCCTTCACGCCCTGACCGCCGCCGCGTCGTGGCCGCCGGTCTGTGCCTGGCCGCAGGCGCTGCGCTGAGCCGGGTCGCCCGTGCCGACACCCCGATCCGCATCGGCTTCTGGCCAATCGCCGGCGGCATTCCGCTCTACGCCGGGGTGAACCATGGCGTGTTCAAGCAGGCGGGGTTGCAGGTCGAGGCGGTGAAATTCGCCAGCGCACAGCAGGTGGTGGAGGCGATGATCGCCGGACGCATCGACGGCTCGGCCAATGGCACGGCGTCGGCAGCGCTGGGGCTGGGCGACATCGCCGAACCGGGGTTGTGCAAGATCATCGCCTCCAACCCGTCCAACGCCAAGCTGGTGCTCGACGAAGTGCTGGTCGCGGCCAAGAGCGGCGTCAAGGCCCTCGGCGAACTCAAAGGCAAACGGATCGGCTGTGGTCCTGGTATTCAGAACGTGGTCCTGGCCAAGATCATTTTCGAGAAAAACGGCTACCCCGACTGCAAGCCCATCGAAATGCCGGTGGGCCAGCATGTCGCGGCCCTAGCCGCAGGGCAGGTCGACGCCGTCTATACCCTCGAGCCCACCGGCACGGTTGGACGGCTTGGCGGTCTGACCCGCACCCTCGAAGTCGGGGTGATCTCCAAGTACGTGCTTGGAGATCCAGATGCTCCGTGGTACGGCGGTTCGGCCTCGCTGACAGCCAAGTTCCTGAAGGCCAATCCGGCCCTGGCGCAGCGCTACATCGCCGCCTATCTGCAGGCCATCGACTTGGTGCTCAAGGAGCCGACCAAGGTGCGCCCCGACCTCGTCGGCTACACCAGCATCGATGCCAAGCTGGCCGAGGCTGTGCCGCTGCCCGGCTTCACCAACTACACGCAGTTCACGCCCGGCGACGTGGGCTATTTCCAGAAATTTTTCGACGTGTTCACCGAGCGCAAGATCTTCACACGTAAGGTCGACGTCGGCGCCATGCTCTACAAGGCATGAGCCCGCGCCTGATGCGGCTGCTGCCGCTGCTCGGCCCGCTGTTGCTGCTGGTGCTGTGGCAAACTGCCGTGTCGGCGTACTGGGTCAATCCGGTGCTGCTGCCCACGCCAGGCGCCACGCTGGCCGCACTATGGGGCAGCCTGCTCGACGGCAGCATGTGGCCGGACCTGCAGGCCACGGTGCTGCGCACCTTCTATGCCTTCGCCATCGCGGCCTTCGTCGGCGTGCCGCTGGGGGTGGCGCTGGGCAGTTCGCCGCCGATCTACCGCAGCGTCGAATTCCTCATCGATTTCTTCCGTTCGACGCCCTCCTCCGCCCTTATCCCCTTGTTCATGCTGCTGTTCGGTCTGTCGAACCTGAACAAGATCGCCATCGCCGCGTTCGCCGCGGTGCTGCTCATCCTGTTCAACAGCGCGTATGGCGTGATGCATGCGCGCAAGACCCGGGTGCTGGCGGTGCAGGTCATGGGGGTGTCGCGCTGGCATGTGTTCAAGGACGTGCTGCTGCTGGAAAGCCTGCCGCAGACCTTCGTCGGCCTGCGCACGGGAGTGAGCATGGCGCTGGTCATCGTCATCGTCGCCGAGATGTTCATCGGCTCGGACAACGGCCTGGGCCAGCGCATCATCAACGCGCAGCAGGTGCTCAACATCAAGGGCATGTACGCCGCCATCTTGCTCACCGGGGTGCTCGGCTATCTGCTCAACCTGCTGTTCTTCCTCATCGAGCGGCGATTCGTGCATTGGGGTGGAAAATGAGCGCATGGTCAAACTGGTTCGGCGGCAATGCCGCCGCCGCATCTCCCAATGCCGCGCAGCTCGTGCGCAAACCGGCGGCGCCGGGCACCCACGTCACGGTGCGCGGGTTGTGCAAGGCCTTCCATGGCGCCACGCTCTACCAGGATCTCGACCTCGACATTCCGCGCGGGCGCATCGTCTCGGTGTTTGGCCCCAACGGCTGCGGCAAGTCGACGCTGATCAATATGATCGCCGGGCTGCTGCCGGTGGACTCCGGCGAAATCCTGTTCGACGGCAAGTCACTCCGTGACACGGTCATCGGCTACGTGTTCCAGAACTACCGCGACGCCCTGCTGCCCTGGATGAGCGCGCGCGGCAACATCGAATACCCGCTTCGCCGACGCGGTATGGCCGCGGAGCAGGTGAAGGAGCGCGTCGACGCCTTGATCGACGCCTTCGACGTGCGCTTCGATCTGAGCCGCCACCCCTACGAGTTCTCGGGCGGCCAGCAGCAACTCGTATCCATCATGCGCGCGCTCGCCCCGCGGCCCGAAGTGTTGTTTCTCGACGAGCCGTTCTCCGCGCTCGACTATGAGATGACTTTGTTCATCAGAGACCGTCTGCAGCATGTCCAGCGGCAGGAAAACACCACGACCCTCATCGTCTCGCACGATCTGGAGGATGCCGTGTTCCTCGCCGACCGTATCCTGCTTCTCACACGTCGACCCACCCGTATCGCGGCCGAGCTCGAATTTGACATGCCTCGCCCTCGCAGCGCCGAGTCGGTCGCCGATCCTCACTTCGTCGCGGTGAAATCACGAGCGCTGGAGTTGTTTCGTGAGCAGGTCGCAGTAGGGTAGATCTTCGTGAGGAGGAGCCTATCGCCGATCTCCTGCGGCGTACGACCTGCGTTGCCAGGCTGCTCGCAGCGCAGAACCTATCCTGCCGTCATCCTCAATAGGTCTTGTACGGCAGAAACTTTCCCGACATGATGATGCACACACGGTCGCCTTTGGGGTCGGGCTCGCGGGTGAGGTCCATCTTGAAATCGATGGCGCTCATGATGCCGTCGCCGAACTCTTCATGGATCAGTTCCTTGAAGGTGGTGCCATACACATTGACCAGTTCGTAGAAGCGGTAGATCAGCGGGTCGGCGGGTACGACAGTGGGCAGTGAGCCCTTGTAGGGCACGGTCTGCAAGAGCTTGACTTCCATGGCGTCGAGTTCGAACAGCTTGCCCACCACCTCAGCCTGCTCCGCGGTGAAGGCCATCTGGCCAAGGCAGGCGGCAGTCACCCATTCCTTGCTTTGACCGACGGCCTGGGCCACTTCGGCCCAGCTGATGCCCTTGGCGATACGCGCGGCGATGAGGGTTTCGGTGACGTCGTTGCGGGTCATGTTGGGCTCCGGATTGAGCGGTGGATGGAACGAAGAGGCTGGTTTCAGCGCGCCGCCAGATAAGCGCGCCAGCCGCCGAAGGCCGTGATGTCGCGCGCGCCTTCCACGCCGATGGGCTCGCAGATGAAGCCGCACACGGGGGTGCCATCGGCCAGTTGCAGGGTGCCGATGCCCAGCGGTTCGGGAATACCGGCAACGAAGGAGCCGAACTCGGCCGCAGGCAGCTCCCATACCTCGCAGGCGATGGCGGCGCCGCCATCAGCCACGCGGATCAGGCCGGGGCGCTTGCCGTCCGGCAAGGCGTAGAAGCGATACAGCGGCGCGGTCTGCGTGGTGGCAACGCACCGCCCGCCACGGCGGGTGAGCTGGTGGTTCAGCGGCAGGCCGCTCAGATGGGCGCCGACGACAGCCACGCGCACCTGTCCGCTGGGCACTGGCGCGGGGGCATCCGTGTCGGACGGCGCAGGCGCAGGCGCGGGCTCCGCGGTGCCGCAGGGCGCGGCGCGGCTGTCCTGCCAGCGCCCGGCCAGATGCAGCAGAGGCACGTCCTGGTGCGCGGGGGCGAACAGGGTCACGCCCAGCGGCAGGCCGTCCTGCCGGAATCCGCCGGGCACGGCGATGGCGGCATAGTCCAGCAGGTTCATGAAGTTGGTGTAGAGGCCGAGGTTGGTGTTGAGCCGGATCGGGTCGGCCAGCATCTGGGCGCGGGTGTAGAGGGTGCCCGCCGTGGGCGTGACGACGCAGTCCACCACGTTCCACACCGGCGCGCAGATGCGCTGCAGGGCGCGCAGCTTGTACTGCGCGGCGAAGGCATCCGCCGCCAGCGGCTTGGCGCCGCCGAGGGTGATGTCGCGCGTCACTGGGAACAGGGCCTCCGGCCGGGCGTCGATGAAGGCGCGGATGGCCTCGTAGCGTTCGGCCACCCAGGGGCCGCCGTACAGCAACTTGGCCGTGTCGATGAAGGGCGCGAAGTCGATCGGCACGGCCTTGCCGCCGAGCGACTCCAGCCGCGCAACGCTTTCGCGGAAGAGGCGCTCGGACTCGGCGTCGCCGAAGAACTCGAGGTCTTTGTCCATCGGCACGCCGAAGCGGAAGGATGCGGCGCGACCGAAGTCGAAGCCGTGGGGCTCGGCGGCGCGTGAGTACGGATCGGCCGCGTCTTCCGCGGCGGCCACCGCGAGCACGCGCTGCGCATCGGGCGCGGACAGGGCGAAGATGGACACCACGTCCAGCGACCGGCAGGCCGGCACCACGCCGGTCGTCGAGAGCAGGCCGCAGGTGGGCTTGAGGCCGATGAGGTTGTTGAACGCCGCAGGCACGCGGCCCGAACCGGCGGTGTCGGTGCCCAGCGAAAAGCTCGCCAGGCCGAGCGCGACGGCCACGGCCGACCCGGAACTGGAGCCGCCGGAAATGAAATCGGGGTCGAAGGCGTTGCGGCAGGCGCCGTAGGGCGAGCGCGTACCGTTGAGCCCGGTGGCGAACTGGTCGAGATTGGTCTTGCCCATGGCGATGGCGCCGGCCGCTTCCAGCCGCGCCACCACGGTGGCGGACTGCTCCGGCATATAGGCGTACTCGGGGCAGGCGCAGGTGGTGGGCACGCCGGCGAGGTCGATGTTGTCCTTGATGGCGAAGGGCACGCCGAACAGCGGCAGGCCGTCCATGCCTGCCGCCTCCAGCGCCTTCGCGCGGGCACGCAGATGCGCGGCGTCGGGCGGGGTGATCCAGATGGCGTGGTCAGGGTACTGCGCGGCGCGCTCCAGCAGAGCCTCCACCAGCGCGGTCGGCGTGAGCCGGCCGTCGCGGTAGGCGGTGTGCAGGGCGGGGATGGTGAGGCTGTCGATCATTCAAGTCTCCGTCAGGATGAGCAAATTCTGGCCCGCGCTCACGGCGCCGCCTTCGCGGCACAGCAGTCGCTCGACCACGCCGGCGGACGGCGCGGCCACGTTGATTTCCATCTTCATCGATTCGAGGATGCACAGGGTTTCGCCAGCAGCCACGGACTGGCCGGGCTGCGCCAAGATCTTCCACACGCTGCCGGCCACCTGGCTGGCGATGGGGCGGGCGCCGTCGGGTAGGTCGAGCTCGCTATCGCTGCCGACGTCGGCCACGTTGGCGTCGCTGACCCAGTCGGCCTGGCCGCTCTGCGCCCAGCGCTCGCGCTCCTCGGCGAAGGCCTGCTGCTGGCTGGCGCGGAACGCCGCGATGGACGGGGCGTTGTCGGCCAGGAAAGCGTGGTAGTCCGCCGCGCGGAAGCGGTCTTCGGTGATGCGCAGGCGGTAGCGGCCGTGCAGGAAGTCGGCGCGGATGGTCTGCAGCTCCCCGGTACTCACGGGGAAGAAGCGCACCTGGTCGAAGAAGCGCAGCAGCCAGGGCTTGCCGTCGGTGAACTCGGCGGTCTGCCGCCACCGGTTCCACATCTGCAGGGTGCGGCCGACGAACTGGTAGCCGCCGGGGCCTTCCATGCCGTAGACGCACAGATAGGCGCCGCCGATGCCCACGGCGTTCTCGGGCGTCCAGGTGCGCGCGGGGTTGTACTTGGTGGTGACGAGGCGGTGGCGCGGGTCGAGCGGCGTGGCCACCGGTGCGCCCAGATACACGTCGCCCAGGCCGAGCACCAGGTAGCTGGCGTCGAACACGGTGCGCAGCACGTCGTCCACCGAATCCAGGCCGTTGATGCGGCGGATGAACTCGATATTGGACGGGCACCAGGGCGCGTCCTTGCGCACGCCGGCCATGTATTTCTCGATCGCGAGCCGGGTGGCCGGGTCGTCCCAGCTGAGCGGCAGGTGGACGATGCGCGAGGGCACTTCCATCGCGTCGGGTGGCGGGAGTTCGTCCTCGGCCCGCGCAAGCGCCCACATCAGGTCGCGCAGGGGCAGCACGCGGTTGTCGTAGTGGATCTGCAGCGAGCGTATGCCGGGTGTGAGGTCGACGATGCCGTCGAGCCTCTGCGCCTGCAGCCATTGCATCAGCGCGTGCACGCGCAGGCGCAGTTCCAGGTCGAGCACCAGCGGGCCGTACTCGACCAGCAGGTATTTGTCGCCCGCGACGCGGTAGCGCACACCCACCGGGTGATCGGGCACGTCCAGCCGGCCGACGACGGGCGATGAGCGATCGGGCCCTGCGGCCAGCGGCGGGTCGAGCGGGGCGCCGTCGAGCTTGGCGAGCGCGGCGTCCTGTGCGGCTTCTAGCCGCGCGGCCTCGTCCAGGCTGATGGGCACGAAGCGCACGGTGTTGCCGGGGCGCAGCTGGCCGAGCTTCCAGAGATCTGCCGCGACCACCACGCCGGGGCAGACGAA
Organism: Thiomonas intermedia; assembly: GCF_002028405.1. Taxonomy (NCBI): domain Bacteria; kingdom Pseudomonadati; phylum Pseudomonadota; class Betaproteobacteria; order Burkholderiales; genus Thiomonas; species Thiomonas intermedia. The sequence continues at coordinate 1,800,762 of NZ_CP020046.1, forward strand.
GCCGCCCAGGCTGGGACCGTCCGGGCCGAGCAGGATGGGCATGTCGCCAGTGAAGTCGATACTGCCGACGGCGTAGGCGTTGTCGTGGATGTTGGAGGGATGCAGCCCCGCTTCGCCGCCGTCGCTGCGGGCCCATTCCGGCTTGGGGCCGATGAGCCGCACGCCGGTGCGGTTGGAGTTGTAGTGAACCTCCCAATCGGTGCCGAACACCATGTCGATGTCGGCCTCGGTGAAAAAGTCTGGCGCGCCGTGCGGGCCGTAGCGCACCGCGATGTCCCACTGCGTGGCGTAGCCGGGGCGTGCGGCTTCGGGCACGGAACGGCTGGCAGGTGCGGCTGCTCCGGTTCTCTCAAGGAAACGCAGGGCCGCCCCAAGTTTCCTTGACCCCCACGGGGGGCGGGTCGGCGAGCCGACCCAGGGGGCGCTCAGGTGCAGCACGTCGCCAGTGCGCAGGGTGCGGCCGGCGTGGCCGCCGAACTGGCCGAGGGTGAAGGTGGCGCGGCTGCCTAGGTAGCGCGGCGCGTCGAAGCCGCCGACTACGGCCAGATAGGCGCGGCACCCGCCGCCCTGCGGGCTTGCGAAGCGCAGCACCTGCCCGGCACGCACGGCATGGCTGCTCCAGTTGGCGCAGGCCACGTCGTCGAGCGTGGCCTGCAACTCGGCTCCGGCGATGGCAAACACGGCGTCGGAGTTGAAGCGTAGCGTGGGCCCGGTGAGCAGGATCTCCAGCGTGGCCGCGTCCGCCGGGTTGTTCAACAAGCGGTTGGCGGCACGGTGGGCCAGGGCGTCCATCGGGCCCGAGGGCGGCACGCCCACGTCCCAGTAACCCAGACGGCCCGGCCAGTCCTGCAGCATGGTCTGCACGCCGGGTTCGAGTACGTCCACGGTGCGCGGGTGATAGGCGAGGCCGGCAAGGTAGCGCGTGGTCTGTCGGCCTGCGGCAAAGGTGGCGTCGGCCGCGACCGTGCGCAGGTAGTCGAGGTTGGTTTCGAAGCCGTAGAGGCGGGTGGCGGCAAGCGCCTCTCGCAGCTTGCGGAGGGCGTCGTCGCGGTCGGCGCCGTGGACGATGAGCTTGGACAGCATGGGGTCGTAGTAGGCGCTCACCTCGCTGCCCGGCTCCACCCAGGTTTCGACACGCGCGTCGGCGGGGAACGCCACCTCAGTGAGCAGGCCGGTCGCGGGCTGGAAGTCCTTGGCCGGATCTTCCGCATACACCCGCACCTGGATGCTGTGGCCGCGCGGCCGGTGCACGTAGCCGGCGCTGGGCGCTTCGCCGGCGGCCAGCCGCACCATCCACTCCACCAGGTCGACGCCGCTGACCTCCTCGCTCACGCCGTGCTCGACCTGCAGGCGGGTGTTGACCTCCAGGAAATAGAAGGCCCCGGTGTCGGCGTCGAGCACGAACTCCACCGTGCCGGCGTTGCGGTACTGCACGCTGCCCATCAGGCTGACGGCGGTGTCGCATAGGGCGGTGCGCGTGGCCTCGGGCAGCTTGGGCGCTGGGGTTTCCTCCACCACCTTCTGGTTGCGCCGTTGCAGCGAACAGTCGCGCTCGCCCAAGTGCACCACGCCGCCTCGGCCGTCGCCGAAGATCTGCACCTCGATATGCCGCGCCGCCTGCACATATTTTTCAAGGTAGATGCCGGCTTCCTTGAAGTTGGCGCGGGCGAGGCGGTCGACGCGTTCGAACGCCTCCTGCAAGGCATCCTCTCTCCAGATGAGCTGCATGCCGATGCCGCCCCCGCCGGCGGTGCTCTTGAGCATGACCGGAAAGCCGATGCGGCGTGCCTCGGCCAGGGCGTGTCCGGCGTCGGCGAGTAGGCCGGAGCCGGGCAGCAGCGGCACGCCTGCCTGTTGCGCAAGCTCGCGGGCGGTGTGTTTCAGGCCGAAGGCCCGCATCTGCGCCGGGGTGGGGCCGAGGAAGGCAATGCCCCCGGCTTCGCAGGCTTCGGCGAAGTCCGGGTTCTCGGACAGGAAGCCGTAGCCAGGGTGGACGGCCTGCGCGCCGGTCTGCCGCGCGGCGTCGAGGATGGCGTCCGCCCGCAGATAGCTCTGCGCGGCCGGTGCGGGGCCGATGCAGACGGCCGTGTCGGCCAGGAGGACGTGGGCGCTGTCGCGGTCGGCCTCGGAATACACGGCCACGGAACGCACGCCCATGCGCCGCAGGGTGCGGATGATGCGGCAAGCGATGGCGCCGCGGTTGGCGATCAGAACGGTGTCGAACATGACGATCTGCGGCGGGTCGTCCCGAAGGAGGGGAATGCCGCCGGGCCGTCCCGGCGGCGAGGGTTGCGGGTCAGTCCCAGATCAGCAGCCGCACGGGCGTGGGGTTGTAGGCATTGCAGGGGTTGTTGAGCTGCGGACAATTGGAGATGAGGCAGAGCACGTCCATGGCCGCGCGCATTTCCACGTACTTGCCGGGCGCGGACACGCCGTCGGCGAACTCCAGTCCGCCCTCGGGCGTGACCGGTACGTTCATGAAGAAGTTGATATTGGCAGTAATGTCGCGCTTGGTGAACGCCCCCACGGCCCGGCGTTCCCTCGCATGCCCGCCTTCGTACTGCCAGAGGCACTTGAGGAAGGTGTCGCGGCAGGAGTGCATGGGCCGTTTGTCGAGCGCGTAGCGCACGGTGTTGCTTTCGGCCGAGCAGGCGCCGCCGAGGGTGTCGTGGCGGCCGCAGGTGTCGGCGGTGATGGTGAGCATCTCGCGGCCGCGGCTGGACACGAGGCGGCTGCCTGCGGTGAGGTAGAGCGCATCCTGCTTGAGGGTTTCGGTGGCGCTGTAGCGCTCGGTGAAGTCGTCCGCGCTGTAGAACAGCGTGTCCACGGCCTGGTTGCCCTCGAGATCCAGGATGCGGAAGGTCTGGCCGGCGCGGATGGGGTGCAGCCAGCCTTCGCCGGCGGGCAGCACCTGGTCGTAGACGGCGGTGTCGGGGGTGAGCTTGCTTTCGACGAGGTTGAAGGTGGTCATGGCGTTCACCGGTACAGCAGGTCGGTGCGGTAGAAACCGCGCTGGTTCTCGGGGCAGGCGTTGCGGCAGGCGTCGGCAGCATCGGCCGGGCCGCTGTGCCACGCGGTGAGCACCACGTCGCCGGGGGCGTAGTCGGCACGCGTATCGAGCGCATGCGGCGCAGCGGAAAACACGGCGATCACGTCCATGTCGAAGCGCAGGTCGAGCCAGTCGTTCGCGGCGCCGTGGTCGGGTACGTAGTGCAGCGTGCCGTCGCCGGCCACGGTCACCTTGCTGAAGAAGTTGACGTTGGCCATCAGGTCCCGTACGCCCAAGCCGTACTTGCCTAGCTCGATCAGCAGACCGTCCTCGGCGCTGCGGTGCATGGTGTTGCGGTGGGTCTGGTAGGGCGCGGCGCCATGGCGGGCGAGGATGCCGGCATCGGTGGACACGCCGCCAATGGTGTCGTGCCAGCCGCGGGTGTCTGCGGTGATGGAGCACATCACCCGACCCATGTCGGAATACAGCGCGTGCCCGCGGGTGAGCATGGCGGTGTGCTGGGCCTTGAGGGTGTCGGGCATGTTGTAGCGCTCGAGCTTCTCGTCGGCGCGCACGAACAGGGCCGACAGATTGGCGCGGCCGCCGGTGTCCGCGATGCGCAGGGCGGTGCCGCGACGCATCAGGCCGGACCAGTGACAACCGCCGGGCAGCATCTCTTCCCAGAGGAAGGTGTCCGGCGGAACGGGGTGGACGCTCTGCGTCATGCGGTGTCTCCTTGGGTAAGCGCGGCAGCGGCGTTGCTGGATTCGAGGTGCTTGCTGAGCTGCTCGAGCTGTTCGATGTCGGTCTTCATGCCCGAGGTTTCGCGGATGCGGTGCAGGATCTGCCGCTTGACGGCGAGGAACTCGGGCGTGGCCTTGAGCTCCTGGTCGCGCATGCGGCCGAAGGGCACGTCCACCACGCTGTCGATGCGTCCGGGGCGCGGTGCCATGACGACCACCCGGTCGCCGAGGTAGAGCGCCTCCTCCACATCGTGGGTGACGAAGACGATGGTGGTGCCTTCAAGCTGATGGACGTGGCGGATGAGGTCGTGCATCACCTCGCGTGTCTGGGCGTCGAGGGCGCCGAAGGGTTCGTCCATCAGCAACAGCCTGGGCCGGTTCATCAGCGCGCGGGCGATGGCCACGCGCTGCTGCATGCCGCCCGAGAGCTGATTGGGGTAATAGTCCGCGGCATGGGTGAGGCCCATGAGTTGCAGCAGCGCATCGGAGCGGCCGGAGGCGATCTCCACGTCGTTGCTGGTGAGACCGTCGCGCACCACGCGCAGCTGGCGGCTGAAGCGGATGTTTTCCTTCACCGTCAGCCAGGGGTAGAGGCTGTAGTGCTGGAACACCATCGCACGGTCGGCGCCGGGGCCTGCAATCTGCTGGCCGTCGACCTGGACGCTGCCGCTGTCGAACGACTCCAGGCCCGCGAGGATGCGCAACAGCGTGGACTTGCCGCAGCCCGACGCGCCGACCAGCACCAGCAGTTCGCCCGGATGCACGTCGAGGCTGACATGGTCGAGCACCAGCAGGGGGGATTCGTTGCGGCGCGCAAAGCTCTTGCAGACCGCATCGAAACGCACATTGGATTGGCTCATGGCGGGGCTTCCTCAGCGGCGCTTCCAGGGGAAGGCGAGGCGGTACACCCAGCGGAAGGCCAGGTCAAATAGAAGGCCGATCACGCCGATCACGAAAATGCCGACGAAGATCTTGGGCGTGTTCAGGAAGCGCTGGCTCTGCAGGATCTGGAAGCCCAGGCCGCTGTTGGCCGCGACCATCTCGGCCACGACCAGGTAGGTCCAGGCCCAGCCCATGTTGATGCGCAGGATGTCGAGCAGCTCCGGCAGGATGCTGCGCCAGATCACCAGGCCCATCACCTCGCCCTGCCGCGCGCCCATGGTGTAGGCCACTTCGAGATAGTTCTCGGGCACGCGGCGCACGGTGTCGGCCACCATCACGATGATCTGGAAGATCACGCCGATGAAGATGATGGCGATCTTCGAGCCTTCGCCGATGCCTATCCACAGCAGCACCAGCGGAATGAAGGCAGAGGCCGGCATGTAGCGGACGAAGTCGTTCACCGGCTGGAGGATGGCTTCGAACCACTTGTACGTGCCGATGTAAATGCCCAGCGGCACGCCGATGGCTGCGGCGATCAGGAAGCCCATGGCCACCCGGTAGATGCTGATGAGCGTGTCGTCTGTGAGTCCGTTTTGCGCCCAGTCGATGAAACTGTGCACCACGTCCATCGGCGAGGGCAGGAACAGCGGCTGCACCCAGCCGCTGCCGGCCACCGCTTGCCACACCAGCAGCGGCACCACGAAGCCACTGATCGACAGGGTGATGTACACCCAACGCGGAATGTCGGCGCGGATGCGCATGCGCGCGCGCCAGCCGCCGCTCTTGGCTGCAGCAGCCTTGGACGGTGGCAGCGCGGTGGCTGCACTCAGGGGTTGTGCACTCATCGGTTCTCCTTGCGGCCTTGCGGCCGGGCGTTCATCGGCCGCCGGGTTCAGTGCCCCATGGCCTCTTTCACCACGCTGGCGTCAATGAACGCTGCAGGGTCGGGCGTCGCGGCGATGGCCTTCTGGCCGACCAGGAAGGCGCCGGTGTCCGCCGTGCTGACGTAGAGCGACACCGGGTCGGTGCTCTTGCTCATCGCCTTGAGATTCAGCTCGGCGCCGAACAGCTTGGTGCCGGCGAGGCTGAGGGCGTATTCCTGTGGCTTGAGGCCGACGTGCGGCGCCATGATCTCGGCGGCCTTCATCGGGTTGGCGTCGATGAACTTCACCGCGTCGAACCACGCCTTGGTCATCGCCACGAAGTCCTTGCGGTGGGTTTTCAGCGCCGCGTCGCGGGCATAGACCACGTCCGGGATCAGACCCGGTGCGGACTTGCTGGTGAACAGCGGATGGCCTGCCTTGGCGTTCTCGATGCGCTGGATCCACGGGTTCCACACCCCCGCGGCGGGCACGCGCCCGGCGATCATCGCTGCCGCCGCATCGCCGGTGGACATGTTGACGACGTTCACGTCCTTCAGCGTCATGCCGTTGGCCTTCAGCGCGGTGGCGGCGAGATAGTTTTCGATCGAGCCGATCTCCACCCCGACCGTCTTGCCCTTGAGATCGGCAAAGCTCTTGATGCCGTTGCTCACCATCAGCGCGTCGTTGCCGGCCGAGTTGTCCGTGACCAGAATGATCTTTGCGGGCACCTTCTTCTCGGCGGGAGACAGCGTGTCGATCAGCGCCTGGCAGTTGGCGTCGATCTTGCCCGCCGACAGGGCGCTCACCGAGGTCATGTAATCCGGGAACCAGACCAGCTTGACGTCGGCACCGTACTTCTTGAAGTAGCCCTCTTTCTCGGCAACGTACCAGGCGACCCAGCCGGGCCAGTCGGACACGCCCAGAGTCACCTGGGCGAACGACGGCTTCGGGAGAAGCGCCAAGGTGAGCAAACCGGCAACGGGGATGGCTTTGTGCATCAACGACTTCAGCAGATTCATGGCGAGCTCCAGTGTGTGGGATAGATCGGAGGCGTGCCAGTTACGGACGTCCTCCCGGGCTTTTATCCCTCCGTGGAGCTCAACTGCGAGTCGAGCCGACGAGCTCTCGGACCAGTCATTGCGCATGCAATCGGAACCCTAGCCTGCCTTTGTGCGTGCAGAGCACGCCTCGAGTTCTCATCTGCATGAAACGTGCCAAAGCTTCGCGCTGCCGAAGGCCCCCCAAACGGATCTTGGCGGGCACGTTCGCACGGTTTTGATGCGCGCTGCGCACCACCCAGGGGCGTTCCGACATTTCGCCGGTCAATCCTCGGTCAGTCTCAGGCTGGGCGCCGCAAGAGGCGCTCCTCAAAGGCACGTCACGAACTGTGATGGCGATGGCCGGAGGCGTTTTGCCTTGGATTTGCGCACCGTGCCGACGGCGACAAAGCAGACGGCCTGCTCATGGTTGCCGAGCTGAAACAAGGTGCGCAAGGCAGTTGAATTCATGGCCTGGCCGCTGACCAGACCGGCACCGAAGCCCTGCGCCTGCGCCATCAGAAGGAGGTTCTGCAGCGCACAGCCCAAAGAGGCGATGCGCTCGGCCAGAGGAATCTCGGGGTGCATATCGCGTCCTGACCGCGCGACGGCAAGTGCCAGAAAGGGGGCACGATAGGCTTTGGCGCCCGCCTCTTGCCGTTGGGCCGGGCGGGCCTGTGGATCGCGCTCGAGAAGTGTCTGCTCAAAAGCAGCGCCAAGACGAACCCTGCCGGTATCGCTGACCTGTACAAAGCGCCAAGGAAGGATCAATCCATGGTCTGGCGCTTGCGCCGCAGCGTTCCAGAGGGCCATGGCCTGCTCGGACGAGGGCCCTGGAGGGTCGAGCCATTTGGGCGAGACTTGCTGACGCCGGGAGATCAGATCCCAGGCCCGCGCAGCGGATACGGACGATTCGTCAAGGCTCATGGCATGGAGTCGAGGGAGCAGCAGGTTCGCAGATCAGCCAGACCGAGGCCTTCCTAGGGGTGCGATTGAACTTGGCACGCGATCGTGTTTGTCTGGTTGGCTAGGGACAAGTGAGGTGAAAGGGAGCTCCAAGGAAGGTGTTCAAAGTGCCTTGCGCGCATCGCACCCTGGTTTCGGGCGGTCTGTGGCAAAGGCTCTCTACCCATGGCTTGGGCTGCGAAATCGGCCTTGCAGCCCATACCGAACCCAGGCGCGCTGCATCTCAAATGACTTCGAATACTTTCTCTAAGGGAAATCACTAGGCCAGACAACCTGAATCTTGCTTGCGATCAAATGATATATCACATATGGTGTTGGGTATCTGTTGTGTGGTGTGTGGTTGGGGGTCGGTTCAAGACAGCAGGATTCAGACTCTCCCTCAAAGCGCACGACGGCGTATTCCAGATCGATTTGTCGGCCTGAAGTCGACGAACTTACCTCGGGAGTTGGACATGGCAGCAACCTTGGCGCCCTCACTGAATGAGTCGGGCGCGGCGCAGAAGAAACAGGTCGAGGATCGTGAGGCCGATCCCTCGACCGTTCAGATGGATGGATTCCATCTGGTTTTGGAGGCACTCAAGCTCAATGGGCTCGACACGATCTACGGCCTGCCCGGCATTCCGATCACCGATCTGACGCGGTTGGCGCAACGAGCCGGACTCCGCGTCATTTCCTTCCGACATGAGCAGCACGCGGGGAATGCCGCGGCGGCGGCGGGTTTCCTGACGAAGAAGCCAGGCATTTGTCTCACTGTTTCCGCGCCCGGTTTTCTCAATGGGCTGACGGCCTTGGCCAATGCGACCACAAACTGTTTTCCGATGATCCTCATCAGCGGGTCCTCCGAGCGCGAGATCGTGGACCTGCAGCAGGGCGACTATGAAGAGATGGATCAATTGGCGATCGCCAAGCCCTTGTGCAAGGCGGCCTTCCGCGTGCTTCACGCGCAGGACATCGGCGTAGGCGTAGCCCGCGCCATACGCGCGGCACTGTCGGGCCGTCCTGGGGGCGTTTACCTCGATCTACCGGCCAAGTTGTTTCCTCAGACCTTGGACGCGCACGTTGGCAGGCAGTCCTTGGTCCAGGTCGTCGATCCAGCTCCCGCGCAGTGGCCCGCGCCCGAATCGGTGCATCGAGCGTTGGGCCTGCTCAGAAGCGCCAGGCGCCCGCTGATCATTCTGGGCAAGGGAGCCGCATATGCCCAAGCGGACGATGCGGTGCGCGCCCTGGTCGAGGCGACGGGCATCCCGTACATCCCCATGTCCATGGCCAAGGGGCTTCTGCCCGACACTCATGCGCAGTCGGCCGCCGCTGCCCGCTCCTATGTGCTGCAAGAGGCCGATGTGGTGATGTTGATTGGCGCACGGCTGAACTGGCTGCTCTCGCACGGCAAAGGGAAAACGTGGGGTGGCGCGGCCAAGCGATTCATCCAGATCGACATTGCGCCGACCGAAATGGACAGCAACGTTGCCATTGCGGCACCTGTTGTGGGAGACATCGGCTCGTGTGTTGCGGCGTTGCTGGAAGGGGTGGGTGCCGACTGGCCTCGCCCGCCGGCGGAGTGGCTAGGCGCGGTCCAGGAGCGCAAAGAGCGAAATCTCGCCAAGATGGCGGCAACGCTTGCCGTCAACCCCTTCCCAATGAACTTCCACAGCGCGCTCAACGTGGTGCGCAATGTGGTCCGCGACAGACCGGACATCACACTCGTCAACGAGGGCGCCAACACCCTGGACTTCACCCGCAGCATTGTCGACATGTATCAACCGCGCAAGCGGCTGGATGTGGGGACCTGGGGAATCATGGGGATAGGCATGGGGTTCGCCGTCGCCGCAGCGGTGACCACGGGCAAGCCGGTGCTGGCGATCGAGGGGGACAGCGCCTTCGGCTTCTGTGGCATGGAAGTCGAGACCCTGTGTCGCTACAACCTGCCGGTTTGCGTCGTGGTGTTCAACAACAACGGGGTCTACAAAGGCACGGACAAGAACCTCGGCGGTGGAGCCGACGTCGCCCCCACCGTGTTCGTCAAGGGGGCTCGCTACGACAAGATGATGGAGGCCTTTGGGGGCGCTGGCGTGAATGCGGCCACGCCTGGCGAGCTCGACAAGGCCATCCGCGAGGCCATCGCTTGCGGACGACCGACCCTGATCAACGCCGTGATCGACGAAACGGCTGGCACGGAGAGCGGGCGCATCACGAATCTGAACCCGGCAGCAGCAAAGAAATGATCGTTCTACGTCGCGGCCCGTTCACTCATTCAAAATCGATAAAGGAGCAAGCACATGACTGGCAATCTTCCCCTCAAGGGCATCAAGATCATCGACTTCACCCACGTTCAGGCTGGGCCGGCGTGCACCCAGATGCTGGCCTGGTTTGGCGCTGACGTGATCAAGCTGGAGCGACCTGGCGCGGGTGACGTCACCCGTAGTCAATTGCGCGACATGCCCGATGCGGATGCGCTGTACTTCACCATGCTCAACAGCAATAAGCGTTCGTTGACCTTGAACACCAAGACGCCGGAGGGCAAGAAAATCCTTGAACAGCTTGTGCGCGAATCCGACGTCATGGTTGAGAACTTCGGCCCGGGAGCTCTCGATCGCATGGGCTTTACCTGGGACTACATCCAGTCGCTGAATCCGAAGATGATTCTCGCCTCGGTCAAGGGCTTCAGCGAAGGCCACCACTACGAGGATCTCAAGGTCTATGAGAACGTGGCGCAGTGCGCTGGCGGGGCGGCTTCCACCACCGGCTGGTGGAAGGGCGAGAACTCCGAGCCGACGATCTCGGCGGCTGCATTGGGTGACTCCAATACCGGCATGCATCTGGCCATTGGCATTCTGACGGCAATCATCGGTCGGCAGCAGACCGGCAAAGGACAAAAAGTCGCGGTGTCGATGCAGGACGCGGTGCTCAATCTGTGCCGTGTGAAGATGCGCGATCAGCAGCGGCTCGAACGTGTGGGCTATCTGGAGGAGTACCCGCAGTACCCGCACGAGATGGATGCGTTCAATGACAAGGTGACGCCGCGTGGCGGGAACGCGGGCGGAGGCGGGCAGCCGGGGTGGATCTTGAAATGCAAGGGTTGGGAGACCGATCCAAATGCCTACATCTATTTCACCATTCAGGGGCATGCCTGGGAGCCGATCTGTGAGGCCATCGGCAAACCGGAATGGAAGACGGACCCCGACTACACCACGGCGAAGGCACGCCAGCCGCACCTCGAAGACATCTTCGCCACCATCGAGGACTTCATCAAGGACAAGACCAAGTATGAGGCCGTGAACATTTTCCGCAAGTTCGACATCCCTTGTGCGCCGGTGCTATCGATGTACGAACTGCTGCGCGACGAATCGCTGCGCAAGAGCGGATCGATCGTCGAAGTCCCGCACAAGGTACGCGGGAGCTACTGGACCATAGGAAGCCCGATCAAATTCTCTGATCTCACGCCCCAGGTGACAGCTTCGCCGCTGCTTGGCGAGCACACTGATGACATCCTGCGAGAGCTGGGCTATCCATCGGAACGCATCACGGCCTTGCACGAGGGCGGCATAGTCTGATCGATTTCTGCCGTTTCCGGATCGGGAACGGCGCTACGGCGCTACACAGTGAACTTGCCATGACTTCTGACCTAGGAGACCGTCGGACTTGAGCCCGAGGGGCGGGGGTGGCGGCGGTGAGCCGCGCGGTTTATGCGCGGCCAGGCACGCCGCCAGCGTCTTCATCACTTGCACAGGCTCCTGGGCGGCCCGTTGGGGCGCAGAGCAGGTCGTGCGGGGCGCGATCTGGGCGCACTTTCCCTCTTTGCTCGTCACCCGGCGCGCAGCACATGCATGCGCTTGATGTTCCAGGCCATGGTCACGAGGTTCCACTCGCCTCGCGCCTTGTGCAGCCCGCGCATGCTCATCTGACGCCAGCCCATGACGTGCTTGATGATGCCGAACACGGGCTCGACGGTCTGCTTGCGCAGTTTGTACAGCGCCCGGCCTGCCTGTGTGCACAGGCGGTGGGCCATGTTGGCGACCGGCTCCGCAGTTCGCGGCGCGTCGGGGTCGGGCCCAAACCGTTCGGCCAGGGGCACGTGATGCGACTCGCGCTTCATCGCCAGCAGCGGCTCGATTCCCGCCTGCACGCAGGCGAGCACGTTCGCCTGGCTGCAAAAACCGTTGTCGGCAACGAGGGTCTGCACGTTGCCAAGCGCCCCGGGCAACGCCGCAATCTGCTCGAGCGTGGACACCACTTCGCGCTTGTCATTGCAGGCCTGCGTGACGTGCGCGGTGACCACCATCATCGTCTCGATGTCCACGCCGGCCTGGGCGTTGTAGCTCTGCTCGAAGCCGCCGCCGGACACCGGCATGATGCGCGACTCCTCGTCCGTCAGGTTGACCTGGTCGCTGTCCTGGGGTCCGGCCTGGGGCGGCTCAGGGTCCCGCCCGCGCGGCTTCTTCCCGGCCTCGCGCTGGGCCCGGCGCTTGGCCTCTTTGGTCTCGAACTCCTGCTGCTCCGCTTTGAATCGTTCGGCGGCGCGTTGCGCAATCTTGGCCTTGGCCTGCGCGATGGCGCTCAGGCGGTCCTCGCGGCGCGCGATCTCGGCGGGCACATCCATGCCATCGGGCGCGCTGGAGCGATCATCCTTCTCCGCCCGCGCCAACAGGTCCTGGACTTCCTGGCGCAACTGCGCCTCGATCTTGTTGGCATGCCCCCACGACAGCGCCTTGTGCTTGCTCGCGCTGGCTCGGATCTTGGTGCCGTCCAGCGCAATGTGCCCGAGCTTGAGCAACTTCATCTCGCGCGCCAGCACCAGCACCTGCACGAACAGCGCCTCGATCTCCTTCAGAAAGCGCCGCCGGAACGCGGCCAGCGTATCGTGGTCCGGATGCGTATTGGCCGCCACAAAGCGGAACGCCACCGAGTCGTAGGTCGCGCGTTCGATCTTGCGGCTCGAATGCACCCCGTTGGCATACCCGTAGATCAGCAGTCCCAGCAGCACCGCAGGGTGATGCGCGGCCGAACCCCGGCCCGCGTACTGCTTGACCAAATCGTCCAGATCGAGCCGATCAATCACTTCGACAACAAAGCGCGCGAGGTGATCACTGGGCAACCACTCGTCCACCGACGGCGGCAGAAGGTAGGCCGTGTCTCGATCAACACAAACAAAGCGACTCATCGCGAGGAACTCCTCAATGGACTGTCGCCATTGTCTCGGATCGAACCATCAGGCGAAAGCCTGGAAAGTCCGACAGCCTCCTAGATTTCAACGCGTTGGTATCAGGTGCGGCCGATGCCATCATCGTCTGCGATCCACAGGGAGCCATCGTGCTTTGGAACGCCTCCGCCGAACGACTCTTCGGGCACGATGCGGCCGGTGCGCTCGGCCAGTCGCTCGATCTGATCATCCCCGAGCGCCAGCGTGGGCGCCACTGGGAGGGGTATCACAAGACGATGGCGACGGGGATGACCAAGTACGGTGCCGAATTGCTGCGTGTGCCGGCGCAGCACAAGGATGGACATACGTTATCCATCGCCTTTACCGTGTCGTTGTTGAAGCGCGCTGATGGTCAGGTAAGCGCCATCGTTGCCATCGTTCGCGACGAGACCGCACGGTTCGCCGAGGAGCGCAAGCTGCGGGCGCGCCTGGTTGCCCTCGAACAGCGGGTTACCGCTGTCGATAGTGCGGGGGCACCATGAGCAAGGCGTTGGAAGGGGTCCGCATCCTTGACTTCACCCATGTGCAGTCCGGGCCGACCTGTACCCAGCTGCTGGCCTGGTTCGGGGCCGATGTGATCAAGGTCGAACGACCGGGGGTGGGGGATGCCACGAGGGGCCAGCTGAGCGACATACCTGGCGCGGACAGCCTGTACTTCACCATGCTCAATCACAACAAGCGTTCGGTCACCTTGGATACGAAGAAACCACAAGGTCGTGAAGTCTTGGACCGCCTGATCTCAATCTGTGACGTACTGGTCGAGAACTTCGCGCCAGGTGCGCTGGATCGCATGGGCATCACCTGGGAGCATGTGCAGGCCATCAATCCGCGCATGATTGTCGCGTCAGTCAAAGGTTTCGGCCAGGGTCAGTATGCGCATTGCAAGGTCTACGAGAACGTGGCGCAGTGCGCGGGAGGGAGTGCTTCAACCACCGGATTCGATGATGGTCCTCCCATGATCAGTGGTGCGCAGATCGGAGATAGTGGAACCGGGTTGCATTTGGCGCTGGGGATCGTTGCCGCGCTTTACCAGCGCACTCATTCGGGCCGTGGGCAGAAGGTGCTGGCTCCCATGCAGGATGCGGTGCTAAACCTTTGCCGAGTCAAGCTGCGTGATCAGCAGCGTCTCGAACGTACCGGGACGATGCATGAGTATCCACAGTACCCGGATGGCAAGTTTGGCGATGCCGTGCCGCGCGCTGGTAATGCCAGTGGCGGAGGCCAGCCCGGCTCCATTTTGCGCTGCAAGGGATGGGAGGCCGATCCAAACGCCTATATCTATTTCATTACTCAGGCTTCAGCATGGCCTGCGATCTGCCGGGTCATCGGCGAGGAGGGCTGGATCGATGAAGAGGCCTACGCCACACCCGCGATGCGGCTGCTCCATCTCAAGCCGATCTTCGATCGCATCGAGAGATGGACCATGACGCTGACGAAATTCGAAGCCATGGAGATTCTCAATCGGCACGACATTCCCTGTGGGCCGGTCTTGTCGATGAAAGAAATTGCAGAAGACCCCGCTCTTCGAGAGAGCGGCACCATTGTTGAAGTCGAGCATCCTGTGCGGGGAAGCTATCTGAGTGTTGGCAATCCGATCAAGCTGTCCGCGAGCCCGACTACGGTGACGCGCGCGCCCTTGCTGGGGGAGCACACCGAGCAGGTGTTGGCGCTCTTAGGGTATGGGGCCGATGACATCGTCGCGTTGCGCGCGGCGCAGGCGATATGAGCCGGAAAAGGCGGCGCCTTATCACTTTTCGAACGGAAGGGAATTTCATGCTTTCTCCTTCGCATCGTCGGTTTGCAGGGTTTGCCGAAGTCTGCGCAGAGCCTTGTAGCGCTGCTCAATCAAGGTGAACAAATGGGTCAGGCTGTGCCTCTTTCCCTCCCGATCGCAAAGCAGCGCGATGACACGATGCGTGCCATCGTGCTGGCGGGGCATGGCGGACCCGAAGTGCTTCAGATGACCCGCTGCCCGCGTCCGATTCCAGGACATGGAGAGGTCTTGATCCGTGTGTTTGCGGCGGGGGTCAATCGGCCCGATGTGATGCAGCGCAAGGGTATCTATCCACCTCCCCCTGGCGCATCGCCACTGCCTGGCCTGGAAGTTGCCGGGGTTGTGGTCGAGCGGGGCCTGGGCGTTGCGACACCAAGTGTCGGACAAGGGGTCTGTGCCTTGCTTTCTGGGGGCGGATACGCCGAATACTGTGTAGCCGAAGCCGCGCTCTGTCTCCCCATTCCGCAGGGACTCACTGCGGTGCAGGCCGCTTCTCTGCCCGAGACCAGTTTCACCGTGTGGAGCAATGTGTTCGACCGGGCGGCGCTGCGTTCGGGCGAAACCATCCTGGTGCATGGTGGCTCCAGCGGCATTGGTGTGATGGCAATTCAGATGGCACGGGCGTTTGGCGGCAGGGTATTGGTCACCGCAGGCAGCCAAGAGAAATGTGCAGCCTGTCTGCGTTTGGGGGCAGAGCTTGCGATTGCCTACAGCACCGATGATTTTGTCGCAGAGGTCTTGCGCCACACGCAGGGGCGTGGGGTTGATGTCATCCTTGACATGGTGGGGGGCGACTACCTTCAGCGGAACGTGTCGGTATTGGCGGAAGACGCGCGCCTCGTTCACATCAACGCCATGGGCGGAAGCCGCGCGACGTTAAATCTGCGCGACGTCATGGTCAAGCGACTCACCATCACGGGCTCCACCTTGCGCGCGCGGCCCGTGGCCGTGAAGGCCTCGATTGCTGCAGCCCTGTTGCGCGAGGTCTGGCCGCGCCTGGAATGCGGGGAAATTCGTCCCGTGGTGCAGCAGGTATTTCCCCTTGATCAAGCCGGTGCAGCACATGCGCTGATGGAGCGAGGTGATCACATTGGCAAGATCGTGCTCAATGCTTGCGATCGAGGCGAAGCAGCATGACCGTGCAGCCGCCAGCGGGCCCAGCGAGCCAATACGTGTTGCGCGGGTCGAGCCGAAAGGCAGGGTTCGCCCATTTTGGGCGCGACGCAGAGATGACGAATTGTGGTTTGAGACAAGGTTGGCTGAACGCCGATGACGGTCCGTGCCCGGACGCGGACACACAACGAGGAGACTTGAGATGAAGGAATCAGCAACGGAGCATCAAAGGGCCCATGGTGACGGTGGGTTTTTCGGAAACCGATGGCTACAACTCGTCATCGCGATCCTGTGCATGGGCCTCGTCGCCAATGTGCAATACGCATGGACCCTGTTTGTCACGCCAATGCACCTGAAGCACCAGTGGAGCGTCGCGGACATTCAGGTCGCATTTTCGATTTTCATTCTGACCGAGACTTGGTTGGTGCCGCTGGAGGGGTGGCTGGTCGATCGTTTCGGCCCCCGCCCTGTTGTGCTGTTTGGCGGGATCTGTGTCGCCTTGGCATGGGTGCTCAACTCGTTTGCGTCCACGCTGCCGTTGCTTTACTTCGCCGGGGTGGTTTCCGGTGTGGGGGTGGGGTGTGTCTATGGCACCAGCGTGGGCATTGCCCTGAAGTGGTTCCCCGAGCGACGGGGTCTGGCCGCGGGGCTTGCCGCAGCGGGTTTTGGTGTAGGGGCGGCGGTCACAGTCGGTCCGATCGCAGCGATGATCCACAACTCGGGGTACGAGCATGCCTTCTTCGTCTTCGGCATACTCCAGGGAGGACTGATCTTCCTGCTGTCGCTCATGTTGCTGCGTCCGCGTCCTCCGGTCGGGTTTG
The DNA here is from genome assembly GCF_002028405.1 of Thiomonas intermedia. Taxonomy (NCBI): domain Bacteria; kingdom Pseudomonadati; phylum Pseudomonadota; class Betaproteobacteria; order Burkholderiales; genus Thiomonas; species Thiomonas intermedia. Next base: position 1,817,147 of record NZ_CP020046.1, read on the forward strand.
CCGCGCCCAAGGGAAACATGTTGGCGAAGCGTGATTCGACTCCGGCGCAGATGGTGCGCACCCCGGTCTTCTGGCTGATGTACGTCTGTTTCGTGGCAGTTGCTGCAGGCGGGCTGATCGTGACGGCGCAGATCGGACCCATCGCACACAGCTATGGTCTCGCAAACCATTCCCTCACTGTGCTAGGGGCATCGCTTCCGTTGTTGACCATGACACTCACCATCGACAATCTGGCCAACGGATTCACACGTCCGCTCACGGGTTTTCTCTCCGACTGGCTGGGACGCGAAAACGTGATGTTGGTCGTATTCATTGGCGAGGGTCTGGCCATTCTGGGGTTGAGGGAGTACGGTCACCAGCCGCTCGGCTTCGTGATCTTCGCACCCTTGGTTTTCCTGTTCTGGGGCGAGATTTTCTCGATTTTCCCGGCTCTGGCAGGTGACACTTTCGGCTCGAAATATGCCACGACGAATGCGGGCATCCTCTATACCGCCAAGGGCACGGGGTCGCTGCTGGTGCCATTGGCCAGTGTGCTTGCGGCGACGTCAGGGTGGGGTTCCGTGTTCGGTCTGACCGCCGGGGCCTGTATTGCGGCCGGTCTGCTGGCGCGTCTGGTGATGTGCCCGATGCGCCGCAATTGGGTCAAAAACCAGGGCGCCAACGAAAGCTCCCCCGTGCCCCGCATGGGCGACATGCCGGTGCAGACGCCCAGTAAATGAATCAAGACCGTTCGGGACGCCGTTCTGAGAGCTCGGGACGGTGTTCAAAATCGCTTGCGCGGACTGTGTTCTGGTTTCGGGCGATCTGCGTCCCTGGCTTTTTGCCCACGCATGGTTAGCGTAGTAATCGGGCCGGGGCCGCAAGTCGCCCGAAAGGCACTCAAAAAATTCATTGTTAATTAACTACTTAGCGTGAGTGACTTGAGAGGGACATGGGCGGCAATCCCCTTGCAGCCCATGTCGAACCCAGGCGCCCTGGCCGCAATAGGGAATAAGTGGACAAGAGATCGTGGTTGCAATCCACGTTGTTTTTTGTATATCAAACAAAGAATACGTTGAACAATGCTGTATCGCGGCGTAATATGAAGACTTGTATCGGTCGAGAGGTTGGCCGATGTTCAGGAGTTTTCATGAATGCGTTTTCGTTGCTGATCTGGTCCATCGAGTTGATTGCGGCGGGTGCCGCAGCTACTTTCTTGATCGCGGACAGCCTTCCCGTCATAGCCGACGACGTCTATAGCGGTTCGACGACAGTCCGGGAGGTTGTTCAACCGCCTGCGGGGTGTCCCGAGCAAATCAGCACCTGACGAGCACCAATATGTCCGCGCAATCCTCTACGCTCACCGCATCTCGCGGAGGCACATGGCTGACTTCGCTTCAGCCGATCAACGCGGGACTGAGTCTGCGCGACCAGGCGTATGCCACGCTGCGGCAGGCCATCGCGGACGCCGATATCTACCAGACCAAGGAAGATGTCCGTCTGGATGAGCGTGTACTCAGCGAGGCGCTGGGTGTGAGCCGCACCCCCATCCGCGAGGCGATGACCTTGCTCGAACAAGAGGGCTTTCTGCGCATGGTGCCGCGCCGCGGCATCTACATCGTCCGCAAATCCAAGCGCGAGATCGTCGAGATGATCCAGATGTGGGCGGCGCTCGAGAGCATGGCGGCGCGCCTCGCCACCCAGATCGCGACAGATGAAGAGATCAGTCGCCTTCGCCACATGTTCGATGATTTTCGCGACAGCACTCCGACCGAGCACATCCAAGAGTATTCGGATGCGAATATCGCCTTTCACCAGGCGATCGTCGATCTGTCGAAGTCGCAGATCATCATCGACACGATCCGCAACATCTTCATGCACGTACGCGCGATCCGGAAGATCACCATTTCCCAGGCGGATCGGGCGGCCCGCTCCATTGAAGACCACATGCGGATCATCGAGTCACTGGAGCGGCGCGATACCGAACTGGCCGAAACCTTGGTGCGTGATCATTCTCTCGGCTTGGCGAAGTTTGTCGAGTTGCACGGCGATTTCCTCGAGTGAGGCCCACTTTCGCTTAGTCACCGTCGTTGTTTTGTCCGCCCATGCTGGCCAGGAAATACACCTATCTGCTCGCCTTGGCGCGAGAGAAGCATTTCGGTCGTGCCGCGCAACAATGCCATGTCTCGGCCTCGACGCTGTCGGCGGCAATCCGCGATCTGGAGGTCGAACTCGGCATCTCCATCGTTGAGCGCGGCCAGTCCTACTTTGGCCTGACCGCAGAAGGCCAGTGCGTACTCGGCTATGCGCAACGCATGGCCGCTGCGCAAGATGATTTGCGACAGCGACTTGGCGGGATGCGCAATGGTTTGCACGGCCAGGTGCGGTTAGGAGTGATTCCAACGGCGCTCACCCTCGTAGCCGAGCTATCGGCAGACTTGGCTGCGGAAAATGCCCATGCGCAGATCGTGGTGCAGTCGCTGGCAACCGACCAAATTCTGCGTCGTCTGCGAGCGTTCGACATCGAGGGTGGCATTGTCTATGCCGATTCGGCAGAGCATGAGGATCTGCACTTTTCGCCACTTTGGCGGGAAAAGCATGTCCTGCTTGCCAATGACGGTCTGAGCGCCACTGCCGTAAGCAGCATGACCTGGGCCGCGGCAGGTCGATTGCCACTTTGTCTGCTGACACCCGACATGCAGAACCGGAGGACGATCGACGGTGTGTTTGACGCGCTCGGTCTGCATCCCCTACCTGTGATCGAGACCAATTCCATCTCCAGCCTTCTGGCGCATGTGAGTACAGGGCCATGGTGCACGATAGCTCCGCGCAGCGTCATTGAGCGAATAGGCCAGCCCCGAGGCACTCATGTCGTCCAATTGACAGCTCCGGAAGTGGTTTGGGAAACCGGCCTGGTGACCCTTGCGTTGCGGCCACTCTCGGTGGCGACCGAGGCGTTGCGGCGCAGTGCTGAGCGGGTCACAGGGGCGAATAGGGGTTGAAGTAGCGGCCCATTTCGGACGAACCGGATGCCCGTTCGGAAAATGTCGCTGGCATTCTGTGAGGGACGGCCCTAATGTTGACTCTGCAAGGTGCAGGTAAACAAGCGCCGATCCGCACAAGACGGATTCATCGCCTTGCCTAGACTAAGACTAGGAGACACCATGGAGCCATCCCTCCCTGAAACCAGGGAACACGATCCACTGACCAGCATCCTGCCGCCCGAGCAGATGGCCGCCGTGGCCGCCGCGCTTGATGCCTTTGCCGCCGAGCCCGGCGCCCTGCTGGAGGTGCTGCATGCGGTGCAGCAGCGTCTGGGTCATGTGCCGCCAGCGGCGGTGGCCGTCGTGGCGCGGGCGCTGAATCTGAGCCGTGCCGAAGTGCACGGCGTGCTCACGTTCTATCCCGACTTCCGGCAGACGCCGCCTGGGCGGCATGTGGTGCGGCTGTGCCGCGCCGAGGCCTGCCAGGCGGTGGGGGCGCGGGCGCTCGAAGCTCATGCCAGGCGGGCGTTGGGGGTGGATTTCCACGGCACCACGACCGATGGCTCGGTGACGCTCGAAGCCGCTTACTGCCTGGGTAACTGTGCCTGCGGGCCGTCGCTGCTCATCGACGAGACGCTGCATGCGCGCGTCAGTCCTTCGCGGTTCGACGCGCTGATGCGGCAGGCCCGGGGAGGCGAAGCATGAGTCGCGCGCCCCGCACGTTCTATCTGCCGGCCGAGGCCACGGCACGGGCGCTCGGCGCCGACGCGGTGGCGCAGGCGCTGCTGGCCGAGTCGGCGCGGCGCGGCGAGCCGGTCGAGCTAGTGCGCACCGGTTCGCGCGGTCTGTTCTGGCTCGAGCCGCTGCTCGAAGTGCAGACTCCGGCCGGGCGCATGGCCTATGGCCCGGTGCAGGCCGCGGATGTGCCTGCCCTTTTCGATGCCGGACTCGGACAGGGCGCCGGCACCGAGCACGCGCTGGCGTTGGGGCCCGTGGCGGAGTTGCCGGCCCTGCGGCACCAGCAGCGCCTCACCTTTGCCCGCTGCGGCGAGATCGATCCGCTGGACCTGCGGGCCTATGCCGCCACGGGCGGTTGGCGCGGGCTGGACGCCGCCCTGGGGCTGGCGCCCGAGGCGATGGTCGAGGCGGTCACCGCCTCGGGGCTGCGGGGCCGCGGAGGGGCGGCCTTTCCCGCGGGCATCAAGTGGCGCACCTGCCTGCAGACGGCGGCGCCGCAGAAGTATGTGGTCTGCAACGCCGACGAGGGCGACTCGGGCACGTTCGCCGACCGCCTGCTGATCGAGGGCGATCCGTTCGCGCTGATCGAAGGCATGATCATCGCCGGTCTGGCGGTGGGCGCGACGCAGGGCTACGTCTATCTGCGCAGCGAGTATCCGCAGGCGCACCGCACTTTCGCGCAGGCCTTGCGCGCGGCGCATGAGGCGGGGGTGCTCGGGGACAGCGTTCGCGGCAGCGGCAAGGCGTTCGACATCACGCTGCGCCGGGGCGCGGGCTCCTACATCTGCGGCGAGGAGACCTCGCTGCTCGACAGCCTCGAAGGCAAGCGCGGGCAGGTGCGGTTCAAGCCCCCGCTGCCGGCCATTTCTGGGCTGTTCGGCGCGCCGACCGTCATCAACAATGTGCTGACTCTTGCGGCCGTGCCCCACATCCTGGCCGACGGCGCGACGCATTACGCCGGCTTCGGCATGGGCCGTTCGCGCGGCACCATCGCCCTGCAGTTGGCAGGCAACGTGAAACGGGGCGGTTTGTACGAAGTGGCATTCGGCGTGTCGCTGCGCGAGGTCATCGAGGACTGGGGCGGCGGCACCGCCAGCGGCCGCCCGGTGCGCGCCGTGCAGGTGGGCGGGCCGCTCGGCGCCTATCTGCGGGCCGACCAGCTCGATGTGCCGGTGGACTACGAGGCCCTGGCCGCGATGCAGGCCATGCTGGGGCATGGCGGCATCGTGGTGTTCGACGACACGGTGGACATGGGCGAGCAGGCCCGCTTCGCCATGGCGTTCTGCGCGCACGAATCGTGCGGCAAGTGCACGCCCTGCCGCATCGGCTCGACGCGCGGCGTGGAAGTCATCGACCGCATCCGCGCCGGCGATCAGCCGCAGCACAACATCGCCTTGCTGCGCGATCTCTGCGACACCATGGTCGAAGGCTCGCTGTGCGCGCTGGGGGGCATGGCGCCCTTTCCCGTGCGCAGCGCCCTCGACTTGTTTCCCGAAGACTTTGCCGCCGCGCCCCGGCGTGCGGCGTGAGGAGATCGCATGGACTCGATGGCATTTGTAGACCGCGGCACCCCGGCGAGCACCGCCGAGGCCCTGGTGGACCTGGAAATCGACGGACTGCCCGTGCGCGTTCCCGCGGGCACCTCGGTGCTTCGCGCCGCGCATGAGGCGGGCATCGCCATCCCCAAGCTCTGCGCCACCGAATCGCTCCAGGCCTTCGGCTCGTGCCGTCTGTGCCTCGTGGAGATCGACGGCCGCAAAGGGTTGCCCGCCTCGTGCACCACGCCGGTTGAGGCGGGCATGAAGGTGCACACCCAGTCCGGCCGCCTGGCCGCGCGGCGGCGCGGGGTGATGGAGCTTTACATCTCCGATCACCCGCTCGACTGTCTCACCTGCAGCGCCAACGGCCATTGCGAATTGCAGGACATGGCGGGTGCCGTGGGCCTGCGCGAGGTGCGCTACGGCCAGCACGGCGCCAATCATTTCGATGCCGCCAGCGCCGCGCCGGTCGACATCTCCAACCCCTATTTCAACTACGACGCGTCCAAGTGCATCGTCTGCTCGCGCTGCGTGCGGGCCTGCGACGAGGTGCAGGGCACTTTCGCCCTCACCATCGAGGGCAACGGCTTCGCCTCGCGCGTGGCGGCGGGCCAGGGCGAGTCGTTCATGGCGTCCGACTGCGTGTCCTGCGGTGCCTGCGTGCAGGCCTGTCCCACGGCCACGCTCACCGAGAAGTCCCTGGTCGAACACGGCCAGGCCGACCGCAGCGTGGTGACCACCTGCGCCTACTGCGGTGTGGGCTGTTCGTTCCGCGCCGAGATGCAGGGCAGCCGCGTGGTGCGCATGGTGCCCCATGCCGACGGCCATGCCAATCACGGCCACTCCTGCGTGAAGGGCCGCTTCGCCTGGGGCTATGCCACCCACCCCGACCGCATCACCACGCCGATGATCCGCAAGAGCATTGCCGATCCGTGGCAGCCGGTGAGCTGGGAGGAAGCCATCGCTCACGCGGCCAGCGAATTCCGCCGCATCCAGTCCCAGCACGGCCGCAAGGCCATCGGCGGCATCACCTCCTCGCGCTGCACCAACGAAGAGACCTATCTGGTGCAGAAGCTGGTGCGCGCGGCCTTCGGCAACAACAACACCGACACCTGCGCGCGGGTCTGCCATTCGCCCACTGGCTACGGCCTGAAGCAGACCCTGGGCGAGTCGGCCGGCACGCAGGACTTCGACTCCGTGCGCGAAGCCGACGTCATCCTGGTCATCGGCGCCAACCCCACCGACGCCCACCCGGTGTTCGCCTCGGCGATGAAGCGGCGGCTGCGCGAGGGCGCCAAGCTCATCGTCATCGACCCGCGCCGCATCGATCTGGTCGACTCTCCCCATGTGCGCGCCGCCTTCCATCTGAAGCTGCGTCCGGGCACCAACGTGGCGGTGCTCAATGCGCTGGCGCACGTGATCGTCACCGAGGGCCTGGTGAACGAGGCCTTCGTGCGCGAGCGCTGCGAGGCCGAGGCCTTCGAGCGGTGGCGCGCGTTCGTGGCGCGGCCCGAGCAGTCGCCCGAGGCCCTGCAGGACGAGACCGGCGTGCCCGCCGCCTTGCTGCGCGGCGCGGCGCGGCTCTACGCCACCGGCGGCAACGCCGCCATCTACTACGGCCTGGGCGTGACCGAACATGCCCAGGGTTCGACCGCGGTGATGGGCATTGCCAACCTGGCCATGGCCACCGGCAACATCGGCCGCGAAGGCGTGGGCGTGAACCCGCTGCGGGGGCAGAACAACGTGCAGGGCTCGTGCGACATGGGTTCCTTCCCGCACGAGCTGCCCGGCTATCGTCATGTGTCGGACGCGACCACGCGCGGCCTGTTCGAGCAGAGCTGGGGCGTGACCCTCGACGACGAACCGGGCCTGCGCATTCCCAATATGTTCGAGGCGGCGCTCGACGGCGCCTTCCGCGGCCTGTATGTGCAGGGCGAAGACATCGTGCAGTCCGACCCCAACACCCAGCACGTCGAAGCCGCGCTGAGGGCGATGGAGTGCGTGGTGGTGCAGGACCTGTTTCTCAACGAAACCGCCAAATACGCTCATGTGTTCCTGCCGGGCGCCTCGTTCCTGGAGAAGGACGGCACCTTCACCAACGCCGAGCGCCGCATCTCGCGCGTGCGCAAGGTCATGCCGCCGCTGGCGGGCAAGGAAGACTGGCAGGTCACCGTCGATCTGGCGCGGGCGCTGGGCTACGCGATGGATTACACCCATCCGTCGCAGATCATGGCCGAGATCGCGCGCCTCACGCCCACCTTCTCGGGCGTGAGCTACGCCAAGCTCAATGTGCTCGGCAGCGTGCAATGGCCCTGCAATGCCGAGCATCCCGAGGGCACGCCGGTGATGCATGCCGACACCTTCGTGCGCGGCAAGGGCCGCTTCATGCTCACCGGCTATGTGCCCACGAGCGAACGCGCCAACGCGCGGTTTCCGCTGCTGCTCACCACCGGCCGCATCCTCAGCCAGTACAACGTCGGCGCGCAGACCCGCCGCACCGCCAACAGCCAGTGGCACGACGAAGACCGCGTCGAGATCCATCCGCACGATGCCCAGGAGCGCGGCATTGCCGAGGGCGACTGGGTGGGCATCGCCAGCCGCTCCGGCGAGACCGTGCTGCGCGCCCGCATCACCGAGCGGGTGCAGCCCGGCGTCATCTACACCACGTTCCACTTCCCCGAGTCTGGGGCGAACGTGATCACCACCGACAACTCCGACTGGGCGACCAATTGTCCCGAATACAAGGTGACCGCGGTGGAGATCGTGCGGGTGGAGCAGCCGTCGAGCTGGCAGCAGCGTCATGTGCAGTTCAGCCGCCGTCAGGTGGCGCTGCTTCCGCACAAGGCCGAGGTCGGCACCCGGGGTTGAGAGCCTGTGAACATTTCAGCCATGCCCGCCTTGCACGCCAAAACGCGCCTGCTCTACGTTGCAAATGCTCGCCATAGCTCGGGCTATGGCTGTGCTTTGCGCCTCGATCGGGTGCGTTTTGACGCGCCTTTCGGCCGTGGCCGAAAAATTCACAAGCTCTGAACGCGCAGGCGCACCCGCCATGAATCCCAACGATCTCGCCGTGCCGAGGGTGGCCGCGACCACCGTGGCGACCTGCGCCGTGCAGCGCCTGGCGCCGGGCGAGCCACCCGTGGCCGGACAGGACGTGGTGGTGCAGGAGGTGCCGGTGGCGCTGGTATTTAACGGCGTGTCGCACGCGGTGATGATGGCCACGCCGGCCGACCTCGACGATCTGGCCCATGGCTTTGCGCTGACCGAGGGCATCGTCCAGGCGCCGGGCGAGGTCTATGGCTGCGAGGTGATCGAGCAGCCGCAGGGCATGGCCGTGGAGGTGGAGATCGCCGCGCAACGCTTCGCCGGGCTCAAGGAACGGCGGCGCACCCTGGCGGGCCGCACCGGCTGCGGCTTGTGCGGGGTGGACAGCCTGGCGGCTGTGGCGCGCGACCTGCCCGCGTTGCCGCGGCGCGATCCGCTCGCCGCCTCGGCCGTGGCCAGGGCCTTGCACAGTCTGCCCGCGCATCAACCCCTGTTCGCCGCCACCGGCGCGGCGCATGCGGCGGCGTGGTGCAGCCGCGAGGGCGAGGTGCGGGCGGTACGCGAAGATGTCGGGCGGCACAACGCGCTCGACAAGCTGATCGGCCACCTCATGCGCACCGGCGCGTCGGCGGACGACGGCTTTCTCGTCGTCACCAGCCGGGCCAGCTACGAGATGGTGCAGAAGGCCGCGCTGTTCGGCGCCGGATGGCTGGTGGCGGTTTCTGCACCGACGGCGCATGCCGTGACCCTGGCGACCGCCTGCGGCATGACCCTGGCCGGTTTCGCCCGCGAGGGCCGCCTGACGCTGTATGCCAACCCGCACGGGGTGCGCGACATCCCATCATCTGACAAGGCATGACCAAACCCGCGTCCTGGCCACGCCCGATTCATTCACCTCTTCCGAGCCCTGCCATGCACATCGACTATCTGGTCAAGATGGCCAACGACATCGGCCAATTCTTCGCCGTCTATCCCGACACGCCGGAGACCGAGCAGGAGATCGCGGCGCACCTGCAACGGTTCTGGACTCCGGACATGCGCGCCACGTTGCGAGACCATGTGGCGCAGGGCGGCGCGGGGCTGCAGCCCCTGGTGGCGCGGGCCGTGCTGCGGCTGCAACAACCGGCCGCCACGGCGTAGGACGACCCCAGCCCCGCCGTGCGATGACGGCCTAAAGCGCGGTCTTGCCGCGCCCCTTCGTCGTCTTTTCCTGATTCATGCGCCGGTAAAGCGCGATCAGCCGGGCGGTCGAGCTGTCGTGCGCCGCAGTCTCGGCGCTGCCTTCGAGTTCGCCGACGATGGTGTGGGCGAGCTGCTTGCCCAGCTCCACGCCCCATTGGTCGAAAGAGTTGATCTGCCAGATGGCGCCCTGAACGAAGATCTTGTGTTCGTAGAGCGCGATGAGCGCGCCCAGGCAGCGCGGATCGAGCCGCTGCAGCAGCAGGGTGTTGGTCGGACGGTTGCCGTCGAACACCTTGAAGGGCGCGAGCGCCTGCACGGCGGGCTCGTCCAGCCCCGCGGCGCGCAGTTCGGCGCGGGCCTCGTCGAGCGTCTTGCCGCGCAGAAAGGCCTCGGCCTGCGCGAACATATTGCCGAGCAGGATTTCGTGGTGCCCCGGCAGCGAGCCGCGCCCGTCGAGCGAGGCGATGAGGTCGATGGGCGCGATGTGCGTGCCCTGGTGCAACAGCTGAAAGAAGGCGTGCTGGCCGTTGATGCCGGTGCCGCCCCAGATGATGGGGGCGGTCTCGTAGTCCACCAGGCGGCCGTCGCGCGTGCGCTGCTTGCCGTTGGACTCCATGTCGAGCTGCTGGATGAAGGCGGGAAAGCGGTGCAGATACTGGTCGTAGGGCGCGATGACATGGCTGCCGCCGCCGAAGAAGTTGATGTACCAGATGCCCACGAGCGCGAGCAGCACCGGCATGTTGGCTTCCAGCGGCGCGGTGCGAAAGTGCGTGTCCATGCTGTGCGCGCCGGCGAGCAGGGCGCGGAAATTCTCTTCGCCCAGGCAGAGCATGATGGGCAGGCCGATGGCCGACCACAGGCTGTAGCGGCCGCCCACCCAGTCCCAGAACTCGAACATGTGCGCCGGGTCGATGCCGAAATCGGCCACGGCCTTTGGGTTGGTCGAGACGGCGACGAAGTGCCGCGCCACCGCGCCGGCATCGCCCGCGCGGCTCAGGAACCATTCGCGCGCGGTGTGGGCGTTGGTCAGGGTTTCGCTGGTGGTGAAGGTCTTGGACTCGATGATGAACAGCGTGGTCTCGGCGTGCACGCGCTTGAGCGTCTCTTTCAGCAGCGAGCTGTCGACGTTGGAGACGAAGTGCATGGTCAGGCGCGGGTGGGCGTAGGCCTTGAGCGCCTCGCACACCATCAGCGGGCCGAGATCGGAGCCGCCGATGCCGATGCTCACGATGTCGGTGATGGGCTGATGCGTGTAACCCAGCCAGTCGCCCGAGCGCACCGCGTGGGCGAAGCGCGCCATGCGGTCGAGCACTCGGGTGACCTTGGGCATGACATCTTCGCCGCCGACGCGGATGGGCGCGTCGGGCGGGCTGCGCAGGGCCACGTGCAGCACGGCGCGGTGCTCGGTGGTGTTGATCGGCTCGCCGCGGAACATGGCGGCGATGCGCTCGGGCGCCTCGGCCTCGCGGGCGAGCTGCAACAGCAGGGTGAGGGTCTGGTCGGTGATGCGGTTTTTCGAATAGTCGAGGATGAGGCCGTCCTGCTCCAGCCAGTAGCGCTCGGCGCGCTGCGGGTCGGTGTCGAACAGCTCGCGCATCGACCAGTCACGCGCGCGGGAGAAATGCTGCCACAGCGCGCGCCAGGCAGGGAGTTGCGTCAGGATGGGCATGGCGTGATGACCGGGTGCGGGTTCAGGGGTCGACGCGGCGCCGGTGGTTTTTCAGGCTGCGCTTGGCTTTTTCGAGCTGGGCGGCCAGCTCGGGGCCACGGCGCAGGGCCACGCCCACGGCCAGCACGTCGATGAGGGTGAGGTGCAGCAGCCGGGTCAGCATGGGGCTGTAGAGCTCGGCGTCCTCCTGTGCGTCGGCCAGCAGGGCCACATGGGCCATGCGTGCCAGCGGCGAGCCGGTGGAGGTGATGGCCACCACCTTGCAGCCGTTGCGCAGGGCGATGTCCACGGCGTCGAGCAGTTCGTTGGTCCGCCCGGAATTGGAGATCGCCACCAGCACGTCGCGCGGCCCCAGCAGCGTGGCGGCCATGGCCTGGATGTGCGGATCGGCATAGGCGATGGCCGGGGTGCCGAGGCGGAAGAACTTGTGCTGCGCATCCGCGGCGATGATGCCGGAGTTGCCCAGGCCGTAGAACTCCATGCGGCTGGCCTGGGCAAGCAGGCCGATGGCCTGGTCGAGCGCCGCCGGGCTGATGGCGTTGCGACACCGCAGCAAGGCCGAGATGGCGTTGTCGAACACCTTGGCGGCAAGCTCGGCCGGCGGGTCTTGCGGGCCGACGCTGGCGTGCACATAGGGCACGCCGCCCACCAGGCTGCCCGCGAGCTTGAGCTTGAGGTCCTGCAGGCCGGTGCAACCCACCGAGCGGGCGAAGCGGATGACCGTGGGCTGGCTCACGCCCACCGACTGGGCGATGTCGGCCACCGCGGCCTGGATGAAGTCGTTGGGCCGGTCGAGCAGCGCCTGTGCCACGCGCCGCTCGGCGGCCGAGAGCTGCGGCGCCTGGGCGCGGATGCGTTCAAGCATGTCCATGGCGTGGCGAGGCCTGCAAGGCCTGGCCCAGCGCGGCGGCCGCGCCGAGCAGCGCGGGCCACGGGCTGTGAATGACCCAGACGGGAATGTCGCGCAGATAGGGCGAGGTGCGCCCCTTGTCCTCGAAACGCTGGCGGAAGGGCGAGCGCACGAAGAACTCGCCCAGCTTCGGCACGATGCCGCCGCCGATATACACCCCGCCCCGCGCGCCCAGGGTGATGGCCAGATCGGCCGCCACCGTGCCCAGCAGGGTGCAGAACAGCGTCACCGTGTCGTGACAGAGCGCGTCGCCGCCGTCCAGCGCCAGGCGGGTGATGTCGGCGGCGCTGCGTTCGGGCGTCGTCGTGTGGCCGGCGATCTGTCCGAGCGCGTGATGCAGGAAGGCCATGCCGGCGCCGTTCAGCAGACGCTCGGCCGAGACATGGCCGAAACGCGCGTGCGCCAGCCGCCAGACCTCGACCTCGCGCTCGTCATACGGCGCGAAGCTCACATGGCCGCCCTCGCCCGCCAGCGGCATCCAGCCGCCCCCGGCCGTGGGAATCAGGCCCGAAACGCCCAGGCCCGTGCCCGCCCCCAGCAGCCCGAGCGGCGCCCCGGCCACGGCGCTGCCGCCACCCACTTGAACCAGCTCGTTCGCGGGCAGCTCGGGCAGCGCGCGCGCGAGCACGGCGAAGTCGTTGAGCACCAGAAAGGTTTCCAGGCCGAGTTCGGCGCGGGTTTGCGCGATGGAAAAGGCCCAGTGATGGTTGGTCATGCGGATGTGGTCGCCGTACACCGGGTTGGCGATGCCGATGGCCACATGCCGCACCCCGTCCGCACCGACGGCGGCCAGATAGCTGCGCAGCGCGTCGGCGAAGGTGGCGTGGTCGGCGCAGGCCAGCACGCGGATGTCGCTCAGCCCTTGCGCGCCCAGCAGGGCGAAGCGGGCATTGGTGCCGCCTACGTCGCCCACGAGTCGGGTTGCGGGAGGCTGACGGTCAGCAGCGGGCATCGTTCACAGTTCCTCATGCCATGATGCGCCGTCGCGCGAGAGCAGGGCGCTGGAGGCGGCTGGTCCCCAGGTGCCTGCGGTGTAGGTTTTGGGCGCCTCGGCGTTGCGCGCCCAGCCCTCCAGGATAGGCTCCACCCAGCGCCAGGCGGCGGTGAGCTCGTCGCGGCGCATGAACAGCCCGAGCTGGCCGCGGATCACATCAAGCAGCAGCCGCTCGTAGGCATCGGCCCGGCGCTTTTGCGCCGTGGCCTCGAAGTCCAGATCGAGCTGCGTGGGATGCAGCCGCATGCCGTCGCCGGGCTCCTTGGCCAGAAAGTGCAGGCTGATGCTCTCCTCGGGCTGCAGCCGGATCACCAGCCGGTTGGCCCCCTGCAGCGCGGTCACGCCGCCGAACAGGTGCAGCGGCACGGCCCGAAAGCTGATGACGATCTCCGCCAGCCGCTCGGCCATGCGCTTGCCCGTGCGCAGGAAGAACGGCACCCCCGCCCAGCGCCAGTTCACCACCTCGGCCTTGAGCGCCACGAAGGTCTCGGTGCGGCTGGCCGCCTCGATGTCGGCTTCCTGCAGATAGCCCCCCACCGGCTGGCCGTCGATGGCGCCCGCGCGGTACTGCCCGCGCACGGTGCGCGCGGCCACATCGGCCTCGGCAAAGGGCTTGAGCGCCTGCAGCACCTTGAGCTTCTCGTCGCGGATGGCGTCGGCCTGCAGGCTGGCCGGGGGCTCCATGGCCACCATGCACAGCAGTTGCAGCAGGTGGTTCTGCACCATGTCGCGCAGCGCGCCGGTCTTGTCGTAGAACTCGCCGCGGCCGCCCACGCCCAGATCCTCGGCGATGGTGATCTGCACGTTGTCCACCCACTCGCGGCGCCACAGCGGCTCGAACAGCACGTTGCCAAAGCGCATGGCCATGAGGTTCTGCACCGATTCCTTGCCCAGGTAGTGGTCGATGCGGTAGAGCTGGTGCTCGGCGAAGGACGGGGCCACGGCGGCGTTGATGGCGTCGGAGGAGGCCAGGTCGTGGCCCAGGGGCTTCTCCAGCACGACGCGCACGCCGGGGTGGTTGAGCCCAACGCGGGCGAGCTCGGCGCAGATCTGGGCGAACAGGGCGGGGGCGGTGGCGAGGTAGCAGACGGTGACGCGCTCGCCGTCCGTGCCCAGCCGCGCGGCCAGGGCGTCAAAGTCTTCGGGGTGCGACGCATCAAGCTTGGCGTACTCGATGCGCTCGATAAAACCGCTCCACGCGGGGGCGTCGAAATCGGCCTGCACGTGCACCCTGGCCTCTTGGTCCATCTGGGCGAGGTAGGCGGCGCGGTCGGCGTCTCTTCGGCCGAGCGCCAGAATCCGCCCTTGGGGATGCAATTGCCCGGCGCGGTGGGCCTGGTAGAGCGCGGGCAGGAGCTTGCGCATCACCAGATCGCCAGTGCCGCCGAACAACACCATGTCGAAAACAGGGGTCGAAGTCATATCAGGGAGTCATCTGCGCACCCATGTGCGTCTCACCGGGATGGTATGTAGCTTAATTACCCTGGTCAATGCCCGCGAAGGCTCGGGACGCGCATCAGTCTGAACATGCACCGTTGCGGGCGCGGCAACTGCCGTGGGCTTTGTGCGAGGGCGTGGCATTTGCTTCGCGCGGCAGCCCAGGAGCGCGTCGGTCGGTGGCAAAGGTTTTGCTTGTATCAGCGGGCCGTGCGCAGTAGCATCGGACGTCTGTAGCTTAATTACAAAGCGAGCCCTATCATGCCTTCTTTGCATCCTGTCCTGACCGCCGTGACGCAACGCATCGAGGCGCGCAGCGCGGCGCGGCGCGCGGCCTACCTGTCGCGGGTGCGCGGCGCCCGGGGCAGCAAGGTCGAGCGCAGCCAGCTCTCCTGCACCAATCTGGCGCACGCGATCGCCGCGGCGCCCGTGGCGGCCAAGGTGCTGCTCAAGGACGTTGGCGCTCAGTCCCGGCCCAATCTGGCCATCGTTTCCGCCTACAACGACATGCTTTCGGCGCACCAGCCGCTGGGGGCGTTTCCGGCCTGGATCAAGGAGGCGGCGCTGGCCGTGGGCGCCACCGCCCAGTTCGCCGGCGGCGTGCCCGCGATGTGCGACGGCATCACCCAGGGCCAGACAGGCATGGAGCTGTCGCTGTTCTCGCGCGACGTCATCGCCATGGCCACCGCCGTGGCCTTGAGCCATCAGATGTTCGACGCCGGGCTGTACCTGGGCGTGTGCGACAAGATCGTGCCCGGCCTGCTCATCGGCGCGCTGGCGTTTGGCCATCTGCCGGGCATTTTCGTGCCCGGCGGCCCCATGACCAGCGGCATGCCCAATGACGAGAAGGCCCGCATCCGCGCGCTGCATGCCGAAGGCAAGATCGGCCGCGCCGAGCTGCTCGAGGCCGAAATGCAGTCGTATCACGGCGCGGGCACCTGCACCTTCTACGGCACCGCCAACTCCAACCAGATGCTCATGGAGATCATGGGCCTGCACCTGCCCGGCTCGGCTTTCGTCAACCCCGGCACCCCGCTGCGCGAAGCGCTCACCCGGGCGGCCGCCACCCGCGCGGTGGCGATCTCGGCCGAAGGGCCGGAGTACACGCCCATTGGCGAGGTGGTCGATGTGCGGGTCATCGTCAACGGGCTCGTCGGCCTGCTGTGCACGGGCGGCTCGACCAACCACACCCTGCATCTGGTGGCCATCGCCCGCGCGGCGGGCATCGACATCAACTGGACCGATTTCGACGATCTCTCCAAGGCGGTGCCCACGCTCACCAAGCTCTACCCCAACGGTCAGGCCGACGTGAACCAGTTTCATGCGGCGGGTGGCATGGCCTTTGTCATCCGCGAGCTGCTGGGCGCCGGGCTGCTGCACCCCGATGTGCAGACCGTGGCCGGCCCCGGCCTGGCCCGCTACACGCAGGAACCGGGGCTGGACGACGGACGGCTGGTGTGGCGAGAGGGCACTAAGCGCTCGCTCGACGCGGCCATCCTGCGCCCGGCGGCCGAGCCCTTCGCGCCCGATGGCGGGCTCAAGCTCATGACCGGCAATCTGGGGCGCGGCATCATCAAGATCTCCGCGGTCAAGCCCGAACATCAGGTCGTCACCGCGCCGGCCATCGTTTTCGATGATCAGGACGACCTTCTGGCCGCCTTCAAGCGCGGCGAACTCGAACGCGACTTCGTCGCCGTCATCCGCTTCCAGGGCCCGGCGGCCAACGGCATGCCCGAGCTGCACAAACTCATGCCCACGCTGGGCGTGCTGCAGAGCCGAGGCTTCAAGGTGGCGCTGGTGACCGACGGCCGCATGTCGGGCGCTTCCGGCAAGGTGCCTTCGGCCATCCACATGACCCCCGAGGCCGCCCATGGCGGACCGCTGGCCAAGGTGCGCAACGGCGATGCCATCACCCTGGACGGCAGCAAAGGCACCGTCAATGCCGAAGTGCCGGCCGAGGCCTGGGCCGCACGCGCCGCCGAACGCATCGACCTCGCACGCAACCAGACCGGCCTGGGACGCGAGTTATTCGCCGCCTTCCGCCAGCACGTGGACGGAGCCGAGCAGGGCGCGGCCAGCTTTGGCCATTTTGATGAGGCGGCCGCCCCCATGGGCGCGGAAGTCGAAACCGGAGCCCTGCGATGACCCCTCACGACTTGCTGCGCGCCGCACCGGTCATGCCGGTGCTGGTGATTCACGATGCAGGCTTGGCCGTCGACCTCGCGCACGCGCTGATCGCCGGCGGCCTGCGCGCCCTGGAAGTCACGCTGCGCACCCCGGCCGCGCTTGAGGCCATCGCCCAGATCCGCCAGCACGTGCCCGGCGCCCTGGTCGGCGCCGGCACGGTGCTGAGCCCGGCCGACTGGCTGCGGGCGCAAGAGGCAGGCGCGCAATTCGGCATCAGCCCCGGTCTGACCCCTGCGCTGCTGGAGGCGACCCGCCGCAGCACGCTGCCCTTCGTGCCCGGCGTGTCCACCGCCAGCGAGGCCATGACGGCGATGGACGCGGGCTTCACCGCGCTGAAGCTGTTTCCTGCCGAGGCCGTGGGCGGGCAGGCCCTGCTCAAGTCGCTCCACGGCCCGCTGCCGCAGCTGCTCTTCTGCCCCACTGGCGGTATCCATCCCAACAACGCCGCAGCCTATCTGGCCCTGCCCAACGTGGGCTGCGTGGGCGGCTCCTGGCTGGCGCCCGAAGCGGCCCTGGCCGCCCGCAACTGGCAAGCCATCACCGAGCTGGCGCGGCAGGCGGCCTCACTGCGCGGTTGAGGCGTGCGCCGGAGGGCTGTTGACATGCCGGTTCGCGCAGTCGTGTTCGACATGGACGGGGTGCTTCTCGATTCCGAGGGTGCGTGGCTGCAGGCCCGGCGCGACTATGCCCAAAGCCTGGACCGCGTCTGGACCGACGCCGATCATGCCGCGAGCATGGGCAGCAACCTTGAAGGCGGATCCCGCATCATGGTCGAGCGCCTGCGCCTGAAGCTCAGTCCCGAGCAGGTGGCGCAGGACCTGCTCGACCGCATGCGGCGGGGCTATGCCGAGCAACTCCCGGCCTGCGCCGGAGCGGTCGACGCGGTGCGCCGCCTGGCAGCCCGGTTTCGCCTTGGTCTGGCCACAGGCTCGCCCGCATCCCTGGCCGAGCCCGCGCTGCGCCGACTCGGCCTGCTCGACAGCTTTGCGGTCCGCGTCTATGGCGACGACGTGGCACAGGGCAAGCCATCGCCCGATATCTATCTGAAAGCCGTTGACGCACTGAGCGTCAAGCCCGCGCAGGCCGTGGGCGTCGAAGACTCGGCCAACGGCCTGCGCGCCCTGCACGCCGCCGGCCTGGCCGCCATCGCTCTGATCGACCCCGTCTTCCCGCCCGCCCCCGAGGCCCTCGCGCTGGCGGACGTGCGGCTTCATCATCTGAATGCGCTGGATGTCGATGCCGTCTTCGCGGCCTTCCAGGCGGGGGCTGGTGCGAAAGGTCTTCGGCCGCTGTGAAGGAGCAGGCAGGAGACCGAAAGAAAATCATGCACCTTGTTTGCGGCGAAGCCTTGATGGATGTTTTCGGCGGCCACGCCACGCCGGCCGGCATGGCGCTGGATGCGCGGGTGGGCGGGTCGCCCTTCAATGTCGCCATTGGCCTGGCCCGTTTGCGGCAGCCCGTTGCGTATTTCGGCGGGCTTTCCACCGACTTTCTGGGCGAACGTCTGCGCTCGGCCTTGTCGGCTGAGGGCGTGGACCTTCGAGCGGTGCATCGCAGCGCCGCGCCAACGACACTCAGCATCGTGGGGTTGGATGCAGCGGGCGTGCCCAGCTACGCCTTCTACGGCGAGGGTTGCGCCGACCGGCAGGTGCCGGATGCCGCACGCGCTGCCGTGCGGGCACTGTTGCCGCGGATCACCGCGCTGCATGTGGGTTCGTATGCCATGATGGTCCAGCCGGTGGCGGCCACCCTGCGCGCGCTGGTCGACGAATGGCGCGAGACGGCCGTGGTGGCGTATGACCCGAACTTGCGGCTCAATGTCGAACCTCGGCTCGATGTCTGGCGCGACGGCGTGGACTGGATGCTGGCGCGCGCGCATCTGGTGAAGATCAGCGCGGAAGATCTTGCCTTGCTGCATCCCGGCTGGACTGGCGAGCGCTTTGCTGCGCACTGTCTGTCGCTCGGCGTGCGCCTGGTCGTGCTCACCGAGGGCGGTGCTGGGGCGAGAGGCTGGACATCGGGTGCGCAGGCCAGGGTTGAGGCCATGCCGGTGGCGCTGGTGGACACCGTGGGCGCGGGAGACACTTTTCAAGCCGCGCTGTTGACCGCGCTGGCCGAAGGCGGCGCGTTGACGGCGACCGCCATGACCGCATTGGACGCGGGTGCCCTGCACGCCATGCTGGACTTCGCCAACCGTGCCGCGGCGCTCACCTGCGGCCGACGCGGAGCCGATCTGCCGCGGCGCGATGCGTTGCAGACTCAAGCACGTCTTGACTTCGCCACGACGCGCCCATAGCGTCGCCCGCTGCCGTTGAGGACGAGTAAGCGACTAGCCAGAATGTATTTTTACAACGCGGGCCAAAAAACATCGTGGAACGCGCAAGAAATTGTTTCATTTGATGGGTGGCATTCAGGGTTAACACTGAATAAGCGGCATAGTAGGATTGTTACATTTCTTGTTTGCCATGCGCGTATCAGACCCAGTCAACAGACGCCGCGTGCAAGCGGATTCATCCACAGAACAAGGCCAGGCAGCGGTTGTCTGAGCCCAGCATTCCCAGGAGACGAGCATGAAAAAAACCTTGTTGTGCCTTGCCATGACCGCGGCTGCGGTGCTTTCCGTGCCGGCGCATGCCGCAGACAAAAGCGTCCAGGTGATTCACTGGTGGACATCGGGCGGTGAAGCTGCGGCGCTGGGCGTACTGAAGAACGATCTCGCCTCGCAGGGCGTGACCTGGAAGGACGTGCCCATCGCGGGTGGCGGCGGGGCCCAGGCCATGACCACTTTGCGGGCGCGGCTGCTGGCCGGCGATCCTCCGACCGCTTCGCAGATGCTGGGTTTCACCATCACCGACTGGGCCAAGCAGGGTGTGCTGCAAGACCTCACGCCGCTGGCGGTGAAGGGCAACTGGGCGCAGAAGGTGCCCAAGGCGCTGCAGCAGTTCGACGTTTACAAGGGCAAGTGGATCGCCGCACCGATCGATGTGCATTCCACCAACTGGGTCTGGGCCAACAAGGCGGTGCTGGAGAAGGCTGGCGTGACGACCGAACCCAAGACCTGGGATGACTTCATCGCCGATCTGGAGAAGGTCAAGAAGGCCGGGTTCATCGGTCTGGCGCTGGGCGGTCAATCCTGGCAGGAGGCCACGATGTTTGACGGCGTCGTGTTGTCGACTGGCGGACCGGATTTCTATCGCAAGGCCTTCATCGACCGCGATCAAGCGGCGCTGAGCTCGCCGCTGATGCTCAAGGCTTTTCAGCGCATGAGCGAGCTGCGCAAATATGTCGATCCCAATTTCGCCAACCGCGACTGGAACGTGGCCACCGGCATGGTGATCAACGGCAAGGCGGGTTTCCAGATCATGGGCAACTGGGCGCTGGGCGAATTCAACCACGCCAACAAGGTGCCCGAGAAAGATTACCTGTGCTTCAACGTTCCGGGCACGCAGGGTTCGGTGATCTACAACTCCGACGTGTTCGCCTTCTTCAAGGTGGGCGCGTCCGAGAAGGCGGCACAGGATCTGATGGCCGAGGACGTGATGTCGCCCAAGGTGCAAGTGGGCTTCAACGTGCTCAAGGGCTCGGCGCCGGCTGTACTGGGTACGTCGGACGCTGACTTCAACGCTTGCGGCAAGAAGGCCATCGCCCAGTTGGCCTATGCCGACAAGCACAACACCTTGCTGGGTTCGATGTCGCAGGGCTACGCCGTGCCGCCACAGATCCAGAACGCTTTCTATGACGTGATTTCGCGCGAATTCAATGGCCAGATCACGCCACAGGAAGCCGTCAAGCAACTCGCCGCAGCGGCCAAGGCGCAATATTGACGCCGCACCTGCGACAGGGCGCGCCGTTTGAGGGCGCACCCTGCCGCAGGTGACTCTGGAAGAAGCGACCCATGAAGGCCGGATTCCTGCCCAAACTCCTGCTCAGCCCCAGCGTGCTGCTGGTGCTGGCCTGCGTGTATGGCTTTATCGCCTACACCGTCTACCTGTCGTTCACAGCATCCCAGATGTTGCCCAACTACGAGTGGGTAGGACTGACCAATTACAAGATCCTGCTGGGTTTGCAGAACTGGTGGATTTCGGTGAACAACCTCTGGATCTTCGCGCTGCTCTACATCGTGATCTCCATGGGGCTGGGCCTGTTTCTGGCCATTCTGATCGACCAGAAAATTCGCGCTGAATCGGTGGTGCGATCGATTTTTCTCTACCCCATGGCGCTGTCCTTCATCGTGGTGGGCACGGCTTGGAAGTGGCTTTTCGATCCTGGCGTGGGGTTCGAGCATGTGATCCGCCAACTGGGGTTCACCAGCTTCAGTCTGCGTTGGGTGACGGAAAGTCACCTGGCGATCTACTGCATCGTGGTTGCGGCCATCTGGCAGACCACGGGTTTCGTCATGGCCATGTTTCTTGCCGGGCTGCGCGGCATCGATGCCGAGCCTGTCAACGCCGCGCGCATCGATGGCGCGCGGACCTGGCAGATCTATGTGCACGTCATCATTCCCCAGCTCGCGCCCGTGTTCGCTTCAGCCTTCGTGGTGCTGGTGACCATGGCGATCAAGTCGTATGACCTGGTCGTGGCGCTGACCAGCGGCGGACCGGCCAACGGCAGCTGGCTGCCGTCGGTCTTCATGTATCAATACACCTTCACTCGCAGCGAAATGGGTGTGGGCTCGGCCAGCTCCGTCTTGATGTTGCTCGCCGTGGGGCTGTTCGTGCTGCCTTATCTGTTGAGTGAAGTGCGGAGGGTGAAATATGGCTGATGTCGCCTTGCCGAGCCAGGGCACACACGTCTCCGCCGGGCTGCGGGTGGGACGTGTGGCGCTGTATGCGGTGCTGGGGTTCATGGCGCTGCTGTTTCTGATCCCGCTCTACGTCATGCTGGTCAATGCGTTCAAGCCATTGAGCGAGATCGAGACCGGCAACCTCATCACCCTGCCCTCGCACTGGACCCTGCAGCCCTGGCTGACGGCCTGGGGCACGGCGCAGATCGGCGTGTCGGCGCATGGTCTGAAGCCCTACTTTCTCAACTCTTTCCTGATCGCCATTCCTGCGGTGATCATCTCCACGCTCATCGGCGCGCTCAATGGCTACATCCTCACGCAGTACAAGTTCCGGGGGGCGAATCTGGTCTATGCCGCGCTGCTGTTCGCCGTGTTCATTCCCTTTCAGATTGTGCTCATTCCCATGGCGCGCCTGCTTGGCATGATGGATCTGTCGGGCACCATCAAAGGGCTGATCTTCGTCAACGTGGTCTATGGCATCGGCTTCGTCACCCTGTTCTTCCGCAACTATTACGCGGCATTTCCGCATGAGTTGGTGCGCTCGGCGCGCATGGACGGCGCGGGGTTTTTCGGGGTGCTGTGGCGCATTCTGCTGCCCAACAGCGCGCCCATCATCGTGGTCACGGTGATCTGGCAGTTCACCAATATCTGGAACGAGTTCCTCTTCGGTTCGACCTTCAGCAGCTATTCCTCGTCGCCGCTGACCGTGGCGCTGAACAATCTGGTCAACAGTTCCATGGGCGTCAAGGAATACAACGTGTATTTCGCCGCGGCCATCATCGCGGCCGTGCCCACGCTGATCGTCTACCTCCTTTCCGGCAAGTATTTCGTACGGGGCCTCATGGCGGGCTCCGTCAAGGGCTGAAACCTGATGGCAACCCTCGACATCCTCGGTATCAACAAGAGCTTCGGCGCCGTCAAGGTGCTGCACGACGTCACCATCCAGATGGCCGACGGCGAGTTCCTCGTGCTGGTGGGCCCTTCGGGCTGCGGCAAGAGCACGCTGATGAACATCATTGCCGGGCTGGAAGAACCCACCGGCGGCGCCCTGCATCTCGACACGCAGGACATCACCCGGCTGGCTCCGGCGGATCGCAACATCTCCATGGTGTTCCAGTCGTATGCGCTCTACCCCAATATGAGCGTGGCCAAGAACATCGAGTTTCCGCTGGCGATGCGCAAGGTGCCCAAGGCGCAGCGTGCCGAACGGGTGCGCAGTGTGGCGGCCTTGTTGCAGATCGAGCATCTGCTCGATCGCAAGCCGCGCGCGCTCTCGGGCGGTCAGCGCCAGCGCGTGGCCATTGGGCGGGCGCTGGCGCGTGAACCCAAGCTCTATCTGTTCGACGAACCCTTGTCCAACCTCGACGCGCAACTGCGTCTGGACATGCGTACCGAGCTGAAGAAGCTGCATCAGCGCCTGCGTGCCACCATCGTCTATGTCACGCACGATCAGATCGAAGCCATGACGCTGGCCAGCCGTATTGCCGTGATGAAGGGCGGCGTGATTCAGCAGTTGGGTACGCCCTACGAGGTCTACAACAAGCCTGCCAACACTTTCGTCGCGGGCTTTATGGGCTCGCCGCGCATGAATCTGGTGAAAGCCACCGTTGCGCGCGCCGATGCTGGGTGGCAACTGGTCCTGCGCGGCGCGGGCGACCGGTCGGAGACCATCGATATGCCTCAGACACAGGCCGATCTGTCGGCGTATGTGGGCCAGGAGGTGCTCATGGGCTTGCGCGCCGAGGCCATCTGCCTGGCCCGCGACCACGGCGGCGTCAGCCCCCTGCGCCGACTGGCACGGGCACGAGTGGATGTGATCGAGCCCACTGGTTCGGACACGCTGGCCGTGCTGCAGATCGGCGGCTACGAATTCACCGCGCGGCTCGAGCCCGATGCCCAGCTGCATGTCGGCATGGAAACCGAGGTCTATCTGGACCTGAGCAAACTGGTCTGCTTCGATCCGAAGACCGAGGCGCGCATCGGCGCCTGAAGGCACCCCGAGAGGGCTGTCAACCACCACACAAGGACAGGACATGCGTTGGGGACTGATCGGCGCGAGCCGCATTGCCGAGAGGGTCTGCCGCGCGCTTCGCGACATCGGCGACCAGTCTCTGGTCGGCGTGTATTCGCGCAGCGAGGAGCGTGGCCGCGCGTTCGCAGCAGCGCAAGGGGTGGCACAGAGTTATACCGATCTGGAGACCATGCTGGCGCAGTGCAGGCCCGACGCCGTCTACGTCAGCTCCACCAATGAACTGCATGCGGCCCAAACCCTCACGGCGCTTGAGGCGGGCTGTCACGTTCTGTGCGAGAAGCCGCTGGCCATGCGTTTGGACGATGCCGTGCAGATGGTGCAGCGGGCCCGCTCGTGTCATCGCGTTCTGGCCACCAACCACCATTTGCGCGCTTCGCGGGCGCACCAGCGCCTGCGCGGCCTGATCGCCGAAGGTGCGGTCGGCCGCGTTCACGCCGTGCAGGTGTCGCATGCGGTGAATTTGCCCCAGGTACTGCATGGCTGGCGCTTGAATCAGCCCGAGGCTGGGGGCGGCGTCGTGCTCGACATCCTCACCCACGACATCGACCTGCTGCGCTACCTCCTGCAGGTCGAACCGCAAGCCATCCAGACCGTGGCGCAGCACAACGGTCTCACCCAGGGAGGGCTCGAAGATGGTGCCATGAGCATGGTCACCTTTGCTGACGGCACTCTGGCGCATCTGCATCAATCCTTCGTCGCGCCCCACGCGCCCACTCGGCTGGATGTGCTCGGCACCGAGGGCATGCTGAGCTGCGTCCAGTCGCTCACCGCCTCGGGCGTGCCTGAGCTCACGCTGCGCAACGCGCACGGTGCTCAGGCCATTCCGGTGGAGCCGAACGACCTGCACGCCGCCTCGGTGCGTGCCTTCGTGGCGGCCTGCGCTGGCCAGGGCGCGCCGCTGGCCACCGGCGAAGACGGTGCGCGTGCGTTGGCCGTGGCCCTGGCCGCGCTCGAAGCGGCCGCCAGCGGCAGGCGGCAGGCCCTGCACGATCCCGTCACCTGCCCATGACCCAGCCCGTCGAGGCCCAATCCGGTTCGGAGACATTGCCCATGCCGGAATTCCGCACGCCGATCTTCCTGCGCAGGCACATTCGAGACACCCTGGCGTTCTACGCCCCCCACAGTCTCGATGCCAGCGGCGGTTTCTATCACTACTACAAGGACGACGGCGAGGTCTATGACGCGCGCACGCGCCATCTGGTCAGCAGCGCGCGCTTCGTGTTCAACCACGCCGCGGCCTACCGCCGATTCGGCGATCCCGAAGATCTGCGTCGTACCCGTCACGCGCTGGACTTTCTCCAGCGCGGCCATGCCCAGCCTCAGGGCGGCTACGCCTGGGAGATCGACTGGTGCGAAGGTCGTGTCACCGTGCGCGATGGCACCCAGCATGCCTATGGCCTGGCCTTCGTGCTTCTGGCCCAAGCCCATGCGCTGATGGCCGGTGTGGAACAGGCGCGAGCCGGGTTGCAGCAGACCTGGGCGCTCATGGAGCAACACTTCTGGCAGCCCGAGCAGGGTCTCTATGCCGACGAAGCGACGCCCGATTGGCAGCTCAAGCCCTACCGCGGACAAAACGCCAATATGCACGCCTGCGAGGCCATGCTCGCGGCCTTCGATGCGACCGGCGAAGCGCGCTATCTCGAGCGTGCTTCATGCCTGGCAGACTCCGTCACCCGGCGCCTGGCGGGGCTTGCCGGTGGCTTGGTCTGGGAGCACTACCACGCCGACTGGCGGGTGGACTGGGATTACAACCGCCACGACAAGACCAATATCTTTCGTCCCTGGGGGTTCCAGACCGGGCATCTGACCGAGTGGGCCAAGCTGTTGCTGCAGCTCGAAGCGCGCTTGCCCGAAGCCGAGCGGTCGGCGGGGCTGGTCGGGCGAGCCCGGCATTTCTTCGATACCGCCATGCAGCACGGTTGGGACGAGCGGCATGGCGGTCTGGTCTACGGCTTCGACCCCGAAGGCGCCGTGTGCGATGCCGACAAGTATTTCTGGGTGCAGGCCGAAAGCCTGGCCGCCGCCGCGCACCTGGCGCTGCACCTTAAGTCACCGCACTATTGGGCGTGGTACGAACGGATCTGGGCCTACGCCTGGCGCCACTTCGTCGATCATGACCATGGGGCCTGGTACCGCATTCTGGCGCCGGACAACACCAAGCTGACCGACGAGAAGAGCCCCGCTGGCAAGACCGACTATCACACCATGGGGGCCTGCCACGACGTGCTCCGCGCACTCGCCGCGGCCCACGCGCCACTGCGGCATGTGGTGCTACTGCGCTTCAGGCCGGAGGTCGAGCCCGCGCGCGCGGCTGCACTGCTGCGCGACTTTGCGGCGCTGGCCACGTCGATCAGTGGGGTGGCCGGGGTCGAGTCCGGAGAAAACATCAGCCCGGAAGGTCTGGACAAGGGCTTTACCCACGCCGTGCTGCTGCAATTCGTCGATGCGGGCGACCGCGACCTCTACCTGAGCCATCCCGCCCACCAGGCCTTTGCGCGCAGGCTTCAGGATGCCGCCGCCGAGGTGCTGGTTGTCGACTTTCTGGACGCCAGCGCACCCTTCGCAGCCTGAGGCCGGCAAGACTCAAACCTGCCGTTCCGGCTCCGAGGATCGCGGTTCATCCAGACGTTCGAACCATATGACGGCGCCCGCCAGCAGCAGGACAAAGAAGGCGGTGCCAAAAATCCAGGCGAAATACCACGAGGCGTTGCTGCCCACCAGGATGCCCAGGCCGATCACGGCGGCGGCGGCGAGGAAGAACAGCGCGAGGGAGAGAAGTTTTTTCATGAGGTCCATGTCACGAAAAAGGGCCAGGTTGCCCTGGCCCCGAGGCGAGACCTCGCCTGCAGCGAGGGTCTTCAATAGGGCGTCGGCTCAATGCCTGCCCTGGTGTGTGCCACCGTTGCGGCGATCTTCTTCCTGGGCGTCGAAGAAGGCGCCCGAAGCGGCCGAAACCAGCACGATCATCGCGGTTCCCACGATCCAGGCGAAGTAC
This sequence comes from Thiomonas intermedia, assembly GCF_002028405.1. NCBI lineage: Bacteria > Pseudomonadati > Pseudomonadota > Betaproteobacteria > Burkholderiales > Thiomonas > Thiomonas intermedia. The sequence goes on from NZ_CP020046.1 coordinate 1,843,620, forward strand.
CACGAGGCGTAGTCGCCGATGATCACGCCGATGACGATCGCCACCAGCGCGATGACCATGAAGAGCACGAAGTAGAGAAAGTTTTTCATGATGAGTCCTTGCTCTCAAGTAAATGCCGGGCCGCCCCGAGTGGCCTGTCCCCTGAGGGAAAAACCGGGAGCGGCTCGGCCCGGGGGCATCAATAGGCGTGGGGGTCGGCTTCGACTTCCTTCGGATCGACCTTGCCGCGCATGACATAAAACGCCCAGCTGGTGTACCAGAAGATGATGGGCACGAAGACGACGGTCCAGCCGGTCATCCACAGCAGGGTCGTCTCGCTGGAAATGGCGTTCCACAGCGTCAGGCTCTGCGACGGGTTGGAGCTCGACGGCATGAGGAAGGGGAACATGGCCACGCCGATGGTGCCGATCACGCCGATCCACGATAGCGCGCCCAGCCACCAGGCCAGGGTGTGCTTGTTGCCACGCACGCTCAACCATCCGAGGAGCAATCCGGCAAAGCCCAGCAGGGGAATGACCCACAGGATGGGATAGCTCTTGTAGTTGGCCAGCCAGCCGCCCGGCACCAGTTCGACGGTTTGCTGCAGCGGCGTCTGCGGCACGCCGGCGCCAGGGAAGCTCACGATCTTGTAGCCGTTGACCATGCTGACCCACACGCCCAGGACGGCGAACAGCACGATGGCGGCCAGCGCGGCATAGCTCGCCGCCGTGCGCGCCCGGCCCGAGATCGGGGCCGGTGCGCGGCCCATCATCATCACGCCGCCCATGTAGATGGACAGGGACAGCGACAGCAGCCCGGCCAGTACCGAGAACGGGTTGAACAGGAAGATGAAGCTGCCGGTGTAGACCGAGCGCAGATTCCACTCGAACTGGAAGGGCACGCCCATCAGCATATTGCCCATGGCGGCGCCGAAGATGATCATCGGCAGGGCGCCGCTGAGCAGCAGCGTCCAGTCCCAGGCGTTGCGCCAGGCAGGGGAGGCGATCTTGCTGCGGTACTCGAAGCCCAGTGGCCGCACGATCATGCTCCACAACAGCAGCAGGATGACCACGTACAGGCCCGAGAAGGACGTGGCGTAGATCAGCGGGAACGCCGCGAAGATCGCGCCACCGCCGAGAATGAACCAGACCTGATTGCCGTCCCAGTGCGGGCCGATGGCGTTGAGCATCACGCGACGCTCGAGGTCCGTCTTGCCGATGAAGCGCAGCAGCGTGCCCACGCCCATGTCCATGCCGACCATGGTGCCCAGACCGACGAAGAGCACGCCGAGCAGGGCCCACCACAAGACTTGAAGGATGAGATACAAGTCCATGACTGTTTACTCCTTATGCGCGCTCATGGGAGCGGCCGGGTTGGGGGCGAAGCCACCGCCGAACGACGGTTGCGGTTTGTGGCTGGCGGGGGTGGACGGCGTGCCGTGCTCCTCCGGGCCTTGTTTGATCGCCTTGACCATCAGATACATCTCGACAGCGATGAAGATGGAGTAGAGCGAGACGAAGCCCACCAGCGAGAAGATCATGTAGCCCACGCTGTGGCTGGATGCGGACATCCAGGTCGGCAGCACGCCGAACACCGTCCACGGTTGACGGCCGATCTCGGCCACGAGCCAGCCCATTTCGCAGGCGATGAACGGAACGGGAATCATCCACGGCGCCAGCTTCAGGAACCAGCGGTTCTGCGGCGCTTCGAGCTTGCCGCTGATGGTCAGCATGGCCGCGTAAACGAAGTAGGCCAGCATCAGCAGACCCAGTCCGACCATGATGCGGAAGGTCCAGAAAATGGCCGATACCTGGGGGATGGTGTCCTTGGCGGCGCGGGCGATATCGGCCTCGGTGGCCTTGGAGACATCCTGATCCGGGGCGTAGCGCGTGACCAGGAAGCCGTAACCCAGATCCTTCTCGTGAGCCCGGAACTGCGCCATGGCGGCCGCGTCGTTCGGGTTCTTGCTCAAGGCCTTGAGTGCTTCCACGGCGGGAATGCCGTTCTTGATGCGTTCCACCGCACTGGCTTCGAGCTGATCGACCCCGGGGACAACCTTGGTCAGGGTGTGTGTCAACAGCGGGGTGAGCACGTAAGGCACCTGAATCGACCAGACGTTGCGCTGCTCGTTTTGCGAAGGCCAGGCCACGATGTTGAACGGCGCCGGGGCTTCCTCGGTCTGCCACATGGCTTCCATGGCGGCCAGCTTGGTCGGCTGGGCGTGTGCCCCGACGAAACCCAGCGCATCGCCCAGGGTGATGACGCCCGCGGTGGACAGTACGCCGAACAGCGCCGCCATGCGGAAGGAGCGGCGGGCGATTTCGAGATGGCGGTTGCGCAGCATGTACCAGGCGCTCACGCCGGCAACGAACACCGCCGCGGTGACGTAGCCGGCAATGCTGGTGTGCACGAACTTGGCCTGGGCGTCATGACTGAAGATCAGGGCGCCAAAGTCGGTCAGCTCCATGCGCATGGTCACGGGGTTGAACGCCGCGCCCTGCGGGTCTTGCATGAAGCCGTTGGCCACCAGAATCCAGAGCGCCGACAGGTTGGAGCCGATCGCCACCAGATAGGTCACCAGCAGGTGCTGGCCCTTGGAGAGGCGCTTCCAGCCGAAAATCATCATGCCGATGAAGGTGGATTCCATGAAGAACGCCATCAGACCCTCGATGGCCAGCGGAGCGCCAAAGATGTCACCGACGAAACTGGAGTAGAACGACCAGTTGGTGCCGAACTCGAACTCCATGGTCAGGCCGGTGGCCACGCCCAGTGCGAAGTTGATGAGAAACAGCTTGCCCCAGAACTGGGTCATGTCGCGGTAGATCGTCTTGCCGGTGGTGACATAGACCGTCTCCATGGCGGCGATCATGAAGCTGATGCCCAGGGTGAGGGGGACGAAGAGGAAGTGGTATAGCGCGGTGGCGGCGAATTGCCACCGCGATAAGTCCACGACGAGGGTGTCGATCATTTTGGCGCTCCTGTTGTGTCGATCCGTTGGTCTTTCGCGTCATCGGGTGTGAAACCCGCCATATGGCCCATGCCGCGAAGAACGCTGTGCAAGGATAGGCGTCGATGTATCTCAATTTTTTGATTTGGCGCAAGGTCAGGGAATTCCCTAGTCGGTGACGGCTCGGGTGTCATGCCAATTTGCGACAAAACGTCGCACGCACAGGGACTTGGCCGACATGGCTGGGGTGTGATGCATGGGTCGGGCCGGGCGTCGCGTGGCAGGCGGGCCATCGAAGAGGGTGCATCGCCGCCATGACAGCCCCCCAGGCGGCGGGCACAATGCGCAGGAGAGACGGCATGTCGGCGTCTCCCCTCAAGAGGACGCATCCCATGATCTACAAATTCCAATCCAAGGCCGATAGCGATCTGTTCATGAACGTGGGGCCGGCAGAGCGCATTCTGTCCATCATCGGCAAGGACGCGGGGCCCAAGGGCATCATCGAGCCCGCAGAAATACCGGCGGCCATCGCCGCGCTCGAAGCTGCGGTGAATGAGGAGGAGCAGGCGCGCGAGGGGTCGCTCGAATCGGCGGCGGCCGACGGGCAGGTGGTCCCGTCCGCACAGCCCATCGGTCTCAAGCAGCGCGCCTGGCCCTTCATCCAGATGCTCAAGCGTTGCCAGCAGGCGGATGTGCCCGTCGTCTGGGGCGTCTGAGGCGGGCATGGGAGCGTCGCATCATCATCACGGGCCGGGTGCGCACGACCACGGCCACGGCCACGCGCACCATGGGGCCGACGCCAGCGTGCGCCGACTGAGTCTCGCGCTGCTCATTCTGGGCGTGTTCACCATCGTCGAAGCCGCTGGGGGCTGGTGGGTGAATTCGCTGGCGCTGTTGTCCGACGCTGCCCACATGCTGACCGACAGTGCGGCCTTGGCCTTCGCCCTGGTGGCGGCGCGTCTGAGCCAGCGCCCGCCCAGCGCCGCGCTCACCTACGGCCACGGCCGCTGGCCGACGCTGGCCGCCTTCGTCAACGGTCTGTTGCTGCTGGCGCTGACCGCCGCGCTGATGGTGGAGTCATGGCGCCGTCTGCTGCACCCCGAGGTCGTGGAAGGAGGCTGGATGCTGGTCATCGCCGTCATCGGCGGTCTGGCCAATGTCGGCGCGCTTTTCGCCCTCGAAGGGGCCAGTGGCTTGAACGAACGCGGCGCGCGGCTGCATGTGCTGTCGGATCTCCTGGGCTCCGTGGCGGCGGTCGTGGCGGCTTTGCTCATTCTTTGGCGCGATTGGTGGATCGCTGATCCGCTGCTGTCGTTGCTGGTGTGCGTGCTGATTCTGCGATCGGGCTGGCGGCTCACCCGCGACAGCGCGCAGGTGCTGCTCGAAGGGGCGCCGTCAGCCGTGGGGCCGGCGCAGGTCAGGCAATGTCTGGGCACGGTCGCCGGTGTGGCCGAGGTTCATCATGTGCATGTGTGGTCGCTTGACGGTGCGCAGCCCATGGTGACCTTGCACGCGCGCCTCGAATCGGGCGCTGCGGCGGAGGCGACCTTGCAGGCCATTCACCGTCAGTTGCATGACGGCCTGGGCGTGGAACACGCCACGGTGCAGATGGAATCCGGCGCCTGTGTGAGCGCCGGGCACGCCCCCTGTCAGACGGTCTGAGCCGGGGTCTGGTTCGGGGGCGGTGGCCGACGCATGCCAGGCAGATGCCGTGCCATGCGGACCAGCCCGCGCCACTGCTGCGCCCAGAATCCCCGGCCGTAATCTTCGCCCTGCCCCGCAGGCGGTGGTAGCTGGGCGCGTACGCCGGTGGGCTGTAGCGCGGTGGTGAAGTCGGCCGAGCGGAACAGCACATCCCACCATGGGAGCAGCACGCCGAAATTGCAGCCGTAAAGCCGAGCGTTGTTCTGGTGACCGAGTTCGTGGCCGTAGCCCACGGCGTGGTGCAGCCGGTGAAACCGCGGGCTGACCAGCAGACGTTCGCCCAGCCAGCCAAAGGACAGGCGGGTGTTGGCATGCTGCAGGCTCTGCAGCGCACCCGAGACCAGCGAAAGCGCGACGAACTGCGACGGCGGCACGCCGATGATCAGCGCCAGCGCGGCGAAGAAGGCCGCCATCAGCACGTTGTCGAGCACATGATTGCGGTCGTCGGCCCACAGGCTGAGCTGGCGCTGGCTGTGGTGCACGGCGTGCAGCTCCCACCACCACTGGATCTGGTGCTGCGCGCGGTGATACCCGTAGCCGGCGAAATCGAGCACGATGAAATAGATCAGGAAGCTCACCAGCGGCCGGTCGGTGATGCCGGGCCACAGCGCGTCGAGATTGAGGTTGTCGATGCCGCGCAGCCGGAACCATTCCTGCAGGTTGTCGAAAGCGGGTTGCAGGGTGAAAAACAGCACCAGGTTGATCAGCCCCAGGCGATTGATCAAGGTATAGAGCACGTCCACCCGCAAGGCGCGGCGATCGGGCCAGATTTCCAGCGGCCGCAGCGCTTCGAGCGGTCGCAACACCGCATAGACGACCGCGATCTGCAGCAGCCCCGCCAGAAACCACAGCACGCCGTCATAGGCGAAGTCGTCATCCACCATCAGATGGAAGTGGTAGAGCACGGGCTGCACCAGGGTGACGAAGACCCAGGTCTGCACCTCGCCCACCCAAAGGCTGGTGGTGTGGCTGATCCAGTCGAGGAGATGGAGCATGGCGTGGGCAGCGCCCGTTTCAGCGCGCGGCGGGCATGGCGGGGGCCAGGCGCAGCGACACGGCCTGCGGGCGCGCCAGACGGGAGAGCGGCGGCAGGTTGTCGTAGAACGGCGCGCGGTTGTAGAAATAGATGCCGTGCGGCGACTTGCCCACACGGATCACATCCACCAGCTTGCGGGTCTGCATGTCGATCACCCCGACCGAGCGGGCAAAGCGGAAGGTCACCCAAAGCCAGCGGCGGTCGGCGGAGAGTTCCATGTCGTCGGGCCCGGGCCGCAGGCCGGTGATGTCGCCCACTTTGGTGAGCGTATCCATGTCGAGAATGCTGATGGTGTTGGAGACGCGGTTGCTCACCAGCACATGACGCCCATCGGCCATGGAGCGGAAGTTGTGCGCCGCCTCGCCCGTGACGATGCGCTTGATGATGGTGCGCGTGGCCGGATCGACCGCCACCACGGCATCGCTGCCCGTGAGGGCGACCAGCAGGGTCTTGTCGCCCGGCGTGAGCCACAGGCCGGCCGGGGTTTCGCCCACCCTCATCGTCCACATCACGGTCTGCGTGGGCAGATCGATCGCGGCCACTGAATTGGTTTCCTGCAGGCTGATGTACACCGTCTTGCTGTCGGCGGTGAAGGCCATGTGGCTGGGCAGGGCCTTGAGGGGAATGCGTTTGGCGAGCTGAAACCGGCCCTGGTCGTAGCTGTAGATGTCGGTGCGGTTCAGCCGCAGGCAGTTCACCACGAACCAGCGGTGATCCGGCGAAAACCCGATCTGATAGGGGTCGGGGATGTTGGGCACGCTGCCGATGGGCCTGCCCGTCTGCGGATCGAGCAACATGAGGTCATTGCCCACCGCATTGGCGACGATCAGGTCGCGGTTGTCCGGCGTGGCCATGAGGTGGTGCGGCTCCTTGCCTGTGGCGAAGCTGCCGATGGGCTGGCGCGTATCCTGATTGATCAAGGTGACGCGCGCATCGCCCGAATCGAGCACGACCACCACGTCGTCCTTGGCCTGCGCCAGACCGGTCTGCGCCAGCAGAGCCATGAAAATAAACAGGAATTTACGCATCAATTCACCAGGAAAAAGCACCACGAGGCCCGATTGCGCGCAGCGGATGTCAGCGCTGCGGCCGCCACTGTAACGCGCGCCAAGGTCGATCTGTTGACCGAGGGCAGTTCATGGATTGAACACAAAATTTTGCACATCGACGCGGGCGAGCGTGTCACCTCTTTCGGCCGGGTTCTCGTTACAGTTCATGGAGGCAGGGCCGCAGGCCCTTCACGGAACTTGGCCCGGCGGGCCGGTTCCAAATGTCAAAGGACTGTTATGCGAGCGCTATCCCGAATCAAGAGCCTGATGTTGATCGCCGTCGCGTCGGTGGCGATGGCCATGCCCGGACTGGCCGAGGCCCGCGTGCACTGGAGCATCGGCATTGGCGTGCCGGGTTATTACGGTCCCGGCTGGGGACCGGGCTGGGGCGGCGGCTGGTATGCGCCGTATCCGGTCTATGGCGGCTGGTCCACCTGGAGCCCGCCAGTCGTGGTGGAGCGGCAACCCGTGGTGGTGCAATCGCTGCCGCCGGGCCCGGCGCCGCAATCGCTCTGGTATTACTGCCAGAACCCAGCGGGCTACTACCCTTATGTTTCGGCCTGCCCGGGAGGGTGGACGCCCGTTCCCGCCACACCCGCGCCGCCGCCGCCCGACAGATAAGACCTTGGTTTTCCTCAAACAATCTACGGACCCTTTTTCAGGACGCATCATGCGACTCTCCCGCCCGTTTTTTCTCCTTCCCGCCGCCATGGGCGCCCTGCTGCTCGGGGGCTGCGCCACGGCCCCTCTCGGCCCGACGGTGGCCGTCATGCCCGCGCCCGGCATGCCCTTTGAACAGTTCCAGGCGATCGACGCCAGCTGCCGCCAGTTCGCGCAGCAGCAATCGGCCCAGTATCAGACCGGGGCAAGCAATTCCGGCGTCACCTCGGCGGCTTTGGCCACCGGCATCGGCGCCGCGGCCGGCGCGCTGATCGGCGGCAACAGTACGGGCGCTGGTGTGGGGGCTGGCATCGGGCTGCTCGCGGGCAGCGCGGGCGGCGCCGGGTCTTATGGCGATACCCAGGGCAGCGCCCAGCGCGCTTACAACATTGCGTATCAACAGTGCATGTACTCGCGGGGCGCCCAGGTGCCGGGCTATGCCGCGCCGCACTATGTGGCGCCGCCGCCCCCGCCGGCCTATCCGGCGCAACCGTCCTACCAGCCTGCGCCTCAGCAGCCCAGCTACCAGCCGGCCTATCCCGCGGCGCAGTGATGCACCGTGGCAAAGCAGGGCGGCGCGGCGCAGACCGTTACCCAGAGTCACAACTGGTCACAGGATGGCGGGTGTTTTGACGGATGCGGCGGCTATCATGCCCCGCGACCATGAGTACCACTGCTGACACCACGCCCGCGGGCTCGACCCCACCGTCCTCGGGCCGCGGCAAGCGGCCCAAGCGCGCATCTTCTTCCCGCCCTCTCTGGCTGCAACTTCTGCTGGGGGCTGTGCTGCTGGGGGCGGCCGCATTGCTGGCGCTGGTGTTTGCGGTGGTCATGCTCTATCCGCGCTTGCCCGCGTTGAGCGAACTCACCGACTACCGTCCAGATCTGCCGCTTCGGGTGTATTCCAGCGAGGGCACGCTGATTGGCGAGTTCGGCGTGCAGCGCCGCACCGTCGTGCCTTTCGACAAGATTCCCCTGCAGGTGCGCGAGGCCTTTCTCGCCGCGGAAGACTCGCAGTTCTACGAGCACGGCGCGGTCGACTGGTCCGGCGTGTTCCGGGCCGCGCTGGCCGATCTGATGCACGGTGCCGCCGTGCAGGGCGCCTCGACCATTACCATGCAGGTGGCGCGCGACTTCTATCTCAGCCCGCAAAAGACCCCGCTGCGCAAGTTCACCGAAGCGCTGATGGCTTACAAGATCGAGCATGAGCTGAGCAAGGACCAGATCCTCGAACGCTATCTGAATCAGGTCTATCTCGGCCAGCGCGCCTATGGTGTGGCCGCCGCCTCGCAGGTGTATTACGGCAAGCCGCTCGACCAGCTCAGCCTGGCGCAGATGGCCGTGCTCGCGGGATTGCCCAAGGCGCCTTCGGCCTTCAACCCCCAGACCAATATCAAGGCGGCGCTGATACGCCAGCATTACGTGCTCGGCCGCATGCTGGCGCTGGGCGACATCACCCGCGCCGACTACGACGCCGCCATGCAGGCGCCGCTCGACGTGGTGGCCGGACAGGGGCTGCTGCGCTACAAGGTGGATGCCGACTACGCCGCCGAACAGGTGCGCGAGGTCATGGTGGCGCGGTTCGGCGAATCGGCCTACACCGACGGCTACAAGGTCTACACCACCTTGCACGACCGCGATCAGGTTGCTGGCGTGGACGCCGTGCGTGCCGGGGTGCTGGCCTACGATCAGCGCCACGGGTGGCGCGGTCCGCAGGCGCAGATCGCGCTGCCGGCCCACGATGCCGATGCCCTGTCGGTGGCGGCCCAGGCGCTCAAGACCTATGACGCGGCCGGCAGCCTGCATCCGGCCGTGGTGCTGCATGCCAGTTCCAAGCTGGTCGAGGCGGTGCTGGCCTCGGGCAATACGGTGGAACTCAGCGGCGACGCCCTGCGCTTCGCAGCGGCGGGCCTGTCGCCGAAGGCCACCGACAAACAGCGCATCGATCGCGGCGCCGTGGTCTGGCTGCAGAAGCTGGCCAAGGGCTGGCGCCTGGCCCAGATGCCCGATGTGCAGTCGGCCCTGGTGTCGGTCGATCCGAAGGACGGCGCGGTGCGCGCCTGGGTGGGCGGCTTCGACTACGACCATGAGAAGTTCGACCATGTGAATCAGGCCTTCCGACAGCCGGGTTCGAGCTTCAAGCCTTTCATCTATTCGGCCGCGGTCGATGAGGGCCTGGCGCCCACGACCCTCATCGACGACTCCCCGATCACCATCAATCCCGGTCCGGGACAACCGCTGTGGACCCCGCACAACTACGACAACGAGCAGCTCGGCGCCGTCTCCGCCTCGCTGGCGCTGGCGCATTCCGACAATGTGTGCGCGGTCAAGGTGCTGCTGGCTGTGGGCATCCCCTACGCGCGCCAGTTCGCCTCGCGCTTCGGTCTGCCGCTCGACCAGATTCCGCCCTATCCCACCATGGTGCTGGGCGCTGGCAGCTTCACGCCCCTGCAGATGGCCACGGCCTACGCCGTGTTCGCTAACGGCGGCTCGCTGGTGCAGCCCTATCTGATCAAGCGCGTCATCGACGCCCACGGCGCCGAGGTCTATGCCCACAAGCCGGAGATCGCGGGGCAGAACGCGCCACGCATCATCAGCGCGGCCAACGCCTTCCTGACGACCCAGATGATGCAGGCGGTGATCCAGCATGGCACCGGAGGCGCGGCGCTGTCGCTCGGCCGTGTCGATCTGGCGGGCAAGACCGGCACCTCGCAGAACTTCCACGACGCCTGGTTCGATGGCTTCAACCCCGACCTCGTGGCCGTCACCTGGATGGGCTACAACAACCAGCGCGACCTGTACCGCGGCGAACAGGGCGCCAAGGCGGCCCTGCCGATCTGGATGGACTACATGCGTACCGCGCTGCAGGGCAAGCCCGATGCGCCCTGGCCAGTGCCGCAGGGCGTCATCATGGCGCAGGTCAACCCGGCCACGGGCTTCGCCTCGGGCTCTCCCAGTGCGGTGAGCGGCTATTTCCTGCAGAACTTCCCGCCGCAGGCCATCGACGCGCAGATCCCGCTGTCGGCCACGGCGTCGGCGCCCGCAGGGGCCGTGAGCACCGGCAGCGGCGGTGCGCTGGTCGGGCCGGGCGGGGTGCCGGTGGGGACCTCCACCGTCAGTGTGCGCGGTCAGGGGCCGGGCACCCATCCGGCCGCCGTCGCGCAACCGGTGCAGAACCCGCCGTCCTTGCAGCCGGGCGCCATCCTGCCCTCGCTGGGCGGCAATCACTGAGCCTTGGGCCGTGTGCCGGGGCGAAGGCCCGCCGGTTTCTACAATGGCGGCTTGTTCAAGGCCGATTCCATGCGCTCCTTTCAAGACCTCATTCTCACGCTGCAAACCTATTGGGCCCGTCAGGGCTGCGCCCTTCTTCAGCCCTACGACATGGAAGTCGGCGCCGGCACCAGCCACACCGCCACCTTTCTGCGCGCCCTCGGCCCCGAGCCGTGGAAGGCCGCTTATGTCCAGCCCAGCCGCCGCCCGAAGGACGGCCGCTACGGTGACAACCCCAACCGGCTCCAGCATTACTACCAGTTCCAGGTCGTGCTCAAACCCGCGCCCGGGAACATCCTCGATCTTTATCTGGGCAGTCTGGAAGCGCTGGGTTTCGACCTGAAGACCAACGACATCCGCTTTGTCGAGGACGACTGGGAGAACCCCACGCTCGGCGCCTGGGGCCTGGGCTGGGAAGTCTGGCTCAACGGCATGGAAGTCACCCAGTTCACCTATTTCCAGCAGGTCGGCGGCATCGACTGCAAGCCGCTCACCGGCGAGATCACCTACGGTCTGGAGCGCCTGGCCATGTACCTGCAGGGCGTGCAGAGCGTGTACGACCTGGTGTGGACCGACACCGAGGTCGCCCAACAAAAAATGCGGCTCAAATACGGCGACGTGTTCCACCAGAATGAAGTCGAGCAGAGCACCTACAACTTCGAGCACAGCGATGTGGACTTTCTGCTCACAGCCTTTGCCGCGCACGAAAAGCAGGCCAAGCATTTGATGGCCGCGCAACTCGCGCTGCCCGCCTACGAGCAGGTGCTCAAGTGCGCCCACAGCTTCAACCTGCTCGACGCCCGGGGGGCGATCTCCGTCACCGAGCGCGCCGCCTACATCGGTCGCATCCGCAATCTCGCGCGCGGGGTGGCGCAGGAATACCTCGACAGCCGCGCCCGCCTGGGCTTCCCGCTGGCACCGAAAGACTGGGCCGACGAAGTCTCTGCCCAACTCGCCCAGAAGAAAGCCGCCTGACGTCAGCCGCACGCCGTGCCCGCGCCCTGTCGCGGGCCGACGGCGGCCCGCAAAGTCCGCACATGAACACACAGAATCTGCTTGTCGAACTCTTCGTCGAAGAACTGCCGCCCAAGGCCCTGCCCGTGCTGGGCGAGTCCTTTGCCCGCACCCTGGCCGCGAGCCTGCAGGCCCAGGGCCTAGCCGCAGCCGATGGCGCGGTCACGCCCTATGCCAGTCCGCGCCGATTGGCGGCTCATCTGACCGCCGTCGCCGCCAGGGCGGCCGACAAGGCCGTGGCGCAGAAGCTCATGCCCGTGGCCGTGGGGCTGGATGCCGACGGCAAGCCCACCCCGGCCTTGCTGAAGAAGCTCGGCGCCCTGGGGCTGGATGCCGACGCCGCCCCTCGCCTGCGACGCGAAGGCGAGGGCAAGGCCGAAACCCTGTTCATCGACACCGTGGCGCCCGGCGCCTCGCTGGCCGAGGGCCTGCAGAGGGCGCTGGCCGAGGCCATCGCCAAGCTGCCCATTCCGAAGGTCATGGCCTACCAACTGGCCGACGGCTGGACCACGGTGAAGTTCGTGCGGCCCGCGCATGGTCTGGTGGCCCTGCATGGCGCCGACCTCGTGCCGGTGCAGGCGCTGGGGCTCGCCGCAGGACGGCAGACCCACGGCCATCGCTTCGAGGCTCAGTACGACCCCATTCACGTGTCGCACGCCGATGCCTATGCCGACACCCTGCGCGAGCAAGGCGCCGTGATCGCCAGTTTCGACGCGCGGCGCGCCGAGATTGCCGCGCAGCTGCAGGCGGCTGCCGCGACTGCGGGAGATGGACTGCGCCCCATCGACGCCGCCGCGCTGCTCGACGAAGTCACCGCCCTGGTCGAACGCCCGAACGTGCTGCTGTGCGAGTTCGATCCCGCCTTCCTCGCCGTGCCGCAGGAATGCCTCATTCTCACGATGAAGGCCAACCAGAAATACTTTCCCCTGCTCGACGCGGCGGGCAAGCTGACTCACCGGTTCCTGGTGGTCAGCAATATCTCGCCGGCCGACCCCAGCGCGGTCGTCCAAGGCAACGAGCGCGTGGTGCGTCCGCGCCTGGCCGACGCGCAGTTCTTCTTCGAGCAGGACCGCAAGAAGCGTCTGGAAGACCGCGTGCCGGGACTCGACAAGGTCGTCTACCACGCCAGGCTGGGCTCGCTGGGCGAGCGCATGCGGCGGGTGCAGACGATGGCGAGCATCATCGCCGCGCAGATTCCACCGTCGTTTCCGGTCGGCCTCGCCGAGCGTGCTGCGCTGCTGGCCAAGACCGATCTGCTGACCGACATGGTCGGCGAGTTTCCCGAACTGCAGGGCATCATGGGGCGTTACTACGCCGTGCACGATGGCGAAGATCCGTTGGTGGCCGAGGCCATCGAAGACCATTACAAGCCGCGTTTCTCCGGCGACGAACTGCCGCGCAGCGACGTGGGTTTCGCGTTGGCGCTGGCCGACAAGACCGAAACCCTGGTGGGCCTGTTCGGCATCGGCGAACGCCCGACAGGCGACAAGGACCCGTTCGCGCTGCGCCGCCATGCGCTGGGCATCCTCCGCATGTTGATGGAGCGCGGCACGGGCATCGAGCTGTCGCGCTTTCTGCGCGATGCGGTGCCGGTGTTCGGACCAGTGGCCGGGTTCGCCGACCCCAGCGCCGATGTGCAGACCTTTCTCTACGACCGTCTCGCCAACCTGATGCGCGAGCAGGGCTGGACGGCGCAGGAAGTCGATGCGGTGCTGGCGCAGGGGCCCGAGATCCTGGCCGAGGTGCCGCGCCGCCTGGAGGCGGTGCGAGCCTTCGACGCCTTGCCCGAAGCCACCGCACTGGCCGCGGCCAACAAGCGGGTGGGCAATATTCTGCGCAAATCCGAGGGTGTGAAGGACGGCAGCGGTTTCGACGCAGAGCTGCTGGTCGAGCCCGCCGAAATCGCCTTGTCGCAAGCCTTGGACGCCGTGGCGCCTCAGGCGCAGCAGCTCTATGCCGCAGGCGACTACACCGCCGCGCTCAAGGCGCTGGCCGCGCTGAAAATCCCGGTGGATACCTTCTTCGAGCAGGTGATGGTCAACGCCGAAGACCCCGCGCTGCGCGCCAACCGCCTGGCCCTGCTGGCGCGGCTGCAGCGCGCGATGAACCAGGTCGCCGATCTGTCGCGTCTCGCGACTTGATGAACTGCTGGACAATCACGGCATGAAACTGCTCATCCTCGACCGCGACGGCGTCATCAACGAAGACAGCGACGACTTCATCAAGTCGCCCGACGAGTGGGTGCCCATTCCCGGCAGCCTGGAGGCGATCGCACGGCTGAACCACGAGGGCTGGCATGTGGTGGTGGCGAGCAATCAGTCGGGCATCGGCCGGGGCCTGTTCGACATGACCACGCTCAACGCCATCCACCGCAAGATGCACAAGGCGCTGGCCGCTGTGGGGGGGCGCATCGATGCCGTGTTTTTCTGCCCGCATGCGCCGGAAGATCATTGCAGCTGCCGCAAACCCAAGCCCGGTCTGTTCCACGACATTGCCCGGCGCTTTGAACTCGAAAACCTCGACGGCGTGCCGTCTGTGGGCGACAGTGTGCGCGACCTTCAGGCCGCGCAGCCGCTGGGCTGCGGCCTGAATCTGGTGCGCACCGGCAAGGGCGAGCGCATCGCCGACCTGGGCAATCTGCCTGCGGGCACGCGGGTGCACGACGATCTGGCCGCGTTCGCCGACGGGCTGATGCTGCAGACCCGGACGTCCGAGAAGGCCTGATCGAGCCGCCATGCGCTTCCTCCGCTCCCTGCTCTACATGATCTGGCTGATCGTCACCGTGGTGCCTTACGCGGTGCTGGTGGTGACGCTGTCGCTGGTGCTGCGCGGCACGCGGCTGTACCGCTTCACGCTGGGATGGGTGCATCTGTCGGTGTGGGGTGCGCGCCATCTCTGCGGCATTCGCAGCCGCATCACGGGCATGGAGAATCTGCCCGACGGCCCGGTCATCCTGCTGGCCAAGCACCAGTCGGCCTGGGAGACCCTGGCTTTCCCGCTGATCATGCCGCGTCCGCTGGCCTATGTGTTCAAGCGCGAGCTGCTCTACGTGCCCTTCTTCGGCTGGGCCTTGGGCCGTCTGGACATGGTGCATATCGATCGCAGCAAGCGTGCCGAAGCTTTCCGCCGCGTGGAGCGCCAGGGCAAGCGCATTCTCGAACAGGGCAACTGGATCATCATGTTCCCGGAAGGCACCCGGACCGCGCGCGGCATGAAGGGTGAATACAGATCGGGCGGTGCGCGGCTGGCTATCGCCACCGGTGCGTGGGTGGTGCCCATCGCCGTGACGTCGGCGCGGTGCTGGCCACGGCAGGCGTTCATCAAGACGCCGGGCGTAGTCGATGTCTCCATCGGCAAGCCCTTATCGCCCGAAGGTCGTCAGCCGGCCGAGCTGATGGCCGAAGTCGAGCAATGGATCGAGGCCGAGATGCGCCGTCTCGACCCGCAGGCCTACGCGCATGCCTCGCACTGAAAGCCCCGGCCATGCGCCCGTGGCGGGCGCGGCGCAGCTCGGCCTGTTCGATTGGGCCGAGCCCGAGCCTGTGCCGATGGCGGCGGCCCTCCCCGTGGCCGTCCCTCCGCCCCCGGTGCCCACGCCGCCGCCCCAGCAGCCCGTCCAGACGGCGCCGTTGCAGCGCCATGACGACGGCATCCATCGCTTCGACTGGTCGCTGCACCGGGCGGCCCGCCGCACGCTGGCGCTGCGCGTGGACGACCGCGGCGTGCGGGTGATGGCGCCGCGCAGCGCCACGCTGACGGTTGTCAAAGCCTTCGTCGCCGGCCATGCGGCGTGGGTGGTCCGCAAGCTGCAGCAGCGCGCCGCCCGCCTGCAGGCCCTCGGGGCTGCGCGCATCGACTGGTCCGACGGCGGGCGCCTGCCCTACCTCGGCGGCACGCTGCTGCTGCGCGTGCGCGGCGATACGGTGCTGCGCCACACGCCCGACACCGGCGAGCTGCATCTGCCGCTGCCGCACGGCAGCGCGGCCGACCGTGTGCGCGACAGCGTGGCGGCCTGGATGCAGCGGCAAGCGCTGGCGCTGTTCACCGCCCGCACCGCGCACTTTGCCCAGCAGCTGGGCGTGCAGGTGCGCCGGGTCGGGCTCAGCCAGGCCACCACCCGCTGGGGCAGCGCCACCAGTGACGGCAGCATCCGCCTGCATTGGCGTCTGCTGCACTTCAGCCCGCGACTGGTGGACTATGTCGTGGCGCACGAGGTGGCGCACCTGCGCGAGATGAACCACAGCCCGCGATTCTGGGCCCATGTGGGATGGCTCTATCCCGAGTTTCGCGAGGCGCGTCAGCACTTGCGGCAGACCACCTTGCCGCCCTGGGACTAAGAGGTTGAGCCTCTTTTAGCCATGCTCTTCTTTCTGTCGCATCTGGTGCTGACGTTGACCTGCGCTGCGCATGTGCTGCTGCGGCCGCATCGCCAACCCGAATCACGCGCTGCCTGGCTGTTGATGCTGGTGGCCTTTCCCTACCTGGGCGTGCTGGCCTATCTGCTGCTGGGCACCACCAATATCGGTCGTCGGCGCGCGGCGCGGCTGAGCGCCATCGCCCGCGCCCTGCCTCGGCCCGAGACGGCGCCTGGCTGGCCGATGGGGGAGGCGCTGGCGGATGCCGACGACGCGCCGCTGTTCCGCCTGGGCATGTCGATCAGCGGCTACCCGGCCGTCGGCGGCAACCGCGCCGAGCTGATGGCCGATTCGGACGCGGCGATCGACCACCTCGTGGCCGACATCGACGCGGCCAGGCACAGCGTGCATCTCATCTTCTACATCTGGCTGGACGATCGCAATGGCCGCCGCGTGGCCGAGGCCCTGCGCCGCGCGGCCGGGCGCGGTGTGGCCTGCCGCGCGCTGGTGGACGATCTCGGCTCGCGGAGCTTCATCCGCAGCGCGCAGTGGCCTGCTCTGGCGGACGCGGGCGTGCGCGTGCGGCGGGCGTTGCCCGTGGGCAATCCGCTGTTGCGGGCGCTGCGGGGACGCATCGATCTGCGCAACCACCGCAAGCTCGTGGTGATCGACAACCGACTGACCTACTGCGGCAGCCAGAACTGCGCCGATCCGGCCTTCCTGCCGAAGGCGAAGTACGGTCCCTGGGTGGACGTGTTCCTGCGGTTCGAAGGTCCTGTGGCGCGGCAGAACCAGCACCTCTTCGCCACCGACTGGATGGGGCATGGCGGAGACGATCTGACGGCCATGCTGACCGAGCCGATGCCGCCCGCAAGCCGAGGCTTTGCCGCGCAGGTCATTGCCACCGGACCGACCGACCGGGCCGCAGCCATGCCCGAGCTGTTCGAGTCGCTGATCTTTGCCGCGCGGCGCGAGCTGGTCATCACCACACCCTATTACGTGCCCGGGCCCGCCCTGCAGGCCGCGCTGTGCGCCGCGGCCAATCGCGGCGTGTCCACCACGCTGATCCTGCCGGCCCGCAACGACGATTTCGCCGTGGGCGCGACCTCCCGCAGCCATTACCGAGCGCTGCTCGAGGCCGGCGTGCAGCTGCACGAGTTCGGCCCCGGGCTGCTGCATGCCAAGACCCTCACCATCGACGGACGTCTCACCCTCATCGGCTCGGCCAATATGGACCGGCGCAGCTTCGATCTGAACTACGAGAACAACCTCCTCGTGCGCGACGAGGCGCTCACGGCGGCGCTGCACGCGCGCCAGGCGCATTACCTCGCCAGCAGCCGTCGCATCACCCTGGATGACGTGCTTGCCTGGCGGGCTGGAAGGCGGCTGTGGCAGAACGCCCTGGCCATCGTCGGCCCCATTCTGTAGGGCCCTGCAGGGTCGATTCGCGGCGAATCCGAACGGTGTATGTCCATTCGCCCCGCGCCCAACGCCAAGACCAACGGCGCGCTACGCTTGCGACCCATTCCCGAACTCACAGGATTCATCATGCGTCTGTTGCACACCATGCTGCGCGTCGGCGACCTGCAGCGCTCCGTCGATTTCTACACCGAGGTGATCGGCATGAAGCTGCTGCGCACCACCGACCGCCCCGAGCAGAAATACAGCCTGGCCTTTCTGGGCTTCGAACCCAACCCGGCGCAGGCCGAGCTGGAGCTGACCTACAACTACGGCGTTGATCACTACGACCTCGGCACGGCCTACGGCCACGTCGCCCTGGGCGTGGACGATGCCGCCGCGGCCTGCGCGCGCATCAAGGCGGCGGGCGGCAAGGTCACGCGCGAGGCCGGGCCCGTGGCCGGCGGCAGCACCATCATCGCCTTCGTGCAAGACCCCGACGGCTACAAGATCGAACTGATCCAGCACGGCACGCTTTAAGGACAGGCTGACCGAGACCCCCGCCTGCCGCGGCGGGGTATGCTGCCGTCATGCAATCCTGGTTCTTTCTGTTCGGCGCCATTGCGGCCGAGGTCATCGGCACCACCGCGCTCAAGGCAACCCACGGCTTCACGCGGCTGGCGCCGTCGCTCGTGGTCGTAGTGGCCTATGCGCTGGCCTTCTATCTGCTGTCGCGCACCATGCAGACCATCCCCATGAGCATTTCGTATGCGGTGTGGTCGGGCGTGGGCATCGTGCTCATCACCCTGATCGGCTATGTGGTCTACCGTCAGTCGCTCGATCTGGCGGCGCTCATCGGCCTGGGGCTGATTCTGGCCGGCGTGCTGGTGATCCATCTGTTTTCCAAGTCTGTCGCGCACTGAGCCACGTCGGATTCATCGATCCCGCAGGTTGATGTCAGCATAAATATCCGTTGGTCTTGAGGAAGGCATGGCCCTATCTTGTCGGGCTGTTGAAGCGCGCAGCTGACGCGCCATCTTTCTGGAGCACTTCCCATGGCATCCTCCCCCACTTCGCGCCGCCTGGCGCTGCAATCCACGTTTGTCACCGGCCTTGGACTGGCCACGCTTGGCTCGAAAACGGCCCAGGCCGCAGCGGCTCAGGAGCGTTTCATGCCGAAAGGCGCCTCCACCTTGGCCGAGCTGGGCAAGAAGCTCGCGGCCGCGCCGCGCCGCCGCGATTTCAAGACCACGCAGATGATTCTGCAGAACCGCGACGAATGGGACAGCGAGGCGCTGGATCTGGTGCTCGCCTACGCCGGCCGGCCCAAGCAGGTCTGGAACAACACCCAGCTCGAAGGCCCCTGGCTGAACCTGATGCGCAATGCGATGAACGCTCAGGTCTGGTCGTTCAAGCATCCCGATTTTCTCGCGGTGTCGGCCACGCACGGCGCCGCGCACATCGCTCTGTTCGACGATGCGATCTGGGAAAAGTACCAGCTGGGTGCCATGACCAAAGGCAAGGACAAGACCAATACCTGGCTCAAGACACCGCTCGCGGCCGTCGCCGATCCGGGGGCCATCGAAGACCCCAAAGGCGTGTATTCGCCGGCCGACAACAGCATCACCGTGCTGCAGCAACGCGGCGCCGTGTTCCTGGCCTGCCACAACGCCATCTGGGAATTCACCGGCCATCTGCAGGCCACCGGCAACAATCCCGACAAGGTTTCGCACGAACAGATGGCGGCCGAGTTCACCAACCACCTGGCTCCGGGCGTGGTGCTCACGCCAGGGATCGTAGCCACCCTGGTGGAGCTTGAGGACGCAGGCTATCGCTACGCCTGAGGTCCGATCCCAAAAACACACAAAGGAGACCAAGATGCGCCTCACCCCTTCCCCTTCACGCAAGCCACTTCTGGCCGCACTCTTGCTGGCCTTGCCGGTGTTCGCCCACGCGCAGCAGGCCGACCCGCTCTGGCACGGCAAGGTGCATGCCCCGCAGTACAAGGAAACGGTCTTTCCGCCCTGGCAGCATGGTGCCAACAATCCGGCGCTGAACAAGGGTCTGGAATTCACCGTTCCCGAGATCAACGACCTGCCCGACTTTCACGGCAATCTCGATCATCCCAAGCTGGTGATTTTCGTGGCGGGCAACTATTACTTTGCGATGGCGCCGCTGGTCCAGGCTTTTGAGAAGGAGCATCCGGAGCTCAAGGGGCGCGTGTTCTACGAAACCCTGCCCCCTGGCATCCTGCTCAAGCAGATGAAGGCCGGCGGCACGGTGACCGTGGGCAATATGACCTGGACGGTCAAGCCCGATGTGTATGCCGCAGGGTTGAAGAAGGTCAAGGCGGGCATTCAGGATGGCATGCTCACCGGCGAGGCCATTCCCTATGTGAGCAACGATCTCACGATCATGGTGCCCAAGGACAATCCGGCGCACATCACCGGTCTGGCCGATCTGGGCAAGCCGGGGGTCACGCTGTCCATGCCCAATCCGGCCTGGGAAGGGGTGGCGCGCCAGATCGAGGCGTCGCTCAAAAAGGCCGGTGGCGATGCGCTGGAGCAGATGGTTTACGACACCAAGGTGAAGAATGGCGAGACGGTGCTCACCCATATCCACCATCGGCAGACGCCGCTCTTTCTGATGCAGGGCGTGGCGCAGGCGGGTGTGACCTGGAAGTCCGAAGCGATTTTCCAGGAGAAGGTGGGTCATGCCATCAGCCATGTGCCGATTCCTGCCGATCAGAACACCACCGCAATCTATGCCGCGGCCGTGGTCAAGGGTGCGGCCCATCCCCAGGCCGGTCTGATGTGGGCCGAGTTCCTGCGTTCGCCTGCTGCGTTGAAGATCTTCGAAGGCTACGGATTCAAACCGGTGTCCCCCCCGAAACCGGCTTGATTTGTAGCGATTACACGCAGTTTGGTTCTTCCTTCGCTCCCGCCGTGAGGCCGGAGCGATTTTTTTGTCCTTTTTTTCATCCGTTGCGACGCCTTGGCGCGGGGCAAAGTGTGAACCTTTGCACGTTTTGGAGCCTGTCATCAAAAACCCGTTGACGGCGCCGGGTCGGGGCTTGATTTTGGCGGGGGGCGGTAGCACACTGAAACCAACAGATCCACCACATAACGCGCGTTCGGCATGTCCCGGCGTGCACCAAAGAGGAGGTCCTTCCACCACAGACAGCGTCCTGGCAAGGTTTTTTGCCCTGCCGTTTTTTCCTTTCCGAAATCAGGAGCCTCACTATGAATCTGACCATCAGCGGCCACCATTTGGATGTCACCCCCTCGCTGCGCACGTATGTCGAGACCAAGCTCGATCGCGTGGTGCGACACTTCGATCAAGTGGTGAATGTGAACGTGCTACTCAGCGTGGAAAAACTCAAGGAGAAGGAAAAGCGCCAGCATGCCGAATGCAATCTGATGGTCAAGGGCAAATCGATTTTTTGCGAAAGTCAGCATGAAGACCTCTACGCAGCCATTGACACCCTGGTCGACAAACTCGACCGACAGGTGGTGGAGCACAAGAACCGTCTGCGTGACCATCAGGCCACGGCGGGCAAACACCTCGCGAGTTGATCCTGCCCAGCCTTTCTGAGCTGGCCCCGAAACCGGGAGGCGCCCTGCGCCGACCGGCTTCGGGGTGGTGACGGACTGCCTCAAAACACGTTTACACTCGCTGTCCTCATTGGCACAAGCACGATCCCATGAACCGTCTTGCCCAGATTCTGCCGCCGACCCACGTTCAACTCGATGTGGATGTCAGCAGCAAGAAGCGCGCGTTCGAGTATGCCGGCCTGTTGTTCGAAAACAGTCTTGGCCTCAACCGGGCGCTGATCACCGACAATCTGTTCGCCCGCGAGCGGCTGGGCTCCACCGGGCTGGGCCAGGGCGTGGCGATTCCCCATGGGCGGATCAAGGGGCTCAAACAGCCGAGCGCGGCCGTCATCCGCCTGCATCAGCCCATCGCCTTCGAGGCGCCGGACAATCTGCCGGTGGCCTTGCTCGTCGTGTTGCTGGTGCCTGAGAGCGCCAACGCCAAGCATCTGGAATTGCTCTCCACCATTGCCGAAATGCTCTCCGATACCGATCTGCGCGAACAGCTTCTGAGCGAAGCCGACGCTGCCGCGCTGCATCATCGCATCAGCGTCTGGGCACCCTTGCAGACGGCGGCCTGAGCGCCATGTCGGGCCTGTTGCCGTCCGGCGTGCCGCGTTGGCCAGCCTCTGAATCTGATCCTCTGAGTTGAAAGCCTCCACCCTCGCCGCCGAACGCCTGTTCGAGGCCAATGCAGCACAACTCATGTGGCAGTGGATCGCGGGGCAGAGTAATCCCGAGCGCCGCTTCGACATGGCCGCCGTCGAGGGCGCCACGTCGGGAGCGGACCTGGTCGGCTATCTGAATTACATCCACCCGTTTCGGGTGCAGATCCTGGACTGGCGCGAGGTCGACTACCTCAACAACTCCCATCAGGAAGACCGGCTGCGCCGCATCCGCCGCATCATCGGGCTGGAGCCGCCCGCGCTGGTGCTGGCAGACGGCAAGGAGCCGCCGCCCTGCCTGATCGACGAGTGCAATGCGGCGCAGGTGCCGTTGTTTCGCACCGCCGAGACGGCGGCCTTCACCATCGACGTGCTGCGCGCCTATCTGTCCAAGCATTTCGCCAACCGCATCACCCAGCACGGCGTGTTCATGGACATTCTCGGCCTGGGCGTGCTCATCACCGGCGAGTCCGGCCTGGGCAAGAGCGAGCTGGGGCTGGACCTCATCACCCGCGGTCACGGCCTGGTGGCCGACGACTGCGTCGATCTGCTGCGCGTGGCGCAGAACACCATCGAGGGCCGTTGTCCGCCGCTGCTGCAGAACCTGCTGGAAGTGCGGGGCATCGGCCTGCTCGACATCAAGACGATCTTCGGCGAGACGGCGGTGCGCCGCAAGATGCGGCTCAAGCTCATCTGCCACCTGATCCGCCGCGAGGTGCTCGATCGCACCTTCGACCGCTTGCCCGCGGGCAATCTGGATGAGGACGTGCTGGGCGTGCCGATCCGCAAGGTGATGATTCCGGTGGAAGCCGGGCGCAATCTCGGCGTGTTGGTCGAGTCGGCGGTGCGCAACACCATCCTGCAGCTGCGGGGCATCGACACGCTGCGCGAGTTTCAGGAGCGCCAGCGCCAGGCCATGCAGGACGGCGATGATTGAGCGGTAGCGGCTGAGGCGGGGATGCCGCCGCGGGTTTTGCCCACCCGGGCACTTACTCGTGCGGGCGCGCAGCCAGCGGGGCGTGATCCGCCTTGCTGTAATGCGGACATTCGGGCTTCTTGGCGCAGCTGGCGTAGAGCGACAGCGAGTGCTCCTGCAGCTCGAAGCCCTGTTCGCTGGCGATCTTTTTCTGCCGCCGCTCGATCTCGGGATCGAAGAACTCCACCACCCGGCCGCAGTCCAGGCAGACCAGATGATCGTGGTGTTTGCCTTCGTTGATTTCGAACACCGACTTGCCCGACTCGAAGTTGCTGCGCAGCAAGATGCCGGCCTGCTCGAACTGGGTCAGCACGCGGTAAACCGTGGCCAGGCCGATGTCCTGCTGCTCGTCGAGCAGCACACGGTACACGTCCTCCGCCGTCATGTGGCGCTGCGTGCCCTTCTGGAAGATTTCCAGGATGCGCAGGCGCGGCTGAGTCACTTTCAGGCCGGTGTTGCGCAAACCCTGTGCATTGCTCTGAGCCATGGGAAACGAGACCGTATTCAGTAGAATGCGCCGATGTTAAACGACCCCGGCCGCGTTGACCACGCGAGAGTCCCGATGCGGTTTCATTCCCTTTTTCGTACCCCCGAACCCCATGATCCGAACCGGCGCCAGCCGTCTGGTGGTCGGCGGGGCGCGGCGTTTGCGGCCCTGGCTTTGGCGGTGAGCGCAACGGCCTTGCTGGGCGGCTGCGGCAGCACGGCCACCCAGCGCGACATGACCTCGATGTTCAAACCCTATCGCGCCGATGTCATTCAGGGCAACTTCGTCTCGCGCGAAATGGCCGAGGAACTCAAACCCGGCATGACCAAGGCGCAGGTGCAGGCCATCATGGGCACACCGCTGTTGGGCACCATCTTCAATCAGAATCGATGGGAGTATGTGTTCAGCCTGCGACAGGGGTATCAGGAGCCGGTCGTGCGACGGTTCACGGTCTCTTTCGACAAGGACGGCAAGATGGTTCGCGCCGATGGCGATCCGCTGCCTTCCGAGGAAGAGTTTGTCGCCCAGATCAATGCGCTTCGCGATGGGGGTCGCAAACCCAAATCGCTGACCGAAGCGCAATTGCAGGCCGAGATCGCCGCGGCCGACAAGAAGTTCGCGCAAACCAAGCGGCCGCAGGCCACGGCATCGCAGCCTGGCAACCTGACCGTGTATGCGCCGCAGTCCGAAATCGCCGCGCTGCAGAACGCCGCGCCCCTGGTGGCGCCGGCCGCGAGCGCGGCCGCATCCGCGCCGGGCGCTCAGTGAGCCTAGGCGCCGCCGTATGAGTACGCCTCTCACCGCACCGCATCGCATCGCCATTGCCGGCGCCAGTGGGCGCATGGGCCGCACGCTCATCGAGGCCGTGCTGGCCGCGCCCGATTGCAGCGTCAGCGCGGCGCTCGACATGCCCGGCAGTCCGGCCTTGGGGCAGGACGCCGGGGCCTTCGCCGGGGTGCACACGGGCGTGGCCATCCGTTCCGATCTGCATGCAGCGTTGCAGCATGCGCGCTACTTCATCGACTTCACCCGGCCCGAAGGCACCATGGCCCACCTGGCCGCATGCGAGGCGGCGGGCGTGGCCATGGTCATCGGCACCACAGGATTCGACGATGCGCAGCTCGCCCGCATCCGCGCCGCGTCGCAGCGCATCGCCATCGTCATGGCGCCCAATATGAGCATCGGCGTGAACGTGGTGTTCAAGCTGCTGGAGCAGGCGGCGCGTGCGTTGGCGCAGGGCTATGACATTGAGATCATCGAAGCCCATCACCGCCACAAGGTCGATGCACCTTCGGGCACCGCGCTGAAAATGGGCGAAGTCGTGGCGGGCGCGCTGGGACGTGATCTCAAGCAATGCGCCGTCTATGGCCGCGAAGGGGTGACCGGCGAGCGCGATCCGTCCACCATCGGTTTCGCCACCGTGCGCGGCGGCGACATCGTGGGCGATCACACCGTGCTGTTCGCGGGCACCGGCGAGCGCATCGAAATCACCCACCGCTCGAGCAGCCGCGCCACCTATGCGCAGGGCAGTCTGCGCGCTGTGCGCTATCTCTCCACCCAAACCCACGGCCTGTTCGACATGCAGGACGTGCTGGGCTTCAAGGGCGAGAAGGCGTGAACAGATCCGCCGCGACCGCTCATCGCGCCCTGCGAGCCTCATTCGGCGTTGCAAAGGTGCGCTGTGCCAACGGGCACGGCTGTGCTTTGCGCCTTGTCTGGAACCCGCAGCATGCGCTGCTCGGCCACGCCGAATCTGTTCACGCCGTCTGACGCCGCGCATGGGAGGGCTTGCACAATTCTGGCAGCAGGGCGACGCGCTCAGTCACCTCGTGGCGCTACTCTTGCTCGCCATGTCGGTGGCGAGTTGGTTTGTCATTCTGTGGAAGGCGGCGCTGCTCGGGCGTGCCGTGCGGCGGGTACCGGCCGGCATTGCTGCCTACTGGGGCGCGCCCTCCGCGCTGCAGGGGGTGGGGGCCACGCAGGCGGCCGACCCCGAGGGCCTGTCCAGCCTTATGGCCGAGACTGCGTCGCGGCTGGCGCGGCCCGATACCGCGCATCGCTGGCAATCGCACGAAGATCGCGTCACCCGTGAATTGCGCGATGCCCTGCAGGCGGCGCAGCGACGCCTGCAGGCAGGCCATGTGCTGCTGGCCAGCGTGGGCAGCACGGCGCCCTTCGTCGGCCTGTTCGGTACGGTCTGGGGGATCTACCACGCGCTGACGGCGATCGCCGCGAGCGGGCAGATCAGCGTCGACAAGGTGGCGGGGCCCGTGGGGGAAACGCTCATCATGACCGCGGCCGGTCTGGCCGTGGCCATTCCCGCCGTGCTGGCCTACAACGCCCTGAGCAAGCGCGCCCGTCGCGTGCAGGGTGCGCTCGAGGGCTTTGCCCACGATCTGCAGCGGCTTCTTGCGGCCAGCCCCGTTCTCTGAGGGCCGCGCGTCATGAGCTTCGGCCGTTTTGATCAGGGTGATGAGGCCGAGGCGATGAGCGACATCAACATGACGCCGCTGATCGACGTCATGCTCGTGTTGTTGGTGATCTTCATCATCACCGCACCCTTGCTCACCGGCAGCCTGAAGCTCGATCTGCCCAAGGTCGAGGCCCCGGCGGCGCAGCAGGTGCCCACGATGCTCAATGTCGGGCTGCGCAAGGACGGTCAGCTCTATCTCGCCGACAAGGCGATCACGTTCGATCGGCTCAAGGCGCGCTTTGCCGCCGCGGCAAAGCAGTCGCCCAAGACCGAGGTTCACCTCAGTGCCGATGCCGCCGTGCCCTACGGCGACGTGGCGCAGGTGATGGGTGCGGCGCAGAACGCGGGCCTGAGCCGCATCGGTCTCATTACCCAGCAGCCCGCGGGCACGGCCTCTGCCGTCGCGCGCTGAGGCCCCGGCTACTTGAACTTGTAATACGTCTGGTTGAGGTAGGCGGCGATGTCCTTCACCTCTTCCGGAAACAGGTCGTGGTTGAGCTGGGTGACGCACATCTGGGTGAACGCCATCAGTTGTTTGGGGTTGTGCACCTTGCGGTCCGGGCGGGTGTACATCGCCGAGGTCGAGCCCATCATGCGCTCGGCGTGACAGGCGGCGCACTTGAGGTCGGTGTAGTACTTCTGTCCCTGCGCCACATTGGCGCCGACGAAGATCGGGGGCACGGCATGCGGCGCGGCGGCGTCGGCGGCCTGTGCCGGATGCCACACAGCGAACGCGAAGACGCCGCACAGGCCGAGGGTTCGCGGTGCGAGGCAGATCGATCGGAACATCGTGGTCTCCCTGGGTTGTTTGCAGGCAGTGTGCGGGGCGCCGCGGCGCTTGTCCATAACAGCCCTGCGGGGTGAAGGGGTTCGGCGCTGCCGGCTCAAGGTCGGCCGGGGCGGGTGAACTGGAACAGCGAGGTCTGCACGTCTGCCTCCATCTCCGAGGCCCACACCACATAGGTATCGCGTCCGCGGCCCTTGGCGTGATACATGGCCACGTCGGCCTGGCGCAGCAGATCCTCCAGGGTCAGGGCGTGCGTGGGGTACAGCGCCACGCCGATGCTGCCCGAGGCGCGGAACTCCTTGCCCGACAGGGCGTAGGGCGCGCGCAGCCTTTCGAGTGCGTGCGCCGCAAGCTCCTCGGCCAGTCGCGGCGAGGGCAGGTTGGGCAGCACGATGGCGAACTCGTCGCCCCCCAGTCGCGCGCACACCGCGTCCGGGCCGAAGGCCTCGCGCAACCGGGCCGAGGTCGCCTGGATCAAGGCGTCGCCTGCGGCATGACCGAACTGATCGTTGATGCGTTTGAGGCCGTCGAGATCGATCCACAGCACCGCGGCAAAAGCCTGGCTGTCGTGTGTGCGGTCGAGCTGGCGCTGGCCGCTGTCGAACAGGCCGTTGCGGTTGAGCAGGCCGGTGAGCGGATCTTTGAGCAGCAGGTCCTGCAGCTTGGTGGCGCGCTCGCGCAATTGCGCCACGCGCACCGAAAGGCCGTAGGTCAACACCAGCGCCAGCAGGACCGAGACCCATTGCAGCGCGTCGGACGTGAGAAAGGTCTCGGGCAGCCAGCCCAGGGTGCGGCCGATGTTGGCGAAGCCGACGATCAACAGGGGCAGCAGGCTGACCAGCAGGATGATGGCGGGCATGAAGCGTTGCTTCCAGCGCACGACCGCCGCCCACGCGATCAAGACGAGGGCGGCTGCGGCGACGGCCTGCGCGGGAATGAGCATCCAGCCGCTGTTGGGCAGCAGCACCGCCACCGCGAGGGTGATGGCCAGCCACTGCACGATCTGCAGGGCCAGATCGGTTCGCGGTGCGTAGCGCGGCAGCAGCAGGTAGGCGCGGATGAAATACAGGCCTCCGGCGCACATCAGCGACAGTCCGCCCACCAGCCCGATGCCGTTCCAGACGGGCGTGCCCGGCCAGAGCTGGTGCTGGCCCACGCCGGAAATCGCCAGCATGTAGAACAGGGTGGCCGACTGCCACAGGATGTAGGCGAAGTAGGCCCGGTCACGGGTGCTGAGAAACAGAAAGGCGTTGTAGATCAGCAGCGCCACCACCATGCCGTAGAACAGGCCCTGAAGCAGCGCGTCGTCCACCGCATGGTGGCGGAAGGTCGTTGCGTCCCAGAGCTGAAATTCCGGCGTGAGCGCGCCGTATTGCGCCACGCGGATCAACAGGGTGCTCGACCCTTCGGGCAGTTCGAAGGCATAGGCGGTGTAACGCGAATGCAAGGCGCGGAGCTGCCCGATGCCGGGCGGACGTTCGCCGCTGGCGTTGGCCAGATCGGTCGGCAGCAGATAGGCGTCGGCCTCGCGCCAGACCGGGCGTCCGAGCTGCAGCACCAGTTGGTCTGGCGCCTGGGCGCTGCGGAACAGCCGCACCCGCACCCAGAGTGCGTTTTCGCTGATGCCCAGATTGCTGCCGTTGACCACCTGGAACTGGGCATCGGGCACGGCGGCGACGGCGCCCGGTTCCAGCCGCCGTCCGGATTCGGGGTAAGCCAGCAAGGCTGCCCGCAGATCCTGGTGCGTGAGGTCGGACGGCACCAGAACGACCAGCGGCTCATCGTCGCCCACGGCGGCGGCCCGGGTGCACGCGCTCAGCCACAGCATGAGCATCGCGCCGAGCAGCAGCACCATAGCGCGGCTTGTCTCGCGTCGATCGGGGCGCTGTGACAGGCGGGACATGGCGGGCATGGACGAACGGGGCCGACGGACGAAACGGATCCGGGCCAGTCTATGGGGCGGATCCGGGCGCTTCAATCCCTCTCAGCAGGGGGATGGGGTCGCCGTCAGGGCGGCACAAGTCTTCAGGCCCCGCTCGGCGGTGTCGTGGTGGCCAAGGTTTGAAGATCCTGCAGAAGCGCGTCGTTGATCGCCTGCGCGTTGAGGACGAGCTGCAGGGCCAGCTTGTGATCGCCCGCGTCGGCCGCCGCGCGGGCGCGGCGCGCCAGCTCGTGGATCAAGGCATGGCGGCGGTGGAAATCGGCATAGCGCGGGTCGGCGCCATAGAAGAACTGCCCCGATCCGTTCAGCCATTGGCCGAGGTGGCAGTAGCGCTCGGCATCGCGCATCATCACGTTCTGCGGGAACTCGCCATCGCCCTGTGCTGCGGCGCGCAGTCGCAAGAACCGCTGCCGCTGGATTTCGGGCAGATTGGGCATGACCCGCATGATGGGCTTGGGAAAGGTGGGGGGCTGCCACTGTGCAATCCAGCCGGGCAACGCCTCGGCGGGCATGGGGCGGGCGATGCCGTAGCCCTGCGCATGGGTGCAGCCCAGCGAAGCCAGAAGCTGCATGGCGCCATCGCCTTCGACGCCCTCGGCTACCGTGATCAGGCCCATGAGGGAGGCCATGTCGAGCAGGCCGACGACGATGGCGTAGTCGTGCGGATCGTCGATCATGTCGCGCACGAAACTCTGGTCGATCTTGATGGTGTGCGCGGGCAGGCGCTGCAGATAGCGCAGCGTGGTTTCGCCCTGGCCGAAATCGTCGAGCGCGATGCGCACCCCGGCATGGGTGCTGTTCATCATCACCCGTGCGGCCACATCGAGATCGCGCAGGGCGCCGGATTCGGTGATCTCGATCTTGACCTGCGCGGGTTGCAGGCCGGGATGGGCGGTAAGCGCTTCGCTGAGGTCGCTCAGCCAGTCTGGCGAAAGAAAATGCACCGCGCTGATATTGACCATCATGCCCAGGTTGAGGCCCTGCGCATTCCAGTATTGCGCCTGGCCCATGGCCTGCTGCAGCACCCAGCGGCCGACGGGGCGGGCCAGATGCGGCGCATCGAGCGCGCTGATGAAGGTCTGCGCCGCGAGCACGCCTTGTTCGGGGTGGCGGATGCGCAGCAGCGCCTCCACCCCGGTGATGCGCCCGGCCTCGGCGCCGCTGATGCACAGAATGGGCTGGTAGTGCAGGCTGAGCCACTGCTGGCTCAGCGCCTGTTCCAGCAGGTCGTAGGCATTTTGTCGGGCCTGGGCCTGGGCTTCCATGTCGGGCTGGTAGCGCTGCAGCACATTCTTGCCCGCCTGCTTGGCGGCATACATCGCCTGATCGGCGTGGCGTAGCAGGGCATCGGGCGCCATGCCGTC
Source organism: Thiomonas intermedia (assembly GCF_002028405.1). Lineage (NCBI taxonomy): Bacteria > Pseudomonadati > Pseudomonadota > Betaproteobacteria > Burkholderiales > Thiomonas > Thiomonas intermedia. Next base: position 1,873,319 of record NZ_CP020046.1, read on the forward strand.
GTCGGGCCAGATGGCCAGGCCCAGACTGGCGGTGACCTGAATGGCGTTCTGGTTGCTGAGTTCGATCAGGGTGCGCGCGCTGTCGAGCAGACGCTGGCAGGCGTTCAGGGCGTCGCGCTCCTGGGCGATGTGGTGCAGGATGACGGCGAACTCGTCGCCCCCCAGGCGGACCAGGGTGTCGTCGTCGCGCAGCACGTTCTGCAGCTTGGAGGCCAGGATCTTGAGAAACTGGTCGCCCTCATGGTGGCCGTAGGTGTCATTCACCCGCTTGAAATCGTCGAGGTCGAGAATGCCCACCGCAAACCGCTGGCCGCGTTCACGCTGGGCGGCGTCGCTCAGGCGGCCCAGCTGGGCCATCAGGTAGCGGCGGTTGGGCAGCTTGGTGAGATAGTCGCGCTCGGCCAGCTGCCGCAGGTGTTCGTTGTAGGACAGCAGGGTTTCGTGGCGCTCGTCGATGGCCAGCGACTCGGCCCGCATCCGTCCGAGCAGGAATAGATAGGTCAGGGCCAGGATGGTCAGCAGCGCGAGGGCTGCCACCAGGGTGGGGATCAACGACGTCCAGTAGGCTGCGACCAGGGTCGCGTAGGGCAGCGAAACCGCCACGGCCAGATCGGGCGCGTTCGGCTGGATGCGGATCCAATAGCCCACGCGCCTCTGGTTTACCGAGTGCACCACGCCGGCGAAGGACATCTCCGCCTTGTCCGGATGATCCTGCAGCGAGCGCACCAGCGCGCCGGTCTGCGGGTGCCCGTAGAACGCGTCGATGCGGTCGCGCGGCACGTCCGGCCAGCGCGCCAGCACATAGCCATCCTGCCGCACCAGCAGAAATCCCTCGGCTTCGCGCAAGGCATCGTCCCGCTGATTCTGGCGGGCCAGACTGACCCAGAGACGGTTGAACGCCATGCGCTCGATGCCGATGCCGATCCAGAAGGCCGGGGTTTCGCCGCTTGCCGGGTAGAACTGAAGCTGGGGCAAGACCCGCCGGTTCATCGTGGGCAGACGCACGAGCGGCCCCACCACCATGTGGCCGCTTTGTTGCGCGTTGAGCAGCTGGGTCCAGATCAGCGGGTTGTTGCGCAGCTCGAAGCTGGGGCCGAGCGGGGCCGTCGATCCCAGGATCTGCCCGTCGGCGTCGACCACGCGGATGACCGTGATGCCCTCAAGCGCCGCCTGGGCCTGACGCAGGCGGAGTTGCAGGGCCGACGCATCATTCAGCAAGCGCGGGTTGCGCCGGATGCTCATCGCCAGACTGTCCGACAGGACTGCGTATTGCTGCAGCCGTCCGTCCGTGGCGCCCGCCAGCAGCTGCGCGTTGAAAGCCAGGCGGTGGTTCAGCTTCTGCCGCTCATTGCGCCAGTGCTGGAGGGCGTACAGGCCGAACAGCGCCAGCGTGACGAGAATGACCACCGCATAGCTGATCGAGAACAGCCGCTGCAGCCTTTGCAGATGGGTGCGCTCGGACTGGCTGTTGTCCGTCTCGAGCGCCTGGGCCAGAAGGGGAGGGAGCGTTTCCAAGGTCATGGAGGTCGTGCGGACGGCTCAGCCGCCTCAGGCGCGCGCGGCGCTGCGGGGGCCTGGGCCCGGCTGCGCGCACCGCACGCGGGAGAAGCCATTGGGGCGAAACGTCATCCTGCCTCCTGGAGCCATCGCAAAACAAGCGACATGACAAACGTCGGTCTGGTGTCACGACGATCCTTTGTACGCCACATTGAGAGCATGGTAAATGTAAAGACACAAAGGGTTCAGTCAACCCCGCGCCGTGCTTCAATTGGCGCGCGGCGCAAGTGTTCCCGTGCCGCCTCATCTGCCGAGAGGGAGCGGGGAACAAAGTCTCAAAAATGCCCCAGAGGAGAAGTCGCAGTCAACACGCGATCAAGTCGTCCGCCAAAGTCTCAAAAACTCCCTCAAAGGGGTACGGCACGCTGAATTTCGTCGGGAAACAAGGTTTCAAATGACTGCGTCGGCGTTGAGAAATTTGTCCATGCTTCTTTGCTGTGCCTGCGAAGACGGGTCGCGGCGATGCCGACCTGGGTATGGTATGCAGCAGGCCCGCAGGACGGCTCGCTGCCAGGAGCTGGCATGAGCCGATATGCAGCCAGAGCAGGGCGCGGCACAATCCCAGGCGTTGACGCGCCTATCGAGTCGGCAAAGATCGTCGCGCAGGTTGCGCCTCACCCGCGACGTGGCGCTGGCTGAAGACTGCGCGCAGCCAGACGCTGGACCGCCTGCGCCACACGGCCACCGCCACGCCGCTGCGGGCGCGGCTATGCGCCGAGGCCGATCTGCAGCATGCCATCCACGAGGCTGACTTCGCCGAAGCGGTGGACGCCGCGCTCGACGACGCCATGCTGGCGCTGATCTGGAGCCCTCCATGAAAGTCCAGTCCTATGTTTTCTTCAACGGCCGCTGCGCCGAGGCCTTCGCGCTATACCCGCTATACCCGCACGCCTTCGATGCCGTGCCCGGCATGCTGCTGCGCTACCGCGAAAGCCCCGAGCCGCCGGCGATGCCGCTGGGCAAGACCTTCTTCGCCCCCTGTTTCGGCATGCTCACCGACCGCTACAGCCTGGGCTCGATGACCATCGTCAACACCTGATACCCGGACGCTTCACCAGGGGGCTGATTACGCTGTCGACACACAGAAGCAGGCGAGAAGGCGTAACAGTCATGATTCCTAGTTTTCCCGATGGTGCGACCATCGCATCCATCCAGACCGCGTTGGTGGCTCTGGGGCGCTTCAAATCGCTCGACAGCTCTCGCGCCACGATTTACGGGATCCGGGTCGTCCCGGAGAACAAGTTTGGCCTCCTGGCGGAGTTGTTTGCGCAGAACGCCTTGGATGGGGCGGTAACGGGCTCGGATCTGATCGAATGCCATACGGCGTTTCCGATCTACGCGAGCCTGCTCGCAGATGAATCTAAGCATCTATGGAAAGCCGCGCAGTTGGAGGGCCGACCGGGCGCATGGGCGCGTTACTTTCCGGCCATCGTTCACGACGACGTGTTCGCGGGTGCTCCGCGCTGTTGCCCAGCCTGCGTTGAGGCGGACCGCGAGGCGTTCGGCATCGCCTACTGGCGAGTCCAGCACCAGTTGCCTTCGGTCCTCGTGTGCAATGGCCACGGCAACGTCTTGCATGATCACTGCGTCGAATGCGCAAGCACCTATCCATCTGGTGGGCAAGGTCAATTGCCGTCGATGGCCTGCACGCATTGCGGTGGAACACAGTCCGCCGCAATGCGCAAAGTGAAAGATAGCCCCGGCGCCCGCGCGCAGGCCCCTTGTGCTAGTCGGGGTTCAGCTCGAACGCCGCACTGACTCGCCCGCGGCTCGAAGAAAGTCGGCCGAAAGCTCGGGGTCGCGCACCACGCGCGACATGAGCAGTGCGCCGACAAGGGTGGACAAGGTCGCGAGCGCTTGGTCGCGACCGGCTCTGCCGGGAGCGTCGCTCAGCATGCCCTCGATGAGTTCCAGGTAGCCGCGCGCCTCCGTCTCGAAAATGCGCCGCAGATCCGGATCGTCGCGGCGTGCGGCCTCGGCACCGACGGCGACGAAGGCGCAACCGTCGGCCGGATGGTCGCGGTGGTCGGGCGCGAGATAGCCGTTGACGAAGGTCGCCAGCGGGTCTGCGTCGGTTGCGGTCACACGCTCGCGCCACTTCGACTGACCCCGCGCCAGCGCGCTGGCCATGGATTCGCGTACCAGGTCCTCCTTGGAGCCGAATTGCTTGTAGAAGCCTCCGTGGGTAAGCCCGGCGGCGCGCATGACCTCGCCAAGCCCGACGCCGTCGAACCCGCGCTCGCGAAACAGACGCGCTGCACTGGCGACCACCGCGCACCGGTTGCGCTCGGCCTGTTCCCTGCTGACTTTCATGAGTTGCTCCCGGGGTGGTGATGGGTGTGGGGCGACGTGTCCACCGCGCTGATCAAGGCCCAACTGGCCAACGCCGCGACCAGGGCGATGCCGGCGGCGCCGGCCAGCACCGTGGAGAAGCCGCCTGCGAAGCTGTCGCGGGCGATGCGCTGCAGGGTCTGCGCCGCCGACGGTGCCAGCCCAGTCAACATGGGGGCCATATCGCCGGCGACAATGTGCGACACCATCGCGTGCGGGCGCGGCACGCCCGTGCCCGCAGCGGCGATTCCGGCGGCGAATTGCTGCCGCGTCTGGTCGATCAGCACGGCACCCAGCGCGGTGATCCCGGTGACAAGCCCGGTGAAGCGAAGCGTTGCGCCGATGCCAGACGCCATGCCTGCGCGCTCGGGCGGAATCACGCTCATCGACACCTTCGCGGTCTCGCCGTTGAGCAGGCCCGCGCCGCAGCCGGTCAGCGCCATGCCGGCGGCCACCGCGAGGTATCCCGCGTGGTCGAGGACCAGCCAGGCCGTGACGGCATTGCCGGCGGCCGTCACTAGCAGCCCGGCCGTGAGCAGCCCGCGCCCGGAAACGCGCGTGGCCAGCGCGGCGGCCACGCGAGGGAAGATGAACAGCGGTAGCGCGAAGGGCATCATGCGCAGCCCGGCCGCGGCGGCGCCGAAGCCGAAGGCATTCTGCAAGTACAGCGGGAGGTAGGTCAGCATGACCTGCGCAGAAGCCGCGAAGCCCAGCATGGCGATGCTGCTGCCCAGGAAGGTGCGCTGGCGGAACAGCGCGAAGTCGACCATGGGGCGGACCTGGACGAGTTCCGCCACCACGTAGGCGACGAGCAGCGCGGCGCCAAGGGCGAGGCGCGAAAGGGTCGCATGCCCGCCCCAGCCGTCGACGTTTGCGTCGATCATGCCCCAGATCAGCGAGAACAGGCCGCTGCCGAACAGCACCATTCCGGCCAGGTCCATGCGCTGGGCGTCGGGGTCGCTCGACTCCTCGACCGCCGACACGCCGAGCGCCAGCAGGCCCGCGCCGATCGGAACGTTGATGAAAAACACCCAGCGCCAGCCCGCGCTCGCGGTGATGGCACCGCCCACCAGCGGACCGACGGCCACTGCCACGCCGATCACCGTTCCCCAGAAGGCGAAGGCCCTCGCGCGGTTGGCGCCGCGGAATTCGTGGCCAAGCACCGCCAGCGCGGCGCTGAGCTGCAGCGCCGCGCCGACGCCTTGCAACGCGCGTGCCGCGTTCAACGCATCGGCGTTCGGAGCCATGCCGCACAGTAGGGACGCGAACGTGAACAGCGCGAGCCCGAGCAGCAGCAACCGGCGCCTTCCGAAGCGATCAGCCAGCGCGCCCATGGGCATCAAGCACGCCGCGAAGGCCAGGAGGTAGGAGCTGACCACCCACTCGATGTCGGCGAAGGAACTGCCCAGGCCACGCGCGATCGCCGGCAGAGACACGGCGACAACGTTGGCGTCCAGCATGATCATGAAGGAGACGCCCGACACGCACAGCAGTACCCGCGCCGCACGTCCGCCCACCCAGCGCTGGTCCGCTAACGCCCTCGCCGCGGGAGCTTTCGTCTCTTCGTTCATGGCGTCGTCTCCGTCTGAGCCTGCGGCGCTGCGTCCAGCGCGTTCTGGTAGCGCCGCAGATGCACGTACGCGGCGCGCAGCAGAGGGGCGACCAGGCCGGCGCGCTGTGCATGACGATGCAGGTCGCCGAGGATGTTCTCGACCTCCACTGGGCGCTCCTGCTGCAGGTCTCGGTACATCGATGAGGTCAGTGCCGATCCTGCGGCTGTCAGTACTTCACGCGTGGCCTGCAGGAACGACTCGGAGGGAGCATCGCCAACCGCGCGGACCACCGCGGTGACTTCATCGAATAGTCCTTCGGCGAAGTCCTTGCCGCCCGGGCAGGCGACGACCTCGCCGATCGGTCCACGCATCAGGCAGGTGACCCCGCCGAGGCTGGCCAGAAGTATCCATTTCTCCCACATCTCGCGGCGAATGTCCGTGGCCACGCGAGACACGATACCGGTTCCCTGGAGGAAGGCATGCAGTTGGCGAATGCGCTGCGATTCGCCACCTTCGAGTTCGCCATAGGCCATTTCCTGCAGAGGGGTCAACTGGACGATGTCTCCCTCGTCGCTCAGCATGGTCGCCACCCTGAGGGTGCAGCCCACAACCTTGTCGGCGCCGAAGCGCACGCCGATGCGCTCAACGTGCTGCATGCCATTGAGCACCGGCAGGATCATCGTGTCAGGTCCGACGGCTGGCGCCATGTCGTCGAGCGCAGCCTCGAGTTGGTAGCCTTTGATGGCTAGCAACACTGCGTCGAAGGGCCCGGCCAGTGTGTCCGGCCCGACCAGTCTGGGCTCGATCACGGTGTCGCCATGCGGGCTGACGATGCGCAAGCCGCGCTGCCGGAGTTGCCCGGCACGCCCGGGCCGCACCAGGAAGCTGACGTCGCGTCCGATCCCGACCAGGCGCGCCCCCACGTAACCGCCCGTGGATCCCGCGCCCACCACCAGAAGTCGCATCGTGTCCATGTTTGCCTTTGTGAGATCCACGCTTGCATCAAGTGCAAGGCGTGGCTTGTTATATTATTAACATCATATAAAAGATCGAAACTTCGTGTTTGAAGGTTTTTGCTGGCAGCACCAAACAGGCAGTCGACCAGCTTGTGGAGTCAACGCCAGGCCCAAATCCGCTAGTGGGTGTAGCCGTCACGGATCGTGTGCACGGCCTTGCGAATGATCACAAGGCCCGTGCGCCGAAGGGCATTGACGTAGGGGACCGCGTCCCCGCCAGGATTCAGGTCCTTGCTGGCAGACGGCGCTCGATGTCCGCTTTGTCCGAGTTGTCGGTGTCCGGGGTCGGCATTGAGCGACTGGTTTACCCACACATCAGTCATCGGACCTTCGCGAAACCGAGCGGCTGCAGTGCGTCGAGAGCGCCTGTTCGCGGACGCAGAAAGCTGACGCCCGGGACGTTGAGGCCGCGTGCGACCGCTGGCGGCAGCGGAGCGGTCGTGGCCGCAAACCATGCCCATTGGCTGTTCTGGCCGACGAGCTGACGCCAACCGTCCTTCGGCGCTTCTGGGCCGCTAGCTCCCCCCGCGAGGGGAAGTGGCCCTGTCTGTCCTGGCGCGGTTGCCAACGGTTGGGGACCACGTCTGGAAGAGCAGCCCCCGAGACTTCTCACGCAGTCCCCCCTTGAACTTCCAGATCTGCGGACCCCCGCGTCCCACGAGTCCTCGGGCGGGACAGCCTTTAACTGCATCTCCAGGCATCCGTCTTGAGCGTCGCCACCAGCGTCTCCTCGAGCGCCGAGAGCTTGCCCACCTGCTATGCCCGCTCATACCGCAGATCAACCGCCGCCAGCGCCTTCAGCCACTTCTTGACGGTGTTCCTCGACAAACCCGCATTCTCGAGATCTCGCTGATCGAGGCCCTATCGCGCATCTTCATGCGCCTGACCTTGCCAATCATGTCCATAGTGATCATCTCGTTTGTCCCTGCCAAAACATTCAGCAGTCGCGCGATACACCCTGGTCAGTTTTCGGTCGGCGTCAACACCACAGTTGCTTGTTTACGCAACCTAGCAGCGCCGCGTTGGCACGCGACATTGGCCTTGACCTACCGAGTTCGATACCAACCGCGCCAAGCCCGGCTTCACCGGACTCTTGCCTGTGCTGAAGCTCAACAGATGCGATGCCGAGATGGCGCGTGACAGCTGCCCGCCAGCAGATTCCCCGCCTTCTACCGCCCGAGCTTAAGCTGCCCAACGCTACGTTCTCGACGCCCGACAAGCTGAAAGACAAGGTCACGCCCGAGCTGTTGGACTGGGCCGCAGATTATCTGGCGATCAGCCGGTCGTGGCTCGACGGTGTGGATGACATGCCCCACCTGATGGCAAACCACTACAAGGCTCCCGCGCGCTACCGCGACTGGCTCGCCAAACGGCTTGAAGCGGCGCCCGATGTGTCTCGCCATCTCAATGTCTGGAAAACTTGGGGGCAGGACATCCCAAGTGGCCACGGGCCGTTCTGTGTGATCTACGAGGAGGTTGCGGACGGCCTGGACGGTGCGGAGTTCTCCCGCTACTGGTTGTTGTCCGATCACTGGATTCTTGAGCACACACCCTGCCTTGAAAACCTGCTTGCGGTGATTGCGGTCGACGGTTCATTGGGCGTGTCGGTTTTTGGCATCGATATACCGCTGACCCAGCTCCAGCAGCTGGAGGCCGGCAAGATGTTCATTCCCGACGTCGCGAAACACGCTCAAGGCAAGTGGTACCCGGAAGATCTGGTGAAGCCCTTGCCCGGGAAAGACTCGGAATGGCGCCAAGCCCTCTGGGCGGGCGCTCAAGTCTATCTTAACTGGGAACAGCAAATCGAGGGTGCTCAGAGCCACGCATCCGGGCACTGATGAGCTTGACGACCTCTGCCTTGAGCATTGCGGCCGCCGCTAGGGGGCAGCTAACCGCGCTTTGGCCGAAATGCTGACGCCGGGCTCGGTATGGATAACGGATGGAACGCTCGAGCAAAAGTCCTTCAAGTGCTTTGATTTTTTTATTGAGCGATTGACTGCATTTTGAGACTATGTTTCCCAGTTTCGATATCGTCTCGCTCTGAATTTTGAAAGTTTGTTTAGTCTTTTGAGACTTTGTTTTCCAGTCCCTCTCGAGTTCCTCATGCTCCACTACCGCATCCTCCCGGTCACCGCCTTTGCGCAAAACGCTTGCCTGTTGTGGGATGACGCCACCCATGAGGCGGTCTTGACCGATCCGGGCGGCGAGCCCGATCGGTTGATGCAGGCGGTACGCGACGCAGGGGTGACGCTGCGCGAGATCTGGCTCACCCACGCCCATATCGATCACGCCGGGGCCGCGGCCGAGTTGGCCCAGAGCGCGGGCGTGCCCATCGTCGGGCCGCATCCGGCCGATCAGTATTGGATTGACGCCTTGCCGCAACAGGCACAGAGGTTCGGCTTTCCGCCCGCGCGGTCGTTCACCCCTGACCGCTGGCTGGCCGATGGCGACACCTTGCAGCTCGGCTCGCTGGCCTTCACCGTGCGCCACTGTCCCGGCCACACGCCGGGCCATGTGGTGTTTCACCAGCCTGAGGCGAGGCGTTGCTGGGTGGGGGACGTGCTCTTTGCCGGGTCCATCGGCCGCACCGACTTTCCCGGCGGCAATCATCAGCAGCTCATTGACAGCATCACCGGCAAGTTATGGCCCATGGGAGACGACACGGTGTTCATACCCGGTCACGGCCCGGAGTCGACCTTCGGCGAAGAGCGGCGCACCAATCCCTTCGTGGGCGGCACCTGACCGAACCCGCCGAAGAAAAGCGCCGCAGCCCGAGGGCTGCGGCGAAACACCCTCCCGAACCCATCGGGGGACAAGGCTGGGAGTGCGAGGAGCGCGGATCGGCGCGAGGGGACGGCTGTATCAGTGAGGCCTTGCCTGCGAGGTGTGCGAGGGCGTTGCCGCCCTTTGCGCATGGCAACTGCGCCAGTCGCTGCACACCGCGTGTACGCCGTCGGTGGTGAATACCAGCCATTCCGCGTGCGCCCGCAGCCGCGCATCGCGCAGCGAGCCACAGAGGCGGACCAGGCCGTGCTGCACATGAATCTGGATGTCCAGCCAGCGCAGCGAGGTCTGGCTCAGGCGCTCCATGACCTGGGCGTGCAGCCGCCGGTCGGCCTCCTGCGGGTTTGGGGCGGCAGCGCGGGGCGTCGTGTCGGGTGGGGATGAAGGCATCGGCATGATCGTGTTGTGCTGGGCATGGGGAAAAGGCGGCCTCTGGCGAGGCGTTCGGCTCAATGCAGCAGGGTGTGCAGGGTTACCGCGGTCAGAAGGCCGGTGGCGAACGCATCGCCGAGGGCGCGGCCGCCCGGGCGGCTGGTCTGCACCCGCTTGCGGCCGGTCCAGGCCCGTGCGCAGCTTGCTGCGATGATCGGTAGGCAGCGGTCCACAGAGCATGCGCAGAGCATGGCGGGCCAGTCGACGCGAAACATCTCGGACGCCTGCGGATTTCAGTGTGCGGTCAGGCGCGGTAGCGTCAGCGGCAGCGCCGCCTGGTCATCGAACGGCTGCCCCGTGCCTTCGCCCGCGCGGCGCTGCGGTGATGGCGGCTCCGGCGGCCGCAGTTGCGCGGCGAGAACGTGCAGTTGATGCTGCATGGCCAGAAGCTGCGCCATGCGTTGCTCGGGGTGGAAGGCGGCGGTAGGCGGCGTAGGGGGCATGGGGTTCTCCAGTCGGTGCCGACCGCGACGGCCATCGGCCCGTCATCCATTGCAATGCGCGTGCCACGCCGTCCGCGCCCACGGAGAACGAGCGCAGAAGCAGCTTCGACGGCGATCCAGAGCTTCGGTTCGGGGCAAAACTGTCGGGCCCTGGCGACGGATTCTGCCGACGCATCGCGGACGCCTGATTTCACGGCGCTTTTTTGTCGCCGCGCGGCGACGCCCTTAAGGTGGCGTGTCTTCGGCGGCGGCCTTGAAGACGGCTGGGTCGAGATGGTGTTTGCCGAGCAGGCGGTAGAACTCGGTGCGGTTGCGCTGCGCCAGCCGCGCGGCCTGCGCCACATTGCCCTGGCTCATCTTGAGCAACTGGGCCAGATAGTCTCGCTCGAACTGCTCCCGCGCTTCGGCGAAGGGCAGCAGGGTGGTGGGTTTGAGGCGCAGCGCCCGGGCCACCGAACTGGCCGGTATGCGGCTGGTGGTGCTCAGGGCGCAGCATTGTTCGACCACGTTCATGAGCTGGCGCACATTGCCGGGCCAGTCTTGTTGTTGCAGCAGGTCGAGCGCGTCGGGCGTGAAGCCGGTGATGCGGCGGTGCAGTCGCGGCGTGAGCGTCTGCAGCGCGTGCCGCGCCAACATGGCGATGTCTTCGCGGCGTTCGCGCAGGGGCGGCAGGTGCAGGCTGACGACGTTGAGGCGGTAGTACAGATCGTCGCGGAATTGCCCCTCGACGATGGCGGCATCCAGATCGCGGTGGGTTGCGGAAATGACGCGCACGTCCACGTCCACGGCCTGCGCCGCGCCGAGCGGGCGGACCTGGCGCTCCTGCAGCACGCGCAGCAGCTTGACCTGCAAGGGCAGCGGCATATCGCCGATCTCGTCGAGAAACAGCGAGCCGCCGTGGGCCTGCTGGAACAGACCGGTCTGCGCCTGGCTGGCGCCGGTGAAGGAGCCCTTGGCGTGGCCGAACAGCTCCGATTCGAGCAGGGTCTCGGGGATGGCCGCGCAGTTGATGGCGACGAACGGCCCGCCCTGCCTGGGGCTGGCGCGGTGCACGGCACGGGCCAGCATTTCCTTGCCGGTGCCCGATTCGCCGCGGATGAGCACGCTGGCCTCGCTGCGAGCCACCAGCCCCGCCTCGGACAGCAGCGCGTGCATGCGCGGGCTGGCGGTGAGGATGTCGGCCCGCCAGGCTTCGTCCTTGGGCGAGGGTTTGGCGGTCTGCGACGGCTGCAGCGCGACGGCGCGCGCCAGCAGGTCAAGCAGCTCGCGCGCCTCGAAGGGCTTGGTGAGAAAGCCGAACACGCCGCGCTGCGTCGCGTCCACCGCGTCGGGAATGGTGCCGTGCGCGGTGAGGATGATGACGGGCAGCGCGGGGTCTTTCGCGCGGATGTGCTCGAACAGCGACAGACCGTCCATGCCGTCCATGCGCAGATCGGTGATGACGGCGGCGGGGCGGCTGGCCGCCAGCGCGCCCAGCGCCTCGGCGCCGCTGGCGGCCAGCAGCGGCGTGTAGCCGGCCGACCGCAGGCGGATGGCCAGAAGCTGGCGCAGATCGGGGTCGTCATCGACCAGAAGAATGGTGGCGGGCATGGGGTCGCGCTAGCGGGTGCGGTTCTGCAGCTGGGTCTCCAGCGATTTGATCTGATCGATCTGCTTTTGCAGCGTCTGGGCGCTCTTCTGCGCCTGCTGCAAGGCGAGCTGCTGGGCGCAGCTGCGTTGCAGCAGGGCGATGAAGTGGCGCGCCTGGACATCGGAGGCGCGCGCCTGCAGACCTTCAAGCAAATTCTGTGCAAGTTCGGCGTCGCCCGCCTCGCCGCGCGCCAGCAGCAGCATGGCGAGCTGAACCTGCTCGGTCGGTGCGCGGCGTTTGCCCAGCGCGAGCAAGCGCGCGGCCTGGCTCTGGAGCGCCGGGCCCGCGGTCTGCGGGGTGTCGCGCAACAGCCGATTCACGGCGGCCTCGTCGAGACGGTCGGTCTGCGGCGCGCTGGCCGGGGCAGCGGGCACTGCGGGCGGCGAGGCGATAGGCGGCAGGTCGGCGCACGACGACAGCGCCAGCGGCAGCGCGAGACACAGCACCGCCGGAACGAGGCGGACATGGCGGGACAGGATGAGGCGAGACACGATCATGTGGAAAAAGAGGTGGGTCGGTCGGGTAGAAAGACGCGGAAAACCGCGCCAGGGCCCGATCGGGGCTGAAGTTCGAGGGTGCCGCCATGCATCTGCGCGTACTGCCGGGCCAGGGCCAGGCCCAGCCCGGTGCCGCGCAGCGCGCTGGCCGGCTGGTTGCGGCCCTGAAAGAACGGCTGAAACAAGCGGGCGTGATCTTCCGGCGCCACGCCGGGCCCCTGGTCGCAGACGCGGATCTCGATGCCGCCGGGCACAGGCGCCGCCTCAAACCCGATCTGGCCGCCCTGCGGACTGAAACGGATGGCGTTGATGAGCAGATTCTCGAACAGACTCTCCAGTTTGGCACGGTCGCCCTGAAGCTGCAGCGTCGAGCCGCCGCAGCTCACCTGCACGGCGCGCGCCCGCAGGGCCAGGTGATTGCGGCGGAGCAGCCCGGCGAGCAGTCGGCGCAGCTTCACCGTGGTGATCTGCAGCGGCTCGGGGTGATGCAGGGCACTGTCGTAATGGATGAGGCTGTCGATGCGCTGGTGCAGGTCGCGCACATTGCCGCGCATGATGCGGGCGATCGACTGCTGCTCGGCGTTGAGCGGTCCGCACACGCCTTCGGCCAGCAGATCCACGCCCTCCTTCATCGAGGCCAGCGGGGTCTTGAGCTCGTGCGAGACATGCCGCAGCAACTGGGCTTTCTGCGCCTCCAGATCGGCCAGCCTGCGGCGCAGCCAGTCGAGCTGCACGCCCAGATCGACCAGGTCGCGCGGCCCCGAGACGCCCGGCGCCGGGCCGAGCTGGCCTTCGCCCAGGCGTTGAATGGCGTACTTGATCTGTCGCAGCGGACGACCGAGCAGCCACGAAAACAGCAGCGCCAGGCACACCGACAGACTCACGCTGGCGAGCGTCAGCCACCCGAGCACCGACCACAAGCGGCCGGAGACCTGCCGCAGACGCTCTTCCTGCTGATCGACCAGATCGTTGCTGTGTCCGATCAGGCTGTCGGCGGCGTGGCGCATGGCGTCGAACTGCGGGTTCAGCGCGTTGAACACCTTGGTGCCGTCCTGGCCCCGGCCCGGCGCCATCACACCGGCATACAGCGACGCTTCCAGCCGGCCCAGGATCTGCAGCGTGTGCAGCTGCTCGGGCGGCAGGGGCATGGCCTGCAACTGCTCGGCATCGTGCGCAAAGGCTTCGTGCGCCTGCTCCACGCCGCGGCACAGCGCAGCGTCCTGCAGCACCAGACACTGGCCGCTGGCCCGTTGCAGATTGTCGATGTCCTGCGCGAGCTGGCGCGAATTGCGCGTGAGCTGCACCGCCACCGCCACCGAATGACGCGCCTGCGTGGCCACATGGTCGAACAGATAGGCCGTGACCGACAGCCCGATCACCAGCGGCAGCCCCACCAGCGCGAAGCTCCATAGCAGCAGCGCCGAAAAGGAGATGCCGAACCGCGCGCGCAGGTTGAACATGCCCACGGACCTGCCGCTGCGGGGCGGGTCGGCGAGTCGACCCTGGGGGCGCTCAAGGGCCATGACCGGACCCGTCGGGTTCAGACCCCGTAGGTGTCGCGGTACTGCTGCACCGCAGGCCGCCAGCGCGCCAGTTCGGCGTGGCCGCTGTCGGCCAGATAGGCGAGCAGACTGTCGAGATTGGCGATGGAAATGACCGGCAGGCCGTACGCCTGGCTGACATGCTGCACGGCGGAGACGTCGAGCGTGCGGCCCTGAATCGCGGCCTTCTCCTGGCGGTCGAGCGCGATGAGCACGGCGGCGGGTTCGGCCCCGGCCGCGCGGATCAGCCGGACCGATTCGCCCGTGGCGGTGCCTGCGGAAATCACGTCATCGACGATGACCACCCGCCCGCGGATGGGCGCGCCCACGGTGGTGCCGCCTTCGCCGTGATCTTTGGCCTCCTTGCGGTTATAGGCGAAGCCCACACTGCGCCCCAGCCGCGCCAGCTCCACCGCGACCACGGCGCCCAGCGGAATGCCCTTGTAGGCCGGGCCGAACAGTATGTCGAACGCCACGCCGCTGTCGAGCAGGGCGCGGGCGTAGAACTGCGCCAGCCGCGCCAGCATGGCGCCATCGTTGAACAGCCCGGCGTTGAAGAAATAGGGCGATTGCCGCCCCGCCTTGGTGGTGAAGTCGCCGAAGGCGATCACGCCGCTGTCAACGGCGAAGCGGATGAAGTCGAGCGCGTTCTGCGCGGCGGCTGAGGAGGGGGTGCTGGAGGACATGATGGGATGGCGGCACAAGGTGGGGCGGCGTGGCACGGGGCGCTGCCGTTTCAGGTCGGCATTGTGCCGCAGGCCCTCCCCACCCCAGCCCTCCCCACGCGTGGGGAGGGTGCAAAACAGAGCCTCCTCCACGGCGTGGGGGGCTGCGAGGGGCTTACGCAGATCGCGCGCAGCGCAGTTTTCTCCTCCCCCACGGCGTGGGGGAGGTTGGGAGGGGGCGCAGGCATGCAGCGCGGCCCATGCCCCGTTCCTCCTTCTCCATGGCGGATCGATCGGCGATTGGCGCCCGACCGACTCCCAGGGCGCGGCAGCGGCTACAGTGCAGCCATGCTCGCCTACCGACACGCCTTTCATGCCGGCAACCATGCCGACGTGCTCAAACATCTGGTGCTGGTGCAGGTGCTTCGGCACATGAACCGCAAAGACAAGCCCTATTGGGTGATCGACACCCACGCCGGCGCCGGCGGCTATGCCCTGCACGAGGTGGCGGCGCAGAAAAATGCCGAATATGCCAACGGCATCGAGCGATTGTGGCGCTGCGAAAATCCTCCAGAAGCGGTTGCCGACTACCTGGCGCAGATCCGCGCCTTCAATACCAGCGGTGCTCTGCTCTATTACCCCGGCTCCCCGGCCATCGCCCACCAGCTCATGCGCGAACAGGACAAGCTGCGCCTGTTCGAGCTGCACCCCAGCGATCATCGCGTGCTCGACGCCACGTTCGGCAGCCAGCCGGGCGTGCAGGTGCGGTGCGCCGATGGCTTTGTCGCGCTCAAGAGTCTGCTGCCGCCCCAGGATCGTCGCGCCGTCGTGCTGCTCGACCCGTCCTACGAGCTGAAGACCGACTACGCCGCGCTGCGCAACACCCTGAGCGATGCGCTGCAGCGCTTCGCCGTGGGCACCTATGCGGTGTGGTACCCGGTGCTGCAGCGGCGCGAGTCGCATCTGCTGCCGCAGCAGCTGCGCCGCATCGCGGGCCAGGCCGACTGGCTCGACGTGCGCATGCAGGTGTGCGAACCCGACGCCAGCGGCTTCGGTCTGCTGGGCAGTGGCATGTTTCTCGTCAACCCGCCCTGGACGCTGCACGACACCCTGCGCGAGGTGCTGCCCTGGCTCACCGGGATGCTCGGCCAGTTCAAGGGCGCGCATTTCTCCCTGGAGCAACAGGCCGCATAAGCCCCGCTCAGCCCCCCAATGGGGGGGCGAACGGGGCCCCGATCTGTCAACTATTGTCAAAAGCAGGCCGGGGAATCTTGCATTTGCCCCAGAACCCGCCGACCATTCGGAGCGTGTGGGCATCTTCGCTTTCACCTGTCCCTCTTTGGCGTGCGGAACATCGCTCCGCATCGTTCGACCTTCTTCAGGAGTCTTCCATGGCAGTCAGCTTCGAATTGCGCAAAAGCGAAAAAGGCCAGTTCCACTTCTCGCTCAAGAATGCAGACGGTTCCACCTTGCTCGGCAGCGAGCAGTACGAGAGCAAGGCGTCCGCCGAGAACGGCATCGCCTCGGTGAAGAAGAACAGCGTGCTGCCCGAGCGCTTCGACAAGCAGGTCGCCAGCGATGGGCGGGCGTACTTCACGCTGAAGGCGGCCAATCATCAGATCGTGGGCACCAGCCCCATGTTCGGAACCGCCGACAAGCGCGACGCCGCGCTCGGCCTGGTCCATGCGGAAGCCGAGCATGCGGTGGTGCACGACCACACCTGAGTCCCGCGAGGGCCGGGCCGCTCCGTCCGGTCGAAAGAGCCGGGCTTGACCCTGCCCAAACCCGGCGTGGAGGGCCGTCGATAGACTTGCACGAGTTGTCCTTCACCGGAGTTCTTCCGTGCGTCATGTTCGTATTGCCATTCTGGGCGCAGGCACAGCCGGCCTGACCGCGCTGTCGCAGGTGCGCAAGCACACCGACGATTTCGTCATCATCAACCACGGCCCCTACGGCACGACCTGCGCGCGCGTGGGCTGCATGCCGTCCAAGGCGCTGATCCAGGCGGCCGACGACTTTCACCGCGGCAGCCAGCTCGCCACCCTGGGCATCCGGGGCGGCGAGGGCCTGCGGGTCGATCTGCCCGCCGTGCTGCAGCGGGTGCGCGACTATCGCGATGCCCGGGTGGCCGGGGTGCTCGGCTCCACCAGCAGCCTGCAGCCCGCGCAGAACATCGCTGGCCGCGCCCGGCTGGAGGGGCCGGGCCGCGTGATCGTCACCCATGCCGACGGCCGCGAGGAGGTCGTCACGGCCGACCGCGTCCTCATCGCCACGGGCACGCGGCCGGTCGTGCCCGCGGCGTGGCGGGCGTTCGGTGATCGCATCCTCACCACGGACGACTTGTTCGAGCGCGCCGATCTGCCGCGCCGCATCGCCGTGGTCGGGCTGGGCGTCATCGGTCTCGAACTGGGGCAGGCGCTGGCGCGGCTGGGGCTCGAGGTCCAGGGCTTCGAGCTGCGCGAAAGCCTCGGCCCCTTGACCGATCCCGCGGTGCAGGCCGAGGCGCAGCGCCGCATCGGCGCCGAATTGCCGCTGCACCTGGGGCGCGCCGTCGAACTGCGCGAAGGCCCGGGAGGTGCGCTGACAGTCGACCATGGCGGCACGCAAATCGAGGTCGACGCGGTGCTGGCGGCCATGGGACGGCGCCCCAACACCGACGGTCTCGGGCTGGACACCCTGGGCGTGCCGCTCGACCCGCGCGGCCTGCCCGCCTTCGATCGCAACACCCTGCAGATCGGCGACCTGCCGGTCTATTTCACCGGCGATGTGAACGGCGAATTGCAGGTGCTGCACGAAGCCTCCGACGAAGGCTTCATCGCGGCCTTCAACGCCCTGCACGGCCCCGCGCGCTTTCAGCGCCGTGTGCCGCTGGCCATCGCCTTCACCGATCCGCAGATCGCCGTGGTCGGGCAATCCTGGCAAGCCTTGCAGGGCAGATCGTTCGCCACCGGGGGGTTCAACTTCGCGCAGCAGGCCCGGGCCATGGCCATGCTGCGGGCGGCGGGCCAACTGCATGTGTATGCCGAGCCCGGCAGCGGGCGTCTGCTCGGCGCGGAGATGTGCGTGCCCGGTGCCGAGCATCTGGGGCATCTGCTGGCGCTGGCCCTGCAACGCGGCATGACCGTGGCCGAACTGCTCACCCTGCCCTTCTACCACCCGGTGCTCGAAGAGGGTTTGCGCGCCGCGCTGCGGGTGCTGGCGCGCGCGGTGTATGGTGAGGCTCCGCTGGAAATGGCCCGGCTGTGATGAGCGGGCCCTTCCCCGGTTTGTTCAATGTGTACGGAACCCAGACATGACGTTCGATCTCGCCATCATCGGTGCCGGCCCGGCCGGTCTGTCCATGGCCCGGGCGCTGGCCGGCAGCGGCCTGCGCATCGCCCTCATCGAGCAGCAAGGCGCGGCCGCGCTGGCCGATCCACCCTTCGACGGGCGGGAAATCGCGCTGAGCCTGCGCACCCTGAGCACCTTGCGCGCCTCGGGGGTGTTCGACCACGTGCCGACGGATCAGGTCTTCCCGCTCGAACACGCCGTGGTGCTCAACGGCAACGATCCGCGGCCCATGCGCGTCTCGCCGCTGCGCGGCAAGCAGGCGCTGGGCGCACTGGTGCCCAACCAGCAGATCCGCCGTGCCCTGTGGGACGCGGTGCAGGGGCAGCAGGGGCTGACGCTGTTCGACCGCAACCGCGTGGGGGCCATCCAGACCGATGCCCAGGGCGTGGAGGTCGAGCTGCTGCCGGTGGCCGATGCCGCGACGCCGGGGCAGCCCGCGGGCGGCGGCGCCGACATCGCGCCGCTGTCGCTGCGCGCCCGCATGCTGATCGCCGCCGACAGCCGGTTCTCCGAAACCCGCCGCAAGATGGGCATCGGCGCCGACTCGCACGACTTCGGCAAGACCATGCTGGTGTGCCGCATGCACCATGAGCAGCCGCATCATCACACCGCATGGGAATGGTTCGGCTTCGGCCAGACCGTGGCGCTGCTGCCCTTGTCCGAACACCTTTCGTCGGTGGTGCTGACGCTGCCGCCGCACGAGATGCAGGCCTTGCTGGCCTTGTCGGATGCCGATTTCGAGCACGACATTACCCGCCGCTATCAGGGGCGGCTGGGCACGATGACGCGCGCGGGCAGCCGTCACGCCTATCCGCTGATCGGGGTCTATGCGCAGCGCTTCGTCGCCCCGCGTTTCGCCCTGATCGGCGACGCCGCGGTGGGCATGCACCCGGTCACCGCGCACGGTTTCAACTTCGGCCTGCACGGCGTCGATCTGCTGTCGCGGGAGATTCTGGCGGCCACGCGCGCGGGCACCGACATCGCCGCGCCCGAGCGCCTGCACCGATTCGAGGCCGCGCACCGGCGTGCCACGCGCCCGCTCTACCTGGCCACCCAGGCCATCGCCACGCTCTACACCGACGATCGCGGCCCCGCCCGTCTGGTGCGCCGACTGGTGCTCGATGCCTCCAGCCGCATCGGCCCCTTGCGCCTGGCCATCGCCACGGCCCTGAGCGAAGACGGGCTCAGCCTGCGCGGTCTGCTGCCCCGGCTGGGTTGATCCTCAAAACCTGAGCCCGGACGGCGCCGCGCGCGCCGCTGCAAATCCGCCGCCTACAGCGCGTCGTGCAGGGCGCGGAAAGCGCCCCGGGGCTGCGCCAGCAGTTCGGCCGGGGTGCCCGCTTCGACCACGCGCCCTGCCTCCATCACCAGCACCCGGTCGACGGCCGCGGGCAGCGCGGCGAGGCGATGGGTGATGAGCAGCACGGTGCGCCCCGCCATCAAGGAGGCGATGTCGCGCAGCAGATCGCGTTCGGTCAGCGCGTCCAGGCCTTCGGTCGGCTCGTCGAGGATGAGCAGCGGCGCGTTGCGCAGCAGCGCGCGAGCAATGGCCACGCGCCGGGCCTGTCCGCCCGACAGGCGCATGCCGGCCTCGCCCACCCAGGTCTCGTAGCCCTCGGGCAGCGCGGTGATGAAGTCGTGCAGTTGCGCGGCCTTGCAGGCGGCGATGATCTCGTCGGGCGTGGCGTCGGGCCTGGCCAGCATGAGGTTGTCGCGCAGGGTGGTGTTGAACAGATAGGTGTCCTGCGACACCACGGCGATGTGGGCGCGCAGCGCGTCGCCGGGCCATGCGCGCAGATCATGACCGCCGATGCTCACGCGGCCTTCCTGATAGTCCCAGAAGCGCAGCAGCGCCTGCACCAGCGTGCTCTTGCCCGCGCCGCTGGGGCCGACCAGGGCGACGCGCTCGCCCGGCCGCAGCCGCAGGCTCAGGCCGTCGAGCGCCCAGGCCGCATCGGACGCGGCGCCGGGATAGCGAAGGCGCAGGCCGTCGACTTCGAGATCGGCGCCGGCCCAGGACGGGGCGGTCAGATCGGCAGGCTCCTCGATCTGCGGTCTGGCGTCGAGAACGACGAACACCCGCCGCGCGGCGGCCAGCGTCTCGCCCAGCATCTGCAGCGCCAGCGGCAGCGGCATCACCGCCTCGAAGCTGGCGAGGACGAACAGCGCCAGCATGGGCAGCTGCGCCGGGGCGAGGTGGCTGGCGCTCACCAGCGGAATGGCCAGCAGCAGGGTGCACAACATCGCCAGATTCGCCGCCAGGCCGAGCAGCCCCTGCGACAGGCCGGTGGCGCGGCTGAGCTGGCGCTGTTCGGCGATCATGGCGTCGGTCACCGCGCCGATGCGCTGCGCCTGTTGCGCCGTGCCGCCATACAGCCGCAGCTCGCCCAGGCCCTGCAGGCCGTCGACCACGGCGCTGCGCAGCTCGGCGCGCTGCTCCACCAGCCGTCGGCCCGGGCCATGTCCCAGGCGGAAGGTGAGCAGCGGCACCGCGACGCCGGCCAGCAGCAGGAAGATCAGCGTGGACGCGGCCACCCGCGGGCTGAAAAGCGCCATCATCGCCAGAATGAGCCCGCCGCCGATCAGCGCCACGCCCACCGGCACCAGCACCCGCAGGTAGAGGTGGTTGAGCGCGTCGATGTCGTTGAGGATGCGGCTGCTCAGATCGGCGCTGCGCAGCTCCTGCAGCCGGGCTGGCGCCAGCGGTTCGAGCCGCCGGTAGAACCACACGCGCAGCGCCTGCAGCAGCCGGAAGGTGGCCTCGTGGGTGACCAGGCGCTCGATGTAGCGCCCGGCGGTGCGGGCGATGGCCATGCCGCGGATGAAGGCGGCCGGGGTGAAGTAATCCATGGCCGCGCCCACCAGCCCGACCAGCGCCATCTGGGCGATGAACCAGCCCGAAGTCGCCATCAGCGCCACATTGGCCAGCAGGGTGAGCAGCGCGGCGAGGGCGCCCCCCAGCATCCAGGCGCGATACGGCCGGAACAGGGCGACGAGACGCCGCAGATCGGCCCTGGCCTGGGGCAGATCGAAGTCGGGCGGCAGCGGATTCCAGTTCATCGCCACTCTCACACCGCTTCGGCGGCTGCAGGTTCGTGCGCGCACACCAGTGCCGCGAAGGCGCCGCCGCGGGCCAGCAGCGCGGCGGGGGCGCCCTGTTCCACCACCCGTCCGGCGTCGAGCACGACGACGTGGTCGGCGCGCAGCACCGTGCTCAGCCGGTGCGCGGCCAGGAGCACGCAGCGCTCGCGCGCCAGCGCCAGAATGGCCTCGCTCACCGCGGCCTGGGTGGTGGCGTCGAGCTGCGCGGTGGCTTCGTCGAGCAGCACCAGCCTGGCGGGTTTGAGCAGCGCCCGCGCCAGCGCCAATCGCTGCACCTGCCCGCCCGACAGCCCGAGGCCGCGTTCGCCCAGCGGCGTGTCGTAGCCCTGCGGCAAGGCGGCGATGAAGTCATGCGCCTGGGCCGCGCGCGCGGCACGCTCCACCGCGTCTTGCGGCGTCTGCGGCTGGCCGAGGGCGATGTTGTCGCGCACCGTGCCTTCAAATACATGCGGCCGCTGCGGCACCCAGGCCACCTGCCGCAGCCAGTCGGCCAGATCCAGCGTGTCCAGCGGGACGTCGTTGACCAGAATCTGCCCGGCCTGCGGCTGCACCAGGGCCATCAGCGCGTGCAGCGCGGTGCTCTTGCCCGCGCCGCTGGCGCCGACCAGCGCGGTGAGACCGCGCGGCGGGGTGGCGAAGCTCACGCCGTCCAGGGCCGGCGGCAGGTCGTCGGCGTGGCGCACGGTCACCGCATCGAACCGGATCTGCACCGCGTCGCCGTCGAGGCACCGCGTGCCGCCGGTGGCGCGGGCGTGCGGCGGCACCGGGGTGTCGAGCAGGCGCAGCAGGTTCTGCGCCGCGCCGATGGCCTCCATGCGGGCGTGGTAGTAGGTGCCCATATTGCGCAGCGGCAGGTAGAACTCCGGGGCGAGCAGCAGCACGAAAAAGCCGTTGAAGAACGCCATCTCGCCGTAGAACAGCCGAAAGCCGATGAACACCGCCACCATGGCGATGCTCAGGGTCGAGAGAAACTCCAGCACCACCGACGACAGGAACGCCATCCGCAGCACCTTCATCGTGCCGATGCGATAGTCCTCGGTCAGCGCGGCAACGACCTCGGCCTCGTTGCGGCTCACGCCAAACAGCTTGAGCGTGGTCAGCCCCTGCAGCGAATCGAGAAAGCGCGCACTCATGCGGGCCAGCAATTGCCACTGCTGCTGATTGAGCGACTCCGTGCCCTTGCCGATCAGCATCATGAAGATCGGGATCAGCGGCGCCGTGCCCAGCAGCACCAGGCCGCTGATCCAGTCCTGCGGCAGCACGAACACGAGGATGGACAGCGGCACCAGCGCCGTCAGCGACATATTGGGCAGGTAGCGGGCGTAATACGCCTCCAGCGCGTCGATGCCGCTCACCACGGAGTTGGCGAGTTCGCCGCTCGACTGGCGCGTCAGCCACAGCGGACCCAGCGCCTGCAGATGGCCGTATAGACGCTCGCGCAGATCGCGGCGCACTTGCGCCGCCGCCTCGAAGGCCACGTTCTCCGAGGCGCGCATCAGCACGAAGCGCAGCGCGAAGATGGGCAGCATCGCCGCCAGATAGCCCCACAACGCTCCCAGAGTCTGGTGTTCGATGATGACCCCCGAGACCACCCGCGCCAGCAGCCAGGCCTGCACGATGATCAGCCAGCCCGCGAACAGCCCCAGCCCCACGGCGCGGTTCAGCGCGGGGCGGATGTCCTTCTTGCGGGCCTTCAGCCAGAGTTCTTCGGGAGTTGCCAAGATCGGGGTGGGAGGGGGTGCACTCGGCCGCGACGTAGCGACCAGACCAACATCTTATTGGGGCGCACGGCGCGCCGACATTGACCGGAATCCCGGTGAGGCCGCGCGCCGCGGCCGACAATGCAGCATCGCAGCAAGCCTTCAGGAGCCCCCATGGACGACAAGCAGCCCCCCAGCGTCACCCTCACGCAGATCAAGGACTATCAGTTCGACATCCATTACGCGCCGGACCGGCCCGCGCTGCTGTCCGACGAGCCGCCGCCCCTGGGCGAAGGCGCGGGGCCGTCGCCCGCGCACCTCCTGCTCGCCGCCGTGGGCAACTGCATGAGTTCCAGCCTGTACTTCGCGCTGACCAAGTTCAAGCTCGACCCCAAGGGCCTGACCACCACCGCGTCGGGCGAGATCGGTCGCAACGAGGCCGGCCGCCTGCGCGTGCTGGCCATCGCCGTGGACATCCGCATGGGCGCCGCCGCCCAGGGCATGGAACGGCTCGACCGCGTGCTGATGCAGTTCGAGCAGTTCTGCACCGTGGGCGAGAGCGTGCGCCAGGGCATTCCGGTGACGGTTTCGGTGTTCGACGGCACCGGGCAGAAACTCAAATAAGGCAACGCTGAACAAGTCCGTCGCGCGTCGCGCATCTTGTCCGAGGGCGGTCTGCGGCGTTGCCAGTCCTTGCCCTGTTGATCCGGTGCGTTGACGTCTGAAACGGCACCCCACCCCAACCCTCCCCACAAGTGGAGAGGGGGCCAACACGCCTCCCCCGCGGCGTAGGGGAGGATGGGAGGGGCTTACGCAGATCACGCGCAGCGCAGTTTTCTCCTCCCCCACGACGTGGGGGAGGTTGGGAGGGGGAGACGCCTGCATGGCGAGGCCCATCACCCATTCCTACTTCTCCAGACCAGATCAATCGATTGGGCCAGGGCCGTGGGTTGCGCCTTGCATCCCCTCCCGCGGCCAGGCGCGCGCTCTCACGAAAACTTGTTCAGCGTCGCCATAACTCCGCACAATGGCGCTTTGCGTTTGCCGCTCGCGCCATGACTTCTTCTGCCACGACCCCGCCCTCCGCGCCCGGATTCACCGACGCCCGCGCCACCTGGGACGCACGCTTCGCCCAGCCCGGCCTGCTCTTCGGCGCTGAGCCGAACGCCTTTCTCGTGCGCGAGGCCGCGCGCCTCGCCCCGGCCAGCCGGGTGCTCAGCGTGGCCGACGGCGAGGGCCGCAACAGCCTGTGGCTGGCCGAGCAGGGCCACGCCGTCACCGCGTTCGACCTCTCGCCCATCGCGGTGGACAAGGCCCGGCGCTGGGCTGCCGAGCGCGTCGCCTCTCAAGGAAACGCCGGGCCGCCCCAAGTTTCCTTGTCCACCTCGCGCCTTGCAAGCCGCTCGGATTCAGCTCCGTCCAAGCTGCCGCAGGGCAGCTTGGAGCCGCGGGCCTCATCCCCCACGGGGGGGCGGGTCGGCGAGCCGGCCCAGGGGGCTCTCAGTCGCGTTTCACGTTGCAGGCGTCGACGACTGGGATTGGGCGCCCGACCGGTTCGATGCCGTGGTCGCCATCTTCGTGCAATTCGCCGACCCCGCGCTGCGCCAGCGTCTGTTCGACGGCATGTGGCGCACCCTGCAGCCCGGCGGCCTGCTCTGCGTGCAGGGCTACACCCCCAAGCAGCTCGACTACCGCACCGGCGGCCCCGGGCGGCTCGATCATCTCTACACCCCGGAGCTGCTGCGTTCGCTGCTGCCCGAGGCCGAATGGCTGGTGCTGCGCGAGCACGAGGCCACGCTGCAGGAAGGCGCCGGTCACGCCGGACGCTCGGCGCTGATCGACGCCGTGGCGCGCAAGCCGCGCTGATCGCCCGGCCCGGGCGCACCCGGGCACGGCTCCAGCCGCAACAGATCTCAGCCGGGCCGGCCGACTCTGCCCGCGCGCCGCATTTTTTACGCGCGGTTTACGCGCGTCTGCCTACGCTTTCGAATCATCAATGGCACGAGGCGGCGCGGCAGCGTCGAACCGCATGGATCTGTTCTGGATTGCTCTGACGCTGGCGCTGTTCGCCGCGGTCTTCGCCCTGGTGGCGTTCTGTGACCGCCTGCTGCAAAGGAGCTGAGGTGAGTCCATTCATCTGGATCGGCGCGGTCGCCGCGCTGGCGCTCCTGATTTACCTGCTGGTGGCGCTGTTTCGCGCGGAGGACTTCTGATGACGCCCGAATTCTTCGCCCTGCTGGCGGTTCTGCTTCTGGCGGTGCTCGGCGCGGCGCGGCCCCTGGGGCGTTACTTCGCCTGGATCATGGACGGCCGCCCCGCCTGGCGGCCGCTGGCCCGGCTGGAGACGGCGCTGTTGCGGCTGTGCGGCGTCGATGCCGCCGAGATGCGCTGGACACGCTATGCCGTGGCCTTGCTGGTGTTCAGCCTGCTGGGCACGCTGCTGGTGTACGCGCTGCAGCGTCTGCAAGGGCTGCTGCCGCTCAATCCGCAGCAGTTCGGCGCGGTCAGCCCCGACTCCAGCTTCAACACCGCCATCAGCTTTGTCACCAACACCAACTGGCAGGGCTATGCGGGCGAATCCACGATGAGCAACCTCACGCAGATGCTGGGGCTGGCGGTGCAGAACTTCGTCTCGGCGGCTTCGGGCATCGCCGTGGCCTTCGCCCTGATCCGCGGATTCGCGCGGCACAGCGCGCAGGGGATCGGCAACTTCTGGGTCGATCTCTACCGCATCACGATGTACGGCCTGCTGCCGCTGTCGCTGCTGCTGGCGGTGGCGCTGGTCAGCCAGGGCGTCATCCAGACCTTCTCGGCCAACACCCCGGTCGCCACGCTGCAGGCCACCCCCTACACCGCGCCCAGGCTGGACGCCGCGGGCCAGCCGCTGCGCGATGCCGCCGGGCAGGCGGTGCAGCAGACCGTGACCGTCACCCAGCAGACCCTGCCCATGGGCCCGGTGGCGTCGCAGGAGGCGATCAAGGAGCTGGGCACCAATGGCGGCGGCTTCTTCAACGCCAATTCCGCCCACCCGTATGAAAACCCGAACGCGCTGAGCAACTTCCTCGAGATGATCGCGGTGCTGCTGATTCCCGCCGCGCTGGTCTACACCTTCGGTCTGGCCGTGGGCGACACCCGCCAGGGCTGGGCCCTGCTGGCCGCGATGACGCTGGTGTTCGCGGTGGCCGTCACCGGCCTGGCCGCGGCCGAACAGCAGGGCAACCCCGCCATCGCCGCGCTCGGCGTCGATCAGGCGCACGGCGCGCTGCAGTCCGGCGGCAATATGGAAGGCAAGGAGACGCGCTTCGGCATCGCCGCCTCGGCCCTGTTCGATGCCGTGACCACCACCACCTCCTGCGGCGCGGTGAATGCCATGATCGACTCGTTCACGCCGCTGGGCGGGCTGGTGCCGATGGCGCTCATCCAGCTCGGCGAAGTGGTGTTCGGCGGCGTCGGCACGGGGCTGACGGGCATGCTGGTCTTCGCGCTGGTGGCGGTGTTCGTCGGCGGGCTGATGATCGGCCGCACACCCGAATACGTCGGCAAGAAGGTCGAGGCCTTCGACATGAAGATGGTGTCCATCGCCGTGCTGCTCATGCCCGCGCTGGTGCTGCTCGGCACGGCGCTGGCCGTCGTGGTGCCGGCCGGACTGGCGGGCCTGGCCAACCCGGGCACACACGGCTTCTCCGAAATTTTCTACGCCTTCACCTCGGCCGCGAACAACAACGGCAGCGCCTTTGCCGGGCTGTCGGCGAACACGCCGTTCTACAACGGCTGGCTCGGCGTGGCGATGTTGCTGGGCCGCTTCGCCGTCATCGTGCCCACCCTGGCGCTGGCCGGTTCGCTGGCGGCGAAAAAGCGCATTCCCGCCAGCGGCGGCACCCTGCCCACGCAGGGGCCGCTGTTCATCAGCCTGCTCATCGGCGTGCTGCTGCTGGTGGGCGCGCTGAACTTCTTCCCGGCCTGGGGCCTGGGCCCCATCGTCGAGCAGTTGCAGCTCTGGAAGTGAGATCCGCATGACCCGCAAATCCCGTCCTTTGGTCGATGCCGCCCTGCTGCGTCTGGCCCTGGTGGATGCGTTCACCAAGCTCGACCCCCGCGTGCAATGGCGCAACCCGGTGATGGCCGTGGTGTATGTGGGCAGCCTGTTCACCAGCGCGCTGTGGGTGCAGGCGCTGGCCGGGCAGGGCGAGGCCCCGGCCTGGTTCATCGGCGCGGTCACGCTGTGGCTGTGGTTCACGGTGCTGTTCGCCAACTTGGCCGAGGCCCTGGCCGAAGGGCGCGCCCGGGCGCAGGCGGCTTCGCTGCGCGGCATGAAAAAGACCGTGGTCGCCAAGAAGTTGTCCGAGCCACGCCAGGACGCCGCCTGGACGCAGGTGCCCGGCGAGAGCCTGCGCCGCGGCGACGTCGTGCTGGTGGAGGCCGGTGATCTGCTGCCTTGCGACGGCGAGGTGATCGAAGGCGTGGCGGCGGTGGACGAGAGCGCCATCACCGGCGAATCCGCCCCGGTGATCCGCGAGTCGGGCGGCGATTTCTCGGCGGTGACCGGCGGCACCAAGGTGCTGTCGGACTGGATCGTGGTGCGCTGCACGGCCGATCCGGGCGAGTCCTTCCTCGACCGCATGATCGGCCTGGTCGAAGGCGCCAAGCGGCGCAAGACGCCCAACGAGATCGCGCTGACCATTCTGCTGGTGGCCCTGACCCTGGTGTTCCTGCTGGTCACCGTCACGCTGCTGCCGTTCTCCGTCTATGCGGTGCAGGCCCGCCACGCCGGCACGTCGGTCACCCTCACGGTGCTGATCGCGCTGCTGGTCTGCCTCATCCCGACCACCATCGGCGGCCTGCTGTCGGCCATCGGCGTGGCCGGCATGGGGCGCATGTTGCTGGCCAATGTCGTGGCCACCTCGGGGCGCGCCATCGAAGCGGCGGGCGATGTCGACGTGCTGCTGCTCGACAAGACCGGCACCATCACCCTTGGCAACCGCCAGGCCAGCGCGTTCCTGCCCGCGCCCGGCGTGAGCGTGGCCGAACTGGCCGACGCCGCGCGCCTGGCCTCGCTGGCCGACGAGACGCCCGAAGGCCGCAGCATCGTGACCCTGGCGCGGCAGGATGGCACGGCCCTTGAACCCGCCGCCGATCCGGCCGCCAGCTTCGTCGCCTTCTCGGCCCAGACCCGCATGAGCGGGGTGGATCTGCCGGGCCGCATCATCCGCAAGGGCGCCGCCGACGCGCTCAAGCGCTGGGTCGACGAGCGCGGCAGCCCCTGGCCCGAGGCGGTCGTGCGCCATGTCGAGGCGGTGGCGCGGCGCGGCAGCACGCCGCTGGTCGTGGCCGAGCGCGCCTCCGGCGACGAGGGGGCGCCCGCCCGAGTGCTCGGCGTCGTGGAGCTCAAGGACATCGTCAAGAGCGGCATCAAGGAACGCTTCGCCCAGCTGCGTCGCATGGGCATCCGCACGGTGATGATCACTGGCGACAACCGGCTCACCGCGGCGGCCATCGCCGCCGAGGCCGGGGTGGACGATTTCCTCGCCGAGGCCACGCCGGAGAACAAGCTCGCCCTCATCCGCAAGACCCAGGCCGAGGGCCGTCTGGTGGCCATGACCGGCGACGGCACCAACGACGCCCCGGCGCTGGCCCAGGCCGACGTGGCCGTGGCCATGCACAGCGGCACGCAGGCCGCCAAGGAGGCCGGCAATATGGTGGATCTCGACTCCAACCCGACCAAGCTGATCGAGGTGGTCGAGATCGGCAAGCAGATGCTGATGACCCGCGGCGCGCTCACCACCTTCAGCATCGCCAACGACATCGCCAAATACTTCGCCATCCTTCCGGCGGCGTTCGTCACCACCTATCCGCAGCTCGGCGCGCTCAACCTCATGCATCTGGCCTCGCCGGATTCGGCCATCCTCTCGGCGGTGATCTTCAACGCGCTGATCATCGTCGCCCTCATTCCGCTGGCGCTCAAGGGCGTGCGCTACCGCGCCCTGGGCGCGGCCGTGCTGCTGCGCCGCAATCTGCTGATCTACGGCCTCGGCGGCATCGTCGCGCCCTTTGTCGGCATCAAGCTCATCGACATGCTGCTGCGCCTGATGGGCTGGGTCTGACGGCCGCCGCGCCCGCTCTCGTTTCCTTGCCATGACCGCCATGAAATCTCTCCTGCGCCCCGCACTCAGCCTGCTGATCCTGCTCACCCTGGTCACCGGCCTGCTCTATCCGCTGGCCGTCACCGGCCTGGCCCAGCTCTTCTTTCCCTGGCAGGCCAACGGCTCGGTGCTGACGCGGGACGGCCATGCCGTCGGCTCGGCGCTGATCGGGCAGAACTTCACCGCCCCGTGTGACTTCTGGGGCCGCCCCTCGGCCACGGCGACCTACCCCTACAACGGTCTGGCGTCCGGCGGCTCCAACCTCGGTCCGACCAACCCGGCGCTGCTCGACGCGGTGAAGGCCCGCATCGCCGCGCTGCGCGCCGCCGATCCGGGCAACACCGCGCCGGTGCCGGTCGATCTGGTCACCGCGTCGGCCAGCGGACTCGACCCCGACATCTCGCTGGCCGCGGCCCGCTACCAGGCGCCCCGCGTGGCGCGGGCGCGGCATCTGCCGCTGGCCCGGGTGCAGGCCCTGATCGACGCGCAGGCGCGCCACCGCTGGCTCGGTCTGTTTGGCGCGCCGCGGGTGAATGTGCTGGAATTGAACCTGGCCCTCGACGGCACCGCGCCGCCACGCGTCGAGTGACCCCGACACCTTGACCGACCCCGACCTCCGCCCCTCCCCCGATGCGCTGCTGGCCCAGGTCCAGCAGGACGCCGATCAGGCGCAGCGCGGTCGGCTCAAGCTCTTTTTCGGCGCCTCGCCCGGCGTCGGCAAGACCTACGCCATGCTCATGGCCGCGCGCCGCCTGCGCGACGAGGGCGTGGACGTCTGCGTCGGCCTGGTCGAAACCCACGGCCGCGCCGAAACGGCCCGGTTGCTCGAAGGGCTGGAACAGATTGCGCTGCGCGAAGTGCGTCACGGCGCGCATCTGCTGCGCGAGTTCGATCCGGCCGCGGCGCTGGCGCGTCGCCCCGCCGTGCTGCTGGTCGACGAACTGGCGCACAGCAATGCCCCGGGCAGCCGCCACCCCAAACGCTGGCAGGACGTGGAGGAACTGCTGGACGCCGGCATCGACGTCTACACCACGCTGAACGTCCAGCACCTTGAGAGCGTGAGCGACATCGTCGGCGGCATCACCGGGGTGCAGGTGCGCGAGACGCTGCCCGACCGCATCTTCGAGCGGGCCGGCGAAGTGGTGCTGGTCGATCTGCCGCCCGACGACCTGCTGCAGCGCCTCAAGGACGGCAAGGTCTATCTCCCCGAACAGGCCGCGCGCGCCGTGCGCAACTTCTTTCGCAAGGGCAATCTGCTGGCGCTGCGCCAGCTCGCGCTGCGGCTCACCGCCGAGCAGGTCGAAGGCGAGATGCGCGACTACCGCAGCACCCGCGTGGGCGGCGCCGTGTGGGACGCCGCCGAGGCCCTGCTGGTGTGCGCGGGCCCGCGCGACGACATCGGCCTGATACGCGCCGCCGCCCGCCTGGCCGACGCGCTGCATGCGCGCTGGCACGTCATCACCGTGGAGACGCCCACGCTGCAGGGCGCGCACGACGCGCAGCGCGACGCGGTCATCGCCCTGCTGCAGCGCGCCCGCGACCTGGGCGCGCAGACCGCCATGCTCGCCGGCCCCAACGCCGCCGAGGCCGCGCTGGCCTATGCCCGAACCCACAACCTCAACCGCGTCATGCTCGGCCGCGCCCCGCGCTGGCCCTGGTGGCGCCGCGTGCTGGGGCGCTCGACCACGGCGGTGCTGGCGCGGCAGGCGCCCGAACTCGACCTCATCCTCATCACCCGCGACGCACGCGCGCCGCGCCCGGCCCTGGCCGGGCTGCACCCCGTTTGGCCCTCGGCCGGGGCGCTGGTGCGCCGCTACCTGCCCGCGCTGCTGATCTCCGGCGCCATCACCCTGCTGGCCAGCCCCTTGCGCAGCTATTTCGACCTGTCGAACACCGTCATGCTGTTCATGCTCGGCGTGGTTGCCGTGGCGCTGCGCTTTGGCCGCGGGCCCGCGGCGCTGGCGGCCGTGGTCAACGTGCTGGCCTTCGATTTCTTTTATGTGCCGCCGCGCTTTTCGTTCGCCGTGAGCGACGTGCAATACGTCTTCACCTTCAGCGTGATGCTGGGCGTGGGCCTGCTCATCGGTCACCTGACCTCGCACCTGCATGTCCAGGCCAGGGTTGCGGGCCAGCGCGAGCGCCGCACCCACGATCTCTACGAACTCTCGCGCGAGCTTTCGGGCGCGCTCACCGTCGATCAGGTGGCCGAGATCGGCGCCCGCGTGGTGCAGGCCAGCTTCCGCTGCCGCGCCACCCTGCTGGTGCTCGGCCTGGACGAACGCCTGCTGCCCGCGGCCGACGTTGCCGCCGAGGCCCTCCTGCCTTTCGACGCCGAGCTGGCGCGCTGGTGCCTGCAGCGCGGCGCGCCCGCCGGCCAGGGCACCGACACCCTGCCCGGCGCGCCGCTGTTCTACCTGCCGCTGAAGGCGCCGATGCGGGTGCGCGGCGTGCTCGTCGTCGATCCCGGCGACACCCGGCTGTCCACCATTCCCGAGCTGCGCCGCCTGCTGGAAACCTGCGCCACGCAGATTGCCATTGCGCTCGAACGCATCCACTTCGTCAGCGTGGCGCAGGACACCCTGCTGGCCATGCAGGCCGAGCGCCTGCGCAACTCGCTGCTGTCGGCGCTGTCGCACGATCTGCGCACCCCGCTGACCGCCCTGGTGGGCATGGCCGAGGTGCTGTCCACCCGGCTGGCGGGGCTGGCCCAGGCCAACGCCGGGGCGCCCCCGGAGTCCCCAAGCCTCGCGGCAGGCGGGTTGGCGGTTGAGGCGGGTGCGATGCACGGCCAGGCCCTCAGCCTGCTGCAGCAGTCGCGGCGGCTGGCCCGCATGGTGGACGATCTGCTCGACATGGCCCGCCTGCAGTCCGGCCAGGTCACGCTGCGGCAAGACTGGCAATCGGTCGAAGAGCTGGTGGGCAGCGCGCTGCGCGCCGTCGATGCGGCAGCGCTGGCGCAGCATCCGCTGCACATCGACCTGCCGGCCGACTTTCCGCTGGTGCGCGCCGACGCCGTGCTGCTCGAACGCGTGCTGGTCAACCTGCTCGACAACGCGCTGAAGTTCACCCCGCCCGGCACCCCTCTGGGCGTGCGCGCCCGCGTGCATGGAGCCGAGGTCGAGCTCACCGTCTGGGACCGCGGGCCGGGCCTGCCGCCGGGCCGCGAGCAGGCCGTGTTCGCGACCTTCACCCGCGGCGATCCCGAGTCGCCCATCCCGGGGGTGGGGCTGGGCCTGGCCATCTGCCGCGCCATCGTCGAGGCGCACGGCGGCCACATCGCGGCGGCCAACGCCCCCGAGGGCGGGGCGGCGTTCAGCGTGCGCCTGCCCCTGCACGACATGCCGCCCCTCGATGTCGCCGCCGAACTCGGCACCGAGCCGGGCGCCGACTCCGCAGGGGCAGCCACAGGAGGCTGAGGGCCGTCCCATGACCACACCCGCCAGCCTCATTCTGGTGATCGAAGACGAGGCGGAGATCCGCCATGTCGTGCGCGCGGCGCTCGAAGCCGAGGGCTGGCGCGTGTGCGAGGCCGACAGCATGGCGCGCGGACTGATCGACGCCGCCTCGCGCAAGCCCGACCTCGTCATCCTCGATCTGGGCCTGCCCGACGGCGACGGGCTCGATTTCATCCGCCAGTTCCGCGGCTGGAGCGGGGCGCCGCTGCTCGTGCTCTCGGCCCGTTCGGCCGAGGCCGTCAAGGTCAGCGCCCTCGACCAGGGCGCCGACGACTTTCTCGGCAAGCCCTTCGGCGTGGCCGAACTGCTGGCGCGGGTGCGCGCCGCGCTGCGCCGCCCGCCCGTGAGCGACGCCGCGCCCGCGGCGCCGCTGCGCTTCGGCCGCGTCGAACTCGACCGCGTGCGCCGCCTCGTGCGGCGTGACGGCGAAGACCTGCGCCTCACCGCCGTCGAATACCGCCTGCTCTGCGCCCTGGCCAGCCGCCCCGGCCAGGTGCTCACCCACCGGCAACTGTTGCGCGAAGTCTGGGGCCCCGGCGCCGTGGAGCACGGCCACTACCTGCGCATCTACATGGGCCGCCTGCGCCACAAACTCGAAGACGACCCCGCCCGCCCGCAACACCTGATCACCGAGCTGGGCGTGGGTTATCGCTTCATGGCGGATTGAAACCCGGGGGTTTCAAGGGGTGCTGCGCGATGGAGCGGCGGCCTGGCCCCCAAACCGCCCGTCAGCACGCGACAAGGTGCGCCGTGCTGCCTACCGGCAATCTGGGTTGAAGCACCCGTTCCGTCGCCTCAACTCGGTCAAAGCCGAGCTTCGGCTTCGGCGGCAATCAGGCGGAACTGCTCCAGCGCCGCTTCCAGATCGTCCACGATCTCGGCGGCGATCACTTCCGGCGCGGGCAGGTTGTCGGAATCGGAAAGCGAGTCGTCCTTGAGCCAGAAGATGTCCAGGCTGGCCTTGTCGCGGGCGATGAGTTCTTCGTAGGCATAGGCCCGCCAGCGGCCAGTACGACCCATCCCCTCTCCCTCTGGGAGAGGGCTAGGGTGAGGGAGGTTTTCATCAAACCACGTCGCCTTGCGGTCATGCCGATTCGCCGGGTTGTAGCCCTGCACAAACTCATCCAAGTCCTCCCGCTGCAGCGGGTTGGTCTTGAGCGTGAAGTGCATATTGGTGCGCAGGTCGTAGATCCACAGCTTTCGGGTCCACGGCGTTTCGGCGGCGGGCTTCTTGTCGAAGAACAGCACGTTCGCCTTCACGCCCTGCGCATAAAACAATCCGGTCGGCAGACGCAGCAGGGTGTGGACATCGCATTCGGCCAATAGCTTGCGGCGGATGGTCTCACCCGCACCACCCTCGAACAGCACGTTGTCCGGCACCACCACCGCTGCGCGTCCGTTCTGTTTGAGCAGCGTTTTGACGTGCTGCACGAAGTTGAGCTGTTTGTTCGAGGTGGTGGTCCAGAAGTCGCCGCGCTCCACCACGTCGCGCTCCTTGCTGACCTTGCCCTCCTCGCCCACGATGGTGGTGCTGCTCTTCTTGCCGAAGGGCGGATTGGTCAGAATCACATCGAAGCGGTCGCCTGGGTCGGCCGCCAGCGAGTCATTCACCACGATGGGCTCGAACTCCTGGCTGCCGATGCCGTGCAGCAGCATGTTCATGGCGCACAGCCGCGCCGTGGCCTGCACCAGCTCCCAGCCCTTGAAGGTCTCCTCCTTGAGTTTGGTCTTTTGCGGCTTGGTGAGGCTGGGGTTGTGCTTCACCACATAGTCGTGCGCCGCGAGCAGAAAGCCGCCGGTGCCGCACGCCGGGTCGCTCACGGTCTCGCCCGGCTTCGGCGCCATCACATCCACGATCGCCTGGATCAGCGGGCGCGGGGTGAAGTATTGGCCCGCGCCGGACTTGGTGTCCTGGGCGTTCTTTTCCAGCAGGCCCTCGTAGGCATCGCCTTTCACGTCGGCGCTCATCGACACCCACTGTTCCTTGCCGATGAGATCGACCACCAGCCGCCGCAGCTTGGCCGGGTCCTGGAATTTGTTCTGCGCCTTGCCGAAGATCAGCCCGAGCAGGCCCGGGCGGCTGCCCAGGTTTTCCAGCGCGTGGCGGTAATGATCGAACAGCACGTCGCCGTCCTTTTCCAGCAGGCTGGGCCAGGCGTAGAAATCGGGCACCGGGCTGGGTTGGCTATAGGGCGGGCGGCTGCGCTCGTCGGCCATTTTGAGGAACAGCAGATAGGTGAGCTGCTCAACGTAGTCGCCGTACGACATGCCGTCGTCGCGCAGGACGTTGCAGTAATTCCAGAGCTTCTGGACGATGGTGGCGGTGTTCATGGCATGACCTTCTTTTATTTTTTCGCGGGCGGGACAGTCGTAAGTCGTTGCTGTCCCCCTTAACTTGCCCATCCTGTTAGTTAACGGAAATTAATTTCCATTAACTAACAAACAACCGGAGGTAACGATCAAACGCATAAGCGCGTCGATATCAGGCACGATCAGCGAAAACGCGTTGAGCTCGCCCAGCGCCCGGTTGGCGGATTCCAGCAAAGCGTTGATGGTGGCCTCTTCCCAAACCCATTCGTGGTTTACCGGCACCGGCTCGAAGCTCTTGTACTGGTAGCGCTGCTTCCACGCACCCGCCTTGAAGGTTTCAAATTTCATGTGTAGTTAAGCGCCTCAGGCGCTCAATCAGAATCTTCGTGCGGGAGGCATGCGACTCGTCGGGGAAAATCAATCCGGGCAACGCATCATGAAAAGCGGATTGCGCCAGCAAAGCCCCGCATCGATCCGCAAGATAACCGCGCAGGTCATCAGGCGCGTGCCCTACTTCATCCACCAACTCGGGTCGGCCATCCAGAACATTGATGATGTCCTCCAGATCATGGCTGGACAAAAAATCGTTCTGCCCGCGATCGGAAAACGCCTCGAATTTGGTCGCCACGAAAGCCGGCGCCGAGATCAACCTGATCGTCATGCCGCTGGGCAAGACCCTTTCCCCGCACGTCCGCGCAACCAGCGGATACCAGCGATTGGCAAACCCCAGCACGCTGTCCTCGGTGGGCATCAAATCCACCTCGACCTCGCCGAAACGCCAGCGGCAAATCGGCGCATCCTTGGCCATATCGCGCTTGAAGCCGAGCCGGGAAAACTCCGATTCCAGGCGGTGGTAGCCGGGCAAGGCCGTCACCTCGGCCAACAGGTCCACGTCATAGGTCACCCGGGTCAGCCCGGCGGCCGGGTCGGTCAGCAGCAAGCCCGCCGCGCAACCGCCGACGAAGACCAGTTGCTCGCGCAGAGGACCCAAAGCCTGCGCGATCAACTCCACCATGGCCATATTCGGATCCGTGCGAATCATTTCAGAGCTTCCTCCAGGAAGCGCGCGGCCTCGTTCCTCTCCCGCGCCTGCCCTGCCCGGATGGCATCGAACAACGACAGCAAGGCATACAGCTGCTCATTGCGGAGCGCCGCCTCGGGCACCGTGGGATACAACGGCGTCAGACTCAGCCCCCGCGCGCTACCCAGCGCATACGCCCACACCGGCGCGGGGTCGCTGGAAGGCGCGATGACACTGTTGAGCGGCGCGGTGGCGTAACCCGTTGGCACACCCCGCGTCAGCGAACCCCAAACCGGCGGGAAGGCGTACTTGGCGCCGTGCAGCAGAAATTCGAGCAACTGGGTTTTCAGCACCACCGGGCGACGTTCCTGAAACACCAACAGCCGTGCCGCCACCGCCCGTTTCAGCGACGCATGCACGGCGGAAATGGCCAACCCGGTCTGCGCCGCCAGCTCCGCATAGCCCGCCGCCTCGTCGCCCCGGCTGAGCAAGGCCAGCAGCACGAACAAATCCTGCGGTTTGAAAACCGGCTGCCGATGACTGATCTTAGCCATTTTCCTGTTTCAAGAAATGAGAAAAAAATGCCTGAATACTAGCGCCATGCATGTGATAGAGGCAATATTCTCATTTCAAGAAATGAGAAAAAAGGCGCGCCGCCGGACTGGGGCCCGCCTCACCTGCCGACAAAGGCCCGGCTCAGGATGGACTGGCGCAGGCGCTCGGCCCGCTGGAGGTTGGCGTCCACCTGGGCCCCGGTTTCGCGCAGGAGGGAAAAGCGGCGGTCGACTTCGGCGACGATGCGGTGTTGTTCGGCTAGTGCCATGTAAGGGACAGGCATTTCTCGCAACAATCCGAGCGGCGCAAACTTTTGCGTCGTGCCTTTAAGACGTGGCTCTAACCACTTATTCAGCAGGGGCGAATCTAGCCAGGAGCACAGATATGCAGAATTGAGATGGTCTGGATTGCGCTTCAACAAGCCGACATTCTTGATGCTGAATCTGGCATCTGTCTTGATCTCACAAGGGTTGCCTACCGTTCCAATCATCGCAAATAGCACATCCCCATTTTCAACTCCTGATCGGCGTGAAATCTCAGCGTGATCCTGCTCGGAGATAAATTTAATGTTCTCGAAGTCGATGCCGCGCTCCGTAAGATTCTTCGATGTGATTAGTGGCACGCCGCCATCAACATAAGCTGGAGTGTCATGTGTTCCATCTCGAACACTCCCACAAACCTGCTCGGTAGACGCCCACACCCACCCCTCCGGCAATTCGGGCAGGGCGGCGGTATCGGGGGCGGCGGGTTCTTTGTATTTGCCCTTGCCTTGCCACTGGCTGCGGCGGGTTTCGAGGATGCGTTGCAGGAGTTGTTCGCCGGTCTCAATGCTGCGGCCTTCGCGGCGGGCGAGTTCGGCTTCGGTTTCGACGAGGCGGCCTTCTACGGCGGCTTTGAGGACGGCGGCTTTGTAGCGCTTGAGGTTGGCCTTGACGCGCTTGAGGTTGGCGACGGCTTCGTCGAGGCGGGAGAATTGTTTTTCGATTTCCGCGACGATGCGTTTTTGTTGGTCGAGGGGTGCAAGCGGTATCGGCAATTGTTTGGCCTTGGCCCCGGATAGCTCAAGAAACGTTGTGCCACTTGCCATGCTCTCGGCTAAGTCCTTGCTCCCCTTTAGCCACCAGTACACGTAGTCCGGGAAAACCCCGTCCTTAAGTACGAAGCTCTTGAAGCCTTGATTTGTGCAGACCGGATTTGTCGCGATGGCGACATAGCCAATCGGTGCGCGGGAGGTAAACAGAACCGCACCAGCAGGCATCATCTTGGCTGAGGAAGTGTCGAGTCCCTTCTGCGTTATGTGTCTGCCGCCATGACCAATGGTTTTCGCCGTGTAGCCGGAGAGATCGGCAGGGGTCAACCAAGGAATCGTGCCGCTCTCGTAATTGCTGGGGTCATTGGTTTTTGGCGTGCCGCCTCCCAAAACGTTGGCGATTTCGCCCATCGTCGTCCACTCCCAACCTGGTGGAAGCTCCATGTATTCGCTCTTCATGCCGCCAACGTCTCGTTCAATTCTTCAATCATTGCATTCAGCTTGTCGCCAAACAGTTGATGCACCTTCCCGAGGCCGCCGTGCTGCGAGAACGGTGCGTACTCGAAATCGTCCGGCTCAATGCCCAGGTTCGCGGCGATGTGGTCGCGGATCATTTCGAGCCATTTCATTTGTTCGGTGGTGAAGCGGCTTGCCCCCTCACCCCTGCCCTCTCCCGCGAGGGGAGAGGGGGTTTTTTGTTGGCTCGCCAGCCACGCCCTGAAGTTGGCGTTGACGCGCTCGGGGAAGGGAATGAGTTCGTTGTCCTGGTGGATGGCGAAGCGCACGAGCGAGACGAGGTCGGTGAGGATGCGGCGGCCAGAGGCGCCTTTGACCTTGCTCTTTTCCAGCGCGGCGTAGGCGTTCCACAGTTGGGACTCGTTCCACAGGTAGGGCGGCTTTTCGATGGCGTCGGCGAGTTCTTTCACGGCCTCGAAGGTGAGGCGGTGTTTGTAGGGTTTGCTGTAGAGCACTTGCAGGGCGGTGATTTCGTCTTTGTTGTCGGCGATGAATTGCTCGAAGTTCTGCACCATGCCGCGGGCACGGTCGAGCGCGTCGGCGCTGAAGCCGGCTTCGAGCACTTCGTCGGCGCTGACGGTGTCGATGACCAAGTCGTCGCGGCGCTTGAGATCAGCCAGCAACTCGCGCACCTTGGGGTCGTGCAGCGGGCG
Organism: Thiomonas intermedia; assembly: GCF_002028405.1. Classification (NCBI taxonomy): domain Bacteria; kingdom Pseudomonadati; phylum Pseudomonadota; class Betaproteobacteria; order Burkholderiales; genus Thiomonas; species Thiomonas intermedia. Next base: position 1,911,580 of record NZ_CP020046.1, read on the forward strand.
CACCGCGGTTTCGATGGCCTGGCGGTGTGCGTCCGGCGAGGGGTGGGCGTCGGGGTTGAGGGCGGCGATGATGCCGTGGGCCAGTTCGCGCAGACCGTAGCCGCCCGTGGCCTCGCGCACGCGTTCGTCGTCGGCCGGTTGAATGCGGTGTTCCATGCGCGCCAGCCGCCCGGCAAGTGAGGTGAGCACGTCGTCCTCGGTGTTGCCGAAGGCGACGGCCTGCATGAGCTTCTCGAAGCCGACGGTGGGCTTGCTTTCCATGGGGCGCGAGTCGGTCTTGTCCTGCTCGCACACGCCCACGGCGTCGACGATGACGAAGTGGTCCTTGGCCTTGGCATCGGGGGTGACGCTTTGCAGATCGTCGGCGTTGATGACGCGCACGCCGCGGCCTTTCATCTGCTCGAAGAAGGCGCGGGATTTCACCGCGCGCATGAACATGACGATTTCCACCGATTTGATGTCGGTGCCGGTGGCGATCATGTCCACCGTGACCGCCACGCGGGGCATGGGGCTGGTGCGGAAGGCGTTGATGAGGTCTTTCGGCTTGGCGCCTGTGGTGCGGTAGGTGATCTTCTGGGCGAAGTCGTTGCCCTTGCCGAATTCCTCGCGCACGATCTCGACGATGTTCTCGGCGTGGGCGTCGTCCTTGGCGAAGATCAGCGTCTTGGGCACCCAGGTGCGGCCGGGAAAGATGTCGGTGAACAGCTTGTCTTTGAAGGCTCGGATGACGGTGCGGATCTGATCAGGCGCGACCACGGCGCGGTCAAGCTGCGCGGGGTCGTAGGCGAAGTCGTCGTCGAGTTGTTCCCAACGCTTCTTGCGGGTTTCGCGCTCCTGAATCTGCACGCTGTAGCCGGCCTCGACCTTGCTGCCTTGCTCGGTAATGGCGGTGCGGATGCGGTAGACGTCGTAGTTGACGTTGACGCCGTCGGCCACGGCCATTTCGTGGTTGTATTCCATCACCAGATTCTGGTGAAAGAAGCCGAAGGTCTGCTTGCCGGGCGTGGCGGTGAGGCCGACGAGGTAGGCGTCGAAGTACTCCAGCACCTGCGCCCAGAGGTTGTAGATGGAGCGGTGGCATTCATCGGTGACGATGATGTCGAACGTCTCGATCGGGAAGGCGGGGTTGTAGTCGATGGGGTCGGGCTGCTTGAACAGGCCGCCCACCTGATCGAGCGATTCTTCCTCCAGGTCCTCGGGCAGCTCGCGGCCCCGGAGCATGGCGTAAACGCGCTGGATGGTGGCGATGCAGACGCGTGCGGTGGTGTCGAGCGTGTTGCCGGCCAGGCGCTGGACGATGAACTCTTCGGTGAACTTGAAGTTGTTGTCCGGCGACTGGTATTGCTGGAATTCCTTCAGCGTCTGGTCGGCGAGGTTGCCGCGGTCCACGAGGAACAGCACGCGCCGCGCGCCAGCGTGCTTGATGAGCCGGTAGAGGAAGCTGATGGCGGTGAAGGTTTTGCCGCTGCCGGTGGCCATTTGAATGAGCGCACGCGGGCGGTTGTCGCGCAGCGAGTGCTCCAGGCTCTGCACGGCCTGGCGCTGAGCGGGCCAAAGGCGGTCGTCCTGCAGCGGCGGCATGTGGCGTAGCCGTTGCAAGAAAGTTTCGGCGGGTTGTTCAACGGCGTGGGCCGGCGTTCCGGTGCCGGTGTGGAGAGTCGAACCCGCTGGAAGGAGCTTGAGCCAATCGGCCAACATGTCCGGCTTGTGAAAGGCGAACACCGGGCGGGAGCGCGGTTCGGGGTCCAGCCCGTTGGTGAAACGGGTTTCGACGCCAGTGGATTGAAAGGCAAACGGTAGCGGGTTGCGCCAGCGCGGCAGGCCGTCGGGCAGGCCCTGGGTGTATTTGGAGGATTGGGTTTCGACGCCGGTGAGCGCGAAGCCTTCCTTCTTGGCTTCGATGACGCCCGCCGCCTTGCCGTCCACGTACAGCAGGTAATCGGCAAAGCCGTGGCCGGCTTTCAGCGGAAACTCGCGGATCGCCACCCCGCGCGCCGCGCGGATGTCGGCCGCGGCCACATCCTGCACCGCCCAGCCCGCAGTGGTGAGGAGGTCATCGATGGCACGGCGGGCCTGCTGCTCGGGGGCATCCATGCGCGGCGGGGAGGTGGATTCGTGGCGGGCCGTCAGCCTCAGAACGGAATGTCGTCGTCCATGTCGCTGAAGTCGCTCGCCGGTTTGCTGGCGGCCGGGGCGGGGGCGCGGCTGGGGGCGGGGCGGCTGGGCGCGCGGCCTGATTCGGCCTCGCGGCTGCGGCTGTAGCCGTCGTCGTCTGCGCCGCCACCACCGCCACCGCCTTCACGGCCGCCGAGCAGTTGCATCTCTTCGGCGATGATCTCGGTGGTGTATTTCTCGATGCCGTCCTTGTCGGTCCACTTGCGGGTTTTCAGGCGGCCTTCCACATACACGGGGCGGCCTTTCTTGAGGTATTCCCCGGCGATTTCGGCGAGCTTGTCGTAGAACACCACGCGGTGCCACTCGGTTTCCTCGCGCTTTTCGCCGCTGGCCTTGTCTTTCCAGTTGCGCGATGTGGCGATGGTGATGTTGCAGATGGCGGCGCCGCTGGGGGCGAAGCGGGTTTCGGGGTCGCGGCCGAGATTGCCGACGAGAATGACTTTGTTGACGGAGGCCATGAGGTGTCCTGGATTGCGGCGTCCCGCGGGCTGCGGCACGATGGCGGCAAGCATAGCGCCAGCCACGGCGCCGACGCGCACCCCGGCGCCCGGCCAGGTCAGGCGTTCTGGGCCTGCGCGGCGGAGGCGTCGGCGTCGGCGGGTTTGTGCCGTTTGGGCGGCGGCTGAATGGTCGCGGCCACGATGAGCCACAGCGCCGCCAGCGCGGCGGCGACCAGGAACACGCCTTCCTTGGTGGTGTATTGGGCCAGCAGGCCGCCCACGGCGCCCCCGGCGAACAGGCCGAGCGACTGCCCGGTGTTGTAGATGCCCAGCGCGAGACCCTTGCGGTTGGGCGGCGCGGTGCGCGACACCAGCGAAGGCAGCAGCGCCTCCATCACATTGAATGCGAGGAAGAAGAAGAACAGCGCGGCGACGAGCGCCACCGGGTGTTTGTAACCCGCGGCGAAGCCCAGCATGGTGAGCACCAGCAGGGCCACGCTGCCGACGAAGACGGGCTTCATATAGCCGTACTTCTCGGCCCAGATGATGCCGGGGATGGCCAGGGCGAACGAGATCAGCGTGACGGGCAGATAGACCATCCAGTGGTGCAGCAGGGGAATGCCGGCGTACTGCACCAGCGCCACGGGCACGACCACGAACATGCTCACCTGCAGGAAGTTGACGACGAAGATCGAGAAGTCGAGCTTGAGCAGCGCGGGGGTGAACACGGCGCCGGCCCAATGGCCTTCGACCTCCTCGGAATGCGTGGTCAGGGGTGCGGGCGGCACGACCCAGATGACCACGACGATGGCCAGTACGGCGAGGATGCCGGTGAGGTCGAACATGCCGGGCACCGAGATGGCGTGATAGATGGGCGGGCCGGCCACGAGCGAGAGGATGAAGGCAAAGCCGATGGTCATGCCCACCGTGGCCATGGCCCGGGTGCGGTGCTGCTCGCGGGTGGAGTCGGCGATCATGGCGGAGATCGCGGCCGAAATGGCGCCCGAGCCCTGAATGGCGCGGCCGATGATGATGAGGTAGAGGTTGTCGCTCGCCCCGGCGACGAAGGAGCCGATGGCGAACAGCACCAGCCCGAACACCATCACCGGCTTGCGCCCCAGCCGGTCGCTGGCGAGGCCGAAGGGAATTTGCATGATGGCCTGGGTGAGGCCGTAGATGCCCAGCGCGAGGCCGACGAGAAACTTGTCCTGGCCGTGCGGCAGGTGCTGCGCGTAGACCGAGAACACCGGCAGGATGAAAAACAGCCCGAGCATGCGCAGGCCGTAGATCGAGGCCAGGGTGCTGCTGGCGCGGCGCTCGGCCGGGGTCATGGCGTTTTCGGCGGTGGAGGGCGGTCGTCGGGAGGATTTGGAGGCCATGGTGAAGAACTCGGTGGGGCCGCGCGGTGGGCCTGAAAACGGGGAGCTGGATGTCGGTCGAGGGCGAACCTGGGCGGTTGGGCTATCGGCGAAAAATCGCATTTTCGCCCAAATGAGATCTGGTTTCGTCACCAAATCGGACAGGAAGTGCCCGTGATTACATGCCGTTTCATCATGGGACTCCCCCTCCCGGCCTCCCCCACGGTGTGGGGGAGGTGAAAGTCACCTCCTGCCCACGCGCGGGGAGCCGGGGTGGGCATCTCAAGCTCCCAACCTTCCTCGCGTCGAGGAAGGCGTGTTTTCTCCCTCCCCACGCGTGGGGAGGGCTGGGGTGGGGAGGGACGGGCGCCTCGCCCGCCACGCCTCTTGAACAAATCGGGCATGCTCGATGGAGGCGTGCGCTTTATAGTGTCGGGTTCGCTTTTTTTCATCGCCGCCCATGAATGACGCCTCATCCTCGTTTGAACCGCTGGCCAGCACCCAGGCCGAGGCGTTGATTCGCGTGCGCGGGGCGCGCACGCACAATCTGAAGAACATCTCGCTCGATCTGCCGCGCAACAAGCTGGTGGTCATCACCGGGCTGTCGGGTTCGGGCAAGTCGTCGCTGGCGTTCGACACGCTGTACGCGGAGGGTCAGCGGCGCTATGTGGAGAGTCTGTCGGCCTATGCGCGGCAGTTTCTGCAGTTGATGGAAAAGCCCGATGTCGATCTGATCGAAGGGCTGGCCCCGGCCATTGCCATCGAGCAGAAGGCAACCAGCCACAACCCGCGCTCCACCGTGGGCACGGTCACCGAGATTCACGATTACCTGCGGCTGCTGTACGCCCGCGCGGGCACGCCGCATTGCCCGAATCATCCCGACGAGCCCTTGCAGGCGCAGACGATTTCGCAGATGGTCGATGCCCTCGTCGCCTGGCCCGAGGGGCGCCGTCTGCTCATTCTCGCGCCCTTGCCCGAGGGCCAGGCCGGGGCTTCGGCCGGTGGACGGCTGGCGGCGCTGCGGGCGCAGGGCTTCGTGCGCTTCCGGCTCGACGGCGTGGTGGTCGATGCGCAGAGCCTGCCCGACGCGGACGCGCCGCCGCCGCAGCGCATCGAGGTGGTGGTGGACCGCATCAAGACCGGCCCCGATCTGCGGCAGCGCCTGGCCGAGAGCCTGGAGACGGCGCTGCGCCTCTCCGAAGGCGCGGTGGGCGCGCTCGACGCCGACAGCGGCGAGCTGACCACGTTTCATAGCCGCCCCACCTGTCCGATCTGCGGCACGACGGCGCCGTTGCTCGAACCCAAGCTGTTCTCCTTCAACAATCCGGCGGGGGCCTGCCCCACCTGCGACGGCCTGGGGCAGGTCGAACGTTTCGATCCGGTGCGTGTGGTGGCCCACCCCGAGCTCAGCCTGGCGAGCGGCGCGATTCGCGGCTGGGACCGGCGCAACGCCTTCTATTTCCAGATGTTGCAGGCGCTGGGCGCGCATTACGGCTTCGATCTCGACACGCCCTACGAGCAGTTGCCGCAGGCGGTGCGTCAGGTGCTGCTGCACGGCAGCGGGGCGGAGGCCATCGCCTTCACCTATCTGAACGACCGCAACAAGCCCACGATCAAGACCCATCCGTTCGAGGGCATCGTGCCCAATCTCGAACGTCGCTGGGTCGAAACCGACAGCCCGGCGGTGCGCGAAGAGCTGGCGCGCATGCGCACCGTGCAGACCTGTCCCGACTGTCTGGGCGCGCGGCTCGGGCCGGTGGCGCGCCATGTCACCGTGGGCGGCGAGCGTCTGCAGGCGCTGGCGCATCGCCCCTTGCGCGAGCTGCACGATTGGTTCGCCACGCTGCAGCACGAAGGCCAGCGCGCCGAAGTGGCGGCGCGCCTGGTGATCGAGATCGGCAGCCGCCTGCGCTTTCTCATCGACGTCGGGCTCGACTATCTCACCCTCGACCGCAGCGCCGATACCCTGTCGGGCGGCGAGGCGCAGCGCATTCGCCTGGCCAGCCAGATCGGCTCGGGCCTGACCGGGGTGATGTACGTGCTCGACGAGCCGTCCATCGGCCTGCACCAGCGCGACAACGACCGGCTGATCGCCACCCTCAAGAGGCTGCGCGATCTGGGCAACAGCGTGCTGGTGGTGGAGCACGACAGCGACGCCATTCTCTGCGCCGACTATGTGGTGGACATGGGGCCCGGCGCGGGCGAGCACGGCGGGCAGGTCATTGCCCAGGGCACGCCGCAGCAGGTCATGGTCGATCCGAACTCGATCACCGGTGCTTTTCTGAGCGGCCAGCGCAGCGTGTTTCGCGGCAAGCCGCGGCAGAGCGCCGCCCCCGAGCAGTGGCTCACGCTGAGGGGCGCCTGCGGCAACAATCTGCACGACGTCACCGCACGCTTCCCGCTGGGGCGCATCACCTGTGTGGCGGGGGTTTCGGGGTCGGGCAAATCGACCCTGATCAACGACACGCTCTACGCGGCCTGCGCGCGCGAGCTCAACCGCGCCGGGCTGGAGGCCGCGCCCTATGCGGCCCTCGACGGACTCGATCAGCTCGATAAGGTGATCGCGGTCGATCAGTCGCCCATCGGCCGCACGCCGCGCAGCAATCCGGCCACCTACACCGGGCTGTTCACCCCCATCCGCGAGCTTTACGCGCAGACCCCGGTGGCGCGCGAGCGCGGCTACGACGCCGGACGCTTCTCCTTCAATGTGAAGGGCGGCCGCTGCGAGGCCTGCCAGGGCGACGGCGCGGTGAAGGTGGAAATGCACTTCATGCCCGACCTCTACGTGCCCTGCGATGTGTGCGGCGGCCAGCGTTACAACCGCGAAACCCTCGAAGTCACCTACCGCGGCCTGAGCATCGCGCAGGCGCTGGAGCTGACGGTGGAGCAGGCGCTGGAGACCTTCTCGGCCGTGCCCGCCATCGCCCGCAAGCTGCAGACGCTCAAGGATGTGGGGCTGGGCTACATCCGCCTCGGCCAGTCGGCCATCACCCTGTCGGGCGGCGAGGCGCAGCGGGTGAAGCTGGCGCTCGAACTCTCCAAGCGCGACACCGGACGCACGCTCTACATCCTCGATGAGCCCACGACCGGGCTGCACTTCGCCGACATCGAGCTGCTGCTGGGCGTGCTGTTCCAGCTGCGCGAGGCCGGGAACACCATCGTCATCATCGAACACAACCTCGACGTGATCGCCAGCGCCGACTGGATCGTCGAACTCGGCCCCCAGGGGGGCGCAGGAGGCGGGCGCCTGATCGCTGAAGGCACGCCCGAAGCGCTCGCCGCGCATCCCGACAGCGTCACCGGACCGTATCTGGGACGGGTGCTGCGTGGAGCGCACGGCGTGTAGGACGATTCCGACGCATTCCTGCTACCTTCGAACCCTCGTCAACAGCCGCAAGGAGCGCGAGATGGGACTCATCGGATTTCTGATCATCGGCCTGATCGCCGGTTGGCTGGCGGGCAAGATCATGCGCGGCGGCGGCTTCGGCCTGCTGGGCGATATGGTCGTGGGGGTGGTGGGCGCCTTCATCGGCGGCTTCGTGTTCAACGCGCTGGGGCTGTTTCCCGGCGCGGGCATTCTGCCCAGCCTGATCGTGGCTACGATCGGCGCCATCATCCTGCTGTTCCTGATCCGGCTGGTGAAAAGAGCCTGACAACTTTTGCAGGTTCGGCGACGAAAAACGTCAGCCAGCGCCGTGCATTGACGCGCGGCGCCGGGGCTTGCGCCGCGTTCAGCCCAGCGTCACCCGGGCGAACTTGCGTTTGCCCACCTGCAGCACCACGGTGCCCGCAGCCAGCTTGAGGGCGCGGTCTTCGGCCACCGTGCCGTCGATGCGCACGCCGCGCTGTTCGATCATGCGCACGCCTTCGGCGGTGGAGGGCACCAGCCCGGCCTGCTTGAGCGCCTGCGGCAGGGCTAGCCCGCCTTCGGGCAGCGCGAGCCGCACTTCGGGAATGTCGTCGGGAATGCCGCCGCTGGCGCGCAGGGCGAAGTCAGCCTCGGCCGCGTCGGCCGCTGCGGCCGAGTGGAAGCGGGTGACGATTTCGCGCGCCAGCATCACCTTGGCGTCTTTCGGGTTGCGGCCACCCTCGATTTGCGCCTTCAACTCGGCGATTTCGCTCATCGGGCGAAACGACAGCAGCTCGAAGTAGCGCCACATCAGAGTGTCGCTGATGGAGAGCAGCTTGGCGAACATGGTCGCCGGTGCTTCCTGGATGCCGATGTAATTGCCCTTGGACTTGGACATTTTTTCCACGCCGTCCAGCCCTTCGAGCAGCGGCATGGTGAGAATGCACTGCGGCTCCTGGCCGTATTCGCGCTGCAGCTCGCGCCCGACCAGCAGGTTGAATTTCTGATCGGTGCCGCCGAGTTCGAGGTCGCTCTTGAGCGCCACCGAGTCGTAGCCCTGCATCAGCGGGTAGAGCAGCTCGTGCATGGCGATGGGCACGCCTTCCTTGAAGCGCTTGGTGAAATCGTCGCGCTCCAGCAGCCGGGCCAGGGTGTATTTGGCGGCCAGGCGGATCATGCCGTCGGCGCCCAGCGGCTCGCTCCATTCGGAGTTGTAGCGAATCTCGGTCTTCTGCGGATCGAGCACCAGACTGGCCTGGGCGTAATAGGTTTGCGCGTTGGTCTTGATCTGCTCGATCGTCAGCGGCGGGCGGGTGGCGTTGCGCCCGGACGGGTCGCCGATGCGCGAGGTGAAGTCGCCAATCAGAAAAATCACCGTATGGCCCAGATCTTGCAACTGTCGAAGCTTGTTGAGCACCACCGTGTGGCCGATATGAATGTCGGGGGCGGTGGGGTCGAGGCCGAGTTTGATGCGCAGGGGCTGGCCGGTTCGGGCGCTGCGGGTCAGTTTGGTGATCCAGTCGGCCTCCACCAGCAATTCGGCGCAGCCGCGCTTGGTGATGTCGAGTGCCTGGCGCACGCCGTCCGGCAGGTCTGCGGGGGAGTTTGAGTCCATCATGGGGGTAATCAAAAAGAGGGCGAAACGGGCTGCTAGACTCGCGCCTTTATCCGTGCTGCACCCGGCTTCAACAAAGGGTGCAGTGTATTCGGTGCCACAGCGTGATTGTTGGAGCCCGGCGCGCAGCCGAGAGGGTTCCAGCCGCGCCCAGGGTGTGCTCGAAGGTGCCTGGTTCGCCTCGCAGCCCGTAGTCGGTGGCACCACCACGGTGTCGGAAGTTGGTCTTCCGGCGCCACTTTCCATTGTCGGGATCGGCGTTCGCGCTCTGGCCTGAGGTGTGAGGAGTGGGAATGTCTTTGGTCGAATTCAGACAAGCCGCGGCGCAGGGCGCGCAGGCTTGGGGCCGTGATCTGACGGTCTGGTTGCATCAACATCACAAGCGGGTGCTGGCGGGCGTGGGGGGCGGTTTGCTGCTGACCAGTGCCGCCGCCTTCGCGCTGGCTTACGAAGGGCCGCAGGCGCACCCGCCGGCCCCGACCTGGGTCACCGTGGCGGTGGCGAGCACCGCGCCACAGCAGGCCGACCAGCTCTCCAACGCCGATCAGGTGGTCTACACCACCGCGCATGTGCGGGCGAGCGATACGGTCGAATCGTTGCTGCGCCGTCTGCAGGTGACCGATCCTCAGCAGTTGCGCCAGCTCAGCGCCCAGGCCGATCTGCGGTCGCTGGTGACCGGCGATCCTGGCCGCGTGGTGAGCGCCCAGGTGAGCAATCTGGGCGAGCTTCAGGCCCTGCAGGGCCGTCTGCCCGGCCTCAAGCCAGTGGCCGAGGGGCCGAAGGACGCGCGCCAGTGGCGCGAGCTCAGCGTGAAGGCCACGCCACAGGGCTGGGACGTGCAGACGGAGTCGCGCACTGTGCAGGCGGCCTTGCGCGTGGCCAGCGGCACGGTGAAATCCACCTTTTTCGCCGCAGCCGACGAGGCCGGGATGCCGCACAGCGTCGCCTCGCAGCTGATTGACGTGTTCGACACCCAGATCAATTTCCGCCGCAATCTGCGTCCGGGCGACCGCTTCAACGTGGTGTATCGGGTGTACCAGGCACAGGGCCAGACGCTGGCCGACGGCCGCCTGGTGTCGGCGGAGTTCGTCAATCAGGGCCACGATTACAAGGCCGTCTGGTTCGATGCCAAGGGCGACGCCAAGGCTTCGGGCTATTACGCACCGAACGGCGATAGTCTGAGCCGGGCCTTCCTGCTGTCGCCGCTGCCCTACGACCGCATCACCTCGGGCTGGGGCTGGCGCGAAAACCCGGTGATGCACTTCCATGAGTTCCACAAAGGCATCGACCTGGCCATTCCCGTGGGCACGCCGGTCAAGACCATCGCCGATGGCCGCGTGGTGTACGCCGGCTGGGGCACGGGCTACGGCAAGTACGTCAAGGTCGAGCATCCCGGCGGCTTTGCCACGATTTATTCGCACCTGAGCGCGTTCAAGGTGCATGTGGGCGAGCAGGTCAAGCAGGGCGAGGTGGTGGCGCTGTCGGGCAATACCGGCTGGTCCACCGGGCCGCACCTGTACTTCCAGTTCTTCGTGCACGGTACGCCGGTCAATCCGCTCGACCTGGCGCATTACGCGCCCAAGGGCACGCCGGTGCCGACAGGGCTGCGGTCGGAATTTCTGGCGCAGACGGCCGCGCCGCGCCGCCTGCTCGCGGTGATCGACGGCAACAGCCCGGTGGTGGACGCTGCCGCTGCCGCCCCCAAGGACGCGCGGCATGGTTAAGCCGTTTCCGGGTCAGCGCGCGGTGCGTTGGGTGTCGCACCAGGCGCTGAGCACAGCGAGCGCGCTGCGCGCGCATCCCCGGCGTCTCGCGGCGGGCGTGGGCGGGGCGCTGCTGCTGAGCAGCGCCGGAGCCTATGCGCTGGTCGAGGCACAGCCGCCTTTGCCGCCTCGCTCGACGATCGCCACCGCACTCGACAATGGGGTGCGGAGCCAGAGCGACGCCCTTGCCGCAGCCGACATGGCCTACGCCTCCAGCACCTCGGTGCGACGCCAGGACACGGTGCAGCAGTTGCTGCGGCGCCTGGGGGTGACCGATCCTGCCGCCATCACCCAGCTCGGCCAGGAGCCGCGCTTTCGGGCCCTGGTCGCGGCTGGCGCCGGGCCGGAGCCTGTGCGCGCCCAGGTGAATGCCCAGGGCGAACTGTTGCAGCTGGCCGCTGTCTTGCCCCTGCCCAGCGGGACGAATCCGTATGACACTCCGACGTGGCGCGAGCTGCAGGTGCGTCCGGGGCCCGCCGGGGCGCTCGAGGTTTCGACGAGCGAGCGACGGCTCGAAACCCGTACGCGCCTCGCCAGTGTCCCGGTGCGCGGGGCCTTGACCACGGCGCTGGGCCAGGCGGGTGTGCCCGCGGCCGTCGGGGCGCAATTGGTCAAGGTGTTCGCCCCGCAGCTGGATCTGCGTCGCAGTCTGCGCAGGGGCGACCAGGTGGCGTTGGTCTACGACATGCAGGTGCTCGACGGCCGTGAGTTGCGGCCGGGGCGGCTGCTGGCGGCGGAAATCCGCAGCCGCGGCGTGGTGCGCCAGGCGGTGTGGTTCGCAGCGCGGGGTGATGCCCAGGGCGGCTATTACACCCCGGCGGGTCAGGGTCTGGAAAAAACCTGGGCCGCTTCGCCGCTGCCTGGCGCCAAGATCACCTCGCCCTTCGGCATGCGGCGGCATCCGCTGAAGGGCTCCCGCGAAATGCACGAAGGCGTGGACTTTGCCGCGCCCATCGGCACGCCGGTTCCCAGCGTGGCCGAGGGCCGGGTGAAGTTCGCCGGCACGCAAACGGGCTACGGTCAGGTCATCAAGATCGGCCATCCCGGCGGTTTCGAGACGGTGTATGCCCACCTGAGCAGCATCGCCGTCAAACCGGGGCAGAGCGTCAGCGAAGGCCAGCGCATCGGCAAGACCGGCAATTCCGGCCTGTCGACCGGACCGCATCTGCATTTCGAGTTTCACGCGGCCGGGCGTCTGGTCGATCCGGTGCGCATGGCGAGCTATGTGCCCCAGGGCAAGCCCTTGCCCCTCGGCGAGAAGGCGGCCTTTTTTGCCGCCACGGCGGTGATGCGCACCCAGCTCGCGCAGGCGGCGGGCGGCGACGACGCCGTTCGGTTGGCGCGTGTCGACTGAGCAGACCCTGTTCATTGGCTTGATGTCGGGCACCTCGCTCGACGGCGTGGACGGCGTGGTGCTGGCGTCCTCGCCTGACACGCGTCCCACGGTGCGGGCCCATGCGGCCCGCGCCTTTCCCGCCGCATTGCGGGCCGCGTTTCTCGCCCTGAACGCAGCGGGCGAAGACGAACTGCATCGTGGTGCGATGGCCTCCAGGCAACTGGCCGAGCTCTACGCTGATGTGGTTGCCGGCCTGTTGCGTGAACTCGGCCTGAAAGCCTCAGCGGTGCGCGCGGTCGGTGCGCACGGGCAGACGGTACGCCATCGTCCCGACTTCGGCTACACCGTGCAGCTCAACGCCCCTGCGCTCCTGGCCGAGCGTTGCGGCATCACCGTGGTGGCCGATTTTCGCAGCCGCGATGTGGCGGCCGGCGGACAGGGCGCGCCGCTGGTGCCCGCCTTTCATCGCGCCGTGTTCGCCGTGCCTGGGGCCGATGTGGCCGTACTCAATCTCGGCGGGTTTGCCAATCTCAGCCTGCTGTTTGCCAATGGCCGCACCCTCGGCTTCGACACCGGTCCCGGCAACGCCTTGCTCGACCATTGGGCGCAGCGCCACATCGGACAGGCTTACGACGCCGGGGGCCAATGGGCCGCCGCAGGGGCGGTGCAGACCGATCTGCTCGCGTGCCTGCTCGCCGATCCCTACTTCTCCCGCGCCGCGCCCAAGAGCACCGGACGCGATGACTTCCATCCGGCGTGGCTTGATCGCCAGTTGTCGTCGCACGGCGGGCGCCTCGCGCCCCGGGACGTGCAAGCGACCCTGGCCGCGCTCACCGCGCAAAGCGTGGCCGAGGCGTTGTGGCGTGCCATGCCCGGCGTCTCGGCTTTGATCGTATGCGGCGGCGGTGCGCGCAACACCGACCTGCTCCGCCGTCTGCAACAGGCGCTGCCCAGCGTCTCGGTCGGGCTCAGCGATGACCGCGGCATTCCCGCCGAGCAGGTCGAAGCCGCAGCCTTCGCCTGGCTGGCGCAGCAGACGCTATTGGGCCTTCCCGGCAACCTGCCCGCCGTCACCGGCGCGACAGGGCCAAGAGTGCTCGGCGCGATCTACCCTGCCTGAGCACGGGCGAAAAAAAACCGCACGGCATCGTGCGGTTTGATGGCGCGTCGGCCGCGTCAGGTCGAGAACGACGAACCACAACCGCAGGTCGTGGTGGCGTTCGGGTTCTTGATGACGAACTGGGCGCCTTCGAGGCCGTCCTTGTAGTCGATCTCGGCACCGGTGAGGTATTGCAGGCTCATGGCGTCGATCAGGAGCGTGACGCCGTTCTTCACCATCTGGGTGTCGTCTTCGTTCACCGCTTCGTCGAAAGTGAAGCCGTACTGAAAGCCTGAGCAGCCGCCGCCCTGCACGAACACGCGCAGTTTCAGATCGGTGTTGCCCTCCTCGTCGATCAGCTCCTTGACCTTGGCCGCCGCGCTGTCGGTGAACAGCAGGGGCGCGGGAGGGGCGGCCATGTCGGCGGTGGGGGCGGTAGCAAGCTGGGCGCTCATGGGGGGACTCCTTGAAGTTGTGCCCATTTTAGGGCCGTGCAAGACCTTACGTCAGATAGCGGATTTGCGGGGCTCAGGGCAGGACGGCCAGTCCGTCGAGTCCCATGGCTTCGGGCAGGCCGAACATGACATTCATGTTCTGCACCGCCTGGCCCGAGGCGCCCTTGGTGAGGTTGTCCTGCACGACCAGGATCATGGCGGTGTCCGGCCGCGGCTTGTGTACGGCGAGCCGCAGGGTGTTGGCGCCTCGCACCGAACGGGTTTCGGGGGCACTTGCGGCGGGCAGCACATCGACGAAGGGCTCCTGGGCATAAAAGTCTTCGTAAAGGTTCTGCAGGTCGAGGGCCTGTCCCGCTGGCGTGAGCCGGGCGTGGAGCGTGGCGTGCATGCCTCGGATCATGGGGGTGAGGTGGGGCACGAACAGGCAGTCGACCGCGTCGCTGCCGGGGGCGGCTCCGGCAATGCGGCGCAGTTGTTCGTTGATCTCCGGGCCGTGCCGATGACCCTTGACGCCGTAAGCCTTGAAATTGTCGGAGGCTTCGCTGAACAGCAGGCCGATCTCTGCCTTGCGGCCCGCCCCCGAAACCCCCGAGGCGCAGTTGGCCATGAGGTGGCTGGCATCGACCAGGCCTGGCGTGCGCAGCAGCGGCGCGAAGCCCAATTGCACCGTGGTGGGATAGCAGCCCGGGTTGGCCACGATGCGCGCCTTGGCGATGGCTTGGCGGTGCAGTTCGGGCAGGCCGTAAACGGCTTCTTTCAGCAGGTCCGGGCAGGCGTGATCCATGCCGTACCACTGGGTGAACTCGGCCAGACTCTGCAGCCGGAAGTCGGCCGCCAGATCGATGAGGCGCACCCCGGCGTCGAGCAGACGCCGCGCCTGGGCCATCGCGACACCGTGCGGGGTGGCGAAGAACACGATGTCGCAGGTGTGCAGAGGAGCGTCCTCCGGCGTGGAAAAGGCCAGATCGACCTGGCCGCGCAAGCTGGGGAACATCTCGGACACGGCCGTGCCGGCCTCTTTGCGGGAGGTGATGGCGGCGATGTCGGCCTGAGGGTGGCGCGCCAGCAGACGCAGCAGCTCAACGCCGGTGTAGCCAGTGCCTCCAACAATGCCGATGCGCAGACGTTTCATGGTGCGATGCCTTCTATGAAAGCGGACATCTTATGGGCTTTGCGCGACACGGGCGTGGCCCCGCGCGTGAGGGATTCGGGGAAAATGCGGGCACCCGCCCCCAGCTTTGCGACAATAGGCGGTTGACCGACCCTGGCCGTCTGCCAGGATGCCGATGATTTCCACCGTTTTGAAACCCCCATGAACTTCATTTCTGTCGCCCACGCCCAAGCTGCAGCCCCTGCGCCCAGCGCCGGTTCCACGTTGATGAGCCTGTTGCCCATCATCGTGATGTTCGTCATCCTGTACTTCGTCATGCTGCGTCCGCAGATGAAGAAGCAGAAGGAACTGCGCGCCATGCTCGCCGCCCTCGCCAAGGGGGACGAAGTCGTCACCTCAGGCGGTGTCGTAGGCAAGATCACCAAGGTCAGCGAAACCTACATCGGCCTGGAGATCGCGGCGAATGTCGAGTTGCAGGTGCAACGCAGCGCCGTGACCATGGTGCTGCCCAAGGGCACGATCAAGAGCGGCGTCTGATCGCCAATTTTCGGTCCGCAGACATGCGGCCCCGCCGCGCGAGCCAAGAGCTTGCGCGGTCTCATTGTTTGAACCCGCGTGGATGTGCGGGTGAATCGAGGTTGTCGTCATGAATCGCTATCCCTGGTGGAAATACCTCATCATGGTCGTCGTCCTGGTGGTGGGCGCGGTGTACGCGCTGCCCAATCTGTATGGCGAATCGCCATCCGTGCAGATCTCCAGCACCAACGGCGGCAAGGTGGACAACGCCTTGCTGGTCAAGGGCGAGCAGATTCTCGACGCTGCGGGCCTGAAGCCCGACTCAGCCGATTTCAACGGTGCCACGGCGAACTACCGCTTCAGCAATACCAATGTGCAGCTCAAGGCGCGCGATGTGCTGGCCAAGGCGCTCAATCCCGATGCCGACAACCCGCAGTTTGTGGTCGCGGTCAACCTGCTGTCGCGCTCGCCCGCCTGGCTGACGGCGCTCAACGCCAACCCGATGTATCTCGGCCTGGATCTGCGCGGCGGCGTGCACTTTCTGCTGCAGGTCGACATGCAGGCGGCAGTGCAGAAAAAGCTCGATTCGATCGCCGGCGAGCTGCGCAGCAGCCTGCGCGACAAGGACGCTCGCTACACCAAGCTGGAGCGCGTGGGAGACACGGTCCAGGGCGTGTTCGTCGACGCCCGTGCGCTGGGTGCCGCCAAGGAACTCATCGCCCGGCAGCATCCTGACCTGCAACTGTCGGCCCAGGCTCCTGCGGGGCCCAACAGCTTCAGCGCCAGTCTGACGCCTGCCGCGGTGACGCAGGAAGAAGACTACGCCCTCAAGCAGAACATCCAGACGCTGCACAACCGCATCAACGAACTCGGCGTGGCCGAGCCCATCATTCAGCAGCAGGGCCGCGACCGCGTGGTGGTCGAGTTGCCGGGCATTCAGGACGTGGCTCGCGCCAAGGACATCCTCGGCCGTACCGCCAGTCTCGAAGTGCGCATGGTGGACGACAGCGCCGCCGGCCAGGCCGCCGTGCTCGGCCAGGGCCCGCTGCCCGCGGGAGATCAGATTTTCCCCGACCGCGACGGCGGCAAACTGGCGGTCAAGCGCGACGTGCTGCTGACCGGTGACAACCTCACCGACGCCCAGCCTGGCTTCGACCAGCAGACCAACGAGCCGGCCGTGTTCCTCACCCTCGACTCCAAGGGCGCGCGCATCTTCCAGCAGGTGACGCGCGACAACGTCGGCAAGCGCACCGCCATGATTCTGTTCGACCGCGGCCGTGGCGAGATCATCACCGCGCCAGTGATCCGCAGCGAGATCGCCGGGGGGCGGGTGCAGATTTCCGGCCACATGACCGTGCAGGAAGCCAACGACACCGCGCTGCTGCTGCGCGCTGGGGCCCTGGCTGCACCGATGACCATCATCGAGGAGCGCACCGTCGGCCCCAGCCTGGGTCAGCAGAACATCAGCCAGGGCTTCCATTCGGTGACCTGGGGCTTCGTGGCCATCGTCATCTTCATGTCGATCTACTACATGTTCTTCGGCGTGGTGTCCTCCATCGCGCTGGCCGTCAACCTGTTGCTGCTGGTGGCGGTGCTCTCCATGCTGCAGGCCACGCTCACCCTCCCCGGCATCGCGGCCATGGCCCTGGCGCTGGGCATGGCCATCGACTCCAACGTGCTGATCAACGAGCGCGTGCGCGAAGAACTGCGCAATGGCGCCAGCCCGCAGAACGCCATCTTCCACGGCTACGAGCGCGCGTGGGCCACGATTTTCGATTCCAACGTCACCACCTTGATTGCCGGTGTGGCGCTGCTCATCTTCGGCTCCGGCGCCGTGCGCGGGTTCGCCGTGGTGCACGTGCTCGGCATTCTCACGTCGATGTTCTCGGCCGTGTTCTTCTCGCGCGGGCTGATCAACCTCTGGTACGGCCGCAAGCGCCGTCTACACAGCATCTCCATCGGCCAGATCTGGAAGCCGGAAGCGGCCGCCGCCACGGCAGGCGCGCTGTCGTCCGAGGCGGCGGCCGGGGCCGTCAAATCGGGCAAATCGCTGGATGCGCCGACGCCTCGCACCACCAAACCGCGCCGCAAGGTGCATTGATCCGGCGACGGCTTCCTTCCCTTTCTTCAAGGCCAGACCATGGAATTTTTCAGAATCAAGCGCGACATTCCGTTCATGCGGTCGGCGCTGACCTTCAACATCATCTCGGTTCTGCTGTTCGCCGCCGCGGTGTTCTTCCTTTTCACCCGCGGGCTCAATCTGTCGATCGAATTCACCGGTGGCACGGTCATGGAAGTCGGCTACAGCCAGGGCGCCAATATCGACGGCATCCGCTCCACCCTCAACAAGCTCGGCTATGCCGATGCCCAGGTGCAGGCCTACGGCAACGCCAACGACGTGGTCATCCGCCTGCCGCTGCACAAGGGCGAGACCAGCGCCGAGCAGAGCACCAAGGTCATGGCGGGGCTGCTGGCCGCCGACCCGCAGGCGCAGCAGCGGCGCACGGAGTTCGTCGGGCCGCAGGTCGGGTCTGAGCTGGCCACCGATGGACTCAAGGCGTTGGCCCTGGTGATCTTCGGTATCGTCGCCTATCTGGCCGTGCGTTTCGAGTGGAAGTTCTCGGTGGCGGCCATTCTCGCCAACCTGCACGATGTCATCATCGTGCTCGGTTTCTTTGCCCTGTTCCAGTGGGAATTCTCTCTGCCGGTGCTGGCGGCCGTGCTCGCGGTGCTGGGCTATTCGGTGAACGAATCCGTGGTGATCTTCGACCGGGTGCGCGAAAACTTCCGCCGCTACCGCAAGTACAGTACCGTGCAGGTGATCGACAGCGCCATCACCAACACCATCAGCCGCACCGTCATCACCCACGGCTCCACGCTGGCCATGGCGTTCTCCATGTTCTTCTTCGGCGGCCCGGCGCTGCATTACTTCGCGCTGGCGCTGATCATCGGTATTTCGATGAGCATTTACAGCTCGGTATTCGTCGCGGCGGCCCTGGCCATGTGGTTCGGCGTGAAGCGCGAAGACCTGATCAAGCCGGGCGGCAACAAGCCCAGTAACAGCAACGATCCGAATGCGGGCGCGGTGGTCTGAGGCGCAACCAAGCCACAAAAAAGCCAGCGTGAGCTGGCTTTTTTGTGGGCGGAGCAGAATCTCAGTTGAAGTTGAAGGTCTGGCTCGTGCCGTTGGCGGTGCTGTAGGCCGAAGAGTAGTCGGCCGACACCGTGGCAAGGTTGGTCCAGTTCAGGAAATGGGCCCCGTAGGGATCGTCCGTGTTGCTGCCATTGGGCGTCATGGTCGCCAAATACTGCTCCACTCCCATCAGCGCCTTGTCGTAGGCGTCGCCACTCGCGGGAACTGCTGTCGCCAGCGCGAGACTGCCAAGGCCGAACTGTCCTGCGATGTTCTGCAGCGAGGCAGAGTAGTTCGCGAGAGTCAGGCCGCTGCTTGGTGTGAGGCGGGCAACGGCCACGGTGGTGAGCGGCGTGATATTGGCGGTGACGGTGTTGCCACCACCCACATTGACCATGGCCTGCAGGCTGGCATTGGTCGCAAGCGCCGCGTTGGCATCGCTGGCAGCCAGATTCAGTGCTGTCGAGGTCAGACTGTTGAGCGCCGGCGACGCACTCTTGTAAGTGTAGGTGCCTCCCACGACTTGCAGCAGGACCGGGCCATAGAAACTGGTGAGGTCCATACTGAAGCTGCCATCCGAACCCGACGGAACGCAACTGAGCAGGGTGCCGGTATTGGTGTAGGGGAGCACGGTCGTGATCAGTGGATTGCCCTGTCCGTTGACGACGGCATACGCACACACGTTGAGCGTGCCATTGCCGTTGACCGGGCTGTTGGCGCCCATGAGCACCTGCCCGACGACAGTCGAACCGGAATAGTTGGTGTTCGTCGAGCCGCCGCCACAGCCAGCGAGGACCAGGCTGCCGAGCAGGGCGGTGCCCAGGCTGATGCGGAGTCGGGAGAGTTGCATCGGAATTCTTTCAGGGATTGAGAAAATCGAGTTGTGGCAGATGGCGAGGCGGGTTGGGCTGGAGCCGACCTGCAGAAGTCTGTTCAGTGCACCACGCGGTCGTCGGCTTCGACGAAAAGCTCGTCGAGGATGAGCGCGTCGGGCTCTTCGTCGAGGCGCCAGAAAATCATCAGCACGATGGTTTTGAGGTGCTCCAGCGGGAGCGGCTGCATGCCCGTGGCCAGCGCTCGCTCGATGGTGAGCTCGCGCAGATGCGGCTTGAGCACGCCGGCGCTTTCAAGAAAATTGAGGTAGCCGATGGCTTCAATCCCCAGGCAATCGAGCTCCTGCTGGGCGTACAGACGGATGGCGTGAGGGCTCTGCGCCTGCTGCGTCTTCAGACCGCCGACGGCGCTGTCGAGGCCGCGAAGCCAGTCCAGGGCTTCATGGATTTCGTCGTTCTCGAACCCGGCGGCACTGAGTTTGCGCGTGAGCTGACCGAACTCGGGGCAGGCTTCCGGGTGCCAGTAGGACTCGTAGAGATACATGAGGATGTCGAACATGAGCCCATTCTATGCACGGCGCAATGACGGATTGTTTCTCGGACTTTCGGCTTCCGATGGCCGACGCAGCGACGGAACTCAGCCGCGCGCGATGCGCTGGAAACGGCCGCCGGGC
This sequence comes from Thiomonas intermedia, assembly GCF_002028405.1. Classification (NCBI taxonomy): domain Bacteria; kingdom Pseudomonadati; phylum Pseudomonadota; class Betaproteobacteria; order Burkholderiales; genus Thiomonas; species Thiomonas intermedia. Next base: position 1,931,437 of record NZ_CP020046.1, read on the forward strand.
AGGCGCGCGACACGGCCTTGCAGCTCAAGGTCGAGCAGACGCGCGGCAAGCCGGTCGGAAGGCCAGCCGGTGCGGGCCGACAGATCGTCGAAATCGCGGATCTCAAAGCCGAGGGCGTGCAGGATGTCGCACTCGGGCGGATCGTCCGCTGCGGGCGATGCGTCTTTCGCCGCGCTCGTCTCGGCGGGCCGCGCGGCCCGTGGGGCGTCCCAGCCAAATTCCTCAAGCACGTCTTGGGCGGTTTCGACGAGCTTGGCACCCTCGCGGATCAGACGGTGGCAACCGTGCGCCAAAGGGTTGTGAATCGAGCCGGGCATGGCGAAGACTTCGCGGCCCTGCTCGCCTGCCAGGCGGGCAGTGATGAGGGAGCCGGAGTGCGTGGCGGCTTCCACCACCAGCACCCCGCGCGACAGACCGCTGATGAGCCGGTTGCGGCGCGGAAAATTGCCCTTCGACGGCGAGGTGCCCAGGGCAAATTCGGACAGCAGCAGCCCGTGATGCGCCACGAGATGCGCCAGCTCTTTGTGGCGCGGCGGATAGACGCGGTCACAGCCGGTGCCGAGGACGGCGATGGTCGAGCCAGTCTGTTCGCCTGTCGCGGCCAGCGCGCCGCGATGCGCGGCGGCGTCGATGCCCAGGGCGAAGCCCGACACGATGGTGACTCCGGCTTCGCTGAACGCCAGGGCGAAAGCATGGGCGTCGCGTTCGCCCTGCGCGGTGGGGGTGCGGGCACCGACCATCGCCAGTCGCCGCGGGGCATCGAGCAGTGCGGCGTTGCCCAGGGCGTAGAGCAAGGGAGGTGGATCGGCGGTGTCGAGCAGGCTCTGCGGATAGGCAGGGTCGTCCAGGGTGAGGCAAGTTTGCCCAGGCTGGGCGGCCCAGTGCAGGGTGCGCTCGATCAGGTCGCGTGTCGGGCCGTCGGGCTCGCTCAGCAGTGCCGCCGCCACCGTGCTGCTCACCACCCGGGTGAGCGCAGCGTGGGGGGCCTGGAAAACCTGTTGCGGCGGGCCGAATGCGGACAGCAGTTGGCGCGCGGTGAGCGCGCCGACGCCCGGCGTCTGCATGAGCTGCACCCAGTCGGCGAGGTCTTCAGGCGCTGTCATGCCAGGCCGTGCCGAAGACCGTGGTGGCGATCAGGGCTGGGTGAAGCGGTCGGCGACTTCAACCGGTTCGTCGGCCGACAGAATGAGCGCGTAGGCCACGTGCTTGAAGGTGCGGAACACCATCATGACGCCGACGCGACGGTCGGGCAGCTCGATCTCGGGCTTGCCGGGGGTCGTGGTGTCTTTGACCATGCGGCTGTTGTGCCACAGCGCCAGCACGTCACCGCGCTCCAGGCCGTCGGCTGCGCCGCGGTTGAGCGCGACCACGCTGTTCTTGGCCGCCATGCTCAGATCGCCGTAGATGGAGACGATGTCGCCGCTGATCGGCTTGGCCGGGGCATGCGGGGTGTAATTCATGTATTCGCGCGGCGGCGCGATGACCAGGCGGTCACCCACGCCGACTTCGCGCTCGATGCCATCGACCCGGAACACCGACACCGCATCCGGCCCCGACGGCGCCTCTGCAAGGCTGGTGGTGCCAAGGTACTCGGCCTGGTAGGCGATGACCTTCTTGGTGGCCGGATCGACCAGCGGCTTGGCGGGCCGGTAAATCTGATAGCGCGTGGCCTTGCTCACATCGCCGCGCACATAGACCTGCGTGCCCGGCGAGGCCATGGTGTGCCCCTTGGGCAGCGCCACGATGCGCGGCGAGGCTTCCAGGGTGTCGGGCTCGACGATGAGGGGCTGGGTGAGGAAGGGTGCGATGAGTTCCGGCGAGATGGTGGGAATGCCTTCGGGAGGCAGCAGGCTCGATTCCACCTGCGGGTTGAGCTTCACCGTAGGCATGCCCTGATCGCCACTGCCCATACTGAGGCGGGCGCGTCCGTTGGAGATGTCGAGATAGAGCGTCTGGCCCGGAAAAATCCAGTGCGGATTACGGATCTGCTGCAGATTCATGCCCCACAGCTTGGGCCAGTTCCAGGGTTTGCGCAGATACATGCCGGCAATCGCCCAAAGGGTGTCGCCACGCTTGACGGTATAGGAAGAGGGAGCATTGGCGGCCAGCTCGCTGACCGGGACGCCGGTCTGGGCGGTCAGCTCGGCCTGCGCGCGCTGTGTCGGCGCGACGGGATAGTTGGGCAGGCCGTGCAGCGAGGGCGCGGGTGTGGCGGGGTCGGCCGCGTAGGCCGCCCACGGCGCGGAGCCCGCCAGCAACAAGACGGCCGCCAGTGCGTGGTGTCGCAAGCCGCGGTGTGAAACCCGGTTGAACAACGGGTGGTGGAAAGCCGGTTTCAGCATGGCGCAAGTCCCCAGATCAAAACGACGACCACATCCTGCGCGGTGTGGTTTATTGTGAATCTGCCCCCCGTGGAAATTTGCGATTCCAGGGCCCATATCTCAAGATTGTTGAGCACATTGTGCACGCAACACCTTGATGCGGCAATCAAATCACGGCGCGGGCGCCGTTTGGGAGGGTTCGCAGTTGCAAGAATGTTGCGAGCCCTGTGCCACGTGGCGGTGCGGTCGGAATGAGCCGCCCTGTTTTGGCAATGGGAAAGGCCCATTTCATCGGAAATAACTAAAATCGAATCCATGGACACTTTGACCATTCTTCAATATCCCGATCCGCGTCTCTACACCGTGGCCAAACCGGTTGCGGTCGTCGACGACAGGGTGCGGGCGCTGACCTCCGCCATGCTGGAAACCATGTACGCCTCCAACGGCGTCGGGCTGGCCGCCACTCAGGTGGATGTGCATGAGCGCATCATCGTGATGGACACCTCGGAAGAGCGCAACCGCCCGGTCGTGCTGATCAATCCGGAAATCGTCCGGCACAGCGCGGAGGAGAAGGAATGGGAGGAGGGCTGCCTGTCCGTTCCCGGTATCTACGACAAGGTCACGCGGCCGGCCACGGTCCGGGTCCGCGCGCTGGACGCGCAAGGCCAGTCTTTCGAGATGGACGCCGACGGCCTGACCGCGGTCTGCATCCAGCATGAGATGGACCATCTGCTGGGCAAGGTGTTCGTCGATTACCTCTCGGTGCTCAAGCGCAATCGCATCAAGACCAAGATGATCAAGCGTCAGAGGCAGGCCGCTTGATCGAGGCCCTGTCCACGCCCCTGGCCGCGCGACGCCTGCGTGTCGCCTTTGCCGGTACGCCCGAATTTGCCGCGCAGGCGCTGCGCGCCCTTCTGGACGCGGGCTATGCGGTGCCGCTGGTCCTGACCCAGCCCGACCGGCCGGCTGGCCGGGGTATGAAGCTGCAGGCCAGTCCGGTCAAGCTGATTGCCGCCGATGCGCAACTGGCCGTCCTGCAGCCTCAAGGCCTGCGGCTGGACGGGCGGTACGGCGACCAGGCCGCGCAAGCCCACGCGGCGCTGCGCGCCGCCCAGGCGGACGTGCTGGTCGTGGCCGCCTACGGTTTGATTCTGCCCACGTCGGTGCTGACCCTGCCGCGATACGGTTGTCTGAATATTCACGGCTCCCTGCTGCCGCGCTGGCGCGGTGCGGCGCCGATCCAGCGTGCCATCGAGGCGGGGGATGCGCAGACGGGCATCACCCTGATGCAGATGGATGCCGGACTCGACACTGGCGACATGTTGTTGGAGCAGGCGCTTGCGATCGACCCTGCCGACACGGCCGCCACACTGCACGATAAATTGGCCGACCTCGGGGCGGCCCTGGTGGTTCAGGGCCTGGACGCCCTGGAGCGCGGCGACTTGCATCCTCGCCGTCAGCCCGAAGTCGGGGTGACGTATGCCGCAAAGATTGCGAAAGACGAAGCCCGGATGCAGTGGACGCTGTCCGCCGATCAGCTCGCGCGAAAAGTGCGGGCGTTCACGCCCTGGCCGGGGACGCAGTTCCATCTTCCCGACGGGGCCCTGGTCAAGGTTGGCGCGGCCGAGGCCTTGCAGGCGACCTCGCCCGCCGGTCTGCCCGGTCAGGTTCTGCAGTCGAGCGCCGAGGGGCTGGATGTGTGCTGCGGCGAAGGGGTGCTGCGCATCACCCGGCTGCAAAGACCCGGCGGCACCATGCAGCATGCGGCGCAATGGCGGCAGCCCGGGCCCGATCTCACGGGGCTGATGCTGTCTTGAGTCGCACAACTTGACCCCATTGCAGGCTTGAACTTTGGTTTCGCTGCACAATCTAGCGGTGTTGTATCCAAACGTATCGGAGTAAAGCATGTTCAACGTCATGAAAACCGCCATCCTGATGGCTGCGATCACCGCGCTCTTCGTGGTGATCGGCTCGCTGCTGGGTGGCAAGCAGGGCATGATGCTGGCGCTGTTGTTCGCTTTGGGCATGAATTTCTTCAGCTACTGGTTCAGCGACAAGATGGTGCTGAAGATGTACAACGCGCAAGAGGTCGACGCCAGCAGCGCGCCGCAGTTCTATGCGATGGTGCAGGAACTCGCCCAGCGCGCCGGGCTGCCCATGCCGCGGGTCTATCTCATCCAGGAAGACGCGCCCAATGCTTTTGCCACTGGGCGCAATCCGGAGCACGCGGCGGTCGCGGCCACCACGGGCATCCTACGCGTGCTCAGCGCCCGCGAACTGCGCGGCGTGATGGCCCACGAGCTCGCGCATGTGAAGCACCGCGACATTCTGATTTCCACCATTTCGGCCACGATGGCCGGTGCCATTTCGGCGCTGGCCAATTTCGCGATGTTCTTTGGCGGACGCGATTCCGAAGGGCGCCCGGCGAACCCGATCGCCAGCATTGCCGTGGCAATCCTGGCACCCCTGGCCGCGAGCTTGATCCAGATGGCGATCTCCCGCGCCCGCGAATTCGAGGCGGACCGGGGCGGCGCCGAGATTTCGGGTGATCCCGCAGCGCTGGCCGCGGCCTTGCAGAAGATCGAGGCTTACGCGCGCGGCGTGCCGTTTCAGGCCGCCGAGGCGCATCCGGCCACGGCGCAGATGATGATTCTCAACCCTTTGCATGGGGGCGGCATCGCCAAGCTGTTCAGCACGCACCCGGCCACCGAGGAGCGCGTGGCCCGGCTGATGCAGATGGCGCAGACCGGACCAGCGCAGGCCTGGCAAGGCTGAACCGCGGCGTCATCACAAAGCAAAGCCCGGCGGGCCTCTCGGCCCGCCGGGCTTTTTGCTGGAAGCTGATTACCGACGCCTTCCGAACTGCACCCCTTCCAGGGCGCTGTCGATGATGACGCCGGCGATGCTGTACAGAATCGATCCGAGCAGCGCCGCGCCGAAGCTGCGCACTGCAAAGCCCTCGATCACGCCCGATGCGGCGTAGAACATGGCCGCGTTGAGCACAAAGAAAAACAGCCCGAGGGTCAGAATGGTGATCGGCAGAGTGAGGATGAACAGAATGGGCCGGACCAGCGCGTTGAGCAGGCCGATGAAAAACGCGGCCCACATGGCGGCCCCGAAGCCCGAGACCTGCACGCCGCTGTAGAGGTAGGCCACGGCCAGCAGGGCGCAGGCGGATAGAAGCCACTTCAGCAAGAGTTTGAGCATCGCGGGTCTCCCAGGGTTCAGCGGTCTGCGGCCAGACGTTTTGCCAGTTCGACGGCAAGCCCGGTGTAGCTGGTCGGCGTCATGGCGAGCAGGCGCTGGCGGTCGTCCTCGGGCAGATTCAGCCCGGCGATGAAGGCGCGCATCGAGTCTTCGGTGATGGCCTTGCCGCGGGTCAGCTCCTTAAGTTGCTCGTAGGGGTTGGGCAGGCCGTGCCGCCGCATGACGGTCTGTACTGGTTCGGCCAACACTTCCCAGGCGTTGTCGAGATCTTCATCGAGGCGCTGAGGATGGACCAGCAGCTTGTCGAGCCCGCGCAGCAAGGCATCCCAGGCGAGCACGCTGTGACCCAGCGCCACGCCCATATTGCGCAAGACGGTCGAGTCGGTCAGATCGCGCTGGAAACGCGAAATGGGCAGCTTGTCGCTCAGGTGGCGCAGCAGTGCGTTGGCGATGCCCAGATTGCCCTCGGCGTTCTCGAAGTCGATCGGGTTGACCTTGTGCGGCATGGTGGACGAGCCGATCTCTCCCGCCTTGGTCTTCTGCTTGAAATAGCCCCAGGAGATATAGCCCCAGATGTCGCGGCTGAGATCGATGAGCAGGGTGTTCGTGCGGGCCACGGCATCGAACAGCTCGGCCATGGCATCGTGCGGCTCGATCTGGATGGTGTAGGGGTTGAAGCTCAGCCCCAGCGACTCGACCACCTTGCGCGAGAAGGCCTCCCAGTCCACGTCGGGGTAGGCCGCCAGGTGCGCGTTGTAGTTGCCGACCGCGCCATTCATCTTGGCGGTCAGCTCGACCGACTCGATGGCCGCCATGGCGCGCTTCAGGCGATGCGCGACGTTGGCAAACTCCTTGCCCAGTGTGGTGGGGCTGGCCGTCTGGCCGTGGGTGCGCGACAGCATGGGCTGTTCGGCCAGATCGGCGGTGAGGTCGAGCAGCCGCCGCAGCACGCGCTGCAGCAAGGGCATGACGACTTCGCGGCGTGCGCCGGCAAGCATCAGACCGTGCGCGGTGTTGTTGATGTCTTCCGAGGTGCAGGCGAAGTGGAAGAACTCGGCATGGCCCTGAATGTCGGCGCGTTCGGCCGTCTGCGCCTTGAGCCAGTACTCCACGGCCTTGACGTCGTGGTTGGTGGTGCGCTCGATGGCCTTGATTTCGGCGGCCTGGGCGCTGCCGAACCCGGCCACCAGGCGGTTGAGTGCGTCGCGGGCCGATGGCGGCAAGGCGGGAAACTCGGCAAGGCCCAGGTCGGACAGGCCGATGAACCAGGCCACTTCGACCTGGACGCGGCTGCGCATCAATCCGGCCTCGGACAGATGCGCGCGCAGGGCGTCGACCTTGGCGGCATAGCGCCCATCCAGGGGAGAAAGCGCGTCCAGAGTGGACCACGCTGCGGAATGCGGGGAGGGGTTCGTGCTCATGCCGCCATTGTAGAAAGGCGCGCGCCGCCCGAGAGCTCCGGCAGTGCGATACGGGAACCCGGGTGGGGCCGCGTCGTCCCGAGGGGCCGTTGATATACTGAATCGACCTCTTTTCGCTGCACAGAACATGAAACTCATCGGCTCCCTGACCAGTCCTTACGTGCGCAAGGTGCGCATCACACTGGCCGAGAAAAAAATCGACGCCAAATGGGAGGAAGAGAACGTCTGGTCGGAGGCGACCCAGATCGGTCGCTCCAACCCCCTGGGCAAAGTGCCGTGCCTGGTGCTCGACGACGGCGAGGCGATTTTCGACTCGCGGGTCATCGTGGAGTATCTCGATACCCTCACGCCCGTGGGCAAGCTCATTCCAGCAGGTGGGCGCGAACGCGCCGAAGTGCGCACCTGGGAGGCTCTGGCTGACGGCGTGATGGACGCGGCCGCCACCGCGCGACTGGAGCAGACGTGGCCGGGGCGCGCCGAAGCCCAGCGCAGCCCGGCGTGGATCGAGCGGCAGATGGACAAGGTGGAGGCCGGGGTCAAGGCCATGTCGCACGGCCTGGGCGACAAGCCGTTTTGCTGCGGCAACCACTTGTCGCTGGCCGACATCGCCGTCGGCGCCTCGCTGGGCTATGTGGTGTTTCGTTTCCCCGACATGGGCTGGCAGCAGCAGTACCCCAATCTGGCCAAGCTCTACGACAAGCTGATGCAGCGCCCGTCGTTCCGCGACACGGCGCCGCCGCAAGGCTGATCAAAGATTCCGCGCGGCTTCAAGCGCCCACAGCAGGGCGAACCGTGCCGCCTGCAGACGGACCGCGCTGCGATCACCCGCGAACAGGGCGTGGCGTGCTTCCAGGCTCGCCGCAAGCCCCTGTCCCGTGGCGAGGCCGAACCAAACCGTGCCGACCGGTTTTGCCTCACTGCCACCGCTGGGGCCGGCAATGCCGGTGACGGCCACGGCCAGATCGGCGCGGGCGCTCAGGAGCGCGCCGCGGGCCATGGCCCGCGCGACTTCGGGGCTGACCGCGCCGACCTGCTCGAACAAGTCTGCGTCCACCCCGAGCAGATCGGTCTTCGCGGTGTTGGCGTAGGTCACGACGCCGCGCTCGAACCAGGCGCTCGATCCGGCCGCGCTGGTGACTGCGGCGGCGATCAATCCCCCGGTGCAGGATTCGGCCGTGGCCAGATGCAGGCGCCGTCGCTCCAGCGCCGGGCCCAACTCGGCCGCGAGGGTACAGAGGTCTGCGAAGTCCGGGGAAGGCAAGGTTCAGATCCAGGCGTAAAGGCGGATGCCCAAAGCCATCACCAGCAGCGTGAACGCGGCAGCGATCAGGTCGTCGAGCATGATGCCGAAGCCACCTTTCACATGCCGATCCGCCCAGCCGACCGCCAGCCACTTGCCGGCATCGAAGGCGCGAAACAGCAGAAAGGCCGCGAGCTGCTCGGCCCAGCCCGCCGGGGTGACGAGCAGCAGAATGAGCCAGAAGGCAATGATTTCGTCCCACACCACCGGCGAGGCGTCTTCGAGGCCGAGGGCCCGTGAGGTGTGGCCGCAGGCCCAGACGCCGATCAGTGTGCCCACGCCGATGACCACCGCCCAGTCCAGCGGTCCCAGCCATAGGGCGAGCAGGTCGTAGCTGGCCCAGGCGAACAGGGTGCCCGCCGTGCCGGGCGCAATCGGGGAGAGGCCGCTGCCAAAACCCAGCGCCAGGACATGCAGGGGGTTGCGCCACATGAAGCGCCAGGAGGCGCCTTGGGCTGCGGCTGGGATGGGGGTGGATGCGGTCATGGAGGCGAGGAAGAAGGGCGGAAATGATCGAATCCCGCGTAGGCATTGTCCAACACCCGTCCCTGGGCGTCGATGAGCCGCAGCCCCGGCTCGACATCGATGTGGCCGATGCGGGTGATCGGCGTGGCGGCTCGCGCCGCGGCAGCCTCGACCGCGCGGCACGCGGTCGCCGGTGCGGTGAACAGGAGCTCGTAATCGTCGCCGCCTGCGAGTTGGCACAGACGCCGCCGTGAGGGCGTCAGCGCACGCAGGGCTTCGCTGGCCGGGAGGGCATCGGCCTCGACCGTGGCGCCCACGGCGCTGGCGCGCAGGATGTGGCCGAGGTCGGCCAGCAGGCCGTCGGACACGTCGAGCGCGGCATGGGCCAGGCCGCGCAGCGCCAGTCCGAGCGCGATGCGGGGTTCGGGGCGGTCCATGCGCCTCAGGGTCGCGGTCTGGTCATGCGCATCCAGCGCCCATTCGCCAAGGCGATGACCGAGCGCCAGGCGGGCGTCGCCCACGGTTCCCGACACCCAGAGATCGTCGCCTGGCCTGGCGCCACTGCGCAGCAGAGCCAGGCCCTGGGGTACGGTGCCCAGCACGGTGACGCAGAGGTTGCGCGGGCCGCGGGTGGTGTCGCCTCCGATCAGCTCGATGTCGTGGCGGTCGGCCAGGTCTAGAAGGCCGCGCGAAAACCCTGCCAGCCACCGGGCATCGGCCTCGGGCAAAGCCATGGCCAGGGTGAAGGCCAGCGGCTTGGCGCCGATGGCGGCCAGATCGGACAGGTTGACGGCAAGGGTCTTGTGCCCCAGCGCTTCGGGGTCGGCGTCGGCGAAGAAGTGTCGCCCCTCGACCAGCATGTCGCTGGAAATGGCCAATCGTTCATTCGGGGCCGGTGCGGCCAGCAAGGCGCAATCGTCGCCCACACCGAGCACGGCGCGGCGCGGAGGACGGGTGAAGTAGCGGGCGATGAGATCGAATTCGCCGAGGGGCGCGGTCATGGTGGGTCAAGCTGGATGGGGCGTGCCATGTTCGCATATCGGCGCGCCGACAGGCTCCTACAATGACGTTTTCCCGCGCGGCGACAAGATGCGAAACGTTCACGACGGCCGCGTGAGGAGGAGACAGTCATGTCCAGCTCAGAAGACACCAAGGCCAAGCTCCGCCAGGCCGCGCTCGAGTATCACGAGTTTCCACGCCCCGGCAAACTGGCCGTCGTCGCCACCAAGCAGTTGTCCAACCAGCGCGACCTTGCGCTGGCGTATTCGCCCGGCGTGGCGTCGGCCTGCGAGGAAATCCACGCCCACCCCGACGATGCGTTCCGCTACACCGGGCGCGGCAACCTCGTGGCGGTCATCACCAACGGCACGGCGGTGCTGGGTCTGGGCGATATCGGTCCGCTGGCGGCCAAGCCCGTGATGGAAGGCAAGGCGGTGCTGTTCAAGAAGTTCGCGGGCATCGATGTATTCGACATCGAAGTGAACGAAAAAGACCCGGCGAAGCTGGTTGAAATCATCGCCGCGCTGGAGCCCACGTTCGGCGGGATCAATCTCGAAGACATCAAGGCCCCGGAGTGTTTCGAGGTTGAGCGCAAGCTGCGCACCCGCATGGGCATCCCGGTGTTCCACGACGACCAGCATGGCACCGCCATCATCGTCGGCGCGGCCATTCTCAATGGCCTGAAGGTGGTGGGCAAAGATATCGCCCAGGTCAAGCTGGTGTGCTCCGGTGCGGGCGCGGCGGCACTGGCCTGCCTGAGCCTGCTGGTCGATCTGGGTATGCCGCGCGAAAACATCTGGGTCAGCGATCTGGCCGGCGTGGTGTACGCGGGCCGGACCGAACTGATGGACGACGACAAATGTCGCTTCGCCCAGGAAACCACGGCCCGCACCCTGGCCGAGATCATTGAGGGTGCCGACGTGTTTCTCGGGTTGTCGGCCGGTGGCGTGCTCAAACCGGAGTACGCCCAGCGCATGGCGGACAAGCCCATCATCCTGGCGCTGGCCAATCCCAATCCGGAAATCCTGCCGGAAACCGCCCGTGCGGTGCGTCCCGACGCCATCATTGCCACGGGCCGATCGGACTATCCCAACCAGGTCAACAACGTCCTGTGCTTCCCCTACATTTTCCGTGGCGCGCTCGACAGCGGCGCCACCACCATCACGGCGGAAATGGAGGTGGCTGCGGTGCATGCCATTGCCGAACTGGCGCAGGCCGAACAGAGCGACGTGGTGGCAGCCACCTATGTCGGTGAACCGCTGCGTTTCGGTCCCGACTATCTCATTCCCAAGCCCTTCGACCCGCGGCTGATGATCAAGATTGCGCCGGCGGTCGCCGAGGCGGCGGCGAAGAGCGGCGTGGCGCGTCGGCCCATCGCCGACATGGACGCCTACCGCGACAGCCTGCAGCAGTTCGTCTACCAGTCGGGTGCGTTGATGCGTCCGATGTTCAGCGTGGCCAAGAAGGCCGCAAAGAAGCGCATCGTCTACGCCGAGGGCGAGGACGAACGGGTGCTGCGAGCGGTGCGTGTGGTGGTCGACGAGCATCTGGCGCGGCCCATCCTGGTCGGTCGTCCCGCGGTCATCGCCAAGCGCATCGAGCGCTTCGGGCTCAGGCTGGAGCAAGGGCGCGACTTCGATGTGGTCAACACCGACAACGACGAACGCTATCGCGATTTCTGGCAGAGCTACCACCAGCTCGCGGGACGAAAAGGTGTCACGCCCGCGATGGCCAAGATCGAAATGCGCCGCCGCCTCACCCTCATCAGCGCCATGATGCTGCACAAGGGCGAGGCCGATGGCATGCTCTGCGGCACCTGGGGGCAGACGCACATCCACCTGCACTACATCGATCAGGTGATCGGCCGTCGCTCCAGCGCCAATGTCTATGCGGCGATGAATGTGCTGGTGCTGCCCGGGCGCCAGGTGGCCCTGGTCGATACGCACGTCAACATCGACCCCACCGCCGCCGAAGTCGCCGAGATCACCAGCATGGCGGCTCAGGAGCTGCGCCGCTTTGGCATCGTTCCCAAGGCGGCGCTGCTCTCGCATTCCAACTTCGGTTCGTCCACGGCACCCAGTGCGGTGAAGATGCGCGAAGCACTCGCGCTGTTGCACCAGCGCGAGCCCGGTCTGGAGGTTGATGGGGAAATGCAGGGAGATACCGCCGTCGACCCCGTCCTTCGCGCCAGCCTGCTGGCCGAGTCGACCCTGAGCGGCGAGGCCAATCTGCTGGTATTTCCGGATCTGGACGCCGCCAATATTGCCTACAACCTGCTCAAAGCCACCGCAGGGAACAACATCGCCATCGGCCCCATTCTGCTGGGGGCGGCCAAGCCAGTGCACATCCTGACCGCTTCCAGCACGGTGCGTCGCATCGTCAACATGACCGCGCTGACGGTCGCCGAAGCCAACCTCTGAGAGTGGGGCTTGCCCGCCCGAGTCGGCGGGCAAGCCGGGCGCGCGGCAAAACCTGCCTAAAAATTGGGCGAATCCTTGTGTTTTCGTGGCGCTTTCGCTACGATTGCTGCCTTATTGAATAAGCCAGCAGCAAGCCTTCAGCGCGCCAGTCGCACGGTAATTGCTTGCATTTTTAACGCATTTGCGTCCATTTGCCTCTAATCGCGCGGAAATACGCGCTGCAGCATGAATCGCCGGTGCATTCGCTCAACGCTGCGCTCCCTGGTCCTGACCGGACTCCTGCTCGTCGCTTGCTCGTTCGCGGCGCCGGGCGGGGTGGGGGCATGGCCCAGTGCGCAGGCCCGCGAAACGCCGCACCAGGCGGCGGCCTCGGCCATCCCGGTCATCGCAGTGGCCGATCTGCCTGTGCAGGCGCGCGATCTCTTGAAGCGGATTGAACAAGGCGGCCCGTTCGAGGGATACAAGGACGGGGTCATTTTTGGAAACTATGAGCGGCTTTTGCCCTCAAATCGTCGTGGTTTTTATCGCGAATACACCGTTCCGACTCCAGGCGCCCACAACCGGGGGGCGCGCCGCATCGTTTGCGGTGGGGCCAAGCACCATCCGGAAGTTTGTTACTACACCCATGATCACTATGCCAGTTTCCGACGCATCGCTCCATGATGCCGATCCCGCCGTGCTGCTCAAGTCGGTACGGCCGAATATCGTGCAGTCGATCCGGGCTTACCGTGTCGCGCAGTTGCAGGATGCAGCCGAGACGACCGGCCAGCATTTCCTTTATGCCAACCTCTCCGAAGCGACGACCAAGCAGGAAGTGTTGGAGACGATTGCGCGCTCCTTTCTGTTTCCGAAGCATTTCGGCAAAAACCTCGACGCACTGCACGATTGCCTGACCGACGTGGTGCATGGCGGTGGGCCGCAACCGGGGTTTGTCGTCGTGCTGGAGCAGCTCCCGGCGACCCAGCGCTTCGACAAGGAGGCGCGCGAAACCCTGCTCGACGTATTCCGCGACGCCGCTGATTTCTGGGCGGAGCGTGGCATTGCCTTCAGGGTCTTCTATTCTTTTCTGTGACCCGCTCTCCTGGCCGGGAGGAGATGCGGGGCGAAGCGGTACCGGAGCCCAGAGTCAAGACCGTGAAGGTCTGCACGCCATGGGAAGGGGCGTGGGCGCAATTGGTGGTGTGAATTGGTGGCCTGACTCCCTGGCCTGACTCGGTGGTCTGATAGAGACGATCGTTCCAGGCCTGTCGCGTCGTTGTGCCAGGTCTTCCTGAAGACGCCCAAAACGGCGCAAGACCCAACGCGGCGCAAGACCCAGCGGCCCTGCGCCGTTTTTCATGGCCTTTGCGGAAGCGTCTGGGCCAAAGCCACATACTCAGCCGTGCCGACTTCCTCGGCGCGGCGCTGCAGGTCGAAATGGCCGCCGTATCCCTGGGAGTCGAGCCAGGGCCCCAGGCTGTGCCGCAGCAGCTTGCGGCGCTGGGAAAAGGCGGCGGTCACCAGGGCGGACAGCCTGCCACGATCGACCTCATCCAGCGCCGACGCCGGGCGCGGCGTCATGCGAACCACGGCGGAATCGACCTTAGGTGGCGGATCGAAGGATTCCGGCGGCACGTCGAGCAGATTGACCATGTCGTAGCGCCACTGCAGCATGACCGACAGACGCCCGAAATCGCGCCCGCCGGGTGAGGCCACCATGCGATCGATCACTTCCTTTTGCAGCATGAAGTGCTGATCGCGCACCCGTTCGGCCACGTCCATCAGATGAAACAGCAGCGGCGTGGAGATGTTGTAGGGCAGATTGCCGACCAGGCGCAGCTCGCTACCCAGGCTGGCAAAGTCGAAGGCGAGCGCGTCGGCCTCGATCAGCTCCACGCGGTCGGGCGCTTGCTGGCGCCAGCGCGCAGCAAGGTCGCGGTCGATCTCCACGGCGGCCAGGCGGGGAAGGCGCTCCAGCAGCGCCCAGGTCAAGGCGCCCAGACCCGGCCCGATCTCCACCAGCCGATCGGCGGGCTGCGGGTCGATGCAGCCGACGATGCCGTGGATGATCTGCGGGTCGATCAGAAAATGCTGGCCGAATCGCTTGCGTGCGACATGGGTGGTCTGGGCCGCACCGCGCGGCCGGGCTGAAGGCCGTTTCATATCGACCCGCCTGGGATGCCGGGCCGGACCACGTCTTCAGTCATTCTCGGGAATGTGCACATAGGTGCGGGCCCGGACGTCGCGCACCAGTTCGTCGAAGTCCTGGGTGGCCTTCTGGCGTTGCAGAATTTCGCGCGCCAGCGCACGCTTTTGCGACTGCGCGAGCGGGCGCACCGCGCGGTCGACCAATTGCAGCAGCACGACCTTGTTGCCCATGACGATGGGCTCGGAGACGTCGCCAGGGTTGAGGTGTTGCAGGGCTGCGTCGAGCACCGGGTCGAGCTGGCCGGCCAGCACCCACCCCAGATCGCCGCCCTTCGATGCGGTGGCCGGATCCTGCGACAGCTCTCTGGCCTTCTCGCTGAACTGCACCTTGCCCGCCTGCACGGCCTGCGCGATATTGCCCAGCTCGGCCTTGGCTCGCAGACGCTGCGCGTCGGTGGGCGCGCTCAGCACGATCTCGCGCACTTCGCTCTGCATCGCCGTGGCGGGTGCGGCGCCTTCGCCGCTGGCCTGGAGCAGCTTGAGGATGTGAAACCCCGCGGCACTGCGGATGACGGGGCTGATCTGCCCAGGCTGCAGAGAGCGTACGGTGTCGACGAACAGGGCGGGCAGACGGTCTGCCGGGCGCATGCCCAGATTGCCGCCCTGCTTGGCGCCCTCGCCCTGCGAATCCTGCGTGGCGAGCTTGGCGAAATCGGCCCCGTCTTTGAGCTGGGTTTCGATGGCCTCCATTTTCTGCTTGACCGCGGCCACCTGCTCGGCGCTCGCATCCTGCGCCACGGGCAGGAAGATCTGCGCGATCTCATAGGCGGCCTGCGGGTTGGCCGACGCGGCATCCTGTTTGGATAGGAATTCGTCGATCTGGCTCTCGGAAATCGTGGGCAGCTGTGCCATGGAGCGCTCGCGCACCCGGCTGATGAGAATTTCGCGTTTGAGCTGATCGCGATAGGTGGTCCAGCCCATGCCCTCCTTCTCGATGGCGCTGCGCAATTCAGGCACGGTCATCTTGTTGTTGCTCGCGACCTGGGCCAGGGCCCGATCGATCGTGTCGGCGTTCACGCCCATGCCCGTCTGCTCGGCGTACTGCGCCAGCGCGATCTCGTCGATCATCTGATTGAGCACCTGGCTGCGGAACTGGGCTTGCGGCGGCAGCGTGGCACCCGCCGCCTGGGCCTGCTGCCGCGTGGCGTCGACCCGCAGTTGAAGGTCGTAGTCGGTGATGACCTGATTGCCGACGATGGCGGCAATGCCGTCGTGGGTGCGTGCGCTGCCGAAAGTGGCGGAGGGCGTGGTCGGCACGGCGATCGGCGGTACGGTGACGGTGCTCGTTATGGGAGCCGGGGCCGCCAAACCGTCCCCAGCTCCCCCGCCGGGAGGCAAACGCAAACCCTGCGCCTGCGCACAGACGGACAGGGAGGCCAGCATCATGACCAGAAGGGTCTTATTCATAGTTCGAGAAGCGGCTTGGGGGGCCGTTGGATTGCTTGAGGATCTGGTAGCCGGGGATATTCTGCTTGAGCGCCGACAGCGGATTGTTGCCCAGTCTGGAAAAACCGACGAGTTCGAGCTGGAAAAGGATGCGGGTATAGGCCGAGGCCTGGGTAAGCGAATTGCGTTGCAGCACGATGCGGCCGATCCAGCAGCCGCCGTCGTACTCGAAACCCAGCAGGCCGTCGTTCAGGCGCTTGTCGAGAATGCTGTAGTTCGCCTGTCCGACCGAATACCAACGTGGGCTGAGCTGCCACTGCCAGGCCGTGTTGATGTAGCGCAGCGGAATCTGGCCCGACGCGGCGCTTTGATACAGATAGCTCGTGCTGACCGTTTTGTAAGGCGCGGCAGACCAGCGCGCGCCTGCAGCGATTTGCTGGCTTTGGCGCAGACGCATGTTGTATTGCAGCGCGGCATTGGCGCTCCAGTGCTTGGTGAGGTTGGCGCTGGCCAGCGCGAAGGTGTCGTTCAGTCCAGCGGGAATCGGTCCGCCGCTGAGCGTGACGCGCTGTGGGGTGAAGAGCACGCGTTGCGCCAGTGTGAGCCGTCCGAGTTCGACGCCGGTCTGCGGATCGAGCAGGCGCGAGGTGACGCCGCCGGTCAGGTTGTTGGCGTCGGCGATGCGGTCGTTGCCCGAGAAGACGTTGTCGGTGTAGATGGTCGACAGGTTCAGGTCGAGGTCGGCGCTGTCGAAGTTCGGCAGGTTCTGCTGGTTGCGATAAGGCGTGTAGACGTAATAAAGCCGCGGCTCCAGCGTCTGCGTGAGCGCGCGGCCGAACAGCGAAGTGGGACGCTCGAACACCAGGCCGCTGTCGAGGCTGAAGGTCGGCACGGCGCGGTCGGCGGTGGTGGCGCCGCCCGTCATCGGGGTGTCGGTGACGTAACGGCTGACGTTGAAAGACAGCTTGGGCGTCACGAACCCGCCGGGACGCACCAGCGGATAGCTGAGCTGCGGATTGAGATAGAACCGGTCGCCCGAAATCGCCGTGGGGTTGGTGAAGCGCGTCAGCGCCGAGTCGAACTGCCAGATCAGGCCGCTGTAATTCGCGCTTTGAAGATGGGTGTAGAGCTGCGGCTGCTGGTTGTACGGCACGCCGATGGGCGCATCGGCGTTTTGCAGGGTCTGCCAGCGGTTCACACTGAGCTGCATATAGCCCAGCGGCAGGCTGTAGGTGAGGCTGCCTTGCTGAGGCAAGGTGCGGTTGGAGCCGATGACCGGGTTGACGCCGCCGAAGTCCTGCCACCAGTTGTCGTCGGACACCTGCTGGTAGTTCAAGGCATAGCTCAGCCCGTGACCCAGCCCGCCGTTCTGCTGCACATACCCAGCCCAGCGGCTGCTGCCGTCGTCGCTGCTGTCGGAGGGCAGCAGGTCGAACTGGCTGCTGCCCGAATAGGACGGTTGCAGCCAGCGCGTCGCGACGCTGCCCATGAAGCCGCGACGCAGAATGACCCGGGGCGTGAGGGTGGCGTCGTAATTGGGCGCAATGTTCCAGTAGTACGGCACCGCGAGGTCGATGCCGTTGCGGCTGTCCACGCCGAGCGTGGGCGGCAGCCAGCCGGACTTGCGCGCATCGCTCAGCGGAAAGCTGGCGTAGGGCAGCGGCAGGATGGTGGCGCCCTTGAACACCACCCGCGCATCGCGCGCCACGCCGGTGTTGTCCGCGAGGTCGAGGTCGAGATGGGTGGCCTTGACGAACCAGTCCACCGGGCTGGCGGTGCAGGTGGTGTAGGTGGCGTTGTCGGCCTGGAGGTGATCGCGTCCGAGAAAGTCGATGTTGTCGGCGTGACCGTGCCCCTGGGTGACGCGGAAGTAGTAGTCGGCGTCGGGCATCTGGCCGCGGTAGGTGTCGAGCTGCATGCGCATCGCCGGTCCGGTGAACAGATTGCCGTCGCGCAGCACCCGCACGTCGCCGTTGGCCACGGCTTCGTTCTCGACAAAGTAATAGCGCAGGCGGTCGGACTTGATCACCACGCTGTGCTTGCGCAATTGCACGCCGCCCGTGGCATGCACGTAGACATTGTTCTGGCCCGTGATCTTGTCGGCGATGACGAACACCGGTTCGAACGCCTGCGCCTCGGCCGGGAGATGTGGCAGCAGGTCCAGGCTGGGTGTGAGCTGCAACGGCGCGGAGGTGACGGAGGTGGCGTCCTGCGCGTGCGCTGTGGCGTTCCATCCCAGTGCGAGCGCCAGCGCCAACACGAGCGGGTTCAAGCGAGGCGGAGGGCGAAACGGCAAGGGCAAAGGCACGGGACTCTCAAGAAAACGCAGGGCCGCCCCAACACAGGACACCAAGGGGCTCCATTCGGATGGCGGGCGCATCGCAGCGCTTCGTGCTGCGTGTGCTGCGGTGCCTAAAATGCCTGCGGATTATAGGGAGCCCTTCCTTCCCTTCCCGCTCGCCCACTCCATGTCCGCCCACGATCCCAACGACCGCGCCCAGGCTCTGCAACATTGGCTGCAGGGCGTCGCCCCGGCGCACCATCTGCAGCCCGAAACGCTGCAGCCCGCATCGAGCGACGCCAGCTTCCGCCGTTACTTCCGCGTCCAGGCCGACCAGGGTTCTCTGATCGTCATGGATGCGCCGCCGCCGATGGAAAACGTGCGGCCCTTCGTGCGCATCGCCAGTCTGCTCGCCGCCGGCGGGGTGCAGGTGCCCCAGGTGCTGGAACAGGACGTGGCGCAGGGTTTTCTCTTGCTCACCGACCTGGGCCAGACCACGTATCTGCAGGCGCTCACCGCCCGGCCCGATCGCGCCGACGGCCTGATGCGCGACGCGCTGGGCGCGCTGGTCACGCTCCAGGGCATCGACGGCGCCGGTGTGGTGCCGGCCTATGACGCGGCGCTGCTGCGGCGTGAGCTCGATCTTTTTCCGGAATGGTTCGTGCTGAAACACCACGGCCATGCCCTCACCGACGCGCAAAGCGCCGCGCTCCAGGGCCTCTTCGCGGCGCTGATCGCCAACAACCTGGCGCAGCCGCAGGTGCTGGTCCACCGCGACTGGCATAGCCGCAATCTGATGGTGACGCCCCAGCGCAATCCCGGCGTGCTCGACTTTCAGGATGCGGTGATCGGCCCCATCACCTACGACCTGGTCTCGCTGCTGCGCGACGCCTACATCGCCTGGCCCGAAGAGCAGCAGCTCGACTGGGCTATCCGTTACTGGGAGCGAGCCCGCAAGGCCGGGCTGCCGGTGGCGGCCGACGCCGCCGACTTCTATCGCGACCTCGACTGGATGGGGCTGCAGCGCGCGCTCAAGGTGCTGGGCATCTTCGCCCGGCTGCACCACCGCGACGGCAAGGCGCAGTACCTGGGCGATCTGCCCTTGGTGCTTCAGCACACCCGGCTGGTGGCGGCGCGTTACGGCGCCTTCAAGCCGCTGCTGCAACTGCTCGACCAGATCGAGCAGCGCAGTCCGCTGGTCGGCTACACCTTCTAGGATGAAACGCTCCGGCGAGTCGAACCCGGACGTGCGCGACCAAACCATGCGGGCCATGATTCTTGCAGCCGGTCGAGGTGAGCGCATGCGCCCCCTCACCGACGCTTGCCCCAAGCCCCTTCTGCCCGTGGGCGGCAAACCGCTGATCGTTTGGCAGATCGAACGGCTGGCCGCGGGCGGCTGGCGCGACATCGTCATCAACACCGGCTGGCTGGGCGAGCAGATTCCCGCCGCGCTGGGCGATGGCGCGCGCTGGGGCGTGCGTCTGCGCTACTCCATGGAGCCGGCGCAGGCCTATGAGACGGGCGGCGGCATTGCCACCGCCCAGCCCCTTCTGGAGCAGGCCCCTTTTCTGGTGGTCAGCGGCGACATCTACACCACCTTCGACTACGCCCGGCTGCAAGCGGTGGCGCGGGCCATCGCTGCCGATCCGCAGCACACCGCGGCGCATCTCGTGCTCACGCCCAACCCCGAGCACAACTTGGGCGGCGACATGGCTCTGGACGCCCAGGGCCGCATCCGGCGCGAGGGCGATCGGCTGAACTACGGCAATATCGGCGTGTTCCATCCCGCCCTGTTCGCGGGGCAGCCCCGGGCGCGGGCGTGGAAGCTCTTTCCCTGGCTTTATGGCGCGGTCGAGGCCGGGCGGGTGAGCGGGGAAGTGTTCAGCGGCCTCTGGCACAACGTCGGCACCCCCGAGCAACTGGCCGCGCTGGATGCGCAATCGCGCGCGGTGGATTAGGGCCAGTTAGCGCGGGTGCACAAACCGCGTGAACAGGCCCTAGACTTTCGCCCACACATCCTTCCTGCACCTTCCCATGCCCGATTCCAATCTGCTTGTCCGCTGCGCCACGCGCCGCGCTGAAGTCGTGCGCCAACTCGCTGCCGCAGGCGGCGGTGTGGCCCTGCTGCCCACCGCGCCGGAGGCCATGCGCAACCGCGACGCCGACTATCCCTATCGTCACGACAGCTATTTCTACTACCTCACCGGCTTTGCCGAGCCCCACAGCCTGCTGGCGCTGCAGGTGGGGGCCGACGGCAGCAGCCGCAGCGTGCTGTTCTGCCGCGACAAGGACGTGGAACGCGAGATCTGGGACGGCTTCCGCTGGGGGCCCGAGGCCGCGCGCGAGGCCTTCGGCTTCGACGCAGCCCTGTCCATCAACAGCCTCGATGCCGAACTGCCCAGGCTGCTGGCCGACCAGCCCGCCGTGTGGTGGCCCTTTGCCCTGCAGGCGGGGCTGGAGACCCAGGTGGAGCGCTGGCTGGCGGCCGTGCGCGCCCAGGTTCGCGCCGGGGTCACCGCGCCGCGCACCCAGCACGATCTGTGCGCCATCCTCGATGAGATGCGGCTGTTCAAAGACGCGTACGAGCTCGACGTGATCCGCCGCGCCTCGGCCATTTCCGCGCAGGGCCACATTCGCGCCATGCAGGCCAGCAGCCGCGGTCTGCGGCAGCCGCCCCAGCAGGGGCTGCGCGAATATCACCTCGAAGCCGAGCTGCTCCACACCTTTCGCCAGGGCGGATCGCAAGCCCCGGCTTATGGCTCCATCGTGGCCGCTGGCGCCAATGCCTGCGTGCTGCACTATCGCGCCAGCGACGCCCCCGTGCGTGCGGGCGACCTGGTGCTGATCGACGCCGCCTGCGAGCTCGACGGCTACGCCAGCGACATCACCCGCACCTTCCCGGCCGACGGCCGCTTCACCGGCCCGCAACGCGCGCTCTACGACGTGGTGCTGGCTGCGCAAGCGGCGGCGCTCGAGGCCAGCGTCGAAGGCGCGCGCTTCACCGATCCGCACGACGCGGCCCTGCGCATTCTGGCGCAGGGCCTGCTCGATCACGGCCTGATCCCGCGCGACGCCGCGCCCGATGCAGACGCCGTCATCGCCACCGGCGCCTACAAGCGCTTTTACATGCACCGCACCAGCCACTGGATGGGCATGGACGTTCACGATTGCGGCGACTACGCCGAGCCCGGCGCCGCGCTCGACATCCAGCCCGACGGCAGCCGCAAGCGCCCCGCGCGCATCCTGCGCGAGGCCATGGTGCTCACCATCGAGCCCGGGCTGTATGTGCGCGCGGCCGACGACCTGCCCGCGGCGTTCCACGGCATCGGCATCCGCATCGAAGACGACATCGCCGTGCGCGGCGGTGGCCAGCCTTGCGAGGTGCTCACCGCCGCGGCCCCCAAGACCGTCGCCGACATCGAAGCGGTGATGCGCTGAGGCGACGCGCGAAGGACTTGTTCAGCGTTGGCCGAAGTCACGGCGGCCTATGATGCCTTCAGGCCGCCCGCGAGGTGCGGCGCAAGGAGCATCATGGCCATCGTCACCGAACGCATCCCCATCCTCGTGACCGCAGAGCAGAAGGCACGGATCGCCCGCGCCGCCGAAGCCGCGGGGCTGTCCATGGGCGAGTACCTGCGCCGTGCCGCAGCCGCCTATGACCCCACGCAGGACGCTGACGCGTTCGACGCGGTGGCCGAGCAGATCCGGCTCAGCGCCGAACGCGCCAGCCGCGCCCTCGACGCCGCGCTGCAGGCCGTCGCCGCCTCCGAGCAGCGTCTGGCCCGGCTCGATCCGTCGCATCCGGCGGCGGCCTCCGCGCGCAAGCGCCGCGCCGCAGGAGCCTGATCATGGGCGTGACCGAAAAGCTCTGGGACGCGCTCACCACCGTGATCAAGATGAACGACAAGATCGAACGCCTCGCCGGCACCGTGGTCAGCCAACAGCAAAAGATCGAACAGCTCACCGAGCGCGTCATCCGCCTGGAAACCGCGCTCGAAATCGCCCTGGCCACACGCAGCGGCCCGCGGCGCATCGAGCACAAAACCCGTGAGTGAAGGCGGCCCTACCGCGTCGCCACCAGGAACAGACGCGGAAAGGGCAGAAGCACGGTGCCGTCGGCCTCGGCCGGATAGGCCTGCGCGATAGCCTCCGTGTAGACCCGAAGAAAGGCGCTCTGCTCGTCCTCGCTGAGCGGTCCGAGGAAGGGCCGCAGCGCCGTGCTCTTGAACCACGCCACGATGGCCGAGGGGCCGCCCTGGAGCACATGAAAATAGGTCGTGCGCCACAGATCCACCTGGCGGCAGAGCGGCTGCAGCAGCGAGAAATAGAAACGGGCATCGTGCCGTTGCGGATGTTGAACCGCGCCGATCTTGGCCTGCCACGGGCCACGGGCCGCCACGTCGCGCGCAAGCCGGTGCGCCGGCTCCTCCAGATTGTCCGGAGTCTGCACGGCCAGCGTGCCGCCCTCGGTCAGCTTGCTGACCAGATGCGGGTAGAGACTGGCATGGTCGGGCAGCCACTGCAGCGAGGCATTGGCGAGGATCACGTCATAGCGAGAGTCCGGGTTCCAGGTGGCAATATCGGATCGCTCGAACGTCACGGCCGGAAGCCTACGCCGGGCCGCCTCCAGCATGTCCTCGGCGTTGTCGGTGCCGCTGATGTGCGCAAGCGGGAACCGCTGCAGCAGCACCTCCGTCGAGTTGCCGGGGCCGCAACCCAGATCGACCGCCCGTCGCGCCGCCTCGTTCGGAATCGCGGCGACCAGGTCGCGTACGGGCCGTGTGCGCTCTCGTTCGAACAAGGTGTATTGCTGCGCTGACCAAGACATCGGTGTTCCTTTCTTTTGGATTTTGAATTGGAAAGATCATGTTGGCCCGAAGAAATCATTGCTCAGCAGGTCGAACGAAAAGGAGGCAAGTGTCGTTATGTGCGCGGGCGTGGGCACCTTGACATGCAAAGTTGTTTGAAGAAATATGTTACTAGTCTGTCATTTATTGCTGACATTCAATAAGTTTCATTCAATAAGTCGAAAATTTGGAGGTTATATGCAAAATATTTCACGTCTGGGTCTCGCCGTGGCCATGATCGCGCTGGGCGGTAGTCTTGCGGGGTGTGGTGGCGGCGGTGGCGGGGCTTCAACCGCGCAGTCGGCAACGCCGACCATGGCAATCACGGCAGACAACGGACAACAGGTCGCGGCTCAGGCGTTCTCTGGAACTGGAACCCTTTCACAAGGCGCCGCCGCCGCCGCCAGCCTGAAGGCGACTGGCGCCACGATGACGGGTCAGAGCAGTGTTCTTGGTTATTTGGCCAACTTCGCCGCTCAGCAAGCCCAGTCGACGATCGGGGCGAGGTCAAGTGTTGTCGCACCAATCGCTGCCAAGGCGGTGAATGAGACGACCACCTGTTCGGGAGGAGGCTCCTATGTGGTGACCGGAAATGTGTCGGACAGCGGGCAGGCAGCCGTAGGCAATACCCTCACGGCAACTTTCAGCAACTGCAACGACGGCACTGAAACGATCAACGGCTCGTTCGCACTCACGCTCACCGGCCTGAATCAGAGCTCGGACGGTACCGGCGGCAGCGCCAGCATGACCATGAACGCCAGTAATTTCAGTGTGGCCACTGCTAACTCCGGCGCGTCTTTGAATGGCTCCCTGTCGATATCGGTCCAGATCGTGGCGAGCAACAACGTCGCACAGTCCGAGCAGGTGAATCTCACAAGTCCTCAGATGACGCTCACGAGTTCCAATTACGGATCGCTGTCGATCCTGGGTCTGAACTACACCCTGTTCAACAACCTCACCAATGGAACCTGGTGGTTCTCTCAGGATGAAGCCGTGAACAACAACGGACAGGTGTTCAGTGTTCAAACGACCCAGAAATTTGCGGGCGCGGGGTGCGCATACCCTTCGAGCGGATCAGCAACCATTACCGGCAGCAAGTCAAGCGAAGTGGTGACGGCGATGTCGGGCAATCAGACGCAATTGCAGATCGACGCGAATGGTGACAACGCTGTTGACGCCTCACAGACCGTGCCAAGTAGTTCTGTCTTTGCGCTCATCTGCTTGAATTGATCCGGCTTGATCCGCGGCGCTGTTGCGATGGGGTTGGCCCGTACAAGGTGTCCGACCCCAAGCGCGCCTTCACGCACGGCCGATGTCAAGGGCTCGAAGGTATCGCGGCATGTCTCGTCAAAACCTTCTGCTGGACAGGCTGACTAGGCATTCGCTTTGCTCATGGACAGACTTTGCCCAAGGATCGATGACCAAGTCGCGACCCGGCTCAACCATCGTTTTCATGCATGTGGACGGGGCGACCCTTCTGGCGATCATAGTTCGCGATGACAGCCGGAGGAGTCGGGCAGAATGAGGAAATATCTCATTCCTGGCATGCAAGCCGATGGACGCCGCGGTGCGGCAGGCGGACCCCTTAATCCCGCCATCTCCAGCATCGGCGCGCACGCCAGCCTTTCCCTCTGCCGATTGAAAGAAAGACCATGTTGCGATGCATGCCGCGTTGGGCGGTGCAAGGGGCCATGGGTTGCCTCCTGATCGGCACGGCTCTGGGCCTCCAGGGCTGTGGTGGCGGGTCCGGGCCGAGCGCCCCGGGCGATGCCTGCGCCACCTACTGGGTGTCGACCGCGGGCAACGATGCCACGGGCGACGGCGGCATGGGGCAGCCGTTCGCCACGGTCGATCGGGCCAGGCTGGCCGTGCGCGGCGATCCCAGGCGGGGCGTCTGCAAGATCGACGTGAACATCATGGGCGGGGTGTATGCCTTGAAGGCGCCCCTCGTTTTCGATCCGCAGGACTCGGGCGCGCCGGGGCGCGAAGTGGTCTACCAGGCGGCGCCCGGCAACAACCAGCCGGTCGTTCTTTCCGGCGGGCTGCCGGTGAGCGGGTTTCAGTGCAACGGCGGCCGCTGCGTGGCGCCGGTGCCTGATCTTCCCTCGGGCGTGATGCCGCGTCAGTTCTATGTGGATGATCAGCGTGCCCTTCGGGCACGGTCGAATACGGCCACGCCGATCAACCCGGATTACCGATGGGTGAGCAACGGTTATCAGGCCGTGGGCACGCCGCTGGCCTTGACGCACCCGGAGCTGGTCGAGGCCGTCACGACCACGCAATGGAAGATGATGCGTTGCCCGGTGGGCGCCAACGCGGGAGGCGTTCTGAGCATGGTGAATCCGTGCTGGAACAACGCCAATACCTTTCCGAAGGAGTGGAGTTTTTACCAGCTTAGCTGGCTGGAGAACGCGCCGGAGTTTCTGACGGACCCCCATATGTGGTACCTCGATCCGTATGCGAAGACGGTCACCTATCTCATGGGCGCATCCACGCCGCCGCAAAGCGCCTATCTGCCGATTCTGGAGTCTTTGCTGCAGATTCAGGGGCGGCCGTCGGCACCGGTGACGGGGCTGCAGTTCCGCAATCTTCAGTTTGAATACGCGACCTGGCTTCTGCCCAACTCGGCCAATGGCTATGTCTCCGACCAGAGCGGCAACCTGCTGATCGGGAGCAATTACGCGACGAACCTCATCGGGCATCAGCAAACGACCTATCCGACCCCGGGCCATATCGCCCTGACGTATGCGCGCGACGTGGCTTTCGTCGGCAACACCTTCAAGCATTTGGGCGGGGCGGCGCTGTCGCTGGGAACGGGATGCCAGAACAACCTGATTCAACAGAATCACTTCGTCGACATCGCATCTTCGGCGCTGATCGTGGGAGGCATCAGCCCGCAGGACATGCGCCCCGATGCTTCGTCGGCCAACAGCGGCAATCAGATTCTCGACAACGTGATCGAAGCCACCGGCCAGGACTATTACGACACGGCGGCGATCTATGTGGGCTTCACCCGGGGCACCCAGATTTCCCACAATTCGATCGACAACGTGCCCTGGAGCGGAATCGCGATCGGCTGGGGCTGGGGCTTGCTCGATCCTTCGGGCTTTCCGGGACTGCCAGGCGCGACGCCAGCCATGTGGGGCAGCTTCGACACGCCCACGGTGTCGAGCGACAACCAGATCACCAACAACGTGATCAGCAACTTCCTCGAAAAACTGTGGGACGGCGGGGCCATCTACACCAATGGGGCCCAGGGCACGAGTTTCGCCAACGGCTTGCTGATCCAGGGCAATGTTGCCGAAGGCAAGCGGTCCAGCGCCGGGGGCAACATCTTTTACACCGATGGAGGCTCGCAGTTCATCACGATCAATCAGAACGTGGCGTTCAACGATCCGGTCGGAACGATCGATTTCGGTCCCTGCGGCTATCCGACCTCGTTCGAGGGCGCCGCGCTCTCGCAGGATCTCTGCCTGCTCACCGCGATCGTGCCCTATGGGGCCGACATGGGGGGCTGCCTGCCTGCGGGCAATCTGCGCTTCACCAACAACTATCTGGCCAATCCCTCGACCTTCTTCGACATCTGCCAGAACGCTCCTTACGTGCCGACCTCGACGCCGAACCTGGTCATGCAGAACATCGCCATCACATCGATGTCGGTGCCCGATGTGATCGCCATCGTGCAGCGCGCGGGGCCAAGATAGTCATCAGACTCAGCGTTTCGCCGCGCGGGCGGCGGCGAGGTCACACCACCCGGTGCCGCAGGGCGGGCAGGCTTTCGCGGTGTCTGGCGATGCGGTCGCGATCGAGGGTTGCGGTGACCACGGCTTCGCCCTCGGCCTGCATCGCGAGCACCTCGCCCCAGGGGTCGACGATCATGCTGTGCCCCCAGGTGCGGCGGCCGTTTTCGTGCACGCCGCCCTGCGCGCTGCCGAGCACATAGGCCAAGTTCTCGATGGCGCGGGCGCGCAGCAGCACTTCCCAATGTTTCTCGCCGGTGGTGTGGGTGAAAGCGGCGGGCAGGAGGTAGAGGTCGCAGGGCGCGGGGTTGGACAGCGCCCGGAACAGCTCGGGAAAGCGCAGGTCGTAGCAGATGGTCAGGCCGATGCGCAGACCTTCGCAGTCGAAGGCCACGGCCTGGGTGCCGGGCGTGATGCTGTCGGCTTCGGCGTAGCGCTCGGTGCCGCGCTGGAAGGCGAACAGGTGCATCTTGTCGTAGCGGGCCGCCTGTTCGCCCGCGGGGTTGAACACCAGCGTGGTGTTGAGCACGCGGTCGGGGTCGGGGCTTTCCAGCGGCAGGGTGCCGCCGACGATCCACAGTCCGTGGCGGCGGGCCGCATCGGCCAGAAAGTCTTGAATGGGGCCGCTGCCGGGCTTTTCGCGCAGGCGGACTTTGTCGGTGTCGGACCGACCCATGAGGCAGAAGTATTCGGGCAGCACGGCCAGCCGCACGCCTTGGGCTGCGGCCTGGGCGAGCAGACCCTCGGCGCGTTGCAGGTTGGCGGCGGCGGACGTGCCGGAGACCATCTGGAGGGCTGCGATTTTCATGGTGGCGTGCGGTGAGGCTGTCGGTTCATTCAGCTTACGTCAGGGCGCCGCGGGCGTGGCGTCTGCGGCTGAATGGCCCCCACGCTCGCTTGCGCTCGCTGCCCCACCCAGGGGGCTGCCCCCGCCTTGGGGCGGCCCTGCGCCGGGGCCAGGGCTGCCGAGCGAAACCTCGTTGACGATGGGGGTGACCCAGGTGCCGGTGATGTCGTACACATGGGTGAAGGCCCGCGCGAGGGGTTCGCGGGCGATGTATTGCGCCAGGAAAGTGCCCAGGCCGACGACGGGGTTCACCAGGGCGTAGGCGAGCGATGCGGCGCCCGCGTTGATGTTGGGCACTACGACCACGCGCAGGTTCTGGGTCTCGGTGGAGAGGTTGGTCTGGCCTTCGATGCGCACCGTGGCCGAGACGCCGCTCATGCGGAAGTCGCGCGTGCTGGCGATGCCGCTGTCCACGCCGACGTCGGCATCGACCTTGTCGAAGGCGAATCCCGACGAGAACAGGTCGCGGAAATCCAGGGTCAGGCGGCGCGGCAGGCTTTGCAGGCTGAGCACGCCCAGCAGCTTGGCGATGCCGGGATCGGCCTTGAGGAACTGGCCGCTGCCGAGCTGCAGCTTGAACTGCCCGTTCAGGCTGGGGAAATCGAGATTGAGGGGCGAACCCAGCCACGCCAGATTGCCGGTGATCTCGCCTTTGCCCCCCTTGAGCAGGCCGGGCTTGCCCAGGGTGGCGAGCAGGCCGCCGGCATCGCCGACGGCAAGCTTGAACTGCATGGTCGTGCGGCGGGCCGGCGTTGCGGCGTCGGCGCTGCCGGGCACGGCGAGCTGCGTGCCCAGGGTGGACCAGGTGCCGCTGCCCGTGAGCACGTTGTCGGGGGTGGCGAGCTCGAAATGGGTGAGCTGCCACTGCTTGCTGCCGTCCACGCGCCCGCGGTTGACCGCCTGCACCTCCAGATGCGTGAAGCGGTGTCCTTGCAGATCGACGTTGTCGGCCACGATGTCCAGGGCCGGAATGCTTCTGGGCTGCTCGTTGAGGAGGTGCTCGACGTCTGAATCGCTCGACTTGGGCAGCTCCAGCCGGGCCAGACGCGCGCTGAGCGTGCCAGGGCTGTTGCCCTGGCCGATCTGCCAGCCGATGTAGCCCGACATCTGGCGCGAGTTCACGTTGGCCTGCAGCAGATCGCCGCTGCGATGGCCGCCGACCACGACCTGATTGATCACGCGGCTCATCAGCGTGAGGCGGCCGATGTCGAACGCGGCGGTGGTGGGCAGAAGGGCGGCCAGTCCGCGGGTCTCCGCAGCGGCGGCCAGAACGGGGGGCGCCGGGGGGACTGTCGTCTCGCTGCCGAGCAGGGGCTTGAGGGCGGCGTCCCAGGCGTCGAGATCGAGCACCGGCAGCTTGACGTTCGCCTGCACCGAGTGTTCGGGCTGCGGCAGCGCGGCCTGGGGGCCGATGGCCAGCCCACCGCTGACGACGCGAAAATCGGCGCCGGTACCGGTCGTGGCCGGGGAATCTTCCAGCACGTATCGCGCGCGTGCCAGACCGCCCAGATCGATCTGCACCGCGTGGCGGCGGCTGCCGTCAGCGGCCGCGGGCAGTGGGGCGCGGGTGTAGAGCAGCGATTCGGGCGCGCTGGCCGGCTTGCCCAGCGGCGGCGGCAGATCGATGGCGGCGCCCACCAGATTGCTGCGCAGCTCCAGCGTCGCGTCGTCGCTGCCGCGCGCTTGGGTGATGCCCAGGGTGTAGGGCGCCTGCCCCTGCAGCACCTTGCCGAGGGTCTGCATCCATTCGGCCTGAGCGCCGCGCAGTCCGCTGCTGCTGAAACTGCCGCTGGCCTGCAACTGCAGCGGCCCGCCCGCCTGCTGGCCGCCGCGCAGGGTGAGGGGGCCGCCGAGCACGTCAGGCGCGTTGAGCGCGAGGTTGAACCCGCCGTGGTTGAACGCCACCGTGCCGCGCACCTTGGTGAAGCGCGGCAGATCGCGGCTCCACGACACGTCCACGCCCTGCAGAGTGGCCAGCCCTTTGAGGGTGGTGCCGTCGAGATGGTCGAGGGGCAGGGTGAGGGCGAGGTCGAGCGCCACCGGGCCCTGGGCCTGCACGTCGTCGAACACGCCGCCGAGCTGCCGGTTGATCGGGCTGTCGACGAGGTAGCGCAAGGCGTCGCTCGCGGGCGCCTGGGCCTTGCCGCTGATGCTGAGCACGCCCTGGTCGAAGCTCGGCAGGCTGCCGTTGACCCCGCTGATGCGCGCACCCAACGCCCGCGCCGAGGCGTTGCGCACCTCCAGGCTGTGCGAGGTCACCCGCAGATCGCCGTTGACCTGGGTGAACTCGGGCCACTCGGCGTTGGCGTGCACGCTGTCGGCGCGGGCGGTCTGCCCGGGCGGCAGCAGGTTTCGCGGGGCGTAGTTGAACACCCCGTTCTCGATCTGCGCATTCACCTCGAAGGTGCCGCCCCGGGCGGGGGTGTCGAAGGGGAAGTCTTCGAGCTGGCCACGAACCGAGAAGTCGACCTTGCGCGCGCTGCCTGCCGCAACGGCGCTGCGCAGATAGTCGCGGGTGTGCAGGGGTATGTCGATGGGCAGATAGCGCCATACCGCCCGGGCGTCGGCGCGGGTGAGCTGGCCCTGCAGATCCATGCTGCCCAGGCCGTGCGCCGCGGCGCGCCAGGTCAGCGTGGCGCGGCCGGCCGCGTCGGCATTGGCGAAGTCGAAGCGGCGGGTGCTGACCTGCCACTGCCCGGCGGTGTCGCGGGTCCAGTCGAGATCGGCGCGCAGGCTGTCGAAACCCAGCCTGGCCGGGGCGTAGATCAAGGGCAGGTCCAGCCCGCCTCGGGTCAGCCGGAGCTGCGCCTGGCCGCCGTCCTGCGAGGCCTTGAGCGTGCCCGACAGGCCGTCGACGCCCGGCAGGTCGGCCGGTAGATGCAGGGCCAGGGCCGCGGCCTTGCCGCGCTCGATCAGGGGACGGGTATCGGCGGGCGGCGTGCCCTCGCCCGCACCGGCGGGGCTGTTCCAGCGCAACGCGGTGAAATCGGCCTGGACGTCATAAGTCGGCGGCGGGCTGCTGAGCGCCACGCCCTGGGGCCAGCGGGCCTGCGCCTCGAAGCGGTCGATGCGGCCCTGCGGCTGCAGCGCGGCCAGGCGAGCCTGCCAGAGCGCGGGCAGCGGCAGGCGTTGCGCCACGGCGGCCAGGGCGCCGAGATCGAGCGCGCCGGTCTGCAGTCGGCCCTGGGCGGCCTCACCCGGGGGGTGCTGCCATTGCCAGTCCACGCTGACGGGGGCCAGAGACTGGCCCTGGGCCGTGCGGAATTGCAGATGCTGCACGCTGGCCTTCTCGCCGCCGGGCAGCGGAGCCCAGGTCATGCGGGTGGAGAGGGTGTCGAGCGCGATGGGGGGCAGCCCCGGGGGCGTGCTCAGCGCGTCGGGGGCGTCGTGGGGGGGGAGTTGAACGGCGATGCCGCGCAGCGCCAGATCGGCGGTGAAGGCGGTCGGGGCGCCCTGGTCGAACTGCGTCCAGGCGCGCACCGAGCCGCGGCCGGTCTGGGTCTGGGCGGGCAGGGTCAGGGGGAGCTGGGGTTGCAGGGCCGCCAGATCGACGTCGGCAACCTCGCCGTACAGCGTGCCCTTCCAGCGCGCGAAGTCGGCGGTGTGACGCAGGAAGAACGGCTGGCGGAAACTGGCGCGCAGATCGATGCGGCCGCCGAAACCCGCGGGCGGCATCGCGGTGAGCGCGGCGCGGTGCGTCACCAGGGCGTTGCGCAGCAGGAGGTTGACCTGCGTGAGCGGCAGGGGCGGTGCGTGCTGCGCGGCGTTCACCCAGGTGAGGCGGCTGTCGAGAATCAGGATTTCGTTCTGGCTGAACAGCCAGTCGGCGAACTGCTGCGCAGCCTCGTTCTTGCCCGACCCGGAGACCGCGAAACGGATGCCGCCGACCTCCAGATGGTCGGCGTCGGTTCGCGTCACCGTGAGATTGGCGCCGCGGATCACCAACTGGTCGAACGTGAGGGCGAGGCGGGAGAGGCTTTTCCACGAGGGCGCGGCGTCCACCTCGGCGAACTGCAGCGCGGGCTGGCCCTGCGGGCCGTCGATGCGCACATCGTGCAGGGCAAACTGCGGCATCAGGCCGTGCCACTGGGTCTGGATCGCGCCGATGTGCACGGGCAGCCCCAGGGCCCGGCTGCTGGCCTGCTCGACCCAGGGGCGGAACTGCTGCGCATTCGGCAGCACGGCGTAGCGCAGCGTCAGCAGACCCGCGCCCAGCACGAAATACACCGTGAGCACGAGCAGAACAGCCGCTTCCCAGATCCGGGTGGCGGCGCGCAGCGAGAGATGGAGCAGAGACAAGGGATGCGGCGTCAGGCGGGTCGATCGACGGGTCGATGGTAGTGAATCGGCGCCTTCGCAAAGCCCTGAATAGCCCGCCGCCTGGGCGGGTTGAGCCCTCCAGTCGTTTCCTTGACTCCCTCGGTGGGGCGTTCCTCAGGCCCGGTGCAGCATTGCGGTGGCTGGAATATGCTCCGCCCTCATTGAAGTTGCCGGACCCGCCCGATGGAGTTGTCGCAGTTTTCCCGCTTTTATCGTCGCCATGTCGGCCGGTTCGACGATGTGCTGGCCTGCTGGCCGCCCGACATTCCGACACGGCGGGAACTCGATGCGTCGATCGCCACGCTGATGCGGCAAGGCGCTGCGCTGCCCGCCGCGCTGCGCCGGGTGCGCAATGCCTTGATGCTGCGGCTGATCGAGGCCGATCTGGCCGGGGCGCCGCTGGAGGCGGTCTGCATCGGCATCAGCGACCTGGCCGAAAGCGTGGTGGCGGCGGGGCTGGGTGCGGCGCATGCCGAGCTGCAGGCGCGCTTCGGCGTGCCGCGTACCGCCACAGGCGACGAGGCGCAGTTTCTGGTGGTGGGCATGGGCAAGCTCGGCGGACGCGAGCTCAATGTCTCGTCCGACATCGATCTGGTCTTCGTGTACGACGACGATGGCGAGACCGACGGCGCCGTCAGCCTGAGCAATCAAGAGTATTTCGGTCGCGTGGTGCGCGCCTTCGTGCCGCTGCTGTCCGACGTCACCGGCGACGGCTTCGTGTTCCGGGTCGACACCCGGCTGCGTCCCAACGGCGACAGCGGCCCGCCCGTCGTCAGCCTGGCGATGCTGGAAGAGTATTTCCTGGTGCAGGGGCGCGAATGGGAGCGGTTTGCCTGGCTCAAGTCGCGCGTGGTGTCGCCGCTGCAGACCCCGGCGGCCCTGCAGGCCGCGCAGAGTCTGGCGGCGGTGGTCGAACCTTTCGTCTGGCGCCGCTATCTCGACTTCGGCATGCTTGAAGCCCTGCGCGCCCTGCACCGGCAGATCCGCGCCGAGGCCACCAAGCGCGCCGCGGCCCGCCCCGACAAGGCCAATGATGTGAAGCTGGGGCGTGGCGGCATCCGCGAGATCGAATTCACGGTGCAGCTCTTGCAGGTGGTGCGTGGCGGGCGCATGCCGCAGATCCGCGAGCGTGCCACCCTGCCGGCCCTGCAGCTGCTGGTGGCGCAGGGATTGCTGCAGGCCGACGCGGCCGAGCGGCTGGCGTCGAGCTATCGGTTTTTGCGTCGGCTGGAGCACCGCATCCAGTATCTCGACGATGCCCAGACGCACAGCCTGCCCGCCGACGATGCCGACCTGCACGCCCTGGCCTGGGCCATGGGTTTTGTGGACGACGACGCGCAGCGCCGCGGCGCCTGTCCCAAGGGCTGCAAGCTGCTGCGCGAGCTCGACAGCGTGCGCGAGTTCGTGGCCAGCGAGTTCGACGCGCTGCTGCACAACGGCCCGCAATGCACCGGCTGCAGCAAACCGCCGGAAAACCTGGACGCGGTGCGGCACCGGCTGGCCAAGGCAGGGTTGGCGCAGGACGCCATCGTGGCGCGGCTGAAGGCGCTCGAGACCTCGCCACGCTACACCGCGCTGAGCGATATGGGACGGCTGCGGCTGCTGCGCGTGCTCGATCGCGCCATCGGCATGGCGGCCGAGCGCCCCAGTGCGGAGATCTGCCTGAGCCGGGTCATCGACCTGCTCGAAGCCATCGGGCGGCGCGAAACCTATCTGGCCTTTTTTGCCGAGCAGCCCGCCGCGCTCGCCCGGCTGTGCGCGGTGCTGGAAACCTCGGCCTGGGCCACCGATTACATCAAGCGCCATCCGGCCGTGGTCGACGAGCTCATCGCGCCGCCCAGCGAGCGCTTCAACGCCCAGGAGTATCGGCAGGGCCTGTTGCAGCAGCAGGTTCGCGCGCTCGAATCGGCCCGCTGGGATGCCGGCGAGGGCATGGATCTGCTGCGGCAAGGCTTTCACGCCGAGATGTTCCGTACCCTGTCGCGAGATCTGGCCGGGCTCATCAAGGTCGAGCAGGTGGCCGATGAACTCTCCGCCCTGGCCGATGCCACCGTGCAACTGGCGCTGGAGTGGTGCTGGAGGGAATTGCCGCAAAAACACCGCGAACAGCCGGCATTCGCCGTCATCGCCTACGGCAAGCTCGGTGGCAAGGAGTTGGGCTACGGCAGCGATCTCGACATTGTCTTTCTATACGACGACAAGGCCGACGAAGCCCAGGACATCTACGCCGCCTTCGCCCGCAAGCTGGTGTGGTGGCTGACCGCGCATACCGCGGCGGGCCGCCTGTTCGAGATCGACACCCGGCTGCGCCCCAATGGCAACGCGGGTTTGCTGGTGACCAGCCTGGAGGCCTTCGATGCCTACCAGCGCGGGCGCGGCAGCAATACGGCCTGGACCTGGGAGCATCAGGCCCTTACCCGGGCGCGGTGCTGCGCGGGCGACCTGGCCATCGGCGTGCGCTTCGAGGCCATCCGCACCGCGGTGCTCACGACCCCGCGTGAGGTGCAGGCCCTGCGCACCGAAATCCTGGCCATGCGGCAGAAAGTGGCCGACGGCCATCCCAATCGCAGCGCGCAGTTCGATGTGAAGCACGATCCCGGAGGCATGGTCGATGTGGAATTCGCGGTCCAGTTCCTGGTGCTGGCCCACGCTGCCGACTATCCGCAGCTCACCGCCGATCTGGGCAACATCGCCCTGCTCGGCATGGCCGAGACCCTGGGCCTGCTGCCCGCCGGCGTGGGCCGACCTTCGGCCGACGCCTACCGCGAGCTGCGACGCATCCAGCACCGGGAGCGGCTGGCCGGCGCCGATGCAGCCCGCGTGGCAGCCGACAGCCTGCAGCCCGAACGCGCCGCCGTCCATGCGCTCACCCGTGCCGTGTTTGGCGCGGAAGGCTCGCAGCCGTAGGCCCTGCCGACCTCTTGATGCGCCACATTGCAGTTTGAGACGGCGCCTCCTCACCCTGTCCTCCCCGCAAGTGGAGACGGAGCAAACACGCCTCCCTCGCCTTGCGGGGAGATTGGGAGGGGTTTACGCAGACCACGCGCAGCGCCTTTTACGCCTCTTCCATCTCGAGGGGAGGTTGGGAGGGGCTTACGCAGACCACGCGCAGCGCCTTTTACGCCTCTCCCATCTCGCGGGGAGGTTGGGAGGGGCTTACGCAGATCACGCGCAGCGCCTTTTACGCCTCCCCCACCTTGTGGGGGAGGTTGGGAGGGGGAGTGCGTTGTACGGCATGGCCCATGAACCCTTCATCCTGTTCCAGTCCGGATCAATATAGATATAGGCGTCGTTCAAGGCGCGCTGGGCCGGCCGGGTTTCCAGGCCCCCATGGTGACCGCTATTGGCCGGAGCCTGGCCCTCGGGGAGCCCTGCCGATTTCTCTTCTCGTTTTTCGTCACGGGCCGTCGGCCGGACAGCCTCCCGAGGCAACACGGTGGAGGCGATCCATAAGTTTAGATTTGATGAACTGAGAGACAGAATTTATAAATTTTCCTTACCTAGGGGGGCGAATAGGATGTGCCCCTGTCATCGGCCTCGGGGCTGATGGCCATGCTGCCGGGGCGGTTCGAGACGTTTTCAAGCCGCCTGTTCCGTTCAATCTGTTCTGCAGACTTTCGCTCACAGAGCCCCAAGCCCGATGAACTGGATCGATGTCGCTGTGCTGGCCCTTCCGGCCCTGCCCTTGTTGTCCGCCGCGCTGCTGCCCTTGTTATGTGGGCAGAGACGTCGGCGTGCCGCCCGCTGGAGCATTCTGTTCACGACCCTGACGGTCCTGCTGGCGCTGGTGCTGTTGGTTCACCACCTGCGCAGTGCGGAAGGGGAGCCCTTGTTCGTCGGTGTGGCCCAGATCGGTCTGCTGCTCGACCCGCTCAGCCTGGCCATGTCGGTCCTCGTGGCGGGCATCAGCCTGATCGTGCATGTGTATTCGCTGAACTACATGGCCGATGAGCCGGGCTATGTGCGCTTCTTCTCCCTGCTCGATCTGATGACGGCGTCCATTCTGCTGATGGTGAGCGCCGGGGATCTGCTCACACTGCTGGCCGCCTGGTTTGCGGTGGGGCAGCTGCTCTATTTCCTGTTGGGCCACAACACCGAACGCGAGGCGGCGGGCCGCTACGCCTTCTGGACCTTCATCACCTACCGCCTGGGCGATCTGCCCCTGGTCGGCGCGGCGCTGTTGCTGGTCAAGGCCTATGGCGTGTGGGATCTGCCCAGCCTGTTCGCCCGTGTGGCGGCCGATCCGCATGTGCAGCTCGGTGGCGTGGCGGTGGTGCCGCTGGCCGGGCTGCTGGTGGCCCTGGCGGCGTTCGCCCGCTCGGCTCAGTTTCCGCTGCACATCTGGCTGCCTTACACCATGGATGGCCCCACGCCGGTGTCGGCGCTGATGCACGCAGGCATCGTCAATGCCGGTGGCTTTCTGTTCAACCGTTTCGCGCCGCTGCTCATTCACGCGCCGGATGTGCTGCACCTGGCCTTCGTCGTGGGCCTGGTGACGGCGCTGCTCGGTTCGGCGCTGATGCTCACCCAGAACGACATCAAGAAATCGCTGGGCTATTCGACCATGGGGCAGATGGGCTTCATGATCATGGAGTGCGGGCTGGGAGCGTTCTCGCT
Organism: Thiomonas intermedia; assembly: GCF_002028405.1. Taxonomy (NCBI): domain Bacteria; kingdom Pseudomonadati; phylum Pseudomonadota; class Betaproteobacteria; order Burkholderiales; genus Thiomonas; species Thiomonas intermedia. Next base: position 1,967,795 of record NZ_CP020046.1, read on the forward strand.
GGCGGTCTATCACCTCATCGCCCACGGACTGTTCAAGGCCACGCTGTTCCTCAGTTCGGGCAATGTGATCGGCGACACCCGGCGCGACGACGGCGTACCCGCCGACGACATCTACACCTTCGTGGTCGAACGTCGGCCGCTGCGCGCGGTGAAGGTGCCCTGGCTGCTGGCCGCGCTGATCACCGTGCTGGTGCCTGCGGTGGTGCTGGGGTTGTCGCACTGGCTGGTGGCGGCGGACTTTTTCCACAAGCAGGGCGCGGTGGTGCTGCTGTTCTTCGGCTGGGTGACGGGCGCGCAGGTGTTCTTCTCGATCCACAAGCTGCCGAGCGAGAACCCGTGGCGCTCGCTGACCATGATCTTCCTGTCGTTCCTGATCGTGGTGGTGGGTTACACGCTGATCGCGCATGTGTTCGAGGCCTTCCTCTATCCCGATCCGGTGCTGCGCGATGCGACCTATGCCGCGGCGGGCATCAATCTGCTGGCCTTCGACCTGATGATCATTTTCCTCACCCTGGCGCTGGTGGGGGCCTGGCTGGTGACGTTCTATGCCCAGTCGCTCGATCTCGAGGGGCGGCCGGGCACGCTTTGGAACGCCATCTATCTCAATCTCTACACCCTGATCTCGCGCGAGTTCTACGTCTCTGATGTCTACACCCAGATGTCGCGCGGCGCGGTGGCCGCGGCCAAGCGGGTGAATGTCTGGCTGCGTTGGGTCTGAGGAGCGCATGATGATCGAACTGCTCGTGTGTGCCGTCGTGCTGCTGCCTCTGCTGCCGTTCAGCCTGGGCGTCAACGCGGTGCTGCAGGCCTTGCCGGCCTGGCTGCGCGCCCTGCTGCTGGTCGCTCTTCCCGTGGCCGGCGCCTATGTCCTGGGCGGCGTGGCCGTGCCTGTGGGGCCGCTGGCCCGGGTCATTCAGGTGCTCGCCGCAGTCACGGCCCTGCTCTACGCGTGGCGGCTGTTGGCGGTGCGCGAACTCTTTGTCTGGGCGCGGTTGCAGGCCAGCTCGTCCTGGCCCTTGGTCTGGCTGGCCTGGCTGTACGGCATGCCGGATGATCGCCTCATCGCCGTGGCGCTGGGCTTGAGCCTGCCTGCCGCGGTGCTCACCCTGCTGGCCTGCGCGCTGCGCCGCCGTCTGGGGGGCGCGTATCTGGGTCTGCGCGGGCGACTGGGGCCGGCCTATCCGCGACTGACCGGCGCCTTGGTGGTGGCCCTGCTGGCCGCCCTGGCGGCGCCGCCGTTTCCTGGCTTCTTCGCCCTTCTGGCGGTGCTATTCGCAATGCCCGCGGTCTGCGTGTTCACGGTGCTGGGCGTCTGGATTCTCTGGAGCTGGGCGGCGGCATTGTTGTGGCAGCATGGTTTGTTCGGTGACCCCTGGCCGCGGCCCGTGGGGACATCGGATCTGTCGGTTTCCGCGGGCGCGGTCTGGGTGCTGCTGGCGCTGATCGCGGTGTCTCTGGGTCTCATGGGGAGTTGGGCATGGTGGATGCGCTGAATCTGGGCAAGCGCCTGCGCGTGCGCTCGACCGCCTACGTGGCGGGGGAGCCGGTTCCGTTTTTCTGGCCGATGCGCACCTTCATTCATCACAACCCGCTCTACGGTCTGGAGGACATGCCGTTCGAGCAGGCGGTGCGCCGTGGCGCTGAGCTGTTTCATGCGCGCATGTTCCTGCCGCGCAGCAACTATCGGCACTGGCAGGGTGAAGGCAAGGTCCGGCAGGCCACGCTGGTCGACGAAATTGCGCGGCGCTCGCAGGCCCTGCCCGCGGTGCCGGGCATCGACTGGCCCCGCTGGCTGATGGGCCTGATGCAGTCGGCGCATGACCGCGATGGCGTGGTGCCTGGGGTGCAGGCGCAGGACGTTCACGCCGCGCTGCATGGCCAGCAGGCTTCGCCCCAGGCGGTGGATGTGACCGGCCTGCTTCCCGGTCTGCGGCAGCGTCTGCACGACCGCACCCTGCCTGCGGCGGTGGATGCGCTGTGGGGTACCCGGATGGCCGACGAGCTCGACGAGCTGGTGATCAAGAGCTGTCTCGATTTCTTCGACGAAGACCAGTCGTCCTGGCGCATGCCTGGGCGCGAGCGCGGCCTGTTTGCCGCCTGGAGCGAGATCGCGCGGCGCAATGCGCGCCTGTTCCTGCGGGGGCTGCATGTGCGGCGCATCCTCGATCAGGTGCAGGATGCCGAGAATGCCGTGGTGCACGTCATGGAAGAAATGGGCATCGATACCGACGAATGGCCGGCCTATTTCACCCACGAGCTCACCCGGCTGCACGGCTGGACGGGCTTCGTGCGCTGGCGTTCGTCCGCCAAGCATTACTACTGGGCGCAACGCTACCCCGCCGACGTCGTCGATCTGCTGGCCATTCGTCTCGTGGTGGGGTTGGCGCTGCTGCAGGAAAGCTCGCGCCAGCGCCGCACCCCGGTACGCCGCGATCAGTTGGATGCCCTGTTGCGCGAACGCAGCGCCGAATGTCTGCTGCGCGAAGCCTTTCATGGCGGCCAGGTGCTGCCGGGCTGGGCCCAGCGCATCGACGACGCGCTGTCGCGCGGCAACTGCGCCCGATGTGACGATCTGCTGCAGCGCTACTGGCCGCTCTGGCAGGCCCAGCTCGGGCATGAACAGGCGGCCGAACTCCGCGAACTGGCCGCCGCCGCGCAGGCCACGGCGGCGCTCGAGGCGCTGACGCCCGAGGGCATTGCAGGACTGCTGGAGGGCCTGCAGGCCTTCGCCCCGCAGGAAGGCATGGTGTGGACGCTGGGGATGGAGGCACAGTCCATCGACCATCTGCTCGCCCGGGTTCAGGTGCCGCAGGATCTGCCCGCGGGCAAGCGGCCGTTCGCCCAGGCCTGGTTCTGCATCGATGTGCGGTCCGAGCCCATCCGGCGCCATCTCGAACGTGTGGGCGATTACCAGACCTTCGGCATCGCCGGCTTCTTCGGCGTGCCCGTGGGCTTTCTCGGCTACGGCAAGGGCAGCGAGAGTCATTTCTGTCCGGCGGTGGTCACGCCCAAGAACCTCGTGCTGGAACTGCCGGCCGCGCTCGACCCCAACGACGAAGACTTCGTCAGCACCCTCGGCCATGTGCTGCACGACCTCAAGAGTTCGGTGCTCTCGCCCTACGTCACCGTGGAGGCGGTGGGCATGCTGTTCGGACTGGATCTGTTCGGCAAGACCCTCGCGCCGCTGGGCTACAGCCACTGGCGCAGCCGCATCGACGCGGAGAAGCCGGTCACCCGCCTGCTGGTCGACAAGCTCACCCGCGAACAGGCCGATTCCATCATCCGCACCCTGCAGCGCGCGATGATCGTCAAGGCCTTGCACGCCGAACTGCACATCGAGCGCGAGCGCGTGGACGACGACATGATCCGCGAACTGCGCGAAACCGCGCTGCGCCACCGCGACGGCCCGACGCGACTGCGCACGGCCTTCGGCGTGCCCGACAAGCAGGAGGCCGATTTCATCGACAAGCTGCGCGAGGACTACCGCGTCGACGCCGACTACGCCAACTATCAGCTCGTGCGCCTGGGCCGCATCGGCTATTCGCTCGACGAACAGGTCAACTACGTTCACACCGCCCTGACCATGATCGGGCTGACGGGCAACTTCTCGCGCTTCGTGCTCATCGTCGGCCACGCCGGGAAGACCGAGAATAACCCCTACGAGTCGGCGCTGGACTGTGGCGCCTGCGGCGGCGGCAGCGGCCTGGTCAACGCCCGCGTGCTGGCGCAGATGGCCAACAAGACCGCCGTGCGCGAGCGTCTGGCGACCATGGGCATCACCATTCCCGAAGACAGCTGGTTCCTGCCGGCGCTGCACACCACCACGACCGACGCCATCGAGCTGCTCGACCTCGACCTGCTGCCGCCGCGACATCTGGTGTATCTGGAGCGTCTGCGCAACGGTCTGCGGGCGGCCTCGCGGCTGGCGGCGGCCGAGCGCATGCCCAAACTGCTGCCGCACAAGCGCGAGCTCGATCCCGCGCAGGCCTATCGCACGGCGCAGCGTCTGTCGGTCGACTGGGCGCAGACGCGGCCCGAATGGGGGCTGTCGAAGAACGTCTACGGCATCGTCGGGCGTCGCAGCCTCACCCAGGCGGCGGATCTCGAGGGACGTCCCTTCCTGCTGTCGTATGACTGGCGCTGCGATCCCAAGGGCCGACTGCTCGAAAACCTGCTCGCCGCGCCGGTGGTGGTGGGGGAATGGATCAATCTGGAGCATTTCTTTTCCACCGTGGACAATGCCCACCTGGGCAGCGGCAGCAAGGCCTATCACAACGTCGCTGGGCGCTTTGGCGTGATGACCGGCAATCTGAGCGATCTGCGCACCGGCCTGCCGATGCAGACCGTGATGCGCGAGGGACAGCCCTACCACGAGCCGATGCGGCTGATCGCCCTCATCGAGGCGCCGCTCGACTTTGCCGGGCGCGCGCTGCAAAGCGTGGTCAAGGTGAAGAACCTGGTGCTCGGCGGCTGGATTCGCGCCATCGTCATCGACCCCACCCAGGGCTACAAGCCTTTCGTCTACAACCATGGGCAATGGGAAGAGCGCGCGCCGCTCGTGCCCCAGACTCAGGAGGATCTCGTCGCATGAACGCCATCAAGCTGCATCCGCTGAAAAAGCTGGAAATCATTCTGGAAGGGGCGCACAAGGAATTCGCCACCGACCTGCTCGACCGTGCCGGTGTGAAGGGTTACACCATCGTCGGCAACCTGTCGGGCAAAGGCAGTCACGGCATGTACGAAGGCCACCTCATGTTCAATGAGGACGATGCGCTGATTATGATCATCGCTGCCGTTCCCGAGGAGCTGGTCGGCCCGCTGCTCGAAGGCTTTCAACCGTTCTTCGAAGCGCATTCGGGCGTGGTTTTCGTCTCCGACATTCAGGTGGGGCGGCCGGTCAAGTTCAGGAACTGAGCAGCGGTGCCGAAGGGTGCTTTCTGTTCAGATAAATTTAACGAATGTGTTGCCGATATAAATTGATTCTTATGAGTGCGGGGCAGTATCCTTCAGTCCGCTTTCAAGGATGTGTGGCTTGTGTCCGGGCTTTCTGGCCTGCTCGGCCGCGTTAAATCCCAGGCAGCGCAGCAAGGCAGACCGCTCCGGCGGCTTGTGCGGAGCTGCGGTTAAGCAGTGATTGGTTGGCCGCATGAGCCTGTTGGCCAGAACATTGAATTTTTATCGCAGTTTTTGTCGCGTTTCATCGCTAAGGAGTGATCGATATGGCAGTTAAGACCTATCAGGCCGGCGTTAAGGAGTACCGGCAAACCTATTGGATGCCGGAGTACACCCCTCTGGACACCGACCTTCTGGCCTGCTTCAAGATCACCCCGCAGGCGGGCGTCGATCGTGAGGAAGCAGCTGCCGCCGTGGCCGCCGAGTCTTCGACCGGAACCTGGACGACCGTCTGGACCGATCTGTTGACCGACATGGACTACTACAAGGGCCGTGCCTATCGCATCGAAGACGTGCCGGGCGACGACACCTGCTTCTACGCCTTCATCGCCTACCCCATCGACCTGTTCGAAGAGGGTTCGGTCGTCAACGTGTTCACCTCGCTGGTGGGCAACGTGTTCGGCTTCAAGGCGATTCGCGCCCTGCGGCTGGAAGACATCCGCTTCCCGATCGCCTACGTCAAGACCTGCAACGGGCCGCCCAACGGCATCCAGGTCGAGCGCGACGTGATGAACAAGTATGGCCGCCCGCTGCTGGGTTGCACCATCAAGCCGAAACTGGGCCTGTCGGGCAAGAACTACGGCCGCGCCGTGTACGAGTGCCTGCGCGGCGGCCTCGACTTCACCAAGGACGACGAAAACATCAACTCCCAGCCGTTCATGCGCTGGAAGCAGCGTTTCGACTTCGTGCAGGAAGCCACGCTCAAGGCCGAGCAGGAAACGGGTGAGCGCAAGGGTCACTATCTGAACGTGACCGCGCCGACCCCGGACGAAATGTTCAAGCGTGCGGAGTACGCCAAGGAAATCGGCGCACCCATCATCATGCACGACTACATCACCGGCGGCTTCTGCGCCAACACCGGCCTGGCCCAATGGTGTCAGGACAACGGCATGCTGCTGCACATCCACCGCGCCATGCACGCGGTGCTCGACCGCAACCCGCACCACGGCATCCACTTCCGCGTGCTGACCAAGATCCTGCGCCTGTCGGGCGGCGATCACCTGCACACCGGCACCGTGGTGGGCAAGCTCGAAGGCGACCGCGCCTCCACGCTGGGCTGGATCGACCTGCTGCGTGAATCGTATGTGCCGGAAGACCGCAGCCGCGGCCTGTTCTTCGATCAGGACTGGGGCTCCATGCCCGGCGCCTTCGCCGTGGCCTCTGGCGGCATTCACGTGTGGCACATGCCCGCGCTGGTCAACATCTTCGGAGACGACTCCGTGCTGCAGTTCGGCGGCGGCACCCTGGGCCACCCCTGGGGCAACGCGGCTGGTGCCGCGGCCAACCGCGTGGCGCTTGAGGCTTGCGTGCAGGCCCGTAACGAAGGCCGTCAGGTCGAAAAGGAAGGCCGCGAGATTCTCACCGCCGCGGCCGCGAACTCGCCCGAACTGAAGATCGCCATGGAAACCTGGAAGGAAATCAAGTTCGAGTTCGACACCGTCGACAAGCTGGACGTCGCCAACAAGTGATCGTTCCCGGTGCGGCTGGCGCGAAGCGCGCCGCCGCTGTCTGACACCGTTTGCTCTAAAAGGAATTCATCATGGCCACCGTGCAAGCCTATAAAGCCACCAAGAAGTTTGAGACCTTTTCCTACCTGCCGCAAATGACGCCCGATCAGGTGCGTCGCCAGATCGCCTACGCCATCGCCCAGGGCTGGAACCCCGCGGTGGAACACACCGAAAAGGGCACCTCGGCCCGCGTGAGCTTCTGGTACATGTGGAAGCTGCCGTTGTTCGGCGAGCAGTCCGTCGACGCGGTGCTGGGCGAACTCGAAGCCTGCCACCGCGAATTCCCTGACCACATGGTGCGTTTCGTCGCTTATGACAACTACGCCCAGAGCCAGGGTCTCGCGTTCGTCGTCTACCGCTGATCGCAGTTCGGGCGTGACGGCCAGGTTGCCGTCGCGCCGGGTGTCCGGGGCTGCGTGCCCTGGGCCCAGACAACGAGTTTTCTGAATTCACGACTTCTCTGCATCGAGGTCCACCATGACATACCCTGCCGATCGCCATGCGCAGGCGACCCTCTCGGGTCGCGAGCTGGCACTCAAGCGGCGCCAGGCCATGGCGCTGCATGGCAAGGCCGGTTCGGCCAAGCCTGCCGCCGCCTCCGTGCGTCAAAGGCCGGAGATGGCGGCCGCGCTGACTGCTGCCTCTTCGCAGTCGCCGCAGTCGCGTCCTGCCTCCGCTACGTCGGCAGCACCCGTGGTGCGTGCGACCTCGGCATCCGCGTCGCTGAGTCCGCCTCAGGCGCAGCTCAGCCCTGCCCGTGCGCGCCGTCAGGCGATGTCGCAGCAGGGCAAGCCCGCGGTCAAGCAGGCTGTCAACGGCGGCCCGAGTCGCCCAAGCGCCCATCTGCGTCCTACGGCTGCAGTGCCCGCCGCGTCCGTCCGCGAGGCGTCTGCCTCCTGCGGTTGCGTCGCGGAGAAGTCCTGCGGCTGCGGTTGCGCCGACACCGCGTCCTCCCCGGCGCTGTCCACCCAGAGTGCGATGACCGCTCCGGCCGCTGACGTGAGCGCGGCGGTTCGCGCCGTGCCCATGGCCGGTGGTCGCGCCCTGGCGCAGGCACGCCGCGCCGCGCTGGCTCAGGATGGCAAAGCCGGCCTGCGCCGCGTGGCCCAGGCCACCAAGATTGCCGCAGCGTTGCCGGGACAGGATTGGCAGACCGCCATGAGCAAAGGCGCTACCGCCCGTCAGGTAGCCATGCAGCGCCGCCATGTGCAGTCCCTCGTCGGGCGCGCCGGTGCGACTGCCGATGCCTCGCGCCACAGCGGACGCATGAAGGCTCGCGATACCCGGGCTGCCGTGCCCGTGAAGGTCGAGGAGGGTCATACCCTTTCGGGCCAGCGCGTGACCGGCACCCAGGTCGAGCGCAGCCAGCGGGTCAGCGGCAACGAGCCCGGCTCCTGTCGCGCCATTACCGGAACCGAATACATCGGCACCGAACAGTTCGATGCGCTGTGCAAGACCCGCCCGGCGCCCAATGCGCCCAAAGTCGGCGTGAGCACCACCCTGCGCGAACAGCGTGTGACGGGCACCGAGGTCGGTCGGTCCACCAAGGTCACAGGCGATGAGCCCGGCGCCTGCCGCGCCATCACCGGCTCCGACTACCTCAGCGCCGAGCGCTATCAGGAGTTCTGCGAAACCCGTCCCCAGGCCAGCGCCGAGAAGGTCGGCCGCGGCACTACCGAGATGGGTCAGCGTTTCACGGGGACGCTGGTCGACCGCCAGGTCAAGGTGACGGGTGGCGAGCAGGGGGCGGACCGCGCCCTCACCGGCACCCGTTACAGCACCGCCAGTGCCGATACGGCCCCGAACAAGGTCGAGGTTTCCACGACGGCCAGCGGCAAGACCGTGACCGGTACCGGCGTGGGTGCGCGCAAGAGCATGACCGGCGATGAGGCCGGTGCCTGCCGTCCCGTGACCGGCACTCAGTACCTGTCCTCCGAGCAGTTCAGCCAGCTCTGCCAGACCAGCGCCCCGACACAGCCACGCAAGATCAGCGTGATGTCGAGCCGCGACGGCCAGAGCGTGACCGGCACCGATGTGGGTCGCAGCACACACGTCACCGGCAACGAGACCGGCTCGTCCCGCGCGGTCTCGGGCAACCAGTATTTCAACGCCAAGGATTTCGGTGGCGCCACCGCGTCGGCCCCGGCCAAGGTCAGCGTCATGCAGACGCTGGGTGGACGTTCCGTGACCGGTTCCGAGGTCGCGCCCAGCCCAAAATTGTCCGGTGACGAGTCGTTCGGGTGCAAACCCGTCACCGGTATCGATTACATCGGCGCCCAGCAGCTCGGCGCCGTATGTGAAGCACCTGAAGCGATTGCCCCGATCACCAAGGTCGCGGTCGATCAGACCTGGAATGGTCAGAGAATCACCGGCAGCAACCCTGGCCGCGCTTCGCGGGTCACCGGCAACGAGGCGGGCGCCTGCGCGCCCATCAGTGGCAACAGCTACATCGGCCAAGGTCAGTTCCAGACGTTCTGCGAGGCGCCTGCGCTGCAGCAGCAACGCAATGTGCAGCGCGACAGCGCCACCGTGTCGCTGCGGGCCATCAGCGGCGACCGTCCGGGTGCCGGTGGCTCGGTGATGACGGGCGATGAACGCGGGGCCTGCGGCTCTGTCACCGGAACGCCCTATCTCGGCCTGGACACCATGCCGGGGCAATGCGCCACCAGCGGCCGCTTCGTGTCGCGTGCGCGTCCTGCCGAAGCGCCGGCTCGCGACGCTGCGCCCTTCATTTTCAGCATCCTCACGCCCGGCCATGCTTCGCTCGGCCGCGAGCGTGGCATGGATGTGACGGGCAATGGTCTGGGTACCGACCGCCTCACCGGCTCGATCAACAAGGCCGAAGGCCTGATCACCGGCACGCCCGAGTTCCGCAAGCAGGACATGCAGCGCTTCCAGTCGCAGCAGCAGGACCAGCAGGAAACCGTGCAGCGTGCGGCACAGCGCCTGACTGGCGAAGGCAGCCAGCAAGGCACCCGGATTTCGGGCGACGTCTGGCTGGAGCAGTCTCGCGTGACCGGAACCGAAGGTGCATCCAGCCTCGCTCGCAACCCATCGATGCGCGGTCAGCCGCGCGGCATGGGATCGAATGCCGCCACGTTCCGTGAAGTGGAGCGTCCCGAGATTCCGTCGTCTCGTGTGACCGGTTCTTCCGGCAACACCGAGCGCGGCGCTGCCGTGACCGTCTCAGGCGGCGCGCGCGGCTGAACCGGAGCGTCCAGGCATGAATACGCACAAACGCATGGCGGCCTTGAGGGCCAGCGGCGCTTACCTGCCTTCGCAGGACGCTCCCGCTGCGCACCTGCATGCCGTGCGGCCGGCGTTTCATGCCCAGGCCGATAGCGACAATCCGGCCTGTGTCATCGGGCCGGGTCAGCGCTGCGAGCATGGTCTGGTCGACCCGGAGCTCAATCGGCGCCTGTCCGACTACGAGCGCAGCGTGCGCGGACGTTTCAGCGGCATCGTCGATACGCTCAAAGACATCTCAGCGCTGCAGCACGAGACAGATTTCGCCCAGCGCGCCCAAGGCCTGGCGCAGACCCGTCTGGGCTATGCGCTGCCGCAGGAACTGCTCGACGACGCCTGGGTGTCCGGCCTGGACATGAAGGCGCTGCACACCCATTGCATCTTCCAGAGTTTCAAAAGCTGCATCGACCACACCGATGCCGATCAGGCGCCATGGCTGACCCGCATGGCGCTCACGCCCGAGTTTCTCGCGGCTTGTGGCTTTCACACGGTGGACATCACACCCTGCGCCGACGGTCGGCTGCAAGGCCTGGTGCCGTTCGTGTTCCGTATGGCGCCCAACCGCAACGTCTACGTCAAGGCCTACGCCGGGGCGATGTTCGACGTCGAAGCCGACATGGCCGACTGGGCGCACCGCGAACTCGAGCGCCTGACCGGTGGCATTCCCGGGGGCGAGTCGCAGAATTATCTGAAGATCGCCGTCTATCACTTCAGCAGTTCTCATTCGCACGATCAGGGCTGCGCCTTCCATGCCAGCAACGACAAGCAGGCCGTGGAATCGGCCAAGCAGCGTCTCGACGAACTGCGCGTGGCCATTGAGCGCACCTATGGCGTGGGCGCCGCGCCCGCCGTGCTGCTGGTCGGCCTCGATACCGATCTCGATGCCCTGCGCATCCACCTGCCGGACGCCGATGGCGACGTGAATCCCTATCGCTACGTCGATACTGCCGAGCTGTACCGCGAGACCGTCGGACTGGCGGCCGAAACCGCGCGTGCCCACATCGCACAACGGGTGGACGAGACGCAGCACATGGACGGCTGGGCTCAGGGCCGGGGCGTCATGGATGCCGGTATGCGCAGCCTGGTGCTGGCGCTGGCCGAGGCCAATCTGTCGCAGATCGAGTTCGTGATTCACCATCACCAGGGTCGTTACTCGGTGCTGGGCCACGACGAAGAATTCATCTGCGCCGGTGAAGCGACGCACTATGTGCAGATGCGCAACAAGTATTACTACGCCCACCTCGACACGGTCGAGGAAGGCGCGGCCGACATGGACGTCGGCATCAAGATTTTCACGGGTTTGAACGTGCGCCATGGGCTGCCGGTTCCGGTGCTGGTGCACTTCTACTACTCGTCGCGCGTGCCCGGTTCGCGCGAACGCGCGCTCAAGCGCGCCAAACGGGTCAAGGCGGCGATCGAGTCAAGGTATCCGGCGCTGGTTGCGCGGGATCTGCTGATCTGCCGTATGGCATTGTCCGATCGTTTCGACACCGAACGCTGCGTGTTCGTCGACGAAGCGGTCGCGGACGCAGGACATTGAGGACAGACAGATGCGCATCATGCGAGTGGAAAAGACGCTGGTATCGACGAATCGGATCGATTCGTTCGGCCACCGTCCGCTGCTCGTCGTCCAGGACAAGCAGGGCGGCACGCGCAGCGTGGCGGTCGACGCCGTGGGCTGCGTGCCCGGAGACTGGGTGATCTGCGTCGGTTCATCGGCGGCGCGCGAAGCTGCGGGCAGCAAGGATTTTCCCTCCGATCTCACGATCGTCGGCATCATCGACCACTGGGGGGCGGAGGGCTGATGGAGATCTGGCGCGTCAAGGACGAACTGGTCTGCTCCCGGCGAGCGCCCGGGCTGCAGGCGGCGTCGTTGCGCGTGTTGCAGGGTTTGAAGGGCAATATCGAGGTGGCCACCGATCCGGTGGGCGCGCCGGTGGGCAAATGGGTGTTCACCAGCCTGGGCAGTGCGGCAAGGCTGGCCATGCCCGATCCGACCGTGACCACGGATCTGACCATCTGCGGAATCATCGAGGGCTGGGAGGAATGAACCCGTCAGCGGGTTTTCCACGCAGTCGTGAGCAAGGGAGCACGTCGGGCGCCGGCTCGGTGCAATTTGGTGAGCAGTCGACTTTTAGACAAGGAGTGACAAATGGCTGAACGTATGGGCATTGCCCTGGGCATGATCGAGACGCGCGGTTTGGTGCCTGCAATCGAAGCGGCCGACGCGATGTGCAAGGCGGCGGAAGTGCGACTGATCGGTCGCCAGTTTGTGGGTGGCGGCTACGTGACCGTGCTGGTGCGCGGCGAGACCGGCGCGGTGAACGCGGCGGTTCGTGCGGGCGCCGACGCCTGCGAGCGTGTGGGTGACGGCCTGGTGGCTGCGCACATCATCGCCCGCGTGCATGGTGAGGTCGAGGGCATTCTGCCCGAAGCGCCGACGGCTTGAGCCGGCGGCGAGCCTCGGTTTGGTATTGGTTTGATCTTGGCGTAATTGCAACCCTTTGAGGAGCGAAAAATGGCGAATGTGAATGGAATTGCCCTGGGCATGATCGAGACGCGCGGTTTGGTGCCTGCAATCGAAGCGGCCGACGCGATGTGCAAGGCGGCGGAAGTGCGACTGATCGGTCGCCAGTTTGTGGGTGGCGGCTACGTGACCGTGCTGGTGCGCGGCGAGACCGGCGCGGTGAACGCGGCGGTTCGTGCGGGCGCCGACGCGTGCGAGCGTGTGGGTGACGGCCTGGTGGCTGCGCACATCATCGCCCGCGTGCATGGTGAAGTCGAAGGCATTCTGCCTTCCGCACCGAGCGCCTGAACGGCGATCGGCATGAACGCACCGGATCTGCCGACACGGCCCGTGGGCCTCTCGGCGGACATGGTGAAACCTGATGGAGA